>CAJUFO010000001.1 GCA_910585615.1 uncultured Acetatifactor sp.
CTATGGTACACCATATTCCGCAATCCGTTGTACCAAGTTATTCGCCATTCAGGCTATCCCTTATGCAGGGCAGGCGGCCATGACAGCCGCCCATCCCCCATCAATCACTTGCCTTTCCTTGACCGCACTACGAATACTATCAAGGCAATCATCTCCAGTATGATTACTGCAAGTGCTCCGTCAATAAGTCCATGTACGTACATCTCTTATCGCCTCCTCTATAGTTTCATCAGACGTAATATGTCTTCTTCACCAAGTTCCAGCAATCGGAAAAGAATCAGCATTTCTCCATAGCTGAAAGAGTCTTTGGGTTTTCCATTGACTTTTGGTTTCTTCCTCTCATTCCATGCCTGAGGGGTAATGCCTAACGCCTGTGCCAAATCCTTTGTGTGCATCTTCTTTTTACGTGCTTCCTTTTCAAACCAGTATGGCAAATCGGTTACCATATAATCTCTTTTCTGCTCCATGCTCAATGCCACTCTCGGCATATCACCACCTCCATCTATATTATCCCGGCCATTGCCAAAATAATTATCAGTACAAGTATGAAGCCGAACACCTCTCCGATTATCCCGGCAATAAAGTAGCAGAGGAATTTCAACCGCTCAAAGTCCATCGGCTCCCGGTTCGGCTTGCTTCTCAGGATTACTTCGTTGATGTTTTCGTTCATGCCGCACCTCCCAACACATACCTGTCAATAGTAATGAGCACCTTGCCCATGAATTCCTTGACCATTTCAGGCGCATGCCCCATGGTCTCCCTCTTCCAGCCCTCATACTCCCTTTCTGACAGCCTGCGGCACCTGGCCGCCATCTCCGCTATCATGGGGATGCATTCCACAAACAAATCATACTCTGTCATACTGCACCGCCTTTCTTCATTTCAGCCAGTGCCGCCCGATAGCCTTTGGCATAGCCAAAATTGAAAAATGTGGTGATCACTTCAAACGCTCCATTCGCATCCGTAGCACTGAAAACTTCTTCCATGCCATGCTCCATCTCACTGAATGACATTCCATATTCTGAATTTTTCTTTGTTGATGAAAAGAATCTCTCAACATACTTTTTAATCTTATCCATATTTTCCTCTTCCCTTTCTGCCGGAAGCCATGGTATTATGTACATGTGTATGTACGGTTCCGGCTGTGCTTGCCCCTTGATAGTTGGCGCTATCTGGGGGCGTTTTTAAGTTTCTCCGCATATTCCTCCATGAGGTTATAGCATTCTTTCAAGCTTTCATCGTATTCCTGTCGGATGCTTCTAATAATCTTTGAAGCAAATTCTTCATCAGGGACAGGAAATGCGACATCCCTTATCATAGCCTTTACCCCATTCCCTGAATAATTCCGCTCGTTCGGTATGATATATTGCACCCTGATGTTATCAATATGTTCAGAATCCTCTTTGCTGATTGTCTCCAGCCCACCCTCAATCCGCTTGATTTTGCCTGCAAGCTCCTCCATCTGCTGCACTATCTGTAATCTCTCACTCAAAGTCTGTTCTCCTTTCTTGTCTGTCCCTTAAGCTGATACAAATAACGTTTCTTTCATTTCTTTTATTACTTTGGAAATTGAAGAAATAAAAGAAATGTTTATATTTAGCTTAAGACCAATCTTTAAATGTGGGGTTTTCAGTCTCAAAAACATGAATCAAACTGCCTGTGCCTTTGCTTATTTCTGAATGATAAATCTGGTCATATCCCTGCATATCCAGAAGCCGTTCCTTGATTTTGTGTCCGACTTTCTGCGAACTCCCATATATCCGGCAACCTTTGAAATACTGGCTACTATCTATAATTTCCTTTACCCTCCCTCTCCACTTGCCATTATTTTGGCTCAACAGTTTCTTGATGGTATTCACAACCGGGTCTTTTGCATATTCCTGACGTTTCCTGGCCTCTTCCAAGGCGGCTGCATTCCCCAAGTTTACCCATCTGACACCTTCACGCTTCAATTTGAAACTCGCATCCTGAATCGTCCTTCCGGTTACGGCAAGAGTAGCTTCTTTATCTTCCCGATGCTCCTTAAAAAGTACCCATACAAAATCACTCACACCGACAATAGCTGTGGAACCCAAAAGGTTACTGAATGGGTCTGTAGGGTCAACAAACTTCCTGTCGTGGTAGATTGGCATTATACATCCGTCATACTTATCAGCAATACCTTTAAGTACTGTCAAGATTTCGTAATCTGATTCATAATCTGTCTGATTCTGTTGTTTTCCTCGCTTTACTTTCTGAAATACATCGATTACGACAAACTTCACATCTGGATGGCCTTTCATGAAATCCATTAAATCTTCTTCGAACCCCTCTCCCATCAGATTGTATTCATGCGCAAAATACAAGTTTTTCGGTGCGTCTCTTCCGTCCAATATCTGCCGAAGCCTGTCCTGTGTAAGTGACAGCGTGTTTTCAAGGTCTATGTACAACACACCGCATTTTTTAGTAGAGAATCCCAGAAAATTGTTTCCACATGCCAAATCAACCGCCAACTGTAAGGCCATCCAACTTTTCCCAAGCTTAGACTTTGCAGAAAATCCACCCAGCCCTTTCGTCAAAAGCCCCTCCACCAAATTGACAATGGGCGGCAAATCTGCCGACATAAGGGAATCCGCCTCCATATAAGAAACGGCTTTCTTTTGCTTTACAGAATGGAATGTCCCATTATCAAAAACAACTGGATGGCTTTTGCCACCTTGTAATTCCTCTAATCTTTGGTCAATATCTGCGATTTCTGCATCAATAGCCGCTTCTTCCTCGCCAGTAGTTCTATCTCTTCTCGTCTCCGTCTCTCCTCACGTCCTTTCTTTTCGCATTCTTCCAGATACCACTTGCCAACCTCTTTCATCTGTTTCTGGTGTCCTTTCTCATACTCTCCGACAACAGAATCATAATATTTTCTCGCCTTGCTGCATCCGGCATCCTCCAGAGCCTTGATGGCCGTCTCCCGGAATCTCGGCCATGTAACCTCATAGCCATACACTTTCAGGAAGAAAGCCTTGTTAATTACCATGCCTGGGTGGATGCTTTGCAACAGTTCCTCACGGCTTGCCATGGCTCTGCTCCAATCTGGAATAATCAATGACATCCTCCGGGGATATCCCCAAGGCTCTGCATACTTTCCCGAATCTTTCGAGTTTCACCAGATAGCCTCTTCTGATTCTGTACACCACATTGACCGATACCCCGGCCTTGTCCGCAATCTCCTGTGGAGACAGACAGGACGCTGTCATTGCCGCTATAATCTGGTTTACTTTCGCTGCTACCATCTTCCGCCTTTCCTCCTCTCTTTCCTTAATCTGGTCAAGTTCTCCCATAATCTCATTGTGACGCTTCATGAATTCCTCACTTCCAACACCCAGGTGCTTTTTCTCTTCCGCCACCATTGCCGCAAGTTCTTCCTGTGACAGCATAAAACCACCTCGTTTACTGAATATGCTTCACATATTCCTCTGAAATCTGGCATGGTTCCTCAAGCTCCTCATGGTCAGGATCGTAAAGAATGTCAATACCCAGAACCACGTTGTCTACTTCACGCTCCAGTTCAATCAGCATACCGGAATCTGCCGCATTAATGCCGAAGGTAACATTTGCTACTGTGTAGCCCTTTAATCTCTCTTCATCTGCTATGTAATAATCTGTAAATACTCTTTTTGCCATTTTCTGTTTTCTCCTTTCTTAGTCCTCCAAAATTTCAGTTACATCACATTCAAGAGCATCTGCTAATCTTCCAGCAGATACAACAGATACTTCCCGCTGGTTGAGAATGGCATTCATCCTCGCACGGCTTACTCCATAGGTTGCTGCTAATTCTGCCACGCTCTTTTTCTTTCTTGCCCGGCAGATGTCAACCTTATCTCTGCTGATTCTCATTGGTTTGCCTCCTTTCTTTTTAGTTTATAAATCAACTATAATGTATTTCTAAATCTTTGTCAATATCATATTCATCTAAAATATATATTTTTTATAATAGTTGATATTGACATTTTTTGATTGATTTAGTATTCTTTAGATGGTACAATTAACTTCAAAGGAGGTTGGTTGTAATGGGAGATATGGAATTACAAGTTTTTTCCGATAGAATAAAAAAACTTCGACTTAGTTTGGATATGACACAAAAAAAATTTGCTGAAGAAATAGGAATTACTGCTTCTGCACTCTCTTCGTATGAAAAGAATTTAAAAAATCCATCTATTGCCGTTGCAAAGAAAATTGCTGAAGCATTTCATGTATCAATAGACTGGCTTTGTGGATTATCTGACAAAATGAAAAATGGTAATGAACCTGAAACTTATGCAGATATTATTGATTTATTGGTCAAAACTGAAAAATCGATATATTTTCGCGTTGGGAAAGAAAAAATTATTGTAAGCGATAGTGTTCTGCAATACTTTTTAGAGGATTGGGGTAAAATGCTCCCATTGTTTCATAATGGAACCATAGATGATAAATTATATAAATTATGGTTAGATGATAAAAAGAAAGAATACGAAAATGTGCATTTGGGAAATGAAAATGATATAGAAGAATTTCTAACTATTATGGAAGTTGTTGGAAGTCCAATAATGTCAATAAAAACACTCGACCCACCCCAGTCCTAGCCCCGACTTCCCAAAACTGGGAATTTCCCCACATCTGGGGAAGGATGTCGTGGCTCCTAGCCTTGACATTCCAGAGGGACAGGGGTAAAGATTATCTACCTTGTCTGGTATAGTGCCGAATTCACGGCTCTACCGCTGCCGCAGGGTGCTCTGCTCCTCTTGAATGAGGAACTGCACCGCCGAACTGGCAGACTAGGAGAAAGGAAGATTGCTTTTTCCTCCCAGGAGCCGGATGGGAAGATGGCTCCCAGTGAAGGGCAAATGTCCGTGAGGTACTTCCCGGAGAGGTACCCCTTATTTTGGGGGAGGGGTGCCACAGACTCCCCCTTCCACAAAACTGTGGAACCAAATAGAACCATTCGCCATCTGGGGCGAATGCTGCTGATTAGGTGCTCCCCAGGCCAAGGGGTAACCAAAATTTTTGGCTACCCCTCCCTGAATCAGGGCATCCTATAGGGGTATTCCATGTTGGAGCACCCCCCTCCGATTGGGAGGACACCATTGCAGAAAGTTGCAACATTTTGCCACAAACGGCAAAGGATTCCCGAACCAGGGACCCCTCTTTGGAGGACACCATCGACACTTGTGTCGAACCTAAGCTTCTTCCAGGAGCCGGGAGCAAAATTGCGTTGGGAGCGAGACCCATTTGGGCCTGACCACTATTTAGAGGTGAACGCAATCTTGCGTTCAGGCCAGTATTGGCTCCGGCTCCAACCAGGTCAAGGCTCTGTACCATGACAATATAATATGCTTACCAGGGGAGCCGTTGGGGTGTTATGTCAGCCGCCGGACGAAAGGAAGGAGGCTGGTGCTTATGGTTACATATTCTGATCTGATTCAGTTTGTAATTATGCTTTGCGCTGTGATAACTCTTGTTATTTACATTACACGCAAAAAATAGCGCCCTCGGTCTGGTAAACTAAGGCGCTACTTTTGTAGAATACATTTTACCGGCGGCCAGGTGTACACTGGTCAACGGCTCTCTTGTTAAGCATATTATATCCCAAACGCAAATAACCGTCAAGCATAAAAAAGCGGCTCCCGCACCACCAGGAACCGCATGGACACTATACAGGCGGATGCCGGTATAATACCTCCAACCAAGGCCTATTATACCATCAATGCACCCGCCTGTACAGGTGTATTTTTTATACCATCTTTCAGACAGGAGCGTGATCCATATGGCACTCATACGATGTCCTGAATGTACCGGCCAGATAAGCGACAGAGCCATCATATGCCCCCACTGCGGCTTTCCGGTGAGGGACGGCAATATTTCTACCAGTACGCCCAGAAAGGCCCGGAAGCGCCGCCCTAACGGCTCAGGGACGGTGGTGAAGCTGTCTGGCAAGCGGAGGAACCCATTCCAGGTCAGGGTCAACACCCGCATCGATGCAGACGGCTATCCAGCCTATGACGTAATTGGCTGCTTCCCTGACCGGGTCTCCGCCGAGATCGCCCTGGCGGAGTACAACAAGGCCCCCTATGACCCGAATGACCGGAAGAAGCTATTCAGTGAAGTTTTTACTTCCTGGTACCAGTGGAAATATAAGTCCTCTTACGAGATACGCGGGAAGAAGACCAGCGCACAGGGATGCGCTATAGCAGCATATAAAAAATGCTCCCGGCTCCATGGGATGGCCATGTGGGACATACGGACGCAAGACCTGCAGGACATCCTTGACCAGGACGGCCTATCTTTTTCCACCCTGGAACATATACGGAACCTCTTCAAGCAGATGTACAAGTATGGCATCCAGTTCGAGCTGGTGGCAAAGGACTACTCCCAGTATACACAAATCACCAAAGAGAACGACAACGTCCATGGTGTCCCCTTCACCAGAGAGGAGCTGTCTCTGCTCTGGAAGCACAAGGACATCCCTTTTGTGGACACGGTTCTGATATACTGCTATTCCGGATGGCGGATAAACGAGCTTGCCCGGATGCCGCTTGACGGAATCAGCCTGGAAGAGCGGACGTTCACTGGCGGCCTGAAGAACCGGTACAGCCGTGACAGGACGGTTCCCATCCATTCCGCAATCTATGAAATGGTATGCCGCCGTCTGAATCCACGCTTCAAGAGCCTGATATACCATACCGATGAAAAAGACATCTCCGAAAAGGATTATCGCGAACACTTCCGTTCCGCCCTTCTCGCCTGTGGCATCCAGACGGAGCACACGCCCCACGACTGCCGTCACACCTTCAATGTCCTACTGGACAGCGCGGGCGTAGATCGTGTGGCACGCTACAAGCTCATGGGCCATAAAGGACAGGACATCAATGAGAACGTATATACGCACAAAGACTTAGGCCAGCTGCGCGAAGCTGTGGAAGCCATAAAAGTAGGGTCTGAATGCTGACCTTGGCATCATGCCCTACTTTTTACTAGTGACTCTACTAGTGACACCGAGTCAGGAAAACCGCATATTTCCGGCATTCCTCTCCGCAAATCTTTACGACATCTTTAAAAGTTCTTTATGACTTATTAACTCCCCATGGTCTATACTGATAAATGTCAGCCGGAACAGGTACATCCCGGCGAAAAGGAGGCCAGAAATGAACGATTCCGTCATAGAAGCAAATCAAGTCACCAAAAAATACCGCTCCGTCCTGGCGCTGGACGGGGTGAGCCTGCGGGTGAGCCCCGGAAGCATCTACGGGCTGATCGGCGACAACGGCGCAGGCAAGTCCACCCTCTTGAAGCTCCTGGCCGGGCATGTCTTCCCCACCGCAGGGGAGATCCGCCTGTTCGGCCGCTCCGGGGAAAAGGAGCTTCTCCGCTCTCGCAGGCAGATGGGCGTCATGATCGAGCGTCCGGGCTTCTTCCCCAACATGACCGTGGAGCGCACCCTGGAATACTACCGCATCCAAAAGGGCATCCCGGGAAAGGAAAAGGTACAGGAGCTCATGGAGCTCGTGGACATCCGGGAAAAGCGCCGGGAAAGATGCAAGCGCCTCTCCCTGGGCCAGAAGCAGCGGCTGGGCCTTGCCATCGCCCTGCTGGGAGAGCCCGCGGCATTGGTCCTGGACGAGCCCGTCAACGGCCTGGATCCCAGCGGCATCGTGGAGCTGCGCGCCCTGCTCCATAGGCTGAACACAGAGAAGAACATCACCATCCTGCTGTCCAGCCACATCCTGCCCGAGCTCCAGCAGACCGCCACCATGTTCGGGTTCCTGAGCAAGGGAAAGCTTCTGGAGGAGATATCCGCCCAGGAGCTGCACGAAAGATGCGCAGACCGCCTGAACATCGACGTGGACGACAGGGAAAAGTACGCCGCCCTGCTGGCAAAGCATTTCCCGGAGGAGAGCTGGCGGGTGCTCCCGGAGGGCACCATCCAAATCCGCGGCTTCCGCCGGGAACCTGAGGCCTACAGCCGCCTGGCCATGGAGCATGGGCTCTGCATCCTGGGGCTGGAGCGCAAGTCCGCCTCCCTGGAGGACTATTACATGAACCTGAAGAACGGAGGGAAAGAATCATGCTGAACTACATCAAAAGCGAACTCTACCGAGCGGCACACAGCAAAGAGCTCCGCGGGGCTTTCATCGGCCTGCTGGCAATCATCCTGTTCCTGAACCTGACCCTGTTCCTCATGAAAGACGTGGAGCATTTCCGGTACGGCTCTTCCTCTTTCTCCTACTCCATGCTCGTATCCGTGCCCATGATGTACTGCTACGTGGCCGCTGATGTGGCCGCCATGCTCTACGAATCCGACAGGAGGAACGGTACCATGGGAAACAGCATCGCCTATGGCATCTCCCGGATGCAGCTCCTGGCCGGGAAGTGCGTGGTCTGCTTTGTGGCCTCCCTGGTCATGCTGGCAGTGGCATTGCCCTTATACATCGGATGCGCCGAACTGCTGCTGCATGCCACAGGCCCCACCACCATCCAGGATATGCTGCTGGAAGTCCCTGCCATGTCCCTGATTGCCACCGGCTCCCTGATCCTGGCCGTAGTCCTGCTGGATTTCTTTGAAAACAGCTTTTTCAGCGTCCTAGCATGGCTGACCGTGATGCTGTTCCTGCCCAAGATCCTGCTGTTTGCCGGGATTGTCCTGCCCTTTGGCGGGGACGTCCTCATGGACGTGGCCATGTGGATGCCCGCCAACTTCATCCCGGCGGGGACAAATGTCAACATGTCGGAATGCGCCACCATATGGGACACCGGGGCGGGCATGGCCAGATGCCTCATCTCAGGCACAGCGGGAATCCTTGTGTTCAGCGCAGCGGGTGTGCTATTAGTGAGGAAAAGGGACATTTAGGGCAGAAGCGCTTTTAGGGGGATGAAGATGGGAGATTTTTTTCGGATACAGGATTTGGGACTGATATTCTTTATAATTGCTGCGGCATATTTTGCTTTTCGGTATTTCGCGCTTGAACATGCCCTGCAGGAGACGGCCCGGGAGCTTTCGCAGATTCAGGGTGATTTGCTCCGGAACCAGATCCTCCATCTCCCCCTGCCGGACAAAGGGCTGGAGCGGCTGATGGAATCCATCAATGGCGCTCTGGAGCAGATCCGCAGGGAGCGGATGGCCTATAAGAAGCGGGAGCAGGAGTTCCAGCAGCAGATTGAAAACATCAGCCACGATCTGCGCACGCCACTGACGGTCATTCTGGGATATCTGAAATGGCTGAAAGCTCCCTCCGGGAATGCCTCTTTCCAGTTGGAGGAGTCCCTGGACGTGCTGGAGCGGGGCGCGCGCTCCATGGAGCATCTGGTCTCACAGTTCTATGCTTTTTCCCGGGTAAACGGCATGGATTTCTCGCTGGAACTGGAGCAGCTGGACGTGTGCAGACTGCTGCGGGAGAGTCTTGCGGACAATTACGGTTCCCTGGAGAGAGAGGGGTTCTCTCTGGAAAGCCGCCTGCCGGAGCATCCTGTGATAGCACAGGGGAACAGGGATGCCTGTCAGCGCATCTTCGCGAACATGCTCACAAACGCAGGAAGATATGCCCACAGCTATCTGGACATCCGCATGCAGGAAAGCTGTGGGCAGGTTCAGATTCTTTTTGAAAATGATTCGGCGGAGATCAGGGAGAATGATGTACCGAATCTTTTTAATCGTTTTTACAGAAACGATGTCTCCCGGAGCAAAGGCGGCACAGGGCTGGGGCTGACCATAGCGAAATCACTGGCGGAAGCCATGGGCGGCTCCCTGACGGCCCAGGCTCTCCCCGCCGCAGAGGCTCCCGCCGACAGAGGGAATGGAGGCCATGGGCAGACCGCCGTCTGTTTTGTCCTGACTTTGGTCAAGGGAACCGCCTCTGCCCCGCCGCCCGTCCCCCCGCCCCAGGCTGACAGCAGGCCGGAGGATGGCCCGCCCGACAGCGGGCCGACAGCTACAGCCCCACCGCACAGCGGGCCATCTGTGCACACAGCCCCATAATCCGGACTTTAAGCCTGTCTCATTGCCAGGGAAAATCCGCCGCCTGAAACCGCCCAAATCGTTCCGCCGTCTCTTCAGGGCAGCTTCTTCCCCGCTGCCAGGTACATCTCATACCATTCGTCCCTGGTCAGGCAGATATCGGAGGCCTTGCAGACATCCCGCACCCGCTGTGCATTGGTGCTGCCCACAATGGTCTGGATATGGGCGGGATGCCGCATGATCCACGCCACGGCGATGGCATTGGGCGTCACCTGGTATTCTTCCGCCAGGCGGTCCATGACCTGGTTCAGCTCCGGGAATTTCTCGTTTCCGATGTAGACGCCCTCGAACATGCCGTAGAGGAAAGGAGACCACGCCTGTATAGTCATTTTCTTCAATCTGCAATATTCAATCACGCTGCCGTCCCTGCTGCAGCCCGCCTCATTACAGATATTCACATTGAGCCCTGCATCAATGGTAGGGCAGTGGGCCACGGAATACTGAATCTGGTTGACGCACAGGGGCTCCGCCAGGCAGCTGTTCAGCAGCTCTATCTGCATGGGATTATGGTTGCTGACGCCAAAGGCGCGGACTTTTCCGGCCTTTTTCAGGATATCGAAAGCCTCCGCCACCTCCTCCGGCTCCATCAGCGCGTCCGGGCGGTGCAGCAACAGGATGTCGATGTAGTCCGTGCCAAGCCGCTTCAAGCTGCCGTCCACGGATTCCAATATATGTTCCTTCGAAAAATCGTAGCAGATGCCGGGACGGATGGCGCACTTGGTCTGTATCACCATGCGGCTGCGCAATTCGGGGGTCAGAATCTCCCCGAACCGGCTCTCCGCCTCTCCTTTTGCATAGATGTCCGCATGGTCGAAGAAATTGACGCCTGCCTCCATGGAAGCCTCCACCAGCTCCTGCACGGCGCTTCCCAATCCGGTGATCCGCATGCATCCCAGGCCGATGGCCGATGCCTCCGGCACGTTATCATTGATTTTCAGCATTTTCATGAAATGAATTCCTCAATCTATCTGTTTTACTTGTCTTGAAAAGCCCTTTTCAGCCGCTATATGGAAATCCACCAGCATACGCCATACCTGTCGATAACGGTGGCACAGCATCTGCTCCATGGCAGCTCATGAATCTCCTCCAGCACCAGCCCGCCGTCACGCAGGACATCAAGCGCACGCCGGACGCTCTCTTCGGCCCCCATCTCAAATACGTTAAAGGTCATTGTCTCCCATTTCATTTTGTGGACAAGCTCTATGTCGCAGGGATTCTTTGCCTCGCCTATGGCCAGGAAGCCGTCCCCATTGACCGATAATTCACAATGTTCATAGGCGGTGCCACTGTCATTTTTGATTTCAAATGTTATCTCAGCGCCAAAGGCCCTGCAATAGGTTTCTGCCGCCTCCATGCTGTTTTTTACGTAGACCTGGGTATAGTTCTTCATCTATGCCGCTCCCTTCCTACCCCTTTTCTGACATACCGGTGCAGCCAGCACAGGCAACAGATTTTCGCTCCGTTCACGCTTCCAGCCACATGTCCGACACAAAATACAGCAGCGCAGCCCAGGTATACAGGGGATAGAATTTCCCACGCTCGTCCCGGCCCTTTTTCAGCAGCTCTCTGGCCTGGGCTTTGGTCAAGAGACAGAAGCCGTCGAACTGCTCGGAGCCCACGGCCCCCTCCTGGGACAGGTCGGTGGGCCTGGCGGAACGCAGCACGGCGCAGATCAGCGCATTGCTCTCGTCCGTCAGGCCCGGCGTGGAAAAGACCAGGGGATTCACCACCCTGACGGTGTCGGTGTCCCGAACCTCCAGCCCGGTCTCCTCCCGAATCTCCCGGATGGCGGTGGATACCAGGACATCCGGCCTCTCCCTGTCCTCCTCGTCTATGAGGCCCGCGGGCACGCTAAGCAGGTACTGGCCCGCGGGATAGCGGAATTCATAGGACAGCAACAGCTTTGGCTCCTCCCCCTCCCCGTCCAGGATGACGAAGCAGCTCACTGCGTCCGCCAGCATAGCCTCGAACTCCTGATCCGATTTTATGGCGGTAAGGTTCTCCATGTCCCGCCTGGTGGCGTCATAATAGTGCTTCCCCGGGGCGTACTGCAGATCCGCCACCCGCAGATAGGGGGATTCAAATAAGGTCTTTACGTTTTCTCTCTTGATTTCCGGTCTCTGTTCCATGGGGCTCATTCCTCCTGTTCCAGCCTGCGCCTCTTCGCTTCCCGCCTTGAGGCTGCTTTATGCTTTTCATGACATTTCTGGTCGGTATCTTTATCCTACCTTATTTGAGCCGGAAATACAAAGCTTTTTTACAAATCGCCGCCCTGAAATTCCCTTATGTCCAAATCTCCGCTGACCGTGGATATCTCCACGGAATGGGTTCCCGCTCCAAGCTCCCCTTCCGCGTTTTTCCTTTTCTTGTCAAAGGACAGCGCATCGTCGAAGAATGTCCCGCACTCGCCGCTGGTGGTACTGAACCGGAAGCGGAAATCCGCCGTCCCTGGGAACGCCAAATCCACCGCCCCGCTGGTGGTGGAGATGTCCAGGTCTCCTGTCAGGTCCTCCAGGAAGACGCGTATGTCGCCGGAGACGGAATGGGCCCTGCCAAAGGAGCCTGCCCTGGAGACCGTAAGCTCCCCGCTGGTGGTGCTCATGCGAAAGCTCCCTGCGAGACTCCCCACCCGGATATCGCCGGAAGTGCTCTCCGCATCCAAATCCCCTTCGCCCTCCTCCAGCCGAATCTCGCCGCTAGTGGTGGACAGCGTGATGCTGCCTGTCACCTGTCCCAGCGTGATGTCGCCGCTGGTGGTGGATGTGCGCAGGGGTCCCTCCAGAGCGGATACCCGAATTTCCCCGCTGGTGGAGGATATCTTCGTCTCCCCCCGGGCCTGCTCCACCGTGATATCGCCGCTGGTGGTGGAAATGTCCTGTTTTTCTGCCAGGGCGCTGTCCAGGCGGATGTCGCCGCTGGTGGAAGACACCTGTATCTTCTCCGCCTGGACCTCCGGGAACAGCATGTCGCCGCTGGTGGTGGAAGCCAGAAAGCCGCCCTGGGCTGTCAGTCCGATTTTGGAGGATATCTCCCCGCTGATGGTCTTCACGGTCAGCGTCTCCATGTCCCCGGCGAATCCCGCAGGCAGGTACACCTCCACATAGGCTCCCCGGAAGCCGATGGAGAGGAAGGAGAAGAACCTATGTCCCGCCCCTGTGATTCTCAGCTCCCCGCCTGACTGCTCTATGGCGGAAAGCTGGTTCTGTCCCGGTTCATAATTCATGTATTCCCGGATGATGATTTCATCCCCTGTGCCCTGATAGAACAGCACGTCCGTGGAGCCTGAGGAGCCTTTTCCATAGTCTATCTTCAGGCTCCGGATGTCCTTGGCCGGGAATTTCTTCTCCTGAACCAGCGAGTAGTTCCCGCCGCCGGCCGACGGAATCCCCCTGGACAGGGAAATCCCCAGCGCCACGCACAGGAAGACCATCACCGCTCCAATTATGCCAATCAAAGCAATCTGCAATTTTTTCATAATCCTTATTCCTCCCCATTCTGCTGCCGCCACGCGCCGCGCCTCCGGGCGCCCGCCTACCCGGCAGCCCTCCTTCGGCCGGTCCTGACTCCCCCGGCTTCATGAACCGGTGTGCTTTATGTTGAACACCAACACCTCGATCATCTGGGCGCAGGCTCCCACCAGGAATACCAGCCAGGTGATCTCCCACCGCTGCGTGGTCATGCTGATGGCAAAATAGAGCAGCAAGGTCACCAGCCAGATGAGCATGCTGACAGAAGTCCGGATCGCCCTCTCCCTGCTGCCGGTGTGGGCGGCCTCCTTGTACAGCTCCACCAGGTTCTCCTCCTTTTTGTTGTAGGCGGGATACATGTTCGCCGCGTAGATCAGCATACAGGTGGGCGGGATGCAGATCAGCGCCGTCAGCGCCAGCCCCAGGATGCCGCCTTCCGGCGCCAGGGCATAATACATGTCGTTGACCACCATGGAGATGATGAAGACCACCCCCGCAAAGATATAGATTCCAACGGCGGCTGCCTTGAGCACTGCCCTCTTCCGCCGCTGCTCCTCCGGCAGCAGGAACAGGCTCCTGTCCTTGAGATCCTCGAACAGCTCCGTCACGTCCCCGATAGAGCCCACCACAATCTGGAACGCGTCCTCCTCCTGACAGCCCTCGCCAATCAGGTCCTCGTACTTCTCTATGGTGTTCTGGGTCATCTCCTCTTTCAGCTCCACGGCCCTCCTGGTCTTGGGCGCGTCCCTGAACAGTTCATTGATATGCTTTGTGATTTTTTCCTTCATGCTTATTTTCCTTTCTGCAATTCTTTCTGCGCTTCTGTTCGCATCCCTGTCTACATTTCTGCCTTTTTTCGGATTTCCGGAGCTTCCTCCTCATTTCAGCAGCTGGTCGATGGTGAGCTTGGCCTCCTCCCAGTCCCGCTTGTAGGACTGATAGGCCTGGCGGCCCTCCTCCGTGATGGAGTAATAGCGCCGCCTGGCCCCCACGGTCTCGTCTCCCCAGTAGGTGCGTATGTAGCCCGCCTGCTCCAGGCGGCGGAAGGCGGAGTACAGCGTGGCCTCCTTCAGCTCGCACCGGTTGTCGGTCTTCTTCATGATGTCCTTGTTGATCTGGTAGCCGTAGCTGTCCTGCTCCAGCAGATGGGACAAGATGATGGCCTCTGTGTGGCCCCGTAAAATATCGGACGTAATTGACATAGGCATCTCCTTTCTTGTTACAATATACTCCTATATACCTCGTCTGTCAAGGTATATTTCTATTTGTTGTATATATTCCGGAGAAATATTTTATATCAGGCCATGGTGGGTGATTTTTCCAGACATCTGTGCTACAATGGGGACAGAGATTGGATAGAAAGGGGATAACATGGAATTTCAAAGCTGCTTTCCCATATGGGATCGATTGGACACAGAACAGCAGGCCCGCATCCTCGGCAGCCTGGTAAGCCACCGCGTCAAAAAGGGGACCGTCATCCACAACGGAAGCATGGATTGTACCGGCCTGCTCCTGATCAAATCCGGGCAGCTTCGGGTCTACATTCTGTCAGACGAAGGCCGCGAGATCACGCTCTACCGCCTGTTCGAACTGGATATGTGCCTGTTCTCGGCCTCCTGCATGCTGCGCTCCATCCAGTTCGACGTGACGATCGCGGCGGAAAAGGACACGGAATTCTGGGTGGTGCCCACCGAGGTGTACAAGGGCATCCTGGAAGAATCCGCACCGGCGGCAAATTATACCAATGAACTGATGGCTTCCCGCTTTTCGGATGTGATGTGGCTAATGGAACAGATCATGTGGAAGAGCCTGGACAGGCGCCTGGCGGCGTTCCTTCTGGAAGAGGCCTCCATCGAGGGAAGCAGTACACTGAAAATCACCCACGAGACCATCGCCAACCATCTGGGCTCCCACCGGGAGGTCATCACCCGGATGCTCCGGTATTTCCAAAATGAGGGGATGGTCCGGCTGAGCCGGGGCGTCATTGAAATCACAAATGCAGATAGGCTGGAAGAATTAGGAAACCGGCCGTAGGCCTTGCGGTGCTGTCCGCCTTTTTGCAGCGGCAAAAGAGGCTGTGGGGAAATCCTGCCCGCTTGCAGCAGTACAGGCATTTCCCCACAGCCTTTTCATTGCCTCTATCTGTCCATGCCGCAGGGGGCCGCGCTTTCCACCAGGCGGCGGTCGTTTATCACAGCATCGTAAAAGCGGAATCCGCCGGAGAAGTTATAGGCCTGGAATCCCTGCCCCTCCAGGATGCGGCAGGCAATGTAGCTGCGCAGCCCGCTCTGGCAGATGACGTAGACGGGCTTGCCCTTTTCCAGTTCGGCAAGGCGTTCCCGCAGCTCATCAACGGGAATGTTGCAAAATCCCTGGATGTGCCCCCGGGCATATTCCCCTGCCATCCTGGCATCCAGCAGCGTGACGCTGCCGTCCCTGGGCAGCGCATCCACATCCTCCAGATGCCACTGCTTCAATATGCCGCCCGCGATGTTGTCGATCATGAAGCCTGCCATGTTCACGGGGTCTTTTGCAGAGGAATAGGGCGGCGCATAGGCCAGGTCCAAATCTTTCAGCTCAGTGGCTTTCATTCCTGCATGGATAGCAGTGGCCAGGACGTCGATCCGCTTGTCCACGCCCTCATAGCCTACGATCTGGGCACCCAGCAGCCGGTATGTCTCTTTCTCGAATACCACTTTCATGGTCATGACCCTGCCGCCCGGATAGTAGCCCGCATGGCTCATGGGAGAGAGGATGACCGTATCCACGTCCAGCCCGGCCTTCCGCCCATGGGCCTCGTTGATGCCGGTGACGGCGGCTGTCATGTCGAACACCTTGATCACGGAACTGCCCTGGCTGCCCGCGTACCGGCTGTCGCCGCCGCAGATGTTGTCCGCGATGATCCTGCCCTGTTTGTTGGCAGGCCCGGCCAGGGAGAGCAGCACGTCCTGGCCAGTGACGGAGTGCTTTACCTGAACCGCATCGCCGGCAGCGTATATGTCAGGGACAGAGGTCTCCATCCGGTCATTAACCACAATGCTGTCTTTTATCCCCAGCTCCAGTCCGGCCTCCCTTGCCAGGGCCGTGTCCGGCGTGACGCCGATGGCAAGCACCACCATATCGGCATGGAGCGGGGCATTGTCTTTTAACAGCACGTCCACGCCGCCGTCCTTCTCCGCAAAGCCCTCCACAGTCTGCCCCAACACCAGCCTGACGCCATGCCTGCGCATCTCGCCGTGGATCATGGCGGCCATGTCCGCGTCAAAGGGGCTCATCAGCTGCTTCGGGCGCTGGACGATGGTCACTTCCATCCCCAGCTTCCGCAGATTCTCCGCCAGCTCCAGCCCGATGAAGCCGCCGCCTGCCAGTATGGCGGATTTCGGATGGTGCCTGTCTATGTGCTCTTTGATGCGCAGGGTGTCCTCCACGGTGCGCAGGGTGAAAAGCTTGCTTATGCCTGTGCCGGGGAGCCTGGGCTGCGTGGGCCTTGCGCCGGGGGAGAGGATCAGCTTGTCGTAGCCCTCCTCAAATTCCTCCCCCGTCTCCAGGTTCTTCACGGAGACGGTCTTGCGCTCCGGATGGATTCCCGTGACCTCATGGCGGACTTTCATGGCCACCCGGAAGCGGGAGTAGAAGCTCTCCGGGGTCTGGAGTGTCAGCTCTTCCGGATCCGCAATCACGCCGCCGATATAGTAGGGCAGGCCGCAGTTGGCATAGGAAACATATCCTGACCGCTCAAATACGATGATTTCCGCCGCCTCGTCCAATCTCCTGATTCTTGCCGCGGCTGTGGCGCCTCCCGCCACGCCGCCTACGATCACCACTTTCATGTCATTCCACCTCTCCCCGATATGCGGCCATGCCGCCGATGTCGTTCACGTTTTCATATCCCATGCGCTGCAGCAGGCTTACTGCCTGGCGGCTTCTGGCCCCGGACTGGCAGTAGACGAACAGGGGTGTCTCTTTCTTCTCCGCAATGGCTGTGATTTTTTCAATCTGCTGCAGCGGCAGGTTCCTGCTTCCCGGAACATGCCCTCCCCCATACTCTTCGGGGGTGCGGACGTCCAGCAGGATCGCCTGGGGGACGGCCCTGTACTCCTCCACGCCCTGGTTGATGTCCGGCTGCCGGAACAGGTCAAAGAATCCCATATGGCCACCTCCTTACAGCATCCCCAGGATGGCGCTCTTAGGTCTCGCCCCCATGGCCTGGTTGACTATTTTCCCGTCTTTCATCACCACCAGAGTAGGGATGCTCATGACGCCAAACTGCCCCGCAAGCTCCGGCTCTTCATCCACGTTGACTTTGCCCACCTTGATGTCGGAGCGCTCCCTGGCAATCTCCTCCACGATGGGGACCACCATGCGGCAGGGCCCGCACCAGGGTGCCCAAAAGTCCAACAGGACGGGTTTATCAGAATCCATGACTTCGCTCCGGAAATTGTTCTTGTTGATATTGACAGCAGACATTTTATCGTCCTCCTTTGTTTTCCTTTGTGGCTCTATGATATCATGGATTTCTTTGTTCTTCTGTGATGATGTCACATAAAGCAGATTTTATTTTCGAAGTTAGCTATTGCTCAAGAATAAAATCAAGTGATATTATATTGTCTTCCTCCACTCTCTCATGTTACAATATTTTTATAGGATGTCACAATCCTGTCCGCCGTCTGATGCCCTGGACGGCAGCGACCCTTTTCCAATCAGGCAGGATTTTCAGACGACATTACAAAGTCAGTCGGAAAGGAGACAAACAGCATGTTAAAACCTATTGAAGGTACCTGGTTCGAGTTTCAGCATCCCAATGCGGCGGAGGGGAAATATTGGAATCCTGTCTGCAGACATTTCAGCGCGGCGCAATGGGAAGAGAAGGTTGCGGAAATCGCTTCTCTCCATATGGAATATATTGTATTGCTGGGCAGTTCTCTCATGGCGGAGAAAGCGCGGGAAGAAAATGGGGAGGATTGCCGCCAGGCACCGTATGATATCATGGAAAGTTATTTTCCCACAGATATTTGTCCAGCGGCAGATATGCCCTGCCAGAATCCGCTGGAAACATTGTTGTCTGCAGCAGATAAATATGGCATTCACGTCTTTGTGTCCTGCGGTTATTATGGAAACTACTTAAGACCTTATGACAATATGGTGAGTCCCGAAGTGCAGGCCCGCGCTTTCCGGGCGATGGAGCAAATGGTGGAACTATATGGAAGACACCCTTCCTTCTATGGCTGGTATCTGCCGGACGAAGCCTGCATCAACGGCTGCTTTGATGAGCATTTCATACGATATATCAATGCATACACCGCCAAAGGAAAAGAGCTTTCGCCCGAATCAAAGATGCTGATTGCCCCTTACGGCACCAATCTTTTGAAAGCTGACGATGCTTATATAGCGCAGCTTGAAAGAATCGATGCGGATATCATCGCATACCAGGACGAGGTAGGGGTCAGGAAGTCCGTTCCGGGGCAGACGGCCGCTTACTATGAATCTCTGCGCCGGGCGCACGACCGTGCAGGCCGCAGCGCGCTTTGGGCGGACTTGGAATTGTTCGCTTTTGAAGGGGATGTATACAAGAGCGCTTTACTGCCTTCGGATATCCAGAGGATAGAGCAACAGCTAAAGAATATTTCTCCTTATGCAGACAAAGTGCTTTGCTATCAGTACATGGGCATGATGAATCGACCTGGCACCACGGCTTATTGCGGTCATCCGGATTCCCTGAGGCTTTATGAGGATTATCGGAAATTGTTTGGAATAGAGAAGTAGAGGCACTGTATCGATGATATTTGACAGCCATCGGCCCTGTATGAGCCGATGGCTGCAATGGAAGGATATTCCCTTCCGCCAATTACTGCTCAACCAGAATCCAAGCCCCAGGCTCCGCCATTGCCTGAAGAGCAGCTTCCCTCGCCGCCATGATAGCCACGGTTTCCTCATGGCTGACCGGAATCTCTCCGGTAGTAAAAAAGGCTGCCAGACCCTTCATAAAGCCCACAAAGCTATCGGACTTTACTTCAAAGGAAACGCATTCCTGCTCCAGATTCATATTGACCGCAAAAGGAGAATTCCCTCCCGTGCACAATACGGAAGCGCTTCTTTTGTCTGCCCATTCGAACACCAGCTGCGTCCAGTCCCCCTGAATCGAGGACATGACCCGCTCCGGGCAGCCTCCCATCAGCATTATCACCGGCTCCAACTGATGGACGCTATAGGTGTCCACACCATTCGGTCCCCAGGTAGCCATGGCCTTTACCGTTTTACCCTTATAGGGCTGATATTCCGTTGCAAACCGCAGGGCGGACGCGGAATAACAGGGGGTTCCATGTGCATCGCCTAAAGCAAACATAGCCAGCGCGCTCTCCCGATCCGGAGAAAAGGTCTTATCGATAAAAGTCCTCTTTCCTGACATCAGGGGCAGTTTGGCCAATTCCTCGTGTTTTTCACAGTTATCCGGGGAAAGCACTATCAGGGCATCGCTTTTTTCCACCACCTCTTCTATGGCAGCACAGTAAGTCACCTGATGCTCCTGGCACCACTCCTGAGAAGTCTTGTGGGTAAAGGGGCTTGCAATCTGTCCATAGGCATAGGCCACCTCCATTTCCCCATTGCTGTATTTTTTGAGCCATTCAGGGTAGTGGTTGGCATGCCACTCGTCCAGATAATAATCAATGAAACCAATCTTCATCATGATAGTACCCTGCCCTTTCTTGTATTTCTGATTCGGTCATGCTCCGTTCTCCTGGTATTCTGCCCAGATCTCTACTTCGAATATCCTCTCCCAGGGCATGAACAAATTGATGATTTTAACGCAATCGGCAATAGAGGACAAATATTCATCCTTAAACTGATGCAGCTGTTTTCTTGCCATATCACTGGCAGTCCCAAACTTCTCCTTCAAAGACTCGCTGTCCATCCCCATGGCAGCCACTTCTTTTGAGACACTGGGCCTCACTACAGAACAATAACCCACATCCTCCAGATAACGCTCCACCATGAAATGTCTGTGCCGGTCCGTCTTACCCTGATAATAGACCGCCACGCTTTCCGCAATTGCGGTGCCCAGCGTATTCGCCGAGGTATTCCACCCCGCATAGCCGTCCAGTTCCATCAGCATGCCCTTTTTATTGAGCAGCTGCACCAGCTGTAGATCGCCGCCGTTGGCATAGGCATTATCCGCCAAAGTGACAATCTTTCGTTCTTTGATCATCTCCTGCAGAAAATCTGTAAACTCTCCCAGATTACGCTCCGCACAGTATTCTACCCGCCAGGAAGGCTGGCTGATTGCTTCTTCCATCACCCCTGCTGCAGAAATGCCCAAAATGATATCCGCCATCTCCCAACAATCCGTCTGCAGGCATCCCGCCGCATAAATATGATTGCGAATCGTCCCGCCAAGTTTGGAACCTTCATACAGAGGAATCATCTGCCGTACATTCTCTGACGCGTATTTCACATATACCTTGGGGCGTTTTCCATAGAGGGTATTAATCATACGCGCAACCAGCGTCATGCCCACCTCATCCGCTCCGGGATAGGTCATGACCTTCTCATCCAGGCAAAGCTCTCTGATCTTCTTTTGAATTTTAAGACGATCCATCGCCGCAAAGCCATAACTGCTGCAATCATCCTGAGGAAAGATAAGCAAATCGATAATGCCCTCTTCTACATACAGAAGAGCCTCCTCATCCATCGCCTCATTGCAGGCCCGCCTGGTGGTATAATCCTCCAGGGCGCCGGGCACCAGCTTACTGCGCACTCCCTCCAGATTCTCGTCAAAGGCAATCCCCATCTGCTGCTTATGCAGAAGTTCCCCGGTCTTGTATATTTCTGCGCCGCACGCCCCATAGTAATCCGGCTCCTCCATATTGCTGGAATAGGTAGGGCAACGCATGACCGTCTGAAAAGCATAAATCAATAAATCAGGATTTTCCCGGCGCAGCTGCTGAAGCATCTTCGCCCGTTCCTTAATCTCCTCTAACTGCATATGATGCAGCCTGGAAGGCAGCAGCCCGCCATAGAGCAGCATATCCATAGAAACCACGAGGCCATAGGCATCCCTGCACTCCCGCAGCAAAAACTCTTTTATCTTATCATATCGTGCAGGTGTTTTTTTCTCGCCCAGCTCCTGCATCACCGTAAAGGCTACCTTGTCGTCCCCAAACAGATTCTGTGGAAACACTCTGTTGCACGGTCTGTCGTCCAAGGGAAGCAGCACAATTTTTCTATTCATCCTTCACTGTCCTTTTGTCAATTATTGTAAGCTATTCAGCCAATCTCCGGCTTCCATGGCTCTTTTTAAGAACGTTCCCACCGTCTCGTCTTCCTCCATGCCGACTTCCAGCATAAGAGGACCTTCATAAACGGAATTCTTCAATGCTGCCATAAGCTCTTTCCAAGGGAAACCGTTGTCCGACGGAATCATATGGGCGTCACCATAGCCCGGCCCCCAGCCCCAGCCCTTGTTTTCATGTAAATGGACTGCATAGATACGATCGGCAAAAGGTTTTGCCAATCTATCCACAAAATCATTGCCCCATACCAAATTGGCATGGCCCGTATCCAGACACAGACCCATGAAATCGGAAGGGTAACGAGTAAACAGCCGGGTAAGTTCCTCTATCTGCAGCTCGCCCGGCGCCTCGTAAAGATTCTCTACACAAATGCGCATTCCTCTCTCCTGGCACCAAGGCATCAGCTCATCAAAGGACCGAAAAACCTGTCCATAGAACACTTCCCGATATGCAGGATCCCTCCGGAATACCTCATAGGGCAGATACAGATGCAGAACCACCTCTTTGGCTCCCATGGCCGATGCCAGTTCGATCCGGTTCTTGATCAAATGGACGCCGGCCTGACGATTGGGTTCCAGTTCCGAGGTGAAATCCTTACGGTAGTGTCCCGCAATCCGCCCCCGCTCCCCATGCCTGTCACTGCCTTTACTGGCATGTAGGGCACCAGCCTTTAAACCCAGCTCATCCAGCCAATCCCGCAGCTGCTGCATCTCGGAAGGCGCATAGCAGTAATCCCCGTCATATTCATGAGTCCAATGTATCCAGGAAAAGCCAGCGGCTGCCAGACGCTCCAGACTCAATCTCTGATCTTCCACCTTATCACTGGGATGCCACACGTCAAAGGTCGTATTCATTCCTGTTTCCAACGTCTCTCCTCCGTTTCCGCAATGTACCTCAGCCTTTTACGGCACCTGCCACCGCCTCAATGTAATGCTTCTGGAAAATGATAAAAATGACGATCGTCGGCAGCATGGAGAACACGCATCCTGCCGCCATATAGCCGAACTTGTAGTTAAAGCTGCCGTTCAAGTACTTCAAGGCCGTTGCCAGAGGATATTTGTCCGGTGTCTGCAGGACAATCAAAGGCCAGAGGAAGGAATTCCAGCTGCCGATGAAGTCCAGAATCACGATGGTGGACACCGTGGGCAAAATACCTGGCAGCATGATTCTTGCCCAGATGCTCATCTCGCTGGCTCCGTCAATACGTCCCGCGTCAATCAGCTCATGCGGCACCTGCAGATAAGCCTGCCGCAGCAAAATGATGCTGAACACCTTGCTGCCCGAAGGCAAAATCACAGCCAGCATGGTATCAATCAGTCCCAGCTTGGAAATCGTCAGATAGTTGATGATCGTTCCGGCCGCCGCGGGAATTATCATTGTGGACACCAATATCCCCATGATGATATTCTTGCCCTTGAACTCCATGGTCGCCAGCGGATAAGCGCACATGGAGGAAAAGACCACGTCCATCCCAATGGAAGCCGCGGTCAATACCACGGTATTCCAAACATATCTGGGCATATTCATAAATCCGAACACACCGCTATAGTTGCTCAGAGTCAATGTGCTAAAGTCGATGCTCATATCCCAGATATTGGCATTGGTCCGCAGGGAAGACAATACCAGCCAGAGAAAAGGGCCGGCACAGACACAGGCCACCAGAAGCATCAGCACATAGTAGATTACATCCATAATATTCCGCTTCGTTTTAGCCTTACTTCTCTTCTTACTCATTACGTGTCATCCCTCCTCCGCTCTTACCGTAAACAAACACCAGAATACTTACCGCCGTAGTCACCACTGCCTGGCACAGATTGATTGCAGCGCCGTAGCCAAACTTGAACTCTTTGAAGGCCTTCGTATATCCATAGTAGTTGATTACCATCGTCGCATTGTTAGGACCACCCTCAGTCAGCATGAAAACCACATCGAATACGCCGATTGCAGCAATGACTGAATTAAGGGTACAGAACCAGATATAAGGCTTCAGCAGCGGGAAGGTAATCTTTGTAAATACCTGAAAGCCGTTAGCGCCGTCAATCCGGGCCGCCTCCTGATATTCCGGCGAGACAGACTGCAGTCCTGCCAGATACATCATCATGTAATAGCCAAGACCCTGCCAGATCGTGACAAACATCACACTGGGCATGGCCAATCTCTTCATGGAGAAAAAGCCCTGAGGGATATCGATAAGCCCCAAATCCAACAATACATTATTTATAATGCCCTGGGGGCCCATCAGGAAGCTCCACATGATGGAGGTCGCCACCGCAGAAGTGACTACCGGAATATAATATAAAGTGCGGAATAAGCCAACGCCCTTCACTTTCCGATTCAGCAGAAGCGCCAATAAAATAGATAAAATCTGAATGATTGGCACAATGATTACAAAAGTAACGGAATTCTTTACCGCTATCCAGAATACCCTGTCTTTAAAAAGCTTCTGGAAATTACCAAGCCCTACAAATTCCGTCTTGCCCAGGCCGCCGGAATAATTCATCAGCGTAATGACCAAGCTGGCAATGATTGGATAAACCGTGAAAATCAGCACCAGAATCAATGACGGCATCATGAACAGATAGGCCCACATCGTCCTTCTGGCAATCAATTTTGAACGCTTCTTCAAACCAGCATACCCTCCTTCCCAACAAATACCGCCTGACTTTAGGTGAAAAAACTGCCGCACGAAGAATCATGCGGCAGTTTCCTCCTCTTTCATCCTGCCATTTTATGTTTCCAATTTAGTTTGCACCTGCTTCTTCAAGCAAAGTCTTGCAATCGCCCTCATAAGTAGCAAAGATTTCCTCTATGTCCTCATCGTTAGTGATAACAGCGCTTGCCGCATTATTGATAGCGGAGATATATTCGCTTCCATTCGTCAGACCGATGGTAAAGTCTGCGGAATACAGATTGGACTCAGCAGCCATGGCGGTCGCCCGACCCAGCAAAGTATCCATATCGGACTTAAAGAACTCGTCCTCGCTTGCCTTGGTGGTGGAAGGGAAGATTGCAACTTCCTTACAGAAAAGCAGCTGGCTCTCATCGTTGGTGATGTAGTTAGCGAAATCAATGGCTTCCTTCACATGCTTGCTTGCCTTGGGCACTACTACGTTCATCAGAGGATTGGTGGATAGTCCGGCCTTACCTACCAGAGGCTTTGCCACTTCCGTCTTGGCAGCCACATCGGGAGCCTCATCGCTGACTCTGTTCACGGATACTGCAGATGCGGAAATCATGCCCAGCTTCTCCGTCTCGTACAGCTGCAGACAGGTGGTCCAGTCGCCCCATCCTTCCTTCGGCAGAACGCCCTTGTCGACCAGCTCTTTATATCTGAGCAACAGGGCCTTGTTCTCATCGTTATTCCAGGTCACTTCGGTCAAATCGTCGCTGATGATATCCATGTCGTCCAAGAACAGCATATTGCAGTAAGCGTTCGGCATAAAGAGGTAGGAACCGGTCTTATTATAGAAGTCCTCGGCCATGCCCAACGCTTCCTCATAGGTGCTCGGAGGAGTCTCAATGCCGGCCATTTCAAGCAATTCCGTGTTGTATGCCAAGACTGCCGGGGTGCCGTACCAGGGGAATGCCCAGATAGAATCACCAGTCTTACAGGCTTCCCACTGTCCCGGAATGTAAATGCTCTTCTGCTCCTCTGTCGCTTCTGCATTCAAATCTACCAGAGCATCCAGGCCTACCATGGTCAAAGCCTGGCTGGTATTTAAGTTGACTACATCAGGCGCATTACCGGCGGCAGCAGAAGTGCTCAGCTTATCGTTAATGGCATCCTGAGGCATATCCACCCACTTAATGGTGACATTGGGATGGTCAGCGGTGTAAGCATCAAACCGCGCATTGAAATAGTCATCAAAGGTGGGGGACAGGGAAATCGTCCAGAACTCCAGTGTAATGGGATCCGCCGATTCCTCAGGCTCTACAGACGCTTCACTTTCTACCCCCCCGGTCTCTTCCTCGACCTTGGGAGCAGAGCCCTCCTCCGATTTATTGGATGACGCGTCGTTGCCGCAACCGGAAAGCAGGGATATTGCCATTGCCGCACTGAGCAATAGTCCAGTCAATTTTCTTTTCATGTTTTGTTCCTCCTCTTTCAATACTTGTCAGGTTTGTGCACTTTTCCTTAATAATTACTAAAAAATGCATATTTACTGTAAATATTATCATCATTATAACCTTGAGATCCGCAAAAATCAATGTGAAAAATAAATACGGTAATTGTCTTTTTTTAATCTTTTTCCATTTTTTTGACAAATTATTCTTTTTCTTTATTATTGTTCGTAAAGCACAGCTGCGCCTCAATGCCCCAACAGGGTATCCGCCGGGGCTTCCTCAAATAAAATCCGCACCCAGCTCTACCATGCGCTCCCGCACCCGCGCTCCGTCAAGTCGGGTCGGTTCTACTCCCGCGCGGAGAGCCATCGCCGCCGCGATTCCGGCAGCCTCTCCCATGCTCCGGCAGCAAACCTGAATCCGGATGGCGGATTGGGCAACAAAATCAGCGCCGGCACAGCGGCCCGCCACCAAAAGATTGTCCAGATTCCGCACCACCAGACATCCATAAGGAATCTCATACCATGGCTTTCGGGTATCGCCCTGGGGCTTATCGTCCGAAAACAGATTGGCCATCCCATGGATATCTACGGGATAATTGGCCTGGCTGATGTGATCGGGGAATTTCTTCTGGGACAGCAGGTCATGGGCGGTCAGCTCATATCGGGTATGCACCCGCCTGCTTTCCCTGATTCCCACCATGGAAGCTACGGAAGAGACATATGCATTCTCACAGCCCGGGAAATATTTTCTGTAGAACTTCAGCTGGCGCAGGATTGCCTTTTTGCCCTCCAGCAATACGGATGTCAGCTGCAAAGGATCGGTTGCATTGGTATAATCAAAGAACTCCGGATTGTTCAGCGCTATCGTATCGTCCCTGCCCACGACGCCAAAAAGCTGCCAGTACTCCAGATCCTGAGCAATCAAATCGCCGTTTTCCATTGCCTGGCAGAACAGAGGCTGCAATACGCCTTTTCCGACTCTGGAAACAGCGGCATAAATATTGCGCTCCCCCTTCTTAGCGGAGTAGGCGCTCCAATCCATAGGGAAGCTGTCAAAAAAGGCTCCCAGCTTATCCAGATCCACACCGCCCACCATATAGCGCAGGGACATGGGCTGGTTGATGCCGGTCTGAGGCTGGCCCGCCTCAAAACCTGCCCCCGCGGCCGCTGACAGAGAGCCGTCTCCCGTACAATCGACAAAGACCTTCCCTTCTATTTTATGGATACCGTCACGGCATGCCACATAGATTGCGGAAATCCTGCCGTCCTTTTGATCGGCGCCGCAGACGGTCGCCTGCAGCAGCAGCTTTACGCCGCTGTCCTGGCACATCTGTTCCAGAACCGCACCCAGGACCAGGGGATCGAAATCGTAGCCCTCCCTCATCTGAGCGCCGTATTCGTCCAGCCGTCTAGTCAGCTCACTATCCAGATAGGAGCATCTGGGTTCCGGCTCCCCTTCTTCCCGAACCTCTGTCATCCGCACCGTCATCATAGGTACGACCAGGCCGGCCACCGGGGTGCCGCCCAAACCTCCCATAGCCTCCACCAAAAGGACCTCGGCTCCTTCCTTTGCCGCCGCAATCGCCGCAAAAGCGCCGGCAGTTCCGCCTCCGCAGACTACGACCTCCGCTTCCAGCCATGTCTGCAGGCTGTCCCACTTCCCATTCACTTTCTGTCCGCTCATCTTCTCTCCATTCCTGCGCTGCTTTGCCGCGCAAATCCATAGGCCGACCATAACCCTTCAGATGGTACCCAGCAGCGCCGCGCCAATCAGGCCGCCGTTTCCCTCTAATGCCGTCGTGCGCACCACCGACTCCGGCAGCAGATAGGGTGCCAGCAGGCCAAGCAGATAATCTCCCTGCAGGGAAATGCCGCCGGAAAGCACCGTTACCTCCGGCTGGAAAATATGTACCATACTGTTGATTCCCATCGCCAGAATCCTGGCATACTCCTGCAGCACCTCCACCGCCTCCCGGCATCCCCTTTGAGCAGCGCCAAAAACCGCCATGCCGTCTACTCCTGCCGCCGTTTCCACCGCCAGCAGGCTGTCCGGCGCCGCCTCAATCTTTTTCCTCGTCATGGCAAGCAGCGCCGTGGCGGAAGCATACTCTTCAAAGCAGCCAGTCAGGCCGCAGGAACAGCGTCTGGTAGACTGTCGGTCAAAAACAAAGTGCCCAAACTCTCCGGCTCTTCCGTTATGCCCCCGGTAAATCCGTCCGCCTATCAATATGGCACCGCCGATTCCGGTGCCGATGGTTAGGATAATGGCATCCTGACAGTCCTGGCAAGCACCTGCCATATGCTCACCGATCAGGGCACAATTGGCATCGTTGTCCAGATAGACCGGTAATCCCAGCGGCCCAGAAAGCTTTTCCGCCAGAGGCTCGTTCTGAAAGGGCAGGTTCCCCGCCCTCACCACATAGCCCCTTTGGGAATCTACCAGGCCCGCAGAGCCGATTCCCACCGAGGAAACCGGATACCTCTCTCCCAGCTGCCGACAGGCATCGACCATGTCGGCAATCAGTTCCTGACATCTGCAGCCCATGCCGGTGGCAATCCGCATTCTCTCTATGACCCGGAAATCATCGTCTACAATACCCAGCTTGACGCTCATGCCGCCGATGTCGATACCGATTCTGTAGCTCATTATATCCCCTGCTCCGTTTCCGCCTCAAAAACAAGTTTTCCGTTGACAAATACTGCTTTGATACCCAGCTTATCATCACAAACGATGATATCCGCGGCCTTTCCGATCTCCAGAGAGCCCGTCTGTACCTCTATTCCAAGGGCCCGTGCAGGATTACGCGCTCCCATCAAAGAAATCTCCTCCAGGGGAATGCCCAGCTTCCGAAGATTTTTCGCACCCTCCAGCATGCTGACACAGCTGCCCGCAATCCTGCCCTCCTGGTTCAGGCATACGCCGTCCTTGACGATCCTCAGTCTGCCGCCCACCATATATTCGCCGTCGCCAAGACCGGACATCCTTCCTGAATCGCTGATCAGGGTAATCCTGTCCGGCCCCTTTTGACGGTATACCAGCCGCAGGATCGCCGCGTCCAGATGCACCAGATCGCAGATCATCTCGCAGGTCACCCGGTCATCGGTGAGCACCGCGCCCAGAATCCCCGTCTCCCGGTGATACAGAGGCCTCATCGCGTTAAAGACATGAGTTGCCCGCGTCGCTCCTGCCCCAATCGCTTCCTCGCATTGTTCATAAGTAGCCTCGCTGTGTCCCAGGGAAACAGCCATGCCGCACTCTTTGGCGGTACGGATGGCCTCCAGGGCGTTTTCCCGCTCGGGCGCTATGGTCATCAGTAAAGGAAGACCACCCCCGGAAGCCGCCAGACGTTGGACGTTTTCAGGTGTACAGTCAATCCCGGGCGCCGTCATCGCGCCGGACCGATTATGGGAAATAAAGGGGCCCTCCAAATGCATGCCCAGGATTTTAGCGCCCCCGGAAGTCTTCCCGGCCTCCCGCCTGATATTGCGCTGAGCCGCCTCAATCTCCTCCAACGGCAGCGACCGGATGGTGGGAGCCACGCCGGTAATGCCCTGGACGGCCAGCCACCTTCTCGCTTTCTCGAAATCCTCATCCGCCGCCGCGAACTCCACATCCACGCTTCCATGGTTATGGGTATCGATAAAGCCCGGCATCACATACAGGCCTGTGGCGTCAAAATCCCCGTCCGGGCCTTCCTGTGCCGAAAAAGCGGCAATTTTTCCCTCCGCCACACACAGATCCGCAGAAACAAAACGGTCATCCTCTCCTCGCAGCACCCATCCGTTTCTTATGTTCATTGTTTTCTCCATTTCTGCGCCAACCCTGCGCATCGTAAGCTTCTATGCCAGATCGCCGATCATGCGCCGCATGTTTTCCGTACCAATCTCAATCGCCTCGATGACCGGCTCCATCCCTTCAAATTCAAGAGAAAGATAGCCGTCGTAACCGGATGCCTTAATCGCGGAAATAATCTGGAAGGTAGGTACATCTCCGTGTCCGAAAATCGTGCCCCTGCGATAGCTGCCTCCCCGGGAGCGGCCAAAGCCCCTGCCCGGCGCATAGGACATGCCGGATCGAATCAATACATCCTTGGCATGGACATGGACAATGAGGTCCAGCAGCTTGGAAACGGCCACGGCACAATTCTCGTCCGCGCTGCCGAAATTGCCGATATCGCACAGAAATCCGTAATTAGGATGATCGACGGCGGTAAACAGCTCCAGCATCCTGTCGCTGTCCTGCAGCAGGTTCCCATGATTCTCCGTACAGGTGCGCACGCCCCTGCTCTTGGCATATTCCGCCACTCTGGCAATGACTGGCGCCACCTTTTCGATTACGTTTTTATACGTCCTGATGCCATTGTATCCCTCATAATAGCCATAGGCCACATCATGGCGCAGCAGCGGTATCCCGCATTCCGCCGCAATATCGATATGCCTGCAGATACGCTCTACCGCGGCTTCCGGATCCGCGCAGAAAAAATCGGCTCCTGTGGTATAAATGGGCACCTCCAGCCCTATCTCTCTGGCATGGGCCGTCAGAGCCAGGGCAAATTCCCTGGGAGAGCTGCCGTTCGGCGTCGTATCGTCCATCAAGAGTTCCACACCGTCGCAGCCCAGCTCTTTGGTCTTGTCAATTGCGTCAAAATGGGTAAAATTGCCCCCTCTGTATAATTGGGAATAACTATATGTACTGATACAGCTTTTCATGTCCTCTCCTCCTTGTCCTTCCTTACAGGATTATTTCTTTCTTCGCTTCCGCGGAATCGTAGATGGCCTGCAGCATGCTCTGCATCTGTACCGCCTGCTCTATGGGATATTTCGTATTCCGGTCCCCTGCCAGAGCATGCTCCGCGAAATGCTCGATTTCCAGCAGAAACTTATTGTTGCTCTCAAAAACAGTGATGCCGTCAGTGCTCAGATGATCGTTGCGCTCTCCGTAAATCGTCAGCGGCTCCAGATTCACGCCTGCCCTGGCGCCACAGATAATGGTCTCTTCCTTCGCTTCCGCATTCAGGGCCCAGCTGGCCTCAAAAAGCATCACCGCGCCGTTTTCAAAATGGATGACGCCTGCGCCGGAATCCTCGCAGTCGAACTGATTGTCAGGGCAGGGAGTCCCCATCCAACGGCCTACGCCCTTTGTCTGATAATCGCCGATTTTATGAAAAACATTAGCAGATACCCTTACCGGCTTCGGGGTTCCCATCAGATACCAGGCCGCATCGATACGATGAATGCCGATATCGATCACAGGGCCGCCGCCGGAGGTCTTATGGTCGGTAAACCAGCCGAAGGGCGTACCTCTGCGCCGGATTGCGGATGTCTTGGCATAATATACTTCACCCAGCTCACCCCGTTCATACATATCACGCACATACATATTTTCATAGCCGAAACGGGAAGGCACTGCCAGCATGAATACGACCCCTGCTTCCTCCACGACCTTTTTCATCTCCAGAGCCTGGGAAAGATTCAGCGCCAAGGGCTTTTCGCACAGCACATGTTTGCCGGCCTTCGCCGCCGCAATACATGCCGGCGCATGGGCATTATTCCAGGTACAGATATCAACGGCATCGATATCCGCTTTCTCCAGCATCTCCTCCACAGAAGCATAGACCTGCTCGATGCCATATTTACGGGCAGTCTCCTGCGCACGCTCAAAATTGATATCGCAGACTGCCGTGGGCACGGCGTTCTTGCAGTCCTTGTATGCGGGCAGATGCGCATTGTTCGCAATATTGCCGGCACCTACGATTCCGATTTTCAGTTTTTCCATATTCCGCTCCATTTCTGCGTTGCCTGCTGCGCATAACAAGCTTGCGGCAGGCAACGCGCAGACACAAACCTGTGAGATAGATTTGGACTGGCCTCCAAAAGTCAAGGCTCTTCCGCCTTTATCTTACCCTTTACTCCTCCCGCCACGCAATGCCAAAAACAGTTATATTTATTGTCATTTTTTTGTTTATTGACTTTGTTCCTTTTGTGCATTATAATGAGAATGGTTCCTAAATAGACTTTTAAATCCTCCAACTATGGTGAAATTGCTTTAAAAAGGACGGGATGTTACTATAGAAAATTATGTAGAATTGATTCATGAAGACAGCAGCGCCAAACAAAAAAAGCGTTACCATCTCAATGTGGATTATTTTTCCTCTCCGCTGACTCTGGGCTTGTTTAATATATACCAGATCAGCGATTTGGCCTGTTCTTCGGACTATGAAGTACCCAACCACAAGCAGCTCTGTTATGAGATTTCCTATATCGTTTCCGGCGAAGGTACTTTTTATGTCAATGGAACCGCCTGGCCGGTCAAGCCCAACATGGTATTTTTTACCGGCATTTCGGATATTCACCGCATCAAGTCCTTCCGGACCAATCCCCTGCGTTATATGTGCCTGGGCTTTACTTTCCGGGAAGAACACGCTGACTACCAGAAGTTCGAGAAGCTGCGCAGCTTGTTTTCCAGCCTCAAGAAACCTCTGGCCATCGATAATTACAATATTTTCACTCTGTTTACACTGGCTCTGAATGAAATCTCGGCTCCGGAATATCTGGCGATGGAGATGTTTGAGTCCTATATCCGGCAAATCGTCATTTACACCTACAGGAACCTCTGTAACCAGCCCCGCAATAACTATACTACTCTTTTGGAAATGAATAATACCATGCCCTTAATCTACGAAATCACCAACTATATTGACAGCAATTTGACCAATATCAAGAAGCTCTCCGATATCAGTTCGGTATTTGATTACAGCTATGGCTATCTTTCCAAGATTTTTTCCCAGACCATGGGCATCACGCTAAAAGGCTATTACACCCAAAGGCGCTTTGAGAAAGCGGCAGAAATGCTCAGCCAGGATATTTCCATTTCCACCATTACCGAAACCCTGCAATTTGCGGATAAGCCCTCCTTTTGCAAAGCCTTTAAGCTGTATTATCACATTGCGCCCAAGAAATACCAGCAGCTGGCGCAAAAGAAAAACGCCGGCAGCATTTCATAATCCATAGCTTCTGATTCCAGGTGCGCAGGATGCAGGAAAATGCGATATCATCTCAAACACAGACACTAGGGACAAGGAATGAAGATACCATGCCGGACAAAAAGGCCTTTGAGGAAGCAAAAAGGAAAATCATCGGAATCGACAGACAGCGGCTGGGCATCGGCACGCTGTCGGAGAAGACAGTCCATGCCATCCTGAAGAACTACTATGAGCCGGACGAGGACAGGCAGGAAATCCCCATCGAGAATTATGTGGCGGACATCTTTGCAGGGGGAGAGATCATCGAAATCCAGACCAGGCAGTTCGACAAGCTCCGGGGCAAGCTCTCCGCCTTTCTGCCCCTGTACCCGGTGACCATCGTCTACCCCATCCCCCGGGAGAAATGGATCATCTGGATAGACGAGGAGACCGGGGAATTAAGCGGGAAGCGCAAGTCCCCTTTAAAGGGCAGCCCCTACACGGTGTTTCCCGAGCTGTACAGAATCAAGGCTTTCCTGAAAGACCCCCATCTGCGCTTTCGGCTGGTCCTGCTGGACATGGAGGAATACAAGCTCCTGAACGGCAGGGGAAAGAACCGGAAAATCAGGGCCAGCCGCTATGACCGCATCCCCACGGAGCTGGTGCAGGAGCTGGAGATGGAGCGGCCTGAGGATTTCCTGCAGTTCGTGCCCCCGGAGCTGGAGGGGCAGTTCACCACGAAGGACTTCGCCAAAGCCGCCCATATCTCCCAGGCCCTGTCCCAGGTGACCCTGAATATCCTGTATCACATGGGGACTGTGGCCCGGGTGGGCAAAAAGGGGAATCTGTACCTATATGAGACCAGCGACTTCTGATTCGCCGTATTTTTCCGCTTAATCGGCGCATTCATCTGCCGCTCCGCAATTATTTCGCCTGTTTATTCCCGTTTTGACTTCCATCTGGCAACCAGCTTCAGAATGACAGCCGCTGTCAGAAAAGCAATGGTGAACATCCCGTAGGTCAGGATACTGGCATACCATGGGGCGGACCGCATCGCATATAACCCGGGACGTGTCCTGTAATCCCAAAACACGTATATTCCGTTCCCCACAAAAACCCCGATACAGGAACCGATTGCGATATTCAGGATGTAATTCAGTTTCTTCCACATGGCAGACACCTCCCCGAAAAGAATGCTACAGCTTTACAGGCATCCGTCCTGTGGGCTGCCACTCTCCCCTGAACAGCTCCTCCAGGGCCTGCAAGGTCTGTGGTGTATTGTCCCATGCCGCGATGCCTGTGACGCCCTCCGGAAGGTCTTTCAGGTCATAGGGGCTGTACAATGCCACCGCGACCACCGGCACGCCCAGCCCGGACAGCGCCTCCACCAGCCTATACTGGCCGGCCTGCTCCCTGGCGGCAAAGAGGCTCACCACGATGCTGCTGGCTCCCCTGGCCCGCTCCGCTGCCTCCCCGATCTCCTCTTCCTTCGGATCCGACCCCACGTCGAAATGCGTCCCCCCCAGCCGGGCCGCCATGTGCGCCGCAAAGGTCTCCGACAGCTCCTCGTCGTTGAAGGCCAGGGTGGCGCGGTAGCTGCCGCTTCCGGTAAAGAAGGGAGTGTCTCCCAGGGAAATCTCCTTTTCCCCCATGACCACGATGCTCTTCCTGCGAATCTCCCGCTCCAGCGCCCTGTCCTCCTCCGTGCACCGGCAGGGAGCCTCCGCCTCCGCACCTTTAGCGTACTCCTCTTTCAGGCGGACGACCTTCTCCGCGGATCTGCGCATCTCCTCTCCGGAAAGCCTCCCCTCCTCCACTGCCTGTAAGACAGCCCGGGCGCTCTCCTCCTGGAGGGCCGCCGTGTGGCACACCAGCACCATGTCCACCCCTGCCGCCATGGCGGATACCACGCCCTTTACCGTGCCGTAGTATTTCTTGATGGCGTCCATCTCCATGCAGTCGCTCACCACCAGCCCCGGGAAGCCCAGCCTACCTTTCAGCACCCCGGTGACGATCCTCCGGGACATGGTGCAGGGCACATTGTCCGGCTCCAGCTTCGGGAACAGGATGTGGCTTCCCATGACAGCCGGGATTCCCGCCTCCATGGCCGCACGGAAGGGCTTCAGCTCCAGAGCCTCCAACTCCTCCATGGTCTTGTCGATTACCGGGAGGCCTACGTGGGAATCCACCGCCGTGTCCCCATGGCCCGGGAAATGCTTGGCGCAGGACAGGACGCCGCCCTTGCGAAATCCCCGGAAAGCGGCAGTGCCGTAGGCCGCCACCGTCTCCGCGGTATCGCCGTAGCTGCGCACCCCGATCACCGGGTTCTCCGGATTGTTGTTGACGTCCATGCAGGGGGCCAGGTTGAAGTTCACGCCCACGGCCTTCAGCTCCTTTGCCGTGATATGGGCCAGAATCTCCGCGTTCTCCACCTCTCCCGTAGCCGCCGTGGCCATGGCCCCCGGCACGTTGCAGCCGTCCCCGGGGAGCCTGGTCACCTTGCCGCCCTCCTGGTCGATGGTGATGAAGGCGTCATGCCCCGTCTCCCTGCGCACCAGCTCCTGGATGTCCGCGCACAGGGCCTTCACCTGCTCCATGCTCTTCAAGTTGCGCTGGAACAGGATGACGTTCCCTATCTTGTACTCCCTCACCAGGCGCACAAATTCCGGGTCCAGCTCCGTCCCCGGGAACCCTATCACCAGCCGCTGCCCTATCTGTTCTCTTAAATCCATGTCGCTCCTCCTCTTTTATTTGATGCCTCCAGGCACAGACATGCGGTGCAGATCCGGAAGGACGCCCGCACCCTGCGCACTAATCCAGTCCCGCGATGCCGTCCACCGGCAGGGACATGACGATGCCCTGGGCCTTGCTGTTCATGCCGCACTGCCTGCCAATCTCCTGCATGATTTCAAGTTTATCTTCCTTCTGGGCCAGTATCAGCACCACCTCCCGCTCCTCCTGGACGCTAATCTTCCAGAACTTCATGGCCTCCTCGTTCCCGATCCTCCTGCTGTGGAACACCGTGCCGCCGGAAGCGCCCTTGGGCCTGGCCGCGTTCATCACTTCCTCGCTGAAGCCCTGATTTACGATTGCCATGATCAAGCTGTACGCGTTCTCTGTCATATCCGCCTCTTTCCTCTCCAAAAGTCTCTTCTTCTCCTCCGGCTCCAGCCCTTCCATGAGCTGAACCAGGTGCCCGCTGCTGCCCGACATCAGGAGCGTGAAGGCTATCCCGGTGTTGGGCATCCCAAGGTGCAGCCTCTTGCGCAGCTTTTTCAACATCTCGTCCGCGAAGGCCTTGGGCAGCATGGCCATCAGGATGTTCTTGTCCACCCCGTCCAGGCCCAGCATGTCCATGACCTCGCTGGTAGCAGTGCCCTGGCCGTGGAAGATGTACTGGATGGGGACGTTTCCCTCCTTGAACAGGCCCGCCGCCTTGCCCACCAGCTTCGGCGTGGCAATCAGAACCAGCATGCGAAAAGACATAGTTTTATGATTGGCCCCCATTTCCGTCATCCTCCTCGAATTCAATGATGTCATCTATAGCAGCGTCCCAGACAGGAGCCTGGGCCTCCCGCACGGCAGCCCGCTCCGTGACCCTTAACTTGTACTGATACAGGATCCCCATGAGCTGGATAGCGATCAGCGGCGTCAGGGACACCAAAGCCACCACCCCGAAAGCGTCCGTCATCAGATTGCCCCCCGTGGCCTGGCAGGCCCCGATGCTCAGGGGCAGCAGGAAGGTCGTGGTCATAGGCCCGCTGGCCACGCCGCCGGAGTCGAAGGCGATACCCACGAACATCCTGGGCACGAACCTGGACAGCAGCAATGCAATCAGGTAGCCCGGGATGATGATGTACTGGATGGGCAGCCCCGTGAGCACCCGCATCATGGACAGGCCCACGCTGGCCGCCACTCCCAAGGACATGCAGCGGTTCATGGCCCTGGCGGACACGGAGCCGTTGGTCACGCCCTCCACCTGGCGGTTCAGCACCTGGATGGCAGGCTCTGCCTTTACGATGTAATAGCCGATCAGCATGCCAATGGGTATCAGCAGCCATCTCCACACCTGCCCGGCAATCTCTTCGCCAAGCAGGGAGCCCAGGGGCGCGAAGCCCACGTTCACCCCGCAGAGGAACAGCACCAGCCCCAGATATGTATAGGCGAAGCCCACCGTAATCCTCTTCACCTGCCTGCGGGGGTAGCGGCGGGTCAGCCTCTGGAACAGAGCGAACACGACGGCCACCGGAACCAGGGATATCAGCACCTCCTTCATATAGGGGGGCATATCGAACAGGAATACCTTCACCACGTCCCGGGTAGTGCGCACATTCGCCACGGCAGTGCCGCTGTACGCCGTCTCCCCGGGGCTGAAGAACATCCCCAGAATCAATACGGCCAGAATGGGGCCTACGCTGGACAGGGCCACCAAACCGAAGCTGTCGCTGGAGGCATTCTTGTCGCCGCGGACGGAGGCAAGGCCCACGCCCATGGCCATGATGAATGGAACCGTCATGGGGCCCGTGGTCACGCCGCCGGAGTCGAAGGCCACTGCCAGAAAGTCCCTGGACACCAGGAAGCTCACCCCAATTAATACGGCATAAAGTATGATAAGTATCGTGGAAAGGTCAATCTGGAACAGGATGCGCAGGATTGCCACCGCCAGGAAGATGCCCACCCCCACAGCCACTGTGAGAATCAGGGTCAGGTTGGGGATGCCCGGCACCTGCTCCGCCAGCACCTGGAGATCCGGCTCGGAGATGGTGATGATGGCCCCCATGGAAAATCCGATGAGGAAAATCAGGGGAATCCTGCGAGTCTTGGATATCTGGACGCCGATGCCTTCTCCCAGGGGCGTCATGGACATCTCCGCGCCCAGCTGGAAAAATCCCATCCCGATCACCAGCAGAATCGCCCCCACCAGGAACATCACCATGGTCCCCAGATCCACCGGAACCAGCAGGATGCTCAATAACAGCACGATTCCCGTGATGGGCAGCACCGCCGACACCGACTCCAGTATCTTTTCTTTCAGCTTTTGATTCACATAACCACCTTTTTTTCCTGTCTTTTCTTTTATATTATATTATGTTATTGTCTTTTCTTATTCTCCGTGGCGATGATGTTGCTGCCGAATACGTCCCGCAGCAGCACCTCCCCGATAGCCACCGGGAGCTTTGCCGTATGGCCGTTTATCAGGGCTATGCAGTCCATGACCTTTGATTTCGGGATGGGTCTGTCGGTTTTCACGGACAGGACGTCCCCGTTATCGCAGCGCATGGTGCTGGTCACTGTCCTCTGGGGACGGGTCACCTCCGCCTGGGCGTAGGCGGCTCCCCGCTTGCAGGTGTTGCCGCTTATGGACTTGACCTCCTCCCCCTCCAGCTCCACGGTGAGGGAGCAGCCCATAGGGCATATGATGCATGTCATCTCTCGCTTTGTCATTGTCGGATACTCCTTCTGTAGCTACTCAATGCTTTATGTCCGCTTCCCATCCTTCAGCCAAGCTCCTCCAGCTCCAGCCGCAGGTCGGTCACACCCTCCAGCAGGGCCGCTTTCAGGGAAATGCTCTCCATCTCTCCGGGGGCCGCCTTGGGCTTGCGGACGGAATGGATGGTCTTTCCATCGGATACGATATCGATCCTCACATTCCGGTATCTGTCCGCCACTCGGAAGAACAGCGTGGTATCCTTGCGCCTGGTTATCCTCTGTGGAACGGTATAACGTATTTTCCCATCCGTCGTGATGGATATATCTGTCTGCGCAGGAATATCCGTCTCCCCAGGAGCGCCGCCTCCCTCCCCTGTCTCCTCCCGGATGAATCGGATGAATTCCGCAGCGCTCTCTCCGGCGATGGCGGCTTCCTCGGACACGAAGTCCACCAAATCGTGGACATGGAGCACATTGCCGCAGGCGAAGATGCCCGGCACGGAGGTCTGCCTGTCCTGATCCACCAGCGCTCCTCCGGTGACGGCATCCATCTCGATTCCGGACTGGAGGGACAGCTCGTTCTCCGGAATCAGGCCCACGGACAGAAGCAATGTATCGCAGGGGATGTACTCTTTCGTCTCCGCTATGGGGCGGCGGTTTTCGTCCACTCTGGCGATGGTGACGCCCTCCAGCCTTTTGTCTCCGTGAATGTCTACCACCGTGTGGCTGAGCTTAAGAGGAATGTCGAAATCGTTGAGGCACTGCTCAATGTTCCTGGCAAGGCCGCCGGAATAGGGCATCAGCTCACAGACGGCCTTCACCTTCGCTCCCTCCAGCGTCATGCGCCTGGCCATAATCAGGCCGATGTCCCCGGAGCCCAGGATGACCACGGTCTTTCCGGGGAGATACCCCTTGCGGTTCACTAGCTTCTGGGCGGTGCCCGCGCTGTAGATGCCCGCTGGACGGGTACCCGGGATGTTCAACGCCCCTCTGGGCCGCTCCCTGCAGCCCATGGCCAGGATGATGGCCCTGGCCTTGATGGTGAAGATGCCCTCCTCCTCATTGGTGGCCGTAATCAGCCTTTCTGGCGTGACGGACAGCACCATGGTATTCAGTTTCACGGGGATGTCCAGCTCCCGCACCTGTTCTTCATATCTCCAGGCGTACTCCGGGCCTGTCAGCTCTTCGCCGAAGCGGTGCAGGCCGAAGCCGTTGTGGATGCACTGCTGCAGGATGCCGCCCAGCTGCCCGTCCCTCTCCAGTATCAGTATGTCCCTGATGCCGCTCTCATAGGCGGCTACAGCCGCGCTCATCCCGGCGGGGCCGCCTCCGATGATTACCAAGTCCGTCATTTCGCTTTCGTCTCCTTTGCCGCTCCTGTGCCGATTTTGCTTTTTAGTTACATCACTCTTTTGTCTTGCAGATGTTGATTTCAGAGCCTTCGCCGGATTTGGTGATTTCCTCATAGGGAATCTCCAACTCCCGGGACAGAATCTCCATCAGGTAGGGCATGCAGAAGCCTCCCTGGCACCGGCCCATCTGGGCCCTGGTGCGGCGCTTGATGCCGTCCAGGTCGCGGGCAGGAGGATTCTGATGGATGGCTGCCACGATTTCCCCCTCCGTCACGGTCTCGCAGCGGCAGACTACCCTGCCGTAGGCCTTGTTCTGACGAATCATTTGGTTCTTTTCCTCCAGGGAGGCGTTACGGAATGCGTACACTGGCCTGCGGATGGGCTGATAATTCTCCTTCGGGCTCAAGGCAAGCCCCTGTTCCGCCAGCATGCCCACCACATACTCCGCAATGGCGGGAGCGGCGGTAAGCCCCGGGGACTCGATTCCCGCCACGTTGACGAAGCCGGGCAGCGGAGAGTTAATGATGAAGTCCCCCGTATTTCCTGCGGAGCGCAGCCCCGTAAAGGAAGTAATGGCCTTGCGCAGAGGGATATCCTTCACATTCTCCCGGGCCTTGGCGATGATTTGGTCAAGGCCCTCCTGGGTGGTGGCCTTGTCCTCCTTGTCCTCCCCGTCCACCGAAGTGGGCCCCAGAAGCAGGTTTCCGTCCACCGTTGGGGTAATCAGGATGCCCTTTCCCATTTTCGAGGGCGTACGGAAGATAGTGTGGGACACGAGACCACCGCACTCCCTGTCCAGCAGCAGGTATTCTCCCCTGCGGGGATGGATTCGGATGGAATCGTCTCCCGCCAGCCTGGCGATTTCGTCCGCGTAGATTCCCGCAGCGTTCACCACATATCGGGCGCAGACCATCCGCTCCTCTGTGGGCTGCACCGCGTGGAGACAGTCGTCTTCTTTCCGCATCTTCCCCCTAATCCCGTAGAAATTCTCCCTGCTGCGGGAAAAGATTACATAGCAATCTTCCTTTTTTTCAATATGGGACACTTCAAAATCCAGCAACAGCGCCGCACCGTTATCCATGGCATTTCCTACTGCGGCGATAGCCAGTTCATAAGGACAGACGATTCCAGCGGAGGGCGCATAAAGGGCGCATGTCACCTCATCGGAAAGTCCCGGCTCCAGCCGCCTGGCCTCCTCTCCGTCTATGATCCGCAGCTCTTGAACGCCATTCTTCACGCCCCGGGCATAGAGCCTTTCTATGGTTTCCCTGTCCTCATCCCCGAAACCGATAACCATAGAGCCGTTTTTGCGGTAAGGTACTCCTAACTCTCCCGTAACCCGTTCCATCATTCGGGAGCCTCTGACGTTCAACTTCGCTTTCAGGCTTCCCTCCTCGGCATCGTATCCCGCGTGGACGATGCCGGAGTTGGCCCGGGTGGATCCCATGGCCACATCCTGCTCCTTTTCCAGGATGCAGATTTCCAGGTTATATGCCGCCAGAGTCCTGGCCAGCATTCCCCCTGCCACGCCTGCACCTATGATTGCTACATCGTACATATCGACCTATGCCTTTCTTCCGTTTATTCAGTTACGCCATCATAAAGATATTTTACCATGTAAGCTCTGTCTTTGCCACCTATAAATTTAACTTCTTTACAGATTTCTGCGTTCCAGTCTATCCAAAATACCGTCTACGTCTACGCCCGGATGGGTGGCGTACATCCGGCAAATCTGCTCCACCAGAATCTTGTCTGCCCGTTTTCCGGACGCAATGTCCGCCACAGGCTTTCCGGCATCCATCTCTTTCATGACCAGCTTTACCAGCTTATGCATATCTTGCTCCAATGATGCCTGTCCCGCTTTCCCGGTGGACGAGGCAGAATGCGCAGCGGGCGGCGGCATCAGTTCAATCCGCTCGGTGGCAAACTCATGAGTTTCAGGATACAGAGTGAGAATCATCATGGTCAGGGGCAGGCGGAATCTTTTACGGCCGCAGCTGCCAGGATTGAGATAACGTGTCCTGCCCTGGCTTTCCTCCTGATATTTGTGAGAATGCCCATAGATTACGATATCATAGTCAGACAGATTCTGCCGGATCTGTTTTCTGTTGTGCATCATGTAGATTCGGAAGCCATACAGGTCCACCGAAAGCTCTCCCGGCAGACTTTGTGCCCAGTCCGCGTCTGCGTTGCCCGCCACTGCGTAAGTACGACAGATTGATTTCAGACGGCTGTAGATTTCCGGATTGTCCATATCTCCGGCGTGAAACACGGCCTCGCAGGCTTCTATCTGCCGCACCACCTCCGGCCTCAGAATGCCATGAGTATCCGATATGACTGCGATGTGATGGGATTCCATTATCCTTCCTGCCTCCTTATGTATGCCCGGGCGGATGCTACATGGACATCCCTCCCGGATTTTCTCTTAGTTCTGCATCAGAATATGCTCCCCCAAAACCAATGGATACCTGGCCAGCTCCCCGCTGTCAAGATTTTCCCGATACATGTCCACCGCGGAAATCTGGTGGTTCTCATAGGTAGTGTAATAGTAGATACCCTTATCTGCATTGCAGCAAGAGGTGTAGATGGTTATCTCATACTTTCCCTCCCCCACCTCGCAGCATCCCCTCTGCTGGTCCACCGAGCCCAAGATGTGGAAGAACTGGCTGACGCTCTCGGACTCCGAATCCCCTGAGAGGGCGTTCATCCTGGTAAATGCTGCCCGTACAAAACGTGACTGGGAGGACAAATCCCCGGGAAGCCCCAACGCCCCCATGCCACGGCTGTGGGGCTTTAGGGACAGCCTGTCCGAAAAAAGATTTTGTGGCTCCCTTGGCGACAGGTGCATATAATTCACCAGCTGGGACATTTGCTCCTTAAATGGAGGATTGTTGGTCAGTACCCCTATGGGATTGTCGTATATTTTCAGGCCTTCCTTTACGGATTCCACGGTTATGGAGCCATTCCTGTCGGAAATCATCCAATGGAGCTGGGCCACAGGCAGATGGCCACTGAAAGGCGTGTCCGTCAAATTGGTCTTCCCAAGCAAGTCCTTTGCTTCTTCCATAGAGGCACACTGGCCCAGAATCCACGGGATGAACTCGAACTGGGCCACGTTCTCCCTGCCCGGCATCTCCTTTGCATATACCGCGTTTCCCACGAAGTTCAGGCCCGCCATGCCCAGCCCTTTTTCGTTCAGGGCATCGTAGTATAGGGGATACTCCCCCTCCATATGGGCCATTCCTATCATGGCGTAATGATTATCCAAATCTTTCGCGCCACGAAAACGTAAAGAGCGGTTCCGGGGCGTTACCACAATCTCCTCCCCATAGGAAAAGTCATAATCCAATGTGCGTCCGAAATAAAAATCCTTTGTCTGATAAGTCGCTGCTGTACACATAGTCCTCACCTCTAATCAAAATTTTGGGTTCCAGAATCCTCTGCCATAGTGCTTTGGGATATTTTCAGGATAAAAAGAACATAGCCAAATACCTTGTAAATCAAGGGGTTTGGCTATGTTCCCAGCGTTCCCGAGGTGACTCGAACACCCGACCTACCGCTTAGGAGGCGGTCGCTCTATCCATCTGAGCTACGGAAACGTGTATAAAATTATGTGTGACTTGCAAACCGCGAAATATACAGTCTCCTCCTGCCTAAGAAAAATCTTCTGGGAAGTTGATATTTCCCTGTAGCCAGATGACTCCTTTGAATCTTCTTCCTATCTTTGGCTCACCGTATATATCTATTATATTAATAGATACGTCAAATGTCAACTCATTACTGCAAATTGTTATAATATTTATTTTTTCTCCAGTAATCTGGTTGGTCACCTGGCGAATCGCCATGATTTCTCCCAACACGGAATACAAATCGCACTCTACCCCATAAGGCATGAAATACGTATCTACCAGGCTAAAGATATCCTCTTTCTGAATCCGTCTGGATATGGTAGTGTACATATCCATATCTTCCAGGGTCAATGTCTCTATGGCATCCTCGTCCCCTTTTCTGGCAGCGGCCATGAGCGAGTTTCTGGCGGCGGAAGCCTGCTTCACTTTCTGTACCTGCTGCTCGTTCTTCTGAATGGGCATCAGAATCGTACCACTGACAGACAGGGCGGAAAGCGTCAGCGTAGTGCCTCTGACAGGTAATTTATCATTCATCATGGCACGCATATATGGTATCTTATTTTTTAGATAAAAAATAAGCGACATTCCGACTTTTATATCGTCGCATACGCCTGCATAGGATTCCTTTTCCGCATGGCGCTCCACAGACACATCCTCGCAGGATGTGATGCCGCTTCCCTCCAGATAGGGATAATAATATTCATAGATGAATCTTTCGTCCTCGTCAAATTCACCGCATACGGCAATCCCCAGTCCATTGGCGAAATCTTTGCAAAATTCACCTGTCAATGCTCCATTTTGTCCTTTCACAATGCTGCGTCTGTCAGCATTCAAGATTACGTCTGTCAGCAGCTCCTGCAGCCTTTTATGGTTATCCAAAGAACCAAATCCAATGGCACGCATAAATTTATGCAAATATTTCACCTTCTTTCCCTGTCACGTATAGTCCTTTATCCTCTTATCCAATATGCTCTCCGCGTCCACATGGTAGCGGCTGTAGTCCTCCCCGTCCACATAGACATCTATGGTGTCTCCCGGCTGTAGGACCACATTAGGATTTATCCACACATCCTCGCTTTTGAACCGATAAATCACATCTTTATATTCATCCCGGTAATAACAGTAAATCTGATAAGGATTCCGCCCATTCATCACGAACCTGGTATTGACCGCTATCTGTTCTACAATGGCGCTCAGACGTTTTCCTGACGACAGGATTTTCTTCTTTCTGCGAACCTTGTTCAGGGATACAGCCATAAACACAAGAGCGATTCCCATAAAGAGGATTCCTATCAGGAGAAACACCATTTTCAAAAGCAGTATGCCTACTGGGGATTTCACATGTCCTGGATTCTCCGGATCGCACAGAAGGGAAATCTCCTGTCCCTCATACATGCCGCTTCTGTAAAAATTCAATTCTATGTCTTCATAAGTCCTGCCACCGTACTGATACGTCACATATACATTGTGTCTTTGGTCGCCGTCAGTGTCACGGTAGGAAGAGATTATTGTGATTTCTGCCGTGATTTCTTCCGCCCGTTCCATGAAACCGGAATCCGTCAATGCCATTGTGATGCCCGCTGCAGTAAATATGGCTCCCACAACCAGAAAGATACCACAAAAAAGCACCATGAAGGAATTTCTCTTTTGCTTCATCCTATTCTCCTGACAGATTTATTTATCTGGCGCTGCCCGGATGGATTCTGTCCTTGCCGCCCATATAGGGGCGCAGCGCCTCCGGGATACAGATGCTCCCATCCGCGTTCACATTATTCTCCAGGAACGCGATAAGCCCTCTGGGCGTAGCCAATACCGTATTATTTAATGTATGCACATAGTATGTCCCATTTTCTCCCTTGGTGCGGATGCCAAGGCGCCTTGCCTGGGCATCTCCCAGAGTGGAACAGGATCCCACTTCGAAATATTTCTGCTGTCTGGGGCTCCAGGCCTCAATGTCGCAGGATTTCACCTTTAAATCCGCAAGATCTCCGCTACAGCACTCCAATGTACGCACAGGCACATCCAGGCTGCGGAAGAATTCCACCGTATAGGACCACATTTTGTTGTACCAGTCCATGGATTCCTCAGGCTTGCACAGAACCACCATCTCCTGCTTCTCAAACTGATGTACTCTGTAGACGCCTCTCTCTTCTATTCCGTGGGATCCCACTTCCTTTCTGAAGCAGGGGGAATAGGAAGTCATCGTTATCGGCAGGCTGCCTTCATTGACAATCTGTCCTTTGAACTTGCCAATCATGGAATGCTCAGAGGTTCCAATCAGATATAAATCTTCCCCCTCAATCTTGTACATCATAGCTTCCATCTCCGCAAAGCTCATGACCCCATTCACTACACTGCTGCGGATCATGAAAGGTGGGATGCAGTAGGTAAAGCCTTTGTCAATCATGAAGTCTCTTGCATAGCTAATCATAGCCGAGTGGATTCTGGCCGCATCCCCAATCAGATAATAAAAGCCATTTCCGCTGGTACGCCCTGCCGCATCCTTATCAAGGCCATTGATGCTGTTCAATATATCAGCGTGGTATGGCACCTCAAAATCCGGCACCACAGGCTCTCCGTATTTTTCGATTTCCACGTTCTCGCTGTCATCCTTACCGATAGGAACGGAATCATCAATGATGTTCGGTATGACCATCATGATTTTCGTGATTTTTTCCTGAAACTGCGGCTCCAGGGCTTCCAGTTCCGCAAGCCTTTTGGCGTTAGCCGCCACCTCCGCTTTCTTTTCCTCTGCCTCAGCCTTCTTTCCCTGGGCCATCAGCGCACCGATTTCTTTGGATATCTTATTCTTGGATGCGCGAAGGTTATCCCCCTCCTGCTTGGCCTTTCTGCTCTCTGCGTCCAGGGCTATCACTTCGTCCACCAGGGCAAGCTTTTCCTCCTGGAATTTCTTCCGGATATTCTCCTTTACAATATCGGGATTCTCTCTCAAAAACTTAATATCAATCATGGTTTTCATACCCTTTCTGTGATTATTCCATTTATACCGCTTTTCCCTTCGCGATAGCCAGCGCCTCTGCCTCCTCCTGGCTCAATGAAATACTGTTGTCCCCATTCCTGATTTCCTTCGAATAGGAATAGCATCCTTCCGTGCTGTGGACGGAATTGATGATAAAGCCGTTATCGTTTTCATCCAGCAGCGCCAGGCTATAGCTGAGCTGTCCACCCATCTGATTAAAGGCATCATACCGCACAAGTCCCATCTTCTGATATACTGTCTGCAGCCTTTTGTATATCATATCGATGTCCTGCCTGTTCTTCTCTGCTCCTTCTTTCAGAAGCTGATTGTCATCGAATAATTTCAGGATATCTTCCTCCAGGCTTGTCCCGTCCTTTCCCAGAAGGAACCGATCCAGTCTTTTTTTTAGCTTGTTCACCTTTACAATCTGTACGATTAAAAGTATCAGTACAATCAGCATCACGATGGCCAGGCCCATCATCCCTACCGCCAGATACCCCCAGTCAAAGGAACCGATGCCAATCTGGTCTAAAAACGCGCTACATCCTATTGTATTCATATATCTCCTTCAGTATCCTGCCTGTTTATCTTGTCTTTAAGATATGATATCTAACAGTCTGTCCAAATCCTCATGATTATAAAATTCAATCTCGATTTTCCCAGAACCTTCCCCTTTTGAAGTGACTGTCACCTTTGTGCTCAGCCTCTGCTTCAGCTTGTCCTCAATATCCTGATAGATGACCTGCATGGTCACATCGTCATTCAGCTTCTTCTTTGGCTTCTCAGGCTTGTGCAGATTCTTTACCAGCTTCTCCACCTCGCGGACGCTGAGTTTTTCATCGAAAATCCGCTGGGCCACTTCATACTGTTCTTCGGGATCCTCTATGCCCAGAATTGCCCTGGCATGCCCGGTGCTTATCATTTCATCGATTACCATCTGCTGCACCTTGTCGGTAAGCTTCAAAAGCCGCATGGAATTGGTTACGGCGGTACGGCTCTTTGACACCCTCTCCGCCACCTCATCCTGCTTCAGATTAAATTCTGTCAACAGGCGTTTATATGCCTGTGCCTCTTCAATGGGATTCAAATCCTCCCGCTGGATATTCTCAATCAAGGAAATCTCCATGATTTCCTGCTCCGTATAATCACGGATGATGACAGGTACTTCCTTCAATCCGGCCATCTTTGCCGCCCGCCACCTTCTCTCGCCGGCAATGATTTCATAGTGGTCTTTCCTATCCTGTACCAGGATTGGTTGTATCAGGCCTACCTGCTTGATAGAGTCAGATAATTCCTGTAGGGAATCCTCATCAAAATTTTTCCGAGGTTGTTTCCGGTTCGGCTCTACCGCGGTGATTTTTACAAGCGTTTCCTGCTGATTCTTTTCGACAGCATCATCGATAGCTTTCGTTTCTACCGCTTCCTTTTTTACTTTTGCCTCCCCTACCGCATCAGGTATCAGAGAATCCAATCCCTTACCCAATCCCCTCGCCATTTTTCCCGCCATATTCTTCCTCCATTTCCATCATGACTATTGCAAGGCATGTCACACATTGCCAATTATTTCTTCAGCCAATTGCATATATGCCTCAGCACCAGCCGATTTTGCATCGTATAAATTAATGGGCATTCCATGGCTGGGTGCCTCCGCCAGACGAATATTTCTGGGAATTAGGGTATTGTATATTTTTTGCTTTAAATTTTCCTTTACATTTTCTACTACCTGCATGGACAGATTAGTGCGCGCATCATACATAGTGAACACTGTACCCTCCATATCCAAATCAGGATTCAATCTCTCCTTTACCAGATTAATGGTATGTATCAATTGACTCAATCCTTCCAGCGCATAATATTCACATTGAATAGGAACCAGTACACTATCCGCGGTAGTCATGGCATTGATTGTCAGCATATTCAGAGAAGGAGGACAGTCTATAATGATAAAATCATATTCATCCTTAATATAATCTACTTCTTTTTTTAATATGTATTCCTTTTTATCAATGCCTATCAGTTCAATCTCCGCTGCGGCTAGATTCACATTAGAAGGGACTACGGAGACATTGCCCGTCACTTTTTTAATGATACAGTCACTGATAGAACACTCTCCCAAAATCAATTCGTATATGGTATTTTCCAAATTGTTCTTGTCTAATCCAAATCCGCTAGTGGTATTTCCCTGTGGATCGGTGTCTATTACCAGTACTTTTTTCCCTTTCTCCGCCAGACAGGCGGAAAGGTTGATAGCTGTTGTGGTCTTCCCCACGCCGCCTTTTTGATTTGCTATTGCAATCGTTTTTCCCATGGCCAGACTCCCTCCTTGCATTTGCTTTTTATGCTGCTGCACATAGAATCAATTGCAATTATGTGTTTAACAAAAGACCGCCAGCCATATCCTTGTCATATGCAGCATTGCAAATTCTGCCGTTCTTGAGTGTATTATAGCACTATTCTTTCAGGATAGCTATATATAAGTTGAACAATATTTCAGAATCACATACTCTCTTCTATACTATTATAACGATAAAAAATGCCCAAAATGTTTCACGTGAAACATTTTGTAGCATTCAATATATCTATATTTTTTATGTTTCACAGCTACACAATCCAATTATTTATGTTTCACAGAAAAATTACAACATCTTGGGGAAATATGTTTCACGTGAAACATTATCTTGTATTTTTTCTGTACATATATAAAATGTTTCACGTGAAACATTCCTGCTCACAATTTTTTATCTAAGAAAATATTCTGTGTCTCAATATTCTTAGAAAGATATAAAACCAAATCATCATCATTACAACATTTTTCATAAGGTTCACAAACTTTATCCCGATACCATACCCCCGACCCGTCCGGAACATACCCTCTCTTCACATACATTCTCTGAGCACTACCATATCCACTGTGCAATCCGACTCCGATACATATGATATGGCTGGATTGGAACCCAATCTCCTCCGCGACATCCATTAGCCTGGTACCAATGCCCTGCCTTCTGTATTTCTCCAATACCCCGAAATCTACAATCTCCGGATAAGCCGCAAATGCAAAAGGGCCTGTCTTTGCACAGAAATATAGATTCACATACCCAGCCACTGAACCTTTATATTCCGCCACAAAAGAAATACATTTTTCCTCTTCCTGATTCTTTATCCTCATAAGATACTTTGCATCGCTGGCTTGCCATCCCTGCGCACATTCTTCTCGAACGATTTCTTCTATATCATCCTTTTCAAGATTCCTAATCAGACAAATTTCATCCTTATAATATACCATCCTTATACCTCCGTAAAACATCCACACACAACTGCTCTAGTCAAATATCCGCCAAAGCTCTCTCAATTTCCTGCCGTCCGGGAATAGACTCTGCCGCTCCGGCTCGTGATACACTGATGGATGCGGCTTTAGATGCCCGGCGCATGCATTCCCTTATTTCCATCCCCTCTGTCAAAGCAGCAATGAAATATCCGGTAAAGGTATCTCCCGCAGCCGTTGTATCTACCACAGAAGTAGGATATGCCATCTGCGCCGTCTTTCCTTCCGGCGTATAACATACTGCTCCCTCTTTTCCCAATGTCACTACCATGCTAAGAGAAGGATATTTTCCATGCATCAACTGCCAAACCGCATCCGAATTCTTCTGTCCGGAGATTTGCTCCGCCTCTATCTCATTCATCAGCAACCAGGCAATATCATCAAAATCCAAATCCAATAAACTATCCTCAAAAGGAGAAGGATTCAACACTATCCTCATTCCCCTGTTTTTTGCCTCTGTCACCATCTCCGGCAGACAGCTCACCTCATTCTGAAGTATCAGATAATCTCCCGGCTCAAACTTCTCCATGACTTGCTTTACCATCTCCGGCTTGATACCGCGGTTTGAACCACCAAACAACAGAATGCAATTTTCTCCACTCCTGTCCACCTGTATCACCGCATTCCCCTGTATATCATCTACCTTGGTCAAACAGGAAATGTCAACGCCATTCTCCATAAGTTCCCGGGCCAGTCGTTCTCCTCCTGTCCCTATACAGCCTGCATGGTATACCTTTGCTCCAGCTCTTGCCAAGGCTATGGATTGATTCAATCCCTTTCCTCCACAGTTGACACATTGGGAAAGCGCATTCATTGTCTCCCCTGGCCGGACAAAATGTTCCACCTGATAGACATAATCCATATTCAATGATCCAAAATTCAATATCTTCATTCCATTTACCTCCAAATCCTATGCTCTCTTCTACAATGCCGGTGTTTTAAACGGCAATTAAATACGCGCACGAATATAGTTTATTCCTCTGTAAAGGGATTCCGCAATTTTCCCCATTCCAAAAGCAGCATACAGAATAATGAATATATAATATGGCAGCATATATCTACATTGGCTCTCCCACATGATACAAAAGAGAAAGCCGCCCACAACCGCAATTAACGGAATCCATCCCGTAACCTCAAATAGTACACTTGACCTTCGAAAGAAAAAGCTTACTATAAAACATAAAAATGAAAGATAAATCAAACTTTGATAATAGTTTGCAAAATTCCAGATGACATCATGGATATCCCCATAATATAAATCTGTAATCCAATCAGGATATTCAGACTCCTCATCAAAGGTACTGGTAGCATACAATCCTTCAAAAAGAGGTTCCAGCCACTGCAGTTTGATTTTCCCTGTGAAAAAATATCTGGCATAAGCCGGACTGTCCTGAAATTCCTTCAACCGATTCATGATATACCGTTTTCCCACCTCTGTAGCCGTCTCCTTTTCAAATCCGCACTCCTCAAACACCATTTGCTGATAGCGATTATATATTCCAGGATTTCCATCCGTTTCCTGTAATCCCATAGCTACCCACAGTATCTTGGGAATTCCGATACCGCTCTCAAATCCCGATTTCATTTCATACATCCTGTCCACTGCTTTCACGGATCCCCAGGAAACTATCAGAATGCACAGGGCTGCCAAAAGAGGGCGAAAACTGATTGTCTCCATGGCAAGCAGCACCATGCCGATTGCCACAGCAATCAATACGATACTGCTGCTTGTCCTGACAAGCAATGCCAAAGCTGCCGCAATACAGGCAATAAAAACATACCTTATTTTCAAGTCTTCTTTAAACACAGCTATCGCCCAGAATAAAATCATGCTGAAGCAAATAGATGGCAAATCTCCATACGCATAAGGAAGGTATATGATATAAGGCACACAGAACATCATCAACACACAATATAGGATTCTATAAAAAGCCTTCTTTGCCACATGCTTTAAAAAATAATATCCAAAGATAAGTGTGACAATCATGAAGCATAAATTGAGATATCCTACAATAGAAAAACAGAAATCCCCAAATAAGGAAAAAAGGATTTCATACAAAAAGACAAGTCCTTTCTGCTGTTCATAAAGCCCTATATATCCCCCCTTTCCAAACATATCATAATCCCCTGCCCGTGCATAAGCAGCTCCCGCAGCTACATTCAACTGATCCCCCTGAGGATAATATGGATGGCTCCTTAAATAAAAGATTCCTATTACCAAAAGCCAGAAGCACGCTGCCAGAAGCATAATCCCGCACATTTTCTCTTGATCGAATCGATTGCAGAGCCTGTGCCATAAAAACAAAAAAAATGTCGACGCTAAACAAGCGATACCGAATGCAAGTACATGAAGCATTGTGGAATCCGGTACTTCATAGATTCTCAAATCATAGGATTTTGCGGAATAATAGGAATACCTGATTCCTGTATAAACCAAGTAGGCACCTATGAGCAATAAGAATATCTTCAATATGAAAACAGCCGCTTGATAAAAAGGCCTGCGAACTCCCATTGTCTCACCCTCCTCCCATAAATAATTACTGCATATTCACGAAATTCATATCACTGATGTAGACCGCAAATATATCATTTTCAAATCCAAGCTCCACAATTCCCTCTTCCTGGAACTGTGCTTCGAAAGCATCCTTTTTTGGAATCCTGACTACATATGCAGTTTTCATTTCTTCAGGAAGATTTGGAGGATACCAATCTGTGGAAGTCAGCCACCAGTACATTTCAAGATTCTCCATTCCATACGAACTTCCCATCGTTACCGCACCGTCTCTGACCAATGAAATCCTGGATGCGTCCCAAAACTCGGCATAACCATAGGAAATATCTTCCTGAATCAGATAATCCGCCACTTCTTCATATTCCTTCAGATTATCCGTAACAGTCAATGCATCCACATAAGTATATTTTATGTTCAGGACGGAAAAACAACATATGGCAAACAGGATCAGATTCGCAAACAGAGACTTTTTTCTACGAAAATAATCAATCATGATTCCAAGAATCAGAGCCGCAATGAACCAGGCCACAAAAAAATAATTCTGGGCCGCTTCTACCGTAGTGACTGCCACGATAAATCCTGTAATCCCCAGAGAAGCCGTCAGGATAGAGATGGCTTCCTTCTGTTCTTTTGTGACCATCTCTGTCTTTCGGCGAACCACCAGACAGATACCATATCCAACCAGTACCAAAAAAGCCCATACAAGCATCTGCATCACAGAGCCAAAGGAACCGACGGAAGTATTTCCGGCGATTCCGAAACCTTCCAGGATTGCTGCCGGAATTGTCACAAATACTCTTTCCGCAATTTGTTCAGGAGACAGCAGGAACATTTCATAATTCTTCTGACCTCTATAGACATTCGATATCAAAAACGCCAGAGCCAAAGTCCCCACAAATCCCGTGGCATAATAACGTTTCTTAGGGATTCTGTTCGTAAAGCTGTCAGACTCTATGAATAAGAAAACCGCCTCTGCCGCTATTATCGGGAGTATCAATACCTGCAGGCATCTCTGTCCACCCAGGCACAGGGCAATGGTAAACAGGAATAAAAAGCCCCATGCTATGATTTCCATTAATCCTGGTTTGCCATGTTTAAAATTTCCGTTTTTCAAGTGAATGTAAAACATAATTGAAAAAAACATCAATATGCTGTGGATGACATAATAATCGGCAAAGAGAAACAATAGAAGCGTCACAAACGGCACAATCTGCCCATCATTGCGCAATCCATTGATCGGCAGGGCAAGAAGAGCCAGAATCGATGTCATGACCGCTATATCAGACATTCCGATTCTTTTCAAGAACCAGAAAAAAACTATGATGAATATGGCGCTGACCATTACACAGGAAATCCCTGCCGCCATAGTCATGCTGTGGAACACCCCATAGAACAAGGCCATGACAGTAGGCATCCCAACTACCCGGCGTTCTGTGCTGGATATCCAGTTGTCCGGTGTCAAATCTTTTTCTGTCCATATCTCTCTGGCCAGCAAAGCCTCCGCCGCTATATCCGAATCTACATGCTGTGCATACTTCATCAGATTCAGATAGAGGAATATGCCCAGATATATCAGGATAAAAACAAACAAAAAACATTTTAAAGCGAAATTCCGTTTATCTATATTTTGTTTTATTGTTTTCATTTTTTCAAACCCATGTCCCTTCTGTGGATGATACCTATTTTATCATATTTATATAACGGATAGCAAACAAAATAATATGGACATATGAAAATCAAAGTAAAAAAACAATTGCGGATTTCAGACCTTTTCAGTATACTGGAAGAAAAGACAAGAAAGGATACAGCCTATGGAAAAGAATTCAAAGAAGAACCGGCTCAACATCCTGCTCATCATGACCGACCAGATGCGCGGCGACTGTCTGGGAATCGCAGGCCATCCCGATGTAAAGACGCCATACCTTGACCACCTGGCATCCCTGGGGACACGCTACAGCAATGCCTACACCGCCTGCCCAAGCTGCATCCCGGCCCGCTGCGCCCTGCACACAGGACTTTCCCAGGAACATCACGGCCGAGTAGGCTATATGGACAGAGTCCCCTGGGAATATCCCGTCACCATGGCCGGAGAGCTGTCAAAGGCCGGATATTACACCCAATGCGTGGGGAAGATGCATGTCCATCCCCTGCGGAACCTCATGGGCTTCCACAACATAGAGCTCCACGACGGCTACCTCCATGCCTATCGGAATGCCAACGTGCCCTACGCGGAAAACCAGCGGATTGCCGACGATTATTTCTACTGGATGAAGACCCAGATCGGCATCGACAGGGATGTGACGGACGAAGGGCTGGAATGCAATTCCTTCACCGCCAGGCCCTGGATGTATGAGGAAAGACTCCACCCCACCAACTGGGTCACGGACAGATCCATCGATTTTCTCCGCCGCAGGGACCGCGCCCGCCCCTTTTTCCTGATGGCATCCTATCTCAGGCCCCATCCGCCCTTTGACGCACCCCGGTACTTTTTCGACCTCTACCGCAATCAGAATCTGACGCCTCCCGCCATCGGCGACTGGGCGGACGTGGAACGGCTGCAGCGGCTGGGCAGGCGCAGCGATGCTGATACCGGATCCGTGGATCCGGAGCTCATGCGTCAGGCGCAGATTGGGTATTATGCCTGCATCACCCATCTGGACAATCAGATAGGACGGCTGGTAGATGCCCTGAAGGACGATGGTTCTTATCAAAATACCGTCATTTTATTTGTGTCAGACCACGGAGAGCTTCTGGGGGACCACTACACCTTCCGAAAGACCCGCCCCTATCAGGGAAGCATCCACATTCCCCTGATCATCGCCAACGCGCCGGGCATGGTACCCGGAACGGTATGCACCAGGCTGGCGGAGCTTCGGGACATCCTGCCCACTTTGGTGGAACTGGCCGGAGGGAAACAGCCGGAGGGAATCGACGGCCTCTCCCTTCTTAAGGAGAACCATCGGGAATACCTCCACGGGGAGCACAGCGGCGGCGACATCGGAAACCAATATATCGTCACCGGGCAGGACAAGTACTGCTGGTTCATAGAATCCGGAAGGGAACAGTATTTCCGGCTGGATACGGATCCGAAGGAGTTGCACGACGCGATTGCGGATTCTGACTGCCAGGAGCGGATTTCCTACCTGCGCGGGCTCCTCATCAAAGAGCTGGCAGGAAGGGAAGAAGGGTACACGGACGGAACCCGGCTGATTCCCGGAAGGAGACAGAAAAGCTGCCTGAGCTTCCTGCCTGCCGTTGACAGCATCAGAGGCTAAGGCTTCTCCCCCTCCCGCATCCTGTCCACAAGTTCTCTTAAGGATTTTGCGATGATGGCCAGCTCCTGCCTGGCCTGGACGGGGTTCCTGTCTATGTACCCGCTGCTGCTCTCGATTCTGCCGATAATCTTCTCCAAATCCATCAAAGAGGCGTCGCGCCTGCTCCTGGCGCGGTCCCTCTGATGGCGGCAGACAGTCTCCAGCCTGGAAATCCGCCTCCCTATCACATCCCTCTCGCCGCACAGCTGCCGTATCTGCTCCTCATGGAGGGCTTTCTGCTCCTTTATCCTCCCTATCTCTTCTTTATATAATACCTCCACCCTCCTGGGGGAGAATACCTTCCTGTCCTCAGGCTCCGAGTCCTGTATGGCCTTCAGATACAGCTCCGCCTCCTTCACGCGTTCCTCATACTTTTCTATCCGCGCCTGAAGCTCTGCGGCCTCCTCCCGGAATTCCTTCAGCATCTCCTGCAGGGCCTGGTAATCTTCCTTCTTCATGACGTACCCCGCCTCTCCTGCTTTCCCTCTGTCCCCCGGATAGGCTCCTTGGAGGGCAGTCCGGCCTTCCTGGGATATTTTGCCGGCGTCTTCTGCACCTTTTCCACCACAACCAGGTTCCGGCGGATATCCGAATCCGGCAGGGTAAATTCCACGCTCTCCCTCAACCTGCCCCCCAGCACGGCCATGGCCCTCTGGGCATCGGCCACTTCCCCTGCGCCCTTTTCGGATTTGTAGGCAATGAATAATCCCCCCTTTTTCACAAAAGGAAGACAGTACTCCGACAAGGTGGAGAGGTTCGCCACCGCCCGGGACACACAGAAATCGAAGCCTTCCCTCCCTCTGCCGGGCGCAGCGTAATCCTCCGCTCTGCCATGTACTGCCTCCACATCGTCGAGCCTAAGCTCCTCTATGGCCGCGTTCAGGAACTGAATCCTCTTGTTCAAGGAATCCAGCAGCGTGACCTTCAGGCCGGGGAAGGCGATTTTCAGGGCCAGCCCCGGAAACCCCGCTCCTGTCCCCACATCGATCAGGGCATCTCCCCTTCCCGGCCTGCACACCTTCACCAGGGACAGGCTGTCCACGAAATGCTTTTTCAATACCTCCTGATATTCCGTGATGGCCGTCAGGTTCATCCTGCCGTTCCATTCCAGCAGCAGCTCATAATACCGGAGGAACTGCCCCGTCTGTTCCCCGGAAAGAGCGATGCCAAACGCCTCAAGATCTCTCTGAAATATCTCCAAATCATACTGAGCCATCCAATCACCTCGCCAATCCAAACCCCCACTTGTCTTCATCCATCTATTATAGGGGAAGGAAACGGATTAGGCAATATAGAAAATTTTTCTGTTTACGTAAATAGAGTGGACAGATTGACAATAATCTATTATAATCAACATATAAAATAAATCTATCCAGGAGGGTAACATGAAGAATCTAAAAATCAGGACTAAGCTTTTGGCGACCTTCATGCTGGTCATCATACTGTTCATAGGGACAGTGGCCATTGCCATCTACGGTCTGCAGGCAAACGCTAACAAATACTCTGAATTTTACAATGTAGAGTATAAGGTGACCAACAATATCATGAGCATGCGCCGGGGCCTGCAGATTATCGTGAAGGATCTGGCATTCATCACCATCGAGAGCGATGAATCGAAAAAGGAAAGCTATCAGGATGAGCTTCAGACCGAATTGACGGCGCTGGAGGAAAATGCCTACTGGCTGTTCGAGAATTTCACAGGGGATTCCCAGTTACTGGATTCCTTTTCCGATTCTATACAAAAGGCCATGGAACTGCAGGAGAATGTCATCACCACATCCGAGACGGACAACCTGGAGGCACAGAGGATACTGCTTGAAGAATACCAGCCTCTTGTACAGGAAGCCGTGAACACCCTGATTCAGATCAGCGCTGTGGAAGAAAAGACGGCGGAGGACAATTTCCTCAGCACGGTAGACATGCAGGAGCTCCTTGTAGCGGCACAGATTGGCATGGCTGTGGTAGCTTTGATTATCACCATCCTCCTTTCTACATACCTGACCAGATCCATCACCAAGCCCTTACGTCAACTGGAGACAGCGGCGGATAAGATTGTCAACGGCAATTTCGATATCTCCGTGACCTACGAGTCCAAGGACGAGCTTGGAAGCCTTACCAAGTCCTTTAAGAATATGACCTTCATTCTGGAGACCGTCATCTCCGACGCCTCCAGGCTCTTGAGCGAGATGGCGGACGGCAATTTCGATGTCCGCACCAATGCAGAGGAAAGATATGTGGGCAGTCTGCAGAGCCTGCTTCTGTCCATCCGCAAGCTGAACAAGGACCTGAGCATCACCCTGGGACAGATCAACCAGAGTGCGGATCAGGTGGCATCCGGCTCCGGCCAGGTATCCAACGGCGCACAGGCCCTGGCACAGGGCGCTACCGAGCAGGCCGCTTCCGTGGAAGAGCTTGCCTCCACCATCACCAATATCTCCTATCAGGTCAAGAGCACTGCCGACAATGCCATGGAAGCCAGATCCAAATCCAACACTGCCGGTGGCGAAGCCGAAATCTGCAACAACCAGATGCATGACATGATGGACGCCATGGAAGAGATTGCGCGTTCTTCCAATGAAATCAGCAAGATCATCAAGACCATTGAAGACATCGCCTTCCAGACCAATATCCTGGCTCTGAACGCCGCCGTTGAGGCCGCAAGGGCAGGGGAAGCCGGAAAAGGATTCGCCGTGGTGGCCGAGGAAGTCAGAAGCCTTGCCAGCAAGAGCTCCGTGGCATCCAAGAATACCGCAGAGCTGATTGAGAGCTCCGTCAATGCCGTCACAAGGGGCACAAAGCTTGCCAACTCCACAGCGGAATCCCTGGTACAGGTGGTGAACCATGTCCGCTCCGCCTCCACCAAGGTGGACGAGATTGCAAACGCTGCCGAGGAACAGGCAGGCGCCATCGAACAGGTCACCCTGGGTGTGGATCAGATTTCCAGCGTAGTACAGACCAACTCCGCTACCGCAGAGGAAAGCGCCGCTGCCAGCCAGGAGCTCTCAGAGCAGGCCTCCACGCTGAAGAGCCTTGTGGCCAAATTCAAGCTGCGTGAGGAATATATCAAGATGGATTCCCAGACAGGATATACCGGCTACGGCACACCCTCCTCTAACATAATCGATCTGGATTGAGAAAGAATGACGATAGAAAAGGTCTGGCATCCCTGAATGGGAGCCAGACCTTTTTCTGTTCTATTCCAACGCGCTGATATCCTCATATATCTGCTGCATTTCCACATCCGCCCTGAATATGTCCTGGGCGATATTGGTAAGCCTGCTTCTGGTGGAATCCGAGACCGACGCCGTAGTCTTATAGCGGAGCTGATGCTCCAGGCTGGCCCAGAAATCCATGGCTATGGTCCTCATCTGGATTTCCACCGGAATGATCTGTTTTTCCGAGGAGAGGAAAATCGGAATCGCCACGATCAGATGATAGCTCCTGTACCCGTTCTTCTTCGGATTGGATATGTAGTCCTTTTCCCTGACGATCAGTAAATCGTCCTGTTGCTTCAGCATGTTCGCAATCGCGTAGATATCATTGATATAAGAACAGATGACACGAATGCCTCCGATGTCCGTGATCTCATCCCGCATCACTTCATATTCCAGGGGAAGGCCTTTCTGCAGCATCTTGTTGCGGATGCTCTCCGTCTTCTTGAGCCTGTGGTTGATGTGCTGTATGGGATTCCTGGCCTCCTTGAGTTCGAACTCCTGGCTCAGGTTCTCCAGCTTGGTGCAGATTTCCCGCATAGCGCAGGAATAGAGCATGGTCATTTCCTTTATCTGCATAAAAGATACAGGGAAGCCAAGGGGAATGCCGTTGACTTCCATATTTTCATTTTCATTTTCATTCATGGATCAGAACCTCCTTACATGTCCCAATTAAAATCAGTATATCATATATTTCTGATCCATAACCGAATCATAACAATAATTAACATACTTTTAAGGATTTTTAATAATTTCAAGGCAAATCTTTCCCGTATCTCTCCAGGTAGACCAGCAGAACGGAGATATCCGCAGGGGAAACGCCGGATATCCTGGAAGCCTGCCCAATGGAGGAAGGACGGAACAGCTTCAGGTGCTGCCTGGCCTCCAGGCGCAGGGAGGACACATCGTCATAATTCATCTCCTGGGGTATCAGCTTCTTCTCCATCTTCCGAAACTGCTCCACCTGACGCTTCTGCCTGAGGATATAGCCCTCATATTTGATCTCTATCTCCACCTGCTCCAGCACGGCGGCGGGCAGGGCCTCTCTCCCCCTGTCGATCTCCCCCAGGACTTCATAGGAAAGCTCAGGACGGCAAAGCAGCTCCGCCAGGCTGGCCGCCGTCTTTAAGGGAGAGCTGCCATGGGCCTCCAGGAAATTCTGAATCTCCCTGTTTGCCCCTACAGAGGTGCCCTTAAGTCTCTCCACCTCCCTGTCTATCAGCCTCTCCTTTTCCAGCAGGGCCTGATATTCCTCCTCAGAGATGAGGCCAGCCTCATAGCCCTTCTTCCGCAGCCGCAGATCCGCGTTGTCCTGGCGCAGGAGCAGCCTGTACTCCGCCCGGGAGGTCATCATCCGGTAAGGCTCCCTGTTGTCCTTGGTCACCAGGTCGTCTATCAGCACGCCGATATACCCCTCCGACCTGTCTATGGTCAGGGGAGGCTTCCCCAGAATGGACATGGCGGCGTTCACCCCGGCCACCAGGCCCTGGCAGGCAGCCTCCTCGTATCCGCTGCTCCCGTTGAACTGACCCGCGCTGAACAGCCCTTTGACATTCCGGAATTCCAAAGTAGCGTCCAGTTGTCCCGCATGGATGCAGTCATATTCGATGGCATAGGCATTGCGGACAATCCTGCAGTGCTCCAGCCCCGGCACCGTCCTGTACATGGCGAGCTGCACATCCTCCGGCAGGGAGGATGACATGCCCCCCACATACATCTCGCTGGTATGCAGCCCCTCTGGCTCGATGAAGACCTGATGGCGCTCCTTGTCCGCGAATTTTACGACCTTGTCCTCGATGGACGGACAGTACCTTGGCCCCGTCCCCTCTATGATGCCCGCATAGATGGGAGATCTGTCCAGATTGCCTCGGATGATTTCATGGGTTCTTTCATTGGTATAGGTAAGCCAGCAGGAGACCTGCTCCTTCTGGATGCTGTCAGGGTCTGTGGAAAAGGAAAAGGGCGTAATCCTCTCATCCCCCACCTGCTCTTCCATCTTGGAGAAATCGATGCTACGCCTGTCCATCCTGGCAGGGGTGCCCGTCTTGAACCGGCGCAGCTCTATGCCCATCTCCCTCAGGGAATCCGTCAGGTGCGCAGCGGCCTGCAGCCCGTTGGGCCCTGTATAGGTGATGGATTCCCCGCAGAGGCATCTGGCCCCCAGATAGGTTCCTGTACAGAGGACTACCGCTGCGCATTCATAGACCATGCCTGTAAAGGTCTTTACGCCTGTGACCCTCTTCCCATATCCCTTCTCCAATCCAGAGGAATTCCGGTCAGAGGCATCGCCATCCAAAATCCTGTCCTCGCAGGCTTCCGTCTCCTCCCACAGAAGCTCGCACACCTCCGCCTGCTTGATGGTGAGATGCTCCTGCCCCTCCAGGACCTTTCGCATGGCCCTGGAATACTCCGCCTTGTCCGCCTGGGCGCGCAGGGAATGGACGGCAGGCCCCTTGGACACGTTCAGCATCTTGGACTGGATGAACGTCCTGTCGATGTTCTTCCCCATCTCCCCGCCCAAAGCATCCAGCTCCCGCACCAGATGTCCCTTGGAAGAGCCGCCTACATTGGGATTGCAGGGCATCAAAGCGATGCTGTCCACTGCCACCGTGAATATCACAGTCTCCAGCCCCAGCCTGGCGCAGGCCAGCGCAGCCTCGCAGCCAGCATGCCCCGCTCCAACTACACATACATCTACTTTCTCACGAAATTCCGTCATATATTTTGAAAGCCTCATCCCTGTCTCTTATTTTCCCATACAGAATTTAGAGAATATTTCCTCCACCAGGTCATCGTCGACCTCTTCCCCTATGATCCGTCCAAGCGCCTTATAGGCATTCATCAGATCGATAGAATAGAAATCCTCCGGCATCCCGTCCTCTATGCTCCCCTTTACCAGCATCAGAGCCGCACAGGCCTCCTCCAATGCCTCCTTGTGCCGCATGCTCGTGATGACGATCTCATTGCTGCTCCCGATCTCCCCGTGAAAGAACATCTCCTTCACGGCCTGCTCCAGCTCTTCTATCCCTGCCCCCTCCTTTGCGGAAGTATGCAGGACCACGAACCTTTCCCTCCCGGAGGGATCCGCCTCGTTCTCCACAAACAATGCCCTTATCTCTTCTTCCGTGACCACAACCTCCAAATCGCTCTTATTCAACAGCACTATCGTTCTCTTATCCCCAATAACAGAGACAATCTCCCTGTCATTCTCATCCAGCTCCATCGAAGCGTCCGTAACATATACAATGAAATCTGCCTCCCTTGCGTATCTCAATGCTCTCTCTACGCCTATTCTCTCCACGGTATCCTCCGTATCCCGGATGCCCGCCGTATCTACGATGTTCAGACAAATATCTCCCAGCCGCAGCGACTCCTCCAGCACATCCCTGGTAGTCCCCGCCACGTCCGTAACAATCGCCCTCTCCTCCCCCAGAAGGCAGTTCAGGAGCGACGACTTCCCCACATTCGGCTTCCCGAGGATTACCGTCCTGATTCCCTCCTTTATGAGCCTTCCGTTGTCAGCCGTACCAATCAGCCTCCTCAGCTCCTCTATCACGCCGTCCAGCTTCCCGGACAGCCCTTCCCCATACCCATCCAAATCGAAATGCTCCGGATCGTCCAAAGCCGACTCGATGAAAGCCGTCTCGTACAAAAGCCTCCCCCGAAGCTCCCTTACCTTCCACGAAAGCCTCCCCCGAAGCTGCCCCAGCGAATAGCCAAGCGCCCTGTCATTCTGCGCCCCTATCACGTCCATCACGGCCTCGGCCCTGGACAGATCCATCCTCCCGTTCAGGAAAGCCCTCTTCGTGAACTCCCCCGGCTCCGCCAGCCTGGCCCCGCACCTCAAGGCGCACTCCAAAATCCTCCTCATCACCAGCACGCCCCCATGGCACTGGATTTCCACCGTATCCTCCCCGGTAAAGCTCCTGGGCCCCCGCATCACTACCGCCAGGACCTCATCTATCTCGACCCCATCCTCCGGATTTACCACGAACCCATAGTAAAATCTATGGCTCTCCGCCTTTTTCAGGATTCTCCTCCCGGAGGGAGACTTGACAATCCCGTCCCCCACCTCCACAGCCCCACTGCCGCTGATTCTGACGATACCAATCCCTGAATCCGTCATCCCCGTAGCAATCGCCGCAATCGTATCCATCCCGACCCCCCTGGATGCCATCCCACAAAAAACCGGATATCCCAACAATATCCGGTTTTCCACACAAGCCTATTGCCTCTTATAAGTGACCACGACCCTCCGAAACGGCTCATCGCCCTCACTATGGGTAGCAATATACTTATCATTCTGCAGCGCCGAATGAATAATCCTCCTCTCATAAGGATTCATCGGCTCCAGCGACACTGCCCTCCTGGTCTTCTTTACCTTATAAGCGATATTCTTCGCCAGATTCTCCAGGGTCTCCTTCCTCCTGGCCCTGTAATCCTCCGTATCCACCTTCACCCGGATGTACTCATCCGATTCCTTGTTCACCACCAGGGACACCAGATACTGCAGCGAATCCAGAGTCTGCCCCCGCTTCCCAATCAGCACGCCCATCTCGTCTCCGGCCAGGTCGATGTTCATCGTCCTGTCCTCCTCATCATACTGCACGTCCACCGCCACTACCATGCCCATGGCTTCGAACACATCCCGCAGGAACCTTTTTGCCGTCTCATCCACGGACAGCTTCTCCACCTTCACCCTAGCTTGAATCACCGCCGGCTTTGACCCGATTCCAAGGAATCCGCTGGAACCTTCTTCTACTATCTTGTAGTCAAGCTTGTCGCTGGTGACGCCGAATTTCCGACAGGCTTCCGTAATCGCCTCGCCTACAGTCTTAGCACTTACCTCCACATACTCCTGGTAATTTTTTTCCGTTTCCATAGCCGTTTACCCCTCCAAAACAGTCTCAGTTCCTATTGTTCCTCTCGTTATAATCTTTCACCATGTTCGCCTTCTCCAGCATGCTCCCCGGCTTGGCGCTGCCAGTGCTGACGCTTCCCGTATTCGTGCTCACGGAAGCTTTGTCCGCCATGCTCTTTCCCTTTGGCGGCGTACTGCCAGCGGCGTTCCCGCCCGTATTCACGGCCTTTGGCTTGGCAGTCTGGCCCTTGCTATTCTGGATATTGCGCGTATTCATATTTGCGTAAGCGTTCATGCGTTCCTGGGTCTGTTTCATCTTCTCCAGCTTTTTGGCGCTCTTGGCGGAATTCTTCTTGATGACCTCATCAAAGTCCATCTTGTCGATATGCCTGTTGATTACCACCTGCTGGATGCTCCTCACCACGCTGCCCGCCACCCAGTACAGGCCCATGCCTGCGGGCAGGGTAAAGCAGAACCAGGCGGACATCAGGGGCATCACCATGTTCATGGTCTTCATGGAAGCAGCCATGGAGTTCGCCTTCTCATTGTCGCTCTTTGGCTGCTGGGGCATCAGCTTCACATTAATCCACTGGGTCACCGCGGAAAGCACGGGAATCAGAACGGCACCAATCACGATGCCCCAGGCACCCACGGCCATACCGGCCTTAATCAGGTCGCTGGGGGAATCCCCCATGTGCAGGCCCAGGAAATTGTTGTAGACGTCAATCAGGCCCCTGGTGGTGTCATTGCTGAGGATCAGCCTTCCCTGATAGGTGAGCTGCGTCAGGTCGTAATGCTCCGCCACCGTGGCCAGATCCACTGAGGACAGCTTGTTCAGCACATCGATGACACCGTTTGAAAGGTCGCCCTTGGTCATGGACTGACCGTACATCGACACCACCCTGTTAATGGTCTCCACGCCGGAATCCTGCAGGAAGCCGCCGCCGTCCAGGTCGATAATCTTGTCGGCCAGCACCTTGAATGTATTCCCTATCTTCGTCACATAGGCCGGCATGCGGTAGATGACCTGGTACAGCGCGAACAGGATGGGCATCTGAATCAGCAGCTGCACGCAGCTTCCGGTTGCGGACACCCCGTACTTGGCATAGACCATCTGTATCTCCTGGTTCTTTGCCATCATGGCGTCCTGATCCGACCTTCCCTTATATTTGGCCTCAATGGCCTGCAGCTCCGGGCTCATCTTCACCTGGAGCTTGGAGAATTTCTGCTGCTTGATGTTCAGGGGCGTCATCAACAGGTTCACCACGATGGTGAACAGGATGATGGCCAGACCGATGTTCGGGAGTCCTATCAAATCGATGACATAGAATATCCCGTTCATGATCATCCCCAGCACCCATGCCACCTGCCCGATGACAGGGGTGGTGCTCTGTGTCAGTAAAATAAGATTCATTTATTCGTATCCTCTCAGTCAGGCTCGCCGGTCACGGAACGGGATCGAAGCCTCCCTTTGAAAAGGGATTGCAGCGCAGTATCCTCCAGAGGGCCAGCATGCTCCCCTTCACCGCGCCGTGCTTTTCAATGGCCTCCAATCCGTACTGGGAACAGGTAGGGATATAGGGACATTTCGTCCTTTTCATGGGAGACAGATATCTCTGGTAGAACCGAATGCCGGCAATCAATATTTTTTTCATAGATGTCTTTATACCTTTATGATACGATGAAGCTTTCCAAGGTGGAGCAGCGCTTCTTCTATTCCAGAGTATCCCACCGGGGCTGCCGCCTTCCTTGCCACGACCACAATGTCCAAACCACTATCGAACACCGCTTCATGCAGTCTGTAACTTTCCCGCACCAGCCTCGTGACCCGATGCCTCACGACGCTGTTGCCCACCTTCTTGCTGACGCTGATTCCAATCCGGTTCCTTCCGGTGCCATTTTCCATGATATACATGACCAGATATTTGTTTGCATACGATTTACCGTACTTGTAAACGGACTGGAACTGCTGATACTTCTTAAGGCTTTCAGAAAATTTCATTGGAATTCCTTCCTATTCTTACTCATCCTCCAAAGAAAAAGGCCACATTTCTGTGACCTAAGCGGACAATCTCGCTCTTCCTTTTGCACGTCTGGCCGCTAACACTTTTCTTCCGCCGCGAGTGCTCATCCTCGCTCTGAAGCCGTGAACCTTTTTGCGTGAACGCTTTTTGGGCTGATATGTCATCTTCATGGAAAGCCACCTCCTTTTGCTCATTCTTCTAAGGGTTTTTTTAGGAAAATAGCATATTGATTGTATAAAAAAATCCGGACAATGTCAAGGAAAATTCAGTAAAAATCATTATTTTTCCTCATAAAAATTTTTAATACCGGTTTTCCACATAGATATCCACAATAAAAAACTGAAATACTTTATCCACAGACTGTTGATTCTATGTGTATAATTTTGGAAAAACAGGGCATTTCCTGTGCAATCACATTTGTAAATCCTTCTCTAATCCAGCAAATACAATGTTTTCTGTCTTTCTCTGAATTATCCACTTATTCACATCGCTATCCACATTCCCATTTGTATAAGCCATTTATGAACATAATTATGCACAGCATGTGGATAACTTTATCCATAAGAATGTTCATAACAAATATTTGAAATCTGCCGCAATCTATATTACAATGGTAAAATGCGGGATCCTAAAGGGGTTCCCACAGGAAAGGATAATCAGGAAATGGATGATATCAAGGGCAGCTGGACTGCCATTAAGGAAAAAATCAAAAGGGAATATGAGCTCACTGACATCTCTTATAAGACCTGGGTGGAGCCTCTGGCATTCCTGAACGTGGTGAACGATGTAGTGAACATCGTCATCCCTGCCGACCAGTCCTCTGTGTTCGACTATATTTCCTCCAAATACGCCAGCTTCTTCCGGGTGACCATCACGGAGATGTTCAACCATGACTATGACGTGAAGTTCGTGATGGAGAAGGATGTGAAGGAGATTCAGGAGCAAAGCTCTGTCTATGAGCATGCCAATCTGAACCCCAAGTACAAATTCGACACCTTCGTGGTGGGCGGAAGCAACCGGTTCGCCCATTCCGCCTCCCTGGCTGTTGCGGAATCCCCTGGAGATGTCTATAACCCGCTCTATCTCTACGGTGGGCCTGGCCTGGGAAAAACCCACCTGATGCACTCCATCGGCCATTTCATCCTGGAGCAGAATCCGAAGAAAAAGGTGCTCTATGTGACCAGCGAGGAGTTCACCAATGAGGTCATCGAGTCCATCCGAAGCGGAAACGCGGCCTCCATGACCAAGCTCCGGGAAAAGTACAGGACAGTGGATGTGCTGATGGTGGACGATGTGCAGTTCATCATCGGAAAGGAGAGTACCCAGGAAGAGTTCTTCCACACCTTCAATGTACTGCACTCCGCCAGGAAGCAGATCGTCCTCTCCTCGGACAAGCCGCCCAAGGAGATAGAGACCTTAGACGAGCGCTTCCGCTCCCGCTTTGAATGGGGGCTGATTGCGGACATCCAGCCCCCCGACTATGAGACCAGGATGGCAATCCTGAAGAAGAATGCGGAATGCTGCAGCCTGACGATTAATGAGGAAATCATCAAATACATCGCCACAAACATCAAGTCCAATATCCGGGAGCTGGAGGGGGCTTTCAACAAAATCGTGGCGGCCGGAAAGCTGAATAAGGTGGATTTGACCCTAGATATCGCGGAGGAGGCCCTGAAGGACATCATCTATCCAAACAAGGCAAAAGTCATTACGCCGTCCCTTATCATCGACACCGTGTCGGAGCATTTCAACGTGAGGCCGGAGGACATTACCTCAAAGAAGCGCAATTCCGAGTACGTGCTGCCCAGACAGATTGTCATGTACCTGTGCAGGGAGCTTGTGGGGACTCCTTACGCGGATATCGGAAAGCTCCTCTCGAAGAAGGACCATACCACCATCATGCACGGCGTCAAGAAGATTACGGCTGAGATGGAGGTCAATGAGGATGTCAGGAATAAAGTGGATGTTATTATAAAGAAGATCAATCCTTCCTAGCAGTTTATACTGAAGGTCACTAAAGTCTGGGAAGTTACCCACATTGTCATGTGGTCAGGCTGTTGATATTTCGGGGATGTTACAAAAGAAAATGAATGGACTGTGAATAACCTGATAGTTTTTCTCAAGTTATTCTGAAAATAATCGCAAGATATCCATTCCCTTTTTCCCTGAAAAATAGTATAATAAATGAGGTTATGCACTTATCAACAGCTATTAAGAAGGTTATTATGAATTCCTTTATCTTTTTATATGTTTTGCGAACCACGGTTCCGGGAAAGGAGTTATCCATATGAAATTAGTCTGTTCCAAATCGAACCTGTTGAACGGTGTACAGATTGTATCCAGGGCTGTCCCAAACAAGACTACCATGTCCATCCTTGAATGTATCCTGATAGATGCTTCCAATGGCATCATCACTCTGACTGCCAACGATATGGATATGGGAATAGAGACTGTCATAGAGGGGGATATCGTGGAAGGCGGCGTCATCGCCCTGGACGCAAAGATTTTCCTTGAAATCGTCCGCAAGCTTCCGGACAGCTATATCAGAATAGAGACAGACGCTTCCTTCCGGACATTGATTACATGCGAAAAGGCCAAATTCACCATTGTGGGCAAGTCGGGAGAAGATTTCTCCTATCTGCCTATGGTGGAAAAGGAGGAGAGCATCGTCATCAGCCAGTTCGCCCTGAAGGAAATGGTGCGCCAGACGATTTTCTCCATCTCGGACAATGACAACAACAAGCTGATGACCGGAGAGCTGTTCGAAATAAACGGAGATGAGCTGAAAATCGTGTCCTCGGATGGACACCGCATCTCTATCCGTAAGATTGCGCTTAGGGAGGTCTATGGGCACAGGAAGGTCATCGTGCCCGGAAAGACCCTGAATGAGGTGAGCAAGATTCTGCCCGGCGGGGCGGACAGCGATGTGACGGTGTACTTTACGGAAAAGCATATCGTCTTCGAATTCGATAATACTGTGGTCGTATCCAGATTGATAGAGGGGGAGTATTTCAGCATCGACAGAATGCTCTCCGGCGATTATGAGACAAAGGTGAAGGTGAACAAGCGGGAGCTGTTAGACTGTATCGACAGAGCTACCCTTCTCACCAGAGAGGGAGACCGCAAGCCTATCGTCATCAACATCACGGACGAGTGCATGGAACTGAAGATCGACTCCGCTCTTGGCAGCATGAACGAGGAAATCGATATCGAGAAGCAGGGCAGGGATCTGATGATCGGTTTCAATCCCAAGTTCCTGATCGACGCGCTCCGGGTCATCGACGATGAGGAGGCAGACCTTTATATGGTGAATCCAAAGGCCCCATGCTTCATCAAGAACGAGGAGGAGAGCTATATCTACCTGATACTTCCCGTGAGCCTGGTGGCGAACTACGGGCGCTGAGGATGGGGGAAAGCTGAAGGAAAGGCGCGATAAGCGCAGGGAGGGTGCAACGTGGAAGTCGTACATCTGAAGGATGGATACATTAAGCTGGGGCAGGCCTTGAAGGCGGCGAACCTGGTGGAATCCGGGGCGGACGCCAAGGCTGTGATTCAGGAGGGACTGGTCATGGTAAACGGTGAGGTGGATACCAGGCGCGGGAAGAAGCTGGTGGAAGGCGATATAGTGGAATATAACGGCAATACGGTCAAAATAGAAGCGTAGAGACGGGCACAGAGATGATCATAAAATCGATAGAGCTGGCGGATTACAGGAATTACGGCTGCCTTTCCCTGGAGTTCGACCGCGGCACCAATATCCTGTACGGGGACAATGCCCAGGGCAAGACCAATATCCTGGAGGCCATCTTCGTGGCGGCCACCACCAAGTCCCACAGGGGCGCAAAAGATAAGGAAATTGTAGCTTTCGGGAAAGAGGAAGCCCATATCAGGACATATCTGGAAAAAGAGGGCTTGGAGACAAGGGTGGACATGCACCTGCGCAAGTCCAAGTCCAAGGGCATCGCCATAGACGGCCAGAAAATAAAAAAGGCGGCGGATCTCATGGGCCTGTGCAATGTGGTGTTCTTTTCCCCGGAGGATTTGGGAATCATAAAGAACGGTCCGGCGGAGAGGAGGAGGTTCGTGGATATGGAGCTCTGCCAGCTGGACAGCTTCTATCTGTACAACCTGAATCACTACAATAGGATAGTCAATCAAAGGAACAAGCTTTTGAAGGACATGTACATGAACCCTGACTTAAAGGAGACTCTAAGCATCTGGGACATGCAGCTTGCGTCATTCGGCAGCAAGATCATCGAGCGCAGGAAGCTCTTCGAGGAACAGCTCAATGAAATCATATATAGCATCCATAAGAATCTGTCCGGCGATAAGGAGGAGCTTGTGATTCATTATGAGCCGGATGTGACCGCTATGGACTTTGAGGAGAAGCTGAAAGCCGCACAGGATAGGGACATCAGGGCCAAGATGACATCCGTGGGACCACATAGAGACGATTTTTCGTTTATCATTGGGGATATCGACATCCGGAGGTACGGTTCCCAGGGGCAGCAGCGCACGGCGGCATTGTCTCTGAAGCTTTCGGAGATAGAGCTTGTGAAGCGGATTACAAAGGATATGCCGGTCCTCCTGCTGGACGATGTACTGTCTGAACTGGACTCCAACCGGCAGAACTATCTGTTAGGCAGCATCTGCAATATCCAGACCATCATCACCTGTACCGGTCTGGAGGAATTCGTGAGACACAGGTTTGAGATAAATAAGGTCATAAGGGTATCTGAAGGGACGGCCACCTGCATGAACGAAGAGAAAATGTTCATGAAAAAAGATGGAGAATAAGCGGCACTAAGAGAGGGATGGACATATATGAGTGAAGAGACAATGAGCAACACGGCGGTGGAGAGTGAATACGGAGCGGATCAGATACAGATTCTGGAGGGGCTGGAGGCAGTCAGGAAGCGTCCCGGCATGTACATCGGCAGCACCTCCAGCAGGGGCCTGCACCACCTGGTGTATGAAATCGTGGACAATGCGGTGGACGAGGCTCTGGCCGGCGTATGCGATACCATAGATGTGACCATCCATGAGGGAAATTCCGTCACCGTCATCGACAATGGCCGCGGCATTCCCGTGGGAATCAACCACAAGGCAGGGATTCCCGCCGTGGAGGTGGTGTTCACCATCCTCCATGCGGGGGGAAAGTTCGGCGGCGGGGGATACAAGGTCTCCGGAGGCCTGCACGGCGTGGGCGCTTCTGTGGTGAACGCCCTGTCCGAATGGCTGGAGGTGGAGATATGCCAGGACGGCAAGGTATACAAGCAGCGCTATGAGCGGGGGAAGGTCTGCTATCCCTTAAAGGAAATCGGCACCTGCGAGAAGGAGAAGACAGGATCTAAGATTACCTTCCGGCCGGACGATACCATTTTCACCGAGACCACGGAATTTGATTTCGATACGCTGAAAATCCGGCTGCGGGAGATGGCTTTTCTGACCAAGGGCCTGCGGATTATCCTGCGGGATGAGAGAGAGGAGAAAGAGGAGCTGGGCAGCCACGAGAACGCCCAGATTAACGAGCTGCTCCAGCGGGCGGAGGCCGACAGGGAAGAGGGGGCTTTTGAGGAAACGCCGGGCAGCCATGCGGAGAAGCCGGAAAAAGCCGAGAAGAAGACAAAGAAGAAATATGTGGAATTTCATTATGAGGGTGGCATCAAGGAATTCGTCAGCTATCTCAACAAGAACAAGACGCCCCTGTACGACACCATCCTGTATTTCGAGGGACAGAAGAACAATGTGTACGTGGAGGTGTCCTTCCAGCACAATGATTCCTTCAACGAGAGCGTGTTCAGCTTTGTGAACAACATCAACACGCCGGAGGGCGGCACCCACCTCCAGGGCTTCCGCAACTCCCTCACAAAGACTTTCAACGACTACGCCAGGAACGCAAAGCTTCTGAAGGACAGCGAGCCCAACCTGTCCGGGGAGGACATCAGGGAGGGCCTGACGGCCATCATCAGCGTGAAGATAGAGGATCCCCAGTTCGAGGGACAGACCAAGCAGAAGCTGGGCAACAGCGAGGCCAGGGGGGCGGTGGACAGCATCGTCAGCGAGCAGCTCACCTATTTCCTGGAGCTGAACCCCACGGTGGCGAAGACCATCTGCGAGAAGTCCATCCTGGCCCAGAGGGCCAGAGAGGCGGCCAGGAAAGCCAGGGATCTGACCAGGAGGAAGACGGCCTTAGACGGCATGGCTCTTCCCGGAAAGCTGGCGGACTGCTCTGACAAGGATCCCAAGAACTGTGAAATCTACATCGTGGAGGGGGATTCCGCCGGAGGCAGCGCAAAGACAGCCAGGGCCAGGGCCACTCAGGCCATACTTCCCCTGCGGGGAAAGATTCTGAACGTGGAAAAGGCCAGGCTGGACAAGATATACGCAAACGCGGAAATCAGGGCCATGATAACGGCATTTGGTACAGGAATACATGAGGATTTCGATATATCCAAGCTTCGGTATGATAAAATCATTCTGATGACAGATGCGGACGTGGACGGTGCCCATATCAGCACCTTGCTGCTGACCTTCATCTACCGCTTCATGCCGGATTTGATAAAGGAGGGGCATGTATACCTTGCTAAGCCCCCTCTTTATAAGCTGGAGAAGAATAAAAAGATATGGTACGCCTACAGCGACGAGGAATTGGACAGCATCCTCTTAGAGGTGGGCAGGGACCAGAGCAACAAGATACAGCGCTATAAGGGGCTGGGAGAGATGGATGCGGAGCAGCTCTGGGAGACCACCATGGATCCCGCCCGCCGGATTCTCCTGCGGGTGAACTATGACGAGGAGATGGAGTCGGAGCTCGACCTGACCTTCACCACCCTGATGGGGGACAAGGTGGAGCCCAGGCGGGAATTCATCGAGGAGAACGCGAAATACGTGAAGAATCTGGATACCATCGGATAGAAGATTGGACAATAGATTTGGATACCATTCGCCCGGTTTGGAGAGTTGAGAGAGGAAAAGCATGAATGGGATGAACGATGATATTTTTGACAAGGCTCTGGAACACGACAAGGTTCAGGAAGTAGACCTGAAGGAGAGGATGGAGTCATTCTATATTGACTACGCCATGAGCGTCATAGCGTCCAGGGCCCTTCCGGATGTAAGGGACGGCCTGAAGCCCGTCCAGCGCCGGGTGCTCTATTCCATGATAGAGCTGAACAACGGCCCCGATAAGCCCCACAGGAAGAGCGCCCGTATCGTAGGTGATACCATGGGTAAATATCATCCCCATGGGGACAGCTCCATCTATGGCGCATTGGTGAATATGGCTCAGGAATGGTCCACCAGGTATCCTCTGGTGGACGGCCATGGGAACTTCGGTTCCATGGACGGGGACGGTGCCGCGGCCATGCGTTACACGGAGGCCAGGCTGTCCAAAATCTCCATGGAGCTGCTGGCGGACATCAACAAGGACACCGTGGACTTCGATCCAAACTTCGATGATACGGAGAAGGAACCGGTGGTATTGCCCAGCCGCTATCCCAACCTGCTGGTCAACGGCACCACAGGCATCGCGGTTGGTATGGCTACTAATATCCCACCTCATAATCTTCGTGAAATCGTAAATGCTATCGTGAAGATTATCGACAATAAGGTGGAGGAAAACCGAGAGACCTCCATCGACGAGATACTTCCCATTGTAAAGGCCCCGGATTTCCCTACCGGCGGACTGATACTGGGCACCAGGGGCTGCAGCGAGGCCTACAGGACGGGCCGGGGCAAGGTGGTGGTGCGGGCCGTGACCAATATCGAGACCTTAGCCAACGGCAAGAGCCAGATCATCGCCACGGAGCTTCCCTACATGGTGAACAAGGCCAACCTGATCATCAAGATAGCGGAGCTTGTGAAGCTGAAGAAGATAGACGGCATCACGGACATCCGGGACGAGTCCAACAGGGAAGGGGTGAGGGTGGTCATAGAGCTGAGAAAAGATGCCAACGCCAATGTCATCTTAAACCAGCTTTATAAGCATACCCAGCTCCAGGACACCTTCGGCGTCATCATGCTGGCTTTGGTGGATCAGCAGCCCAAGGTCCTGAACCTGCTGGACATGCTCACCTATTACCTCAAGCACCAGGAGGAAGTGGTCACCAGAAGGACGAAATATGACCTGAATAAGGCCGAGGAGAGGGACCATATCTTACAGGGACTCTTAAAGGCCCTTGATTTCATAGATGAGGTCATATCCATCATCCGCAGTAGTCAGAACACCCAGATAGCAAAGGAAAGGCTCATGGAAAGGTTCGAGCTTTCCGATGTCCAGGCCCAGGCCATCGTGGACATGCGTCTGCGGGCTCTCACTGGTTTGGAGCGAGAGAAGCTTGAGAACGAGCATAATGAGCTGCAGATACGCATCCAGGAGCTGAAAAGAATCCTTGCGGACGAAAAGCTCCTGCTTGGAGTCATCCGAAAAGAAATCACCGAGATTTCCGACAAATACGGGGACGACAGGCGCAGTAAGATTGGCTATGACGAAATCGATTTCTCCATGGAGGATCTGGTGCCAATGGAGAATACGGTGATAGCCCTGACGAACCTGGGCTATATCAAGCGCATGACGGTGGATAACTTCAAGTCACAGAACCGGGGCGGCAAGGGCATCAAGGGCATGCAGACCATCGAGGACGATTACATCGAAGACCTGCTGATGACCACCACTCATCATTACCTGAATTTCTTTACCAGCCTGGGAAGGGTATATCGTTTAAAAGCTTATGAAATTCCGGAAGCAGGGAGGACGGCCAGGGGCACTGCCATCGTGAACCTACTGCAGTTGGCCCCCGAGGAGAAGATTACGGCCATGATTCCCATCCAGGAGTACGACAATGAGAAGAACCTCTTCATGGTGACGAAGAAGGGCATCGTGAAGAAGACCTCCATGATGGAATTCAACAACATCCGCAAGAAGGGCATCACAGCCATCATCCTGAAGGATGACGACGAGCTGATAGAGGTGAAGATCACCGATAAGGACAGTGAGATATTCCTGGTGACAAAGCTTGGCATGTGCATCCGCTTCCGGGAGACGGATCTGCGGGCCACGGGCAGGAGCTCCATGGGCGTCATCGGCATGAACCTGTCAGACGGGGACGAGATTATCGGCATGCAGCTCCAGAGCCAGGGGGATTCGCTGTTGATTGCCTCGGAGAACGGTATGGGGAAGCGCACATATCTCACCGAATTCACAGTGCAGAACCGGGGCGGCAAGGGCGTGAAGTGCTACAAGATTACCGAGAAGACCGGAAACGTGGTGGGCATCAAGGCCGTCAATGATGAGAATGAGATCATGATGATTACCACAGAGGGCATCATCATCCAGATAAGGATGCAGGACATCTCCACTTTGAGCAGGATCACCTCCGGTGTGAAGCTGATGGATTTGGAGGAGGGGGTCCGGATAGCGAAGATTGCCAAGGTCAGGGAGAGGATTTCCGACGGGGAGCAGGAGTTCGATAATCTGGAGGACGCCATGGAGGACATAGAAGAGATGCCGGAGGAAGAGATGTCCGGGGAAGGGGCTAATCAATCGGAAGAAATCCTGGAATCGGACAGCACTGAGGAAGATATTTCGTGAAAATCGTGATAAATCAGTTGAAAAGTGCTGCAAACAGTGGATTTTACAGGAAATACGTGGTAAAATCGGATACAGGAGTAAAAACTGCCGGGTGGAAGCATCCCTGCAGTCTGTGTAACATATAAAGGAGGACATTTCAAGATGGAAGAAATCATGAAGGAAGCTGCGGAAGAAATCAAAGAGGAGACCGCAGCGGCCGGAGAGGCAAAGGAAGAGGCTGTAAAGGAGGAGGCCGCACAGCCCGCGGAGGAGAACAAGGAGCCTGTAAAGGCAGAGGAAAAAGCCGCCCCGAAAGAACCCGCGAAGACAGAGGAAATCGGCACTACGGAGACCATGGAGGACTACAGCAAGGAGCTGGAGGCATCCTTCCGGGTCATCAAGGAGGGGGATGTGCTGTCAGGTTCTGTCATCGATGTGAATGAGCAGGGCGTGACCCTGGATCTGAACTATTATGCATCCGGCGTCATCAAGGCTGAGGATATGAGCAAGGATCCTTCCTTCTCCATCCTGCAGGATGTGCATGTGGGCGATGTGATAGAGGCCGTGGTGGTAAAGAAGGATGACGGCGCGGGCAATATCCAGCTGTCCAAGGTGGAAGCGGCGGATGTGATTGGCTGGGACAAGGTGCAGAAATACATGGATGACAAGACTGTCGTCACTGTCAAGGTCAGCGAGACCGTGAACAAGGGCGTGGTAGCGTTCCTGGAGGGCATCCGGGGCTTCATCCCCGCCTCCCATCTGTCACTGAGCTATGTGGAGGATTTGAGCACCTTCGTGGGCAGGGAGCTGGAGGTCCATGTCATCACCGTGGAGAAGGGAAAGAAGAAGCTGGTGCTCTCCGCCAAGGAGGTATTGCGGGAGAAGGAAAAGGAGAACCTGAACCACAGGATCGCCATGGTAGCTCCCGGCAGCGTCCTGGAGGGGAAGGTAGAGAGTGTCATGCCTTACGGCGCTTTCGTTGACCTAGGCGACGGATTGAGTGGTCTGGTGCATGTATCCCAGATCAGCCAGAAGAGGATCAAGACTCCTTCCGAGGTGCTGAACGTAGGCGACACCGTGAAGGTGAAGGTGCTGAACACCAACAATAACAAGATTAGCCTGAGCATGAAGGCCGTGGCCGAATCCGTGGAGACGGACGATGTGGTGGACGAGAAGACGGCCGCCAAGTACAGCTCCAGGGAGTCCATCGGAACTTCCCTTGGGGATCTGCTGAAGGGGATTAAGCTTTGAGATAAGACGATGTAAAAGGTGAAAAAAGAAACTGTTCCGAAAAGAGCGGTTTCTTTTTTCATCATTATGAAAAGAGAGGGCAATTTCATAATGCGTGAGTTTTTGAAAAAAGGGACGGCTGCTGTTTTTCGGTATATTTTCATATTGATTCTTGCTATGGCGCTGGGGCTATTTTTTCTTGTAGCTGCTTATATCATTCCGCTGTCGGATCAGTCAGGCAATGTATTAGAATCTGTCAGAATACTGGAGGAGGAAGGCTGGTATCCTGTTATTCCCTATATACAGAAATTTACAGGCGTTTTTGGCTCATATCAGGAAAGCCCCGGGATATTGGATAATTATACAGATGAACTGATGATACAGACCTCCGTAGTAAATCCGGAAGGAAATTATCTGCGAGCGGCAATGATTCCCTCCTATCCACGGTACTGGGGCGGATTTGTGGCCGTGCTGCGCCCTGTTTTATGCATTTTTGACTACGGGGAAATAAGGATGCTGAATATCCTGCTTCAGATGTTCTTGGTGGTGGTCCTGGCCATGCAGCTATACAAAAGAAAGGGGAAGGTATGGTGCTTTTGGATTCTTTCCATATATGCGCTGCTGACTCCATATGTACTGGGATTGTCCTTGCAGAATTCCTGCATCTTTTACATCAGTATCTGCGGTACCATTGCCCTTTTATGGAAAGAATCCTTTTTTGAGAAAGAGAATAAGTATCTCTATCTTTTCTTTGTGCTGGGGATTCTGACCGCGTATTTTGATTTCCTGACTTATCCTCTGCTTGTATGGGCGCTTCCTTTGACGATATGGATTGTGATAAGCAATCAGAAGCGCCTGGTTGATTATTTGAAAGAGATTCTGCTGACAGGTATCTGCTGGGCATTCGGATATGCCGGGATGTGGGCAGGTAAATGGGTGCTTGCGGGGATGGTTCTCCATATGAACCTTTCCGATATTCTATTGGAAAGAATTGAGCTTCATTCGATTTATGGAGGGACCGATATTTCATTTTTTGAGAATTTGTCCAACAATCTGGGGAAATGGATCAACGCCCAGACAATCTGTGTCTTGTTCCTGTGGTGCATATGGTTCTGGATGATGTCTTTGAAACATAAGGGCATGCTGCATATCGGAAAAAGCATTCCTTTTTCTATCATTGCATGTGGAAGCATCGCCTGGTATTTTGTGATGAGATATCATACGAACATGCATTCCTTTTTTACCCACAGGCTGCTGAGCGTCACTTTATGTGCCATATTGGCCGCGTGTATCTGTATGATAGAGGATGAACAGGATAAATCCGTCATTTCCGCCAAGACTGGGAGAATCCTCATTGTGGCAGTGCTATTTGTCTCGGTGTTCATCACGCTGCAGTGCAAGCAGGAATTGAACTCCCACAACGGATCCATACCGCCTCAGAATATTCTGCTGGAGGAGGGCAGCTTTATTACGGAAACAATCGTACCGAAACATAGCTATGTAAAGGATTTTGGAGTAGGGCTGATAGCTGATGAAGGAGAGGGAGAGTATCTGATAGAGATTTATGAGGGAAATGATTTATTGATTGAGAAGGCGATTCCTTTTTCGGAGACCACGGAGGGAGGAATCTTTACGATTCCAATCGAAAAAAAGATAAAAGAAAAAGAACTTACCGTATGCATAACGACGCAGAAAAGCAAAGATGCGAAAGGATATGTGTATATTGCGGAGGGACAATATGTGGTAAGCGAATGTTCCGAGGTACTGATGGATGATAATGCTCTGGAAGGACAATTGACACAGTGGATCAGTTATATTGGATTGCCAGGGGTAAAGGAATGCTTTAATTATTTCCTGATGATAATCGGAATCGTTATGGTTTTATGTGCGGATGGTTATTTTATTGCCAATCGATTCTGGATGAAAAATAGATGACAGTCGATAAAGGAAAGGAGAAATACCAGCCATGGTCATACAAGCCACCGGCCTGACAAAGGACTATGTGATAAACCTGAAAGGCAAGGGCCTGAAGGGGATGACAAAGTCCCTGTTCAAATCAGAGAAGAAAATCGTCCATGCGGTGCAGGACGTGAACCTTCAGATGGACGAGGGGGAACTGGTAGGCTACATAGGTCCCAACGGAGCCGGAAAGTCCACTACCATCAAGATGCTCTCAGGCATCCTGGCCCCTACGGCAGGTACCGTGCGGGTCTGCGGGCTGGATCCCCAGAAAAAGAGGATACAGAACGCCCTGAACATAGGTGCTGTCTTCGGGCAGAAGACACAGCTGTGGTGGGATTTGCCGGTTCGGGAGACCTTTGAACTGCTGCGCAGGATGTACAGCATTCCCATGGACCGTTATAAAAAGAACGTAGATGAGTTCATGGAGTATCTGGACATGGGCTCTTTCGCCGACCAGCCGGTGCGCCAGCTTTCTCTGGGGCAAAGGATGCGGGCGGAGATTGCGGCCTCTCTTCTCCATGACCCCAAGGTGCTGTTCCTGGACGAGCCTACCATCGGCCTGGACGTGAACGTGAAGGTGAGCATGCGGGAGTTCGTGAAGAAAATCAACAGGGAGCGGGGCGTGACTATTCTGCTGACCACCCACGATCTGCAGGACATCGAGGAGCTGGCGCAGCGGATTGTGGTCATCAATCACGGCCAGGTGGGCTTCGACGGTTCCCAGGCGCAGCTGGCGGAGAAGTATGCGGACGGCAAGCACAGCGTCAGCTTTACCCTGCAGCAGGAGGTAGCTGAGATTGTGCTGCCGGAGGGGCTGGCGGGGCATTGTTCGCTGCAGCGGGAGGGCCTTCATGTAAGAATACAACATGACAGCCGTGTCAGTTCTTCCGACCTGATTGTGGCGCTGGTGCAGAGATATCGGCTGACGGACATCGATATCAAAGGGCCGCAGATAGAGGATGTGGTCATGGAGGTCTACAAATCATGAGGAAGACATTGGAGAGATACTATGCCCTTTTTTCCGCCAATCTTCAGCAGACCATGGCTTATCGCTTCGGCTTCTTCACCAGTTTCCTGGGCGAGGTGGTGAAGATATGCGTGATGCTGGCGGTGTGGATGGCGGTGTACAGGCAGCGCAGCACAATCGCCGGGTTCGATTATCCCATGATGGTGACTTATCTGCTGGTGTCCCAGACGGTGAATAATGTATATGGTTTCAAGAATGACGCGGAGCGGCTGATCAGTAAGAGAATCTTGGACGGGAGCATCGTCTTCGATTTGCTGCGGCCTGTGGGCTTCGTGAACGCGCGCCTGGCGGAGAACGCGGGACAGACCGTCCTCCAGGCGGTATTTTCGGGGCTTACTTTGCTCTGCTTTAAGCTGTTCCTGCCCGAACTGTCAGGGCCCGCTTCCCTTGTCTATTGCCTGCTGTTCGCGGTCAGCATGTGCGCCGGATTCTTCATTATGTTCTCTGTGTCCGCCATAAGCGGCCTGCTGGCGTTCTGGCTGATGAACAACTGGGGCCTGCGCAGCGCGAAGGCGGCAATCGTGAATTTCTTCAGCGGCGCGCTGGTGCCCATAGCTATGATGCCGGGATGGATGCAGGGGGTCATGGAGGCGCTGCCTTTCAAGAATATCGTGTACGTTCCCACGATGATTTATATGGGACAGTACGATATCAGGGAGACTTTCGTGCGTATCGGGATGCAGATATTCTGGGCGGCGGTGATGTGGCTGCTGGCTAAGGCCCTGTGCGGGCTGGCGATTAGGAGGGTGAGTATAAATGGCGGTTAAGCGTCTGTGGTTCTATATCAAACTGTATCCGTATTTCGTGTCCAGGAGCGTCCAGTCCAGGATGTCCTACAAAAGCGACTTCATCCTTGGCGTGACCGCGTCTGCCCTAATGCAGGCCCTGGGGTATGTGTTCATCTGGGCGGTGTTCCAGGGCATTCCTGAGATGAATGGCTGGAGCTTCTATCAGATGGTATTTGTATACGGAATGTCGGCGATTTCTCTGGGGCTGAACGAATTCCTGTTTGCGGGGTCCTGGCAGGTGGGAAAGTATGTGAGGGATGGGAGTTTTGACCGCCTGCTGCTGCGGCCGGTGGGGACCATGTTCTCCATCCTGGCGGCGGATGTGGCCCTGCATGGGCTTGGCTCGGTGCTGTTCGGGTTGGCGGTCTGTATCGTGGCATTGTGCAGGCTGCAGATTGCGCTGTCTTTGATGAAGATATTGTTCTGGATCATGGCCATGGCCTGCGGGGCGCTGATTTTCTTTGCCGTGAACATAATCTGCGCTACGATTGCTTTCTGGGTGACGGATATTTCCAGCGCCATGGTGATGGTGCAGAACGTGTCGGAATTCACGAAATATCCCATAGCTATATACGGCAGGAAACTTCAGGTCTTTCTGACATATGTGATTCCTTTTGCTTTTTCCAGCTATTATCCGGCCGGATTCCTGCTGGGCGTGGAAAACAGGCCCATCTACTGGATTGGGCCTGTGGTGGCCGCGGCTCTGGCGGTGACGGCGGCTGCGCTGTTCTGGCGGTATGGGACGGGGAAATACCAGAGCGCGGGGGGTTAAGCAATTCGCCAATACCCCCGCTCGTCCCTGTCCATCAGCCGCTCGGAAATCATATCCCGCCGGATAGTACAGAAATCGTCATGGAAATCCGCGATGAGGATGTTGACTTCCCGCTCGGAATAGATTCTGCCCGGCTCGAAAGCTTTCGCGATTTCTTCCAGAACGATTCGCTCCTTTTTGCGCTGGGCGGGAATGGATTTCAGTTTTCCGTACTGGAAGAAAGCGTCTATCACTTTCTGGCGGTAGGCCTGCTCCCGCCTTGCCTGCAAATCTGCCTCATCCGACTGTTCTTTCAGAATATCCAGAATCCTCACGGCGAACGTATCCTGGCAGAGAGAATACATGGTGTAATACTGGGTCTTATAAGACCTGACGGCATCGATTTCCGAGAGCTTGCGCAGATGGAAGGAAATCGTGGCCGGAGTCAGGTCCAGGCGCTCCGCCAGGCGCTCCACGTACATATCCTCCACAGCCAGGGACTTCAATATCTGCAGCCTGGACTTGTCTGCCAGGCATTTGAACATTCTGATTGCGTTTTCTTCTGTCATAATGATTCCCCCCATATCTTTTGAAAAGTATCCCGTATCTCAGCCAGGGCTTCCAGTCTGGTCTGCTCCTGCACTATCTTCAGGTCGTCTCCATGTTCCTTCGCTTTCCTAAGATACCCTTCCCAGGTCTCCTGAAATAAAGCAAGCTTTGCCTCCAGGAATCCGACGCGCTCGCTCTCCTCCTGTGATATGCGGGCGGAGGCCTGGAGCATTGTCTTGACGATTTGGAAGATATTGGCCCGAATCTTCTCAAAATTGGCCTCATCCCTCCGATCGTCCGCTATGAGGCGGAGGGTATCCTCCTGTACAGAAGTGGTGCGTTGGTCAAGATAGCTTATGAATGCTGACGTTTTTTCACTTTCCATAAATCCATCTCCTTTTCTTGTTATAATCTGATTATATATAAATGATATAATAATGTCAATAATTTATTTTATAATTATCTAATTAAATATTCGATTCTATTATTATATATACTTGCAAATATACTGACATAAGGAAATAATGAATTTTTCATATCCTGCAGGGAGAGCATGTGGAGGAAGCCATGCAGTCGCTGCTGGGAGCTTTTTAGAAGGAGTATAAAAGGCTGATAGATTTTTTGGCCGATAGAAGACAGGAACAGCTTATTTTGACCACAGGATTCTAGCATCACATAGGAGATGATGTCGTTCGCAGATTAGCTGCGAGGAGAAGGTTTCCTCTTGTAGAGCTTGGAGATTTGGAGATGTGGGAGATTGCCAATCGAATATATGATAAAATTAAGCTGTTTTGTAATATCACATAAAAAAGTTCGTCTTGCAGGGCTGTTAGGAGCGCGAAATATTTGACTTTATCTGGGGCATATTGTATAATTACCACCATAATTGCAAAGGAGCGGACAAGATATGCATTGGTCAGATAAAATCGCGGAAAAAATCATTGAGAGGAATCCGAATAAGGAAGAGTATGTATGCGCCGCCGGAATCAGCCCCTCCGGCTCCATCCACATCGGCAATTTCAGGGACATCGCAACCAGCCTCTTCGTGGTAAAGGCGCTGGAGCGCAAGGGGAAGAAAGCGAAGCTCCTCTTCTCCTGGGACGAGTACGACAGGGTCAGGAAAATTCCCGTCAACGTGGCCAAGGTACGTGACGACATGGAGAAATATATAGGGGCATCCTACGCGGACGTGCCCAACCCCTTCGACACCGAGGAGAAGACCTACGCCGAGTATTTCGAGAAGGAATTCGAGGCTGCCATCGACAGATTCGGCATTAAGATGGATTACAGATACCAGGCCCAGATGAACAAGAGCGGCAAGTACAAGGACTATGTCATCGAAGCCCTGCAGAAGCGCGGCGATATATTCGACATCCTGGACAGCTTCCGCACCCAGGACGCCCAGGAGGGAGAGAGGGAGGCCTACTATCCCGTGTCCATCTATTGCCCGGCGTGCGGCAGGGACACCACCAAAATAATGGAGCTGTCCGAGGACTGCACCAAGGCGAAGTACGTCTGCACCTGCGGCCATGAGGGGGAGCATGACTTCACGAAGGATTTCAACTGCAAGCTGGCCTGGAAGATAGACTGGCCCATGCGCTGGAAGTACGAGCAGGTGGACTTCGAGCCCGGCGGGAAGGATCACGCCAGCCCCGGGGGCAGCTATGACACCAGCAAGGTCATCGCCAAGAAGATATTCGACTACGAGGCGCCCCTGTTCCAGGGCTATGAGTTCATCGGCATCAAGGGCGTGGCGGGGAAGATGTCCGGCTCCACGGGCCTGAACCTGACCCCGGATACCTTATTGAACATTTATCAGCCGGAAATCATCCTCTGGCTCTACGCCAAATCGGAGCCCAACAAGGCCTTCGACTTCTGCTTCGACGACGGGATTCTCAGGCAGTATTTCGAGTTCGACAAGCAGTACAACAGCTACCTGGACGGCACGGCGGATGATTATGTGCGTGATATCATGAACAACTGTCTGATGTTCGACGAGAAGATTAAGACAGTGCCCATGTCCCATCTGGTACAGCTTGGCTCCGTGGTGGACTTCAACGTGGACATGCTGGAGACCGTATTCGAGAAGATTGGGACGCCATATAAATATGAAGATTTCAAAGAGCGCCTTGGCCTGGCGAAGTACTGGCTGGAGAACTGCTCTCCGGAGAACGTGAACAGGCTCTGCCCGGTGAGGAACTGGCCAGTATATGATACCTTCGACCAGAAGGAAAAGGATGCCGTGAAGATGCTCCACGCCTACCTTTCCGGCAACGATTATACGCTGGACGAGCTGAACAAGGAGCTCTACGAGATTCCCAAGCGTATATACGGCTATGAGGCGGAGAACCTGAAAGCCCTCCAGGGCACGTTCTTCAAGGATGTATACCGTCTGCTTCTGAACAAGGAGAAAGGCCCCAGGCTGTATCTTTTCCTGTACGCCATCGAGAAGGACAAGTTCCTGTCATTGCTGGATTTCTCCACCCCTATGACGGAAGAGGAGGAGAAGGCGCTGACAGCTCCGGCGGAGGAGCCTGTGGAAGAGGAGCCTGCAGTGGAATACGGCGAGCCTGACGAGGTCGCGCCCATAGGGGATGAAATCGATATCGAGGAATTCCGGAAGATTGACCTGCGGGTGTGCAAGGTGCTGAAATGCGCCGAAATCCGCAAGTCCCACAGCTGCTACAAGCTGACCCTGTTCGACGGTATCAAGGAGAGGGTCATCGTCTCCAGCATCAAACAGTACTACAAGCCGGAGCAGCTGATTGGAAAGAAGATCATCGTGGTGGCCAACCTCCAGCCCACCCGGTTCGTTGGGGTCAAAAGCGAGGGCATGCTGTTAGCCGGGACGAACAACGCCTGCGGCTGCCAGGTGGTGATCGTGGACGACATCGTGCCGGAGGGGACGAGAATCTGCTGATTTTACAGAAGATATTTTCGGCTGGATGCGCCGAATGTTTTTAGTTTTGATAAGAACCGAAAGGAGAGATATGGAAATCATGACAGACAGGCAATATGACGGAATTCTTCAGATGATTGAAATGATTGTTGAGAGCTGTAAGGATTTGGACGAAGCGAAAAGAAAGATAGCGGCTCTCCGGCGGGAAAAAGAGAAGGGTGAATGATTAGCGAAATAAAAAATAAAATCTGTTGCCTAATACCAACCACATCGTATATAATGGAACTATGATTACAGGGTTCGTGGAACATCCTGTGAAGCATTGTAATGCCATCATGTAGTAGAAAGGTGAGGTAGAAAGTATGATCGTACCAAAACATTTTGAGGACCTGAACGTGCTGCACGAGAACACCATGCCGGACAGGGCGTATTACATCCCTGCCGCGAAGCGCCATGAGGATCTGGTGGAGCACAGGGAGCAGTCGGAGCGCTTTGCCCTGTTGAACGGGGAATGGGACTTTTGTTACTATGACAGCGTATACGACTTGAAGGAGGAGTTCTACCGGGAGGACTGCGGGCTGAACCCGGACTGGAAGACCATCCCTGTTCCCAGCGTATGGCAGATGCACGGATACGACAGGCATCAATACACCAATGTGAACTATCCTTTCCCCCTGGATCCCCCTTATGTGCCCCATGAGAATCCCTGCGGCACCTACCGTCGCCGGTTCACTTGGCATAAGGACATAAACGCGCCCAAGACTTTCCTGAACTTCGAGGGCGTGGATTCCTGCTTCTATGTGTGGGTCAACGGACAGTACGTAGGCTACAGCCAGGTGTCCCATGCCACGGCCGAATTCGACGTCACCGCCCTCCTGAGGGAGGGGGAGAACCTGCTGGCCGTGCTGGTGCTGAAATGGTGCGATGGCAGCTACCTGGAGGATCAGGACAAGTTCCGCATGAGCGGCATCTTCCGTGACGTATACCTGCTGAGCCGCCCGGAGCAGTGCGTCTACGATTATTTCCTGAAGACCAGGCTGGACAGGGAGGCCGGGAAGGCCCAGGTGGACATCGACTTCTCCTATCTGGACAGGGAAATCCCGGTGCGGGTGACCATAGAGGACGCGTCCGGAAAAGTCCTGGCCCAGACAGAAGGGTCAGGCCATGTGACCCTGCCCATGGAGGGAATCAGGCTCTGGAGCGCTGAGACCCCCTATCTCTATACCGTGGTTATGGAGACGGAGGGAGAGGTCATCACCGAGGAGATGGGCCTGCGTGAGGTGGCGATTAAGGACGGCGTGCTATACTTCAACGGACAGAACATCAAGCTCCACGGCGTGAACCGCCACGACAGCGACCCCGTCACAGGCTTCACCATCAGCCTGGCCCAGATGCACAGGGACATGACGCTGATGAAGGAGCACAATGCCAACGGCATCCGCACCAGCCACTATCCCAACGCGCCCCAGTTCTACCAGCTCTGCGACAGATACGGCTTCTACGTGATGGACGAGGCGGACAACGAGAGCCACGGGGCGGAGTGCGCCCACGGGCAGGAATACCTGGACAGCAACAAGTGGATTGCCGACAACCCTGATTTCATCCGGTCCACCGTGGACAGGACCAAGAAGTGCGTCATGCGGGACAAAAACAGGCCCTGCGTCTTCGCCTGGTCCATGGGCAACGAGGGGGCCTACGGCTGCACCTTCGAGGAGGCCCTGAAGTGGACGAAGTCCTATGACGACACCCGTGTCACCCATTATGAGAACGCCTACCATGTGCCAAAGGGCAGGGTGACGGATTATTCCAATCTGGATATCCACAGCAGGATGTATACCGCGCCGGACAGCATACGGGAATATTTTGACAAGGCCGAGGAGAAGGACAGCGACCACAATTATGACGTAGCGTCAAAGCGTCCCTTCTTCCAGTGCGAATACTGCCACGCCATGGGCAACGGCCCGGGGAACCTGGAGGACTATTTCCAGGTATTCCAGTCCTATGACGGTGCCTGCGGCGGCATGGTCTGGGAGTGGTGCGACCACGCCATCTACAAGGGGCGCACCATAGAGGGCAAGGAGATGTACTACTATGGCGGAGACCACGGCGAATATCCCCATGACAGCAATTTCTGCATGGACGGCCTGGTGTACCCCGACCGCAGGCCCCACACGGGACTGAAGGAGCACTGGAACGTGTTCCGCCCTGCCAGGGTGGCGGAATTCGACGCCGCTGCGGGACGGGCGAGGATACATAATTATATGGACTTCCTGAACCTGAAGGATTACTGCACCCTGCGCTGGGAGGTCAGCTGCGACGGCGAGGCCAAGGCCTGGGGAACCGTGGAGGACGGGTCCCTTCTGGACATCGCGCCCCACGGCGAGGGGGAGATAAAGCTGGACATCCCCGCCGTGACGGAGCCCGGGAAGAAGTACCTGAAGGTGACCTGGATTCTGAAAGAGGACAATGGCGTGCTGAAGGCAGGCCGGGAGATGGGCTTCGACGAGGTGGAGCTGGATGCGGCGGATCAGTGCGTCACCGCCAGGAAGCTTCTGGACATGCCCATGGAGAGCCGGGACGGCGGGCTTACGGTGCAGGAGGACGACCATTATGTGACAGTGATGTCAGAAAAGTTCTGCTATACCTACGACAAATTCACAGGGCTGTTCTCCAGGATGGTGTATGCCAACCAGAACCTGCTGGAGCATCCCATGGAGTACAATATCTGGCGGGCCCCCACGGACAATGACAGGAACATCCGCAATGTCTGGGAGAGCTGCCACTATGACCGCCCTGCCACAAGGACCTACGGCACGTCCTGCGAAAGCAAGGAGAAGGACGGAAAGCACTATGTGGAGATTGGCAGCCAGGTCTCCCTTGCCTCCGCCTACAGGCAGAGGATAGTGGACATCCATGCCGCATGGCGCGTATGGGCGGACGGCAGCGTGGACGTAAGGCTGGACGTGAAGAAAAATTCCGACCTTCCCAGGCTTCCCAGGTTCGGCGTCCGCATGATGCTGCCCCAGGACATGCGGCAGGTGGAATACTACGGGTTAGGGCCCATGGAGAGCTACACGGACAAGCGCCGGGCCTCCTATCACGGCAGGTTTAAGGAGACCGTGGATTCCCTGTTCGAGGATTACATCCGTCCCCAGGAGAACGGAAGCCACTGGGACGTGAGCTTCGTAGAGCTGTCCAGGGAGGACGTGAAGCTCTCCGTGGCTGCCGAGAAGCCCTTCTCCTTCAACGCCTCCCGCTACACCCAGGAGGAGCTGACGGAAAAAGCCCACAATTTCGAGCTTGTCCCCAGCGGGCATACCGTGCTGTGCATCGACTACACCCAGGACGGCATCGGCTCCAACAGCTGCGGCCCGGAGCCTGAGAAGCAGTACCAGTTCCTGGAGGAGGATTTCACCTTTGCCTTCGGCATCCGCGTGGAGTAAGGACAGGTTCCCGGGGCGGGCGATGGACGTATAGCCGGCACTGTGGGAGGAAAGCATTGCCGTAAATGAAAACCGTAAATGGAAAGAGGTCTGCGGCTTTTGGTTGCAGGCCTCTTTTGCGTTTTTGCGCAGATTCAGAGCACAGATTCAGGGCGCGGATCACAGCAGATTGCTAAAGATTCACCCTCGCCACGGACTTCCTGCTGATAAGCTCCACATCCAGCACGATATTCTGGGTGGGAAGGGTATTGTCCCGGAGCCGTTGGAACAGAAGGTCAAGGGCGTACTGCGCCTTTTGGCATACATCCTGGGCAATGGTGGTAAGCGGCGGATCCACGTACTGGCACAAAGGGAAATCGTCGAACCCGATGATGGAGTAATCCTCTGGTATCCGATGCCCCTTCTCCTTTAGGTAAGTCATGACAAAAGCCGCGCTTTCGTCAATGGGGACAAAAACGGCAGTCACAGGATCCGCAAGGGCGCACAGGTCTTCCACCCCCTGCCGAAGGTCAAGGGTGTCGAAAATATGGCTTTCCGGCAGGGAGAATCCCGCAGCTTCCAAAGTATCCGCAAATCCCGCAAGGCGCTGCTGGTTCACCTGGCTCTCCTGGATGCAGGAACAGAGAAAGGCGAACTCCCTGTGCCCATACTCTATGAAATGCCTGGCGGCAAGCACGCCCCCCTTATAATCGTCAAGCCCCACATTGATTACCTGGCGGACGCTGCTGTAGCTGTCCGTGAAGATCAGCGGGATATCATTATCCTTCTGTATCTGCTTGATATTCTCGTCAAAGGTTCCCAGGAATACCGCCCCTTCCGATTTCCAGGAACGAAGATACCTGGTCACATCGGAATAATCCCTGATGAAATGCACCATGGCCTGATACCCGTGGCTCTGTATCCCCTGAACGATATACCCCACCATGGAGGCGTTGAAGGGGAAAAGCATAGGGTTCACCCTCCCCTCCTGCACGATTACGGAGATGATATGGGAAGACTTGGACGACAGGCTGCGCGCCGAGGAATTCGGTACGTAGCCGTACTTGTCTATGATTTCCTGTATCTTCGCGATATTCTTATCGGAAACTTCCTGGTAGCGCTGGTTCACCACCCTTGACACGGTCATGACGCTGACCCCGGCTTCTCTCGCTATATCTTTCAAAGTAACCATACTGCTCTCCTTACTGATAACGATAACAAATAAATAAAACTGGATTTTTCTTATATTATAGCGGATTCTGTATTGAAAAACAAGAAAACATTGGTAAATCAAAGAAAAAATATAACGTTAACAAGAAAAAAGCCCAGACGGAAATAAATTTAAAGAACCGATAAGTCCTGATTCTACGAAAAACAGTTAAATTAATATACAAACTGCATAATATATATTAAAATATATAAAAATTGTTATAAATAAATCCAAACTAATTCTTGACAATTTCTAAATAAGATGCTAATATGTAATTGTTAACGATAACAAAAATGCAACACTGACAAAAATTCAATCCAATCATGGGAGGAGGACGAAATGTGAAAGCGCAAAGCAAAAAGGAAACGAACAAGGCGGGTCTGTGGCTCCGCATCCGAAGGAACTGGGGACTGTACCTCATGCTGCTTCCGGCGTTGATACTGTTGTTTCTGTTTTCGTATAGACCTATGTATGGGGTGCTGATATCCTTCAAAGAGTACAAGGCCGCAAAGGGAATCCTGGGAAGCGCCTGGGCCGACCCCTGGTTCAAGTACTTCAAGAAGTTCTTCGATTCCTTCCAGTTCGGCACTACGATTAAGAATACCCTGATCATCACGGTCTACGGGCTGCTCGTCTTCCCGGTGCCAATCATATTGGCTCTGGGCATCAACCAGATGCGGGACGGGAGATACCGCAAGATTTTCCAGACCATTACATACATGCCCCATTTCATTTCCACGGTGGTCATGGTAGGCCTGATCACACTGCTGCTCTCCCCCGGAAGCGGCGTGTTCGGCGCCATCTGCAACGCACTGGGCTTCGAGGCGCCCAACCTGATGGGAAGCGCAGGGGCCTTCAAGCATCTGTACGTGTGGACGGACGTCTGGCAGCACGCGGGATGGGACAGCATCATCTTCCTGGCGGCCCTTGCGGGGGTAGACCCAAGCCTCTACGAGGCGGCCACGGTGGACGGGGCCACTGCCCTCCAGAAAATCAGGCACGTGGATATCCCCATGCTGATGCCCACAGCGGTGATTATGCTAATCATGAGGATGGGCAATCTGATGAACCTGGGTTTCGAGAAGGTATACCTGATGCAGAACGATCTGAACCTGTCAAGCAGCGAGGTCATCTCCACCTATGTGTACAAAATCGGTGTGATCAACACCCAGTACAGCTACTCGGCAGCCATCAACCTGTTCAGCACCATCGTGAACTTCGTGCTCCTGATCACCGTCAACGAGATTTCCAAGCGGCTCAGCGAGAACAGCCTGTGGTAGAAAGGAGGAGATGAAATGGCAGCGATAGCAGCGACCAAGAAAGTGAAGAAGAGCGGCGCGGACAAGGCATTCCAGTTTATGCTGTATCTATTGTCGATCGCGCTATTGATCTTGGTAGTGTATCCCTTGTATTTCGTGGTGATTGCGTCCTTCAGCGACCCCTCCGCAGTGGCCAGCGGCCAGGTATGGCTCTGGCCCAAGGAATTCACCCTGGACGGCTATGAGGAGATATTGAAGCACAGCGAGATATGGATTGGGTACAGGAACACCATCCTGTATACGGTGGCGGGAACCATATTCGCAATGATAGTCAATATTTTCGCGGCATATGCGCTTTCCAGGAAGGATTTGGTGGGGCGCAGGTTCCTGATGCTCCTCTTCATCTTTACCATGTTCTTCAACGGAGGCCTGATTCCCACCTTCCTGACGGTAAAGGATTTTCATCTGTACAACACCTATGCGGTGATGATCGTCCCGTTCGCGGTGTCCACCTACAACATCATCGTAGCGAGAACCTTCTTTGAGACCACCATACCGGAGGAGCTCAACGATGCCGCCAAGATAGACGGATGCGGGAACCTGCGCTATTTCTTCAAGATAGTGGTGCCCCTGTCCAAGGCGATTCTGGCCGTCATCGGGCTGTGGACGGCGGTAGGATTGTGGAACTCCTATTTCAACGCGCTGATTTACTTAAAGGACGCCGACAAGTATCCGCTGCAGCTGATTTTAAGGAACATCCTGATCACCAGCAACATGCAGATGTCCTTCGGAAGCGGCGAGGCCATGCAGATCGCAATCCGGCTCTCCAACCTGATGCGCTATTCGGTCATCATCGTATCCACCCTGCCGATAATGTGCTTCTATCCGTTCGTACAGAAATACTTCAACCAGGGCGTCATGATTGGAGCGGTAAAAGGATGACCTCGGTCATTCCCATCAATATGCAGCAAATAAGCAACCAAACATATGCAATCAAAAGGAGGAAAGAAGTATGAAAATGAAAAAGGTTCTCAGCCTTATGCTCGCGGCTGCGCTGACGCTTTCGCTTTCAGCCTGCGGCGGTAAGGACAGTGGCCAGGAGTCCCAGGGCGGATCTAAGGAAGAGGCGTCCGGTTCCTCGCAGGAGGATGCTCCCTCTGAGGAGGAAGCGGACGGCGCGGACGCGGGGGAGGCCGACGGCTCCCAGGAAAGCGCCGGTGGGTCGGGCATGCAGATTACCGAAGAGCCTGTGACCCTGACGGTGCTCACCACCCGCTGGGGAAACATGGGCGACAGCTTCACCAACAATGAATTCCTGCAGCAGCTGGAAGCCGAGACCAATGTGCACATCGAATGGCAGGTGCAGTCCCTGAACGACTGGGGCGAGCAGAAGGGAATCATGCTGGCAGGCGGCGAGCTGCCGGACATCATCTTCGGCAACCAGACCTTCAACGACGCGGACATCATGAACAACTCCGAGCTGTTCATGCCCCTGGACGACCTGATCGACCAGTACATGCCCAACTATAAGAAGGCCCTGGAGGAGATGCCTGACCTGAAGAAAGTCTGTACCTTCCCTGACGGACAGATGTATTCCATGGGAAAGAACCTTCCCCTTCGTCCCAAGTCCTGCAACCAGCCGATTATCAATAAGCAGTGGCTGGACAATCTGAACCTGGAAGTGCCTACCAATGTGGATGAGCTCTACGAAGTGCTGAAGGCATTCAAGGAGCAGGACGCCAACGGCAACGGCGACCCCAACGACGAAATCCCCATCTCCGGTTCCAAGGGAATCTCCATGGATCTCCTGAATCCCTGGGGCATCACGGACCTCAATGGCTACAAAATGTTAGTCAATGAGGACGGTTCCCTGACCTATTATCCTACCTGTGAAGCATATAAGGAAGGATTAAAGTGGCTGAATAAGCTGTATGCGGAAGGAATCATCGATCCGGAGGCCTTTACGCAGGACGACGCCATGCTGACAGCGAAGCGTCAGGATCCCAATGTGTCCAGAGTAGGACTTGAATACGCCTGGACGGCAGACTCCAACTTCGGACAGTGGTCTTCCGAATATACCATCATCCCGCCTATCGCAGGTCCTGACGGAAAATGTTATACCGGCGGCGATGTCAACGGCGTCTCCAGTATCGTAAGGAACGAAGTCATGATTACCACCTTCTGCGAGAACCCGGAGGTGGCGGCGAAGTGGATTGACCTGTTCTATACCGGTGAGGCCAGCATCCAGAATTTCTGGGGGGGCATCGGAAACGTCATCACCAAGCATGACGACGGAACCTATACCCTGAACGATCCCCCCGAGGGGACCAGCGCGGACGCGTGGTACTGGGATTCCAGCCTGCGTGATTTCGGACCTAAGTATGTCAGCAGCGAGTTCGAGAAGAACGTGAAGCTTTCCACGGAAAGCGGTGACGGCAAGAAGGTAGAAGACAGCAAGATCGCGGAGGATACCGTTACTACGCCTTATCCCAACGTGATGTTCACCAATGAAGAGAACGAGGAGAGGCCTACCCTTACCACAGACATCGACAAGTATGTGGAGAGTACCCGGGCGAAATGGATCACGGAGGGCGGCATCGACGAGGAATGGGATGCTTATGTTGAGCAACTCAACGCCATGGGATTAGAGCGCCTGATTCAGATCTACACGGATGCTTACGACAGGTATATGGCGCAGTAACACAGCAAGAGAATATTGGCCAAGGGTTTAAGAGTTCCCCTCTTTGTGCGGTGAAAAAATTCTGCACAAAGGGGGGAAAGCTATATAAACATAGAGGCCGGAAGGAGAGGAAGGCAATGGGAAATCATCGATTTGATCTAAACAGCCTGAAAGCGGCGGAGGAAGAAAAGGAATTCTACAGGGCGGAGGAACTGGTCTTTTCCGGGAGGCTTTCCGGGGATGGGGCCCTGTTGCGGTTCTGCCAGCCCTACAGGGCGGTCTACGGCATGGGGGAGCGCTTCAACCGCGTGAACCAGAAAGGCCTCACCGTGGAGACGGAGGTGTTCGAGAAATTCTGCAATCAGGGGGAAGTCAGCTATTGTCCGGTGCCTTTCTTTTTCACCGACCTTGGCGCGGGAGTTTATGTGGATACCCTGACAGTGGTAAGGTTTTCTTTCGGGGATCACACGGAAATCCGAATCCGGAGAGGCAGCGACGGGAAGCTGCCGCAGGTCTATCTGTTCCTGGGAACGCCCGGGGAGATACTGGGAAGCTTTTCGGAAGTCACAGGGAAGCCCCGGGCCGTACCTAAGTGGAGCCTGGGGCCGTGGATGTCCGCGAACCGCTGGCATACCCAGGAGGAGACGCAGGAGCAGCTCTGCCTTGCCAAAAAGCTTGGATTTCCCCATACCGTGCTGGTGCTGGAGGCCTGGAGCGATGAGGCGACGTTTTACCGGTTCAATGAACATGGGGAATGGGAAGACCCAGAAGGGCTGGTCAGGGAACTGAAGCAGGAGGGCCTCCGCCTTATCCTGTGGCAGATTCCGGTCCTCAAACGGATGGATCAGGGGGAGAGCCATCCGGTTCTGGATGAGGACTGGGCCTATGCCCAGGAGCACGGACTGTGCATCAGGAAGAAGGACGGTACACCCTACCACATCCCGGAGGGGCATTGGTTCGCCGGGTCGCTGCTCCCTGATTTCTCCAATCCGGACACGGTGAAATGGTGGTTCGGGAAAAGGGAATATCTGCTTTCCATGGGGGTGGACGGGTTCAAGACGGACGGAGGGGAGTTCATCCTCACCGATGACGCGGTATCCTGCGACGGGCTCAGCGGCCTGGAGCTTCGGAATGCCTTCGCGTCCAGATACGTACAGGCCTATGCGGAATTCATAGGGAAGGACAGGGTTCTCTTCAGCAGGGCAGGATATACCGGGCAGCAGAAGATGCCTATCCAGTGGGCGGGAGACCAGATGTCCACCTGGGAGGAGCTTGGGCATGTGCTGACGGCAGGATTGAGCATAGGCCTCAGCGGCGTGCCTCTATGGGGATTCGACATCGGCGGCTTCGCCGGATCCCTGCCGGAAGAAGAGTTGTATGAGCGGGCAGTACAGATGGCCGTGTTCGTGCCGGTGATGCAGTGGCATTCCGAGCCTGTAGGCGGGCAGTTCGCGGAGCTGTTCCCTGGCTCTAAGGGAATCAATGACAGGAGTCCCTGGAACCTCGCGGAGTTTTATGGGGACGCAGGGCTGCTGGATCGACTTCGCTTCTGGTTCCGCCTGCGCATGAACCTGCTCCCCTACCTTTACCATCAGTGCCTGCTTTCCTGCGAGAGCGGCCTGCCCATGATGCGGCATCTGGTGATAGAGTACCCGGGTGATGAAAAAGTCAGGGACGACTGCTTCATGCTGGGGGATTTCCTGGTGGCGCCCGTGCTGGAAAAGGGGCAGCGCATCCGGGAGGTGTACCTGCCGGAAGGGGAATGGGAGTGTCTGTGGCCCGTGGAAGCGCAAAAGGAGGACGGCAGCCTCCAGGCAGGGCTCACCAGGCTTTCAGGCGGCAGCACATACAGGATTCGCTGTGTGCCGGAACGCATCCCGGTATTCCTCAGGGAGGGCGGCTGCATAGCCCTGAACCTTGGCGAGGGATGCGCCCTGGGAAGCGATGTGGGGAATTCTGTGGACAGATACAGGCAGCTTTGCTTTTACCCCTCCGGCAGCGAAGGGAAGTACCGCTTCCGGGACGATTTGGGGAATGAGATTCTGATCCGGTGGAAAGACGGGCAGGCAGCGGCGGAACGGATTGCCGGGGCGGTAGACTTTCGGATTCTGGACAGGATTCACTGAAAAAATAAGGAAGCAATAGAGGAGGAAACGATGCGGAATATGGAAAACAGAGATAAGTCATGCCGGCAGGGAATCATGCCTTCTGCGGATGCAGTAATCAAAGGGGAAAAATACCGCTTCACCATATTGACTTCGGCATTGATCCGGATGGAATACAGCGAAAAGGGTGTGTTCGTGGATCTGCCCACCCAGACCGTGGCCAACCGGAATTTCCCGGTGCCCGGATTCGACAGAAAGGACACGGAGGAAAGGCTGGAGATTGCCACGTCCTGCCTGCGTCTTATCTACGACAAAAAGAGATTTTCCCCTACGGGGCTCCAGATTCGGGTCATGGGCCAGTTTGGCGCATGGTCATCGGTATGGAATTACGGGGACGAGCCCACAGACCTGGGGGGAACCGCAAGGACACTGGACAAAGCAGACGGAAGCGTCCCCTTGGAGAGCGGCGTCCTGTCCGCCTTCGGGTGGTCGCTTTTGGACGACAGCTCTTCCCTTCTCCTGAACGAGGAGGGCTGGATCCAAAGGCGGGAGGACAGGGAAGGAATAGACCTTTACTTCTTCGGCTATGGCAGGGATTACCGGAAGAACCTGTGGGATTACCATGTGCTCACCGGGAAGGTGCCGCTCCTGCCCCGGTTCGCCTTGGGCAACTGGTGGAGCCGGTATTACAAGTATACGGAACAGAGCTACCTGGAGCTGATGGACCGCTTTGAGAGGGAGGGAATCCCTTTCACGGTGGCAGTGATCGACATGGACTGGCATGTGGTGGAAATAGACCCCAAATATGGAACCGGATGGACGGGCTATACCTGGAATAAGGAAATGTTCCCGAATCCGGAGAGCTTCCTGGCAAAGCTCCATGAAAGGGGGATGAAGGTCACCCTGAACGTCCACCCGGCGGACGGGGTGAGGGCCTTTGAGGAGTGCTATCCCGTCTTTGCGGAATATATGGGGGTGGACCGGGAAAAGGAAACACCCGTCCAGTTCGATGTGGGGAACCCTAAATTCATGAAGGGATATTTTGAGCTCGTGCACCATCCCCTTGAGAGGCAGGGGGTGGATTTCTGGTGGATCGACTGGCAGCAGGGGAGCAACTCCGGCGTGGAAGGCCTTGACCCTCTGTGGATGCTGAACCATTACCATTACCTGGACAACTGTAGGAACGGGAACAGGGGCATGATCTTCTCCCGGTACGCGGGCCCGGGCAGCCACAGATACCCGGTAGGCTTTTCCGGGGATACCATCATAAGCTGGGACAGCCTTGATTTCCAGCCCTACTTTACGGCCAACGCGTCCAACATCGGGTACGGCTGGTGGAGCCATGACATCGGCGGGCATATGCTGGGGGTCAAGGATGACGAGCTGGCGGTAAGGTGGCTGCAGCTGGGGGTGTTTTCGCCTATCCTGCGGCTGCACAGCTCCTGCAGCGAATTCAACGGGAAGGAGCCCTGGCGGTATGACCGGGTGGCAGAGCAGGTGATGAAGGAGTTCCTGCGGCTGCGCCATAAGCTGATTCCCTACCTGTACACCATGAATGTGCGGGCAAGCGTGGAGAGCATCCCCCTTATGCAGCCCATGTATTACGCAGACCCGATGAAGTTCGAGGCCTACCAGGTTCCCAACGAGTACTGGTTCGGGTCGGAGATGGTGGTCTGCCCCATCACCAGACCGGTGGACAAGGAGTCGGGGATGGCAGGGTTCGGCGCATGGCTTCCGGAAGGGAAGTGGGCTGATCTGTTTACCGGCCTTGTGTATGAGGGCGGCCGCAGGATAGATTTCTACAGGGGCATCGATAAGGTGCCCGTGCTTGTGAAATGCGGCGGCATCGTTCCCATGGACGGCCGGGAGGAGGGCAATGACATCCACAACCCGGATCGTCTGGAAATATATGTGTGCGCTGGCGGCAGCGGTGGGTTTACGCTATGGGAGGACGACGGCCGGGAAAGAGGGTTCCATGAGGAGAACTGGGCGAAGACCTGCATGCGCTATGAGTGGGGCGATGATGCTAGGCTCACATTGGAAGCGCCCACGGGCAATCTGGCCGTGCTGCCGGAGAGAAGGGGATACTGCCTGCATATACTTGGAATTTCGGAGAAGACCGTGGTGAGGGCATATGCGGACGGCCAGGAGGTGGAGGGAGTAGCCTGCACCTATGACAGGGAAAAAGGCATTGCCACGGTTCAGGTTCCCTATATTGAGACCGTCAGGAAAGTGGAAGTCCTGATGGAGCACAGCAGGCTCCATGACAACCAGAAGACCGCCAGGATCTTTGATTATCTGAACCGCGCCCAGATAGCCTTTGCATTAAAGGAGCGTATCTACCATGTGGTGAAGCAGGCACAGGAGGGCAGGAGCCTTGCCCATGTGGCCGGCCAGCTGTACCAGATGGACGTGCGCAAAGAGGTGATGGGGCCGGTGATGGAGGTCTTGACGGCGCTTGAGCAGTGAATTCATAGGGGAGATGTCCCGGGGACAGTGGATATGGGGCCAGGAATCCGCTGTCCCTGGTTCCTTTTTCGGAATTTTTCTGTCAAGCTCCTTTGCGCTTGTGATTCCGATTACAAGATTTGGGAAAATATCAGGTTGACAAATGGGCCCGGTATGTTAGAATGGACATATGGCGGGATGGCACCCGCGCCAAATCAGTTCTCTCTTATATCATGACAAGGGCAGATTTGCCTTGTCTCCAAATTTGAGAAAATCTATGCTTTTATCCTCGGGACACAATTGATAAAGGCAGGAGAAGGAATCCGGCTTTTCCTGCAGACAAGGGAAGAGACGGAGCGTTTGAATCAGACGAAGGAGGTAGACCTATGATATTGACGGCAGAGGATCTGTTGGCCATATCTCAGATGATCGACGAGAGGCTCAAGCCAATCGAGAGCGATATAAAGGTAATAAAGAACGAACAGAAGATAATGAAGAACGATTTGAGGGCCGTGAAGGATGAAGTGAAGACGGTAAGGGCTGAAGTGAAGATCCTAAAGAACGAATTGCAGCGGGTTAAGCTGTTCCAGGAGAACATAATCATGCCACGCCTGAACGAAATCGAAGCCTGCTATACGAGCACATACGACCGTTACAAAGAGCATGCCGACAGGATGGAAAGGACATACGATGACGTGGCGGTTTTGAAGCAGGTGGTGACCAGCCACTCGGAAAAGCTTCAGCGGGCGGGCATAGCATGACCCGGATATTATGAGGAAAAAGCAAAAGAACCTACAAAAGAAGATAAAGAAAGCAAGGAGGCAAGCGTATGATTGATTTTCTGAAGGAGGCGGCGGGAGTGGTTCCGTCAAAGCGGCAGCTGGCGTGGTTCGACACGGGCTTCTACGCATTCATGCATTTCGGCGTGAACACCTACACCGACAGGGAGTGGGGAGACGGAACGGAAGACGAGGGCATCTTCAATCCGGAGAAGCTGGACTGCCGCCAGTGGGCCAGGACAGTGCGGGATGCGGGGATGAAGGGGATGATATTGACGGCCAAGCACCACGACGGGTTCTGCCTGTGGCCCTCCAAGTACACGGAGCACAGCGTGAAGAATTCCCCCTGCAAAAGGGACGTGGTAGGGGAGGCGGCCCAGGCCTGCAGGGAGATGGGTCTGCGCTTCGGGGTCTATCTCTCCCCCTGGGACAGGAATAGCGCCTATTACGGCACGCCGCAGTACAATGATTACTATTGCAGCCAACTGGAAGAGCTGCTCACCCAGTACGGAGAGCTGTTCTGCATCTGGTTCGACGGAGCCTGCGGGGAGGGCCCTGGCGGGAAGAAGCAGGAATACGATTTCCCCCGCTACATAGAGCTGGTGAGGAAGCATCAGCCCAATGCCGTGATTTTCTATGACAGGGGGCCGGACGTGCGCTGGTGCGGCAACGAGGCCGGCACGGGCAGGGCCTCCGAATGGGCCGTGGTGCCCGGTGAATTGTGCTATTTCGCCGAAAGGCAGACAGGCCCCGGCCCCCTGGCGGCGGAGGGGGATTTGTCCTACCTCTACAATACGGACAGCTTCCTGGGCAGCCTGGGCAGCATCCTGTATTCCAAAGGGCTGGTCTTCGCTCCCTCGGAGATGGACACCTCCATCCGCCCCGGCTGGTTCTGGCACAAAGAGGAGGAGCCAAAGTCCCTGGAGAAGCTTTTCCAGATATACCTAAGCTCCGTAGGCGGTAACGCCTGCCTGAACCTGAACATCCCGCCCACCAAAGACGGCCTGCTGGACGAGAGGGACGTGAAGAGGCTTCGGGAATTCCGGGAGCTGCTGGACAGAGAGTTCGGCCATCCCATCTCCGGGAAGGTGGAGAAGCTGGACACCGGCCATCCCACTCAGCCGGAATACCTGGTGACATTGGCAGAGCCTGTGCCCCGGGTGAAGTACGTGGAGCTGAAGGAGGACATCGCCAGAGGGCAGAGAGTGGAGAGCTTCCGGGTGGAAGCGCTGTTTTCCAGCGGCGGCCAGTTTCCCCTGTTCCAGGGAACCGTAATCGGGAACAGAAAAATCTGTGCGCTGACAGACCCCTTCGCGGAGCAGAACAGGCTCTTAGACGACAGCGGGGAGAAAATCGACAAGCTGCTGGTCAAGATTACGGCCGCCAGGGACGAAGTGTTCCTGAAGGAAATTACCATCTACTAAATAAAATCAATAAAATTTCCTATTAGGACGATAAAAAATCCCTGTCCGGCAGAAGTACATATCTTCCGGACAGGGGTTTTTTGGCAATTTTCGGAAATATCCTGGTCTCCCGGTCAGGCCGGATACGAGGCTGTCCTGCCGTCCTGGAAGATGGCCAGCAGGCCTTGCCCGTCCGCGGCGGGGCAGGTGATCTCAAAGGTATGGGCTGTGGTGCCAATCCGGTAGGGGAGGTCGCGCACCTCCCTGTTCTCCTGACAGGGACTGATCCTGGCCAGGATTTCCCGCAATGCATCCAGGCTCTCCGTATAGCTGCCGGTCTCGTCCAGGCAGAACTGCTGGGCATAATAGAGCTTGCGCAGCTCCCACTTGCGGCTCTCGTCCTCTGGAATCCGGAAATCCTCCGCCTCCTGCCCCTTTCCCGCAAAGAACACAAAGGCCCATAGCTCCGGATAATGGATGTTAATCACCCCGGTGGGGGCCCAGACCCAGTTGTCCTCAGGCAGGGGCCTGTCCGTCCCGGGACAGAGGCGCTTCCTGAACTGCCCCTCCTCTATATCCACCTTCCACTGCACCCTGGAGAAATTCATGCGGTAATACTCCCCCGGCAGGGGCGGGCGCTTCTGCGCGGCGCACTCCTGCAGGGCGGCGAAGGGGATGACCACCTCCACGGACCAGGAACGGTTGTGGGCTCCGGGCTCATTGAGCCTTCCGTCAATATAGACGGCAGAGCGCATCCCATGGAACTCATATCCGTTTATGGGCTTCCCGCCGTCCCGATAGGCCTTGGTCAGCAGCAGGTCCCAGGTGGTGTTCAGGGCATTCATCTCGTATTCGAAATACGCCTGGGTATCGGAATCCGGATCGATGAAGATCTCGAAATCATTGTCCTGGAAGATGACGCAGTCATGCTCCAGCTGTCGGGCCCAGATCTCGTCCCCCTCCAGCACTGCGCCGATGTAGAGGTTCTCATGGTTCCAGGCCATCTTGGCCCGGGTGCGGAACCTGGGTACTGGACGAATCGCCCCCTCGATGTCCGGGAAGTCCTCCGTGAAGGGGATGTCCCTCCAGAACTCCTTGTCCAGGCGCCCGTCCAGGGTGAATGCCTTGTCGTTGAACCGGCAGGCATACACCGGGGGCTGAAAGCCCAGCGCCGGGACGGGGATGCGGTGGTTCGTGCTCATATGCGCTTCCTCTCTTTCTCTCTTTTTCTCAATATTCCCAATAGGAAGATTCCAGTTAAGAATATACCAGTTAGGATAGCACGGCGGCAGGGAAAGGTCAACCGGTAAAGTGGCCGAAAAATCCCGCTGGCATTTTCCGGCAGGCTGTAGTATACTTACCAATACTGGCTAAAAAGCCCAGCAGAAAGGATATATCCCATATGGAAATAGCAGAGAACAGAGAGAAGACCAGAGAATACAGAGAGCGCGCCAGGAAGCTTGTGGCCCAGATGACCCTGGAGGAGAAGGTGAACCAGACCGTGCACAATGCCCCCGCCATTGAGCGCCTGGGCCTGAAGGCCTACAACTGGTGGAATGAGGCGCTCCACGGCGTGGCCAGGGCCGGGGTGGCCACGGTGTTCCCCCAGGCCATAGGACTGGCCGCCACCTTTGACGAGGACTTCATAGAGGAGGTGGCGGACGCCATCTCCACGGAGGCCCGGGCCAAGTTCAACATGCAGCAGGCGGAGGGGGACACCGGGCTCTACAAGGGCCTGACCTTCTGGTCCCCCAATGTGAACATCTTCCGGGATCCCAGATGGGGCAGGGGCCACGAGACCTTCGGGGAGGATCCCTACCTGACCTCTCGGATGGGCGTCAGGTTCGTCCAGGGCCTCCAGGGTCATGACGAGAAGTTCCTGAAGGCCGCGGCCTGCACCAAGCACCTGGCAGCCCACAGCGGCCCCGAGGGCGTCCGCCATACCTTCGACGCGGTGGTGAGCAGGCAGGACCTCTATGAGACCTACCTTCCCGCCTTCAAGGCCTGTGTTCAGGAGGGCCATGTGGAGGCCGTGATGGGGGCCTACAACCGGGTGAACGGCGTACCCTGCTGCGGCAACAAGCTGCTGCTCCAGGACATCCTGCGGGAGGAATGGGGCTTCCAGGGCCATGTGGTCAGCGACTGCGGCGCCATCTGGGACTTCCATGAGATGCACCATGTGACGGACACCCCCGTGGAGTCTGCGGCCATGGCCATGAACGGAGGCTGCGACTTGAACTGCGGCAACATGTTCTACTACTTAAAGCAGGCTGTGGAGGAGGGCATGGTGGAGGAGAGCCGCCTGGACGAGGCTTTGGTGGGCCTGCTGGTGGCCCGGATGAAGCTGGGCGTGCTGGACAGGAAGGAGGAGAACCCTTACGACAGGATACCCTACAGCGTGGTGGACAGCGAGCCCATGCGCAGGCTCAACAGAGAGGCCGCCGGGCGGTGCCTGGTGCTATTGAAGAACCAGGACGGCCTCCTGCCCCTGGACAAGTCCGCTCTGAAGACAGTTGGCGTCATCGGCCCCAACGCCAACAACCGCAGGGCATTGGTCGGGAACTACGAGGGCACGGCCTCCCGGTACTGGACGATCGCGGAGGGCATCCAGGAATACCTGGGCGGGGACGCGCGGGTCATGTTCTCCGAAGGCTGCCATCTGTACCGCGACCGGGTGGAGAACATCGGCGACAGGAATGACCGCATGGCGGAGGTGAAGGCCGTATGCGACTGCAGCGATGTAATCATAGCCTGCCTGGGGCTGGACGCCAGCCTGGAGGGCGAGCAGGGGGATGCCAACAATGAGTACGGCAGCGGGGACAAGCCAAACCTGAACCTGCCGGGCCTCCAGGAGGAAGTGCTGGAGGCGGCTTATGCAAGCGGCAAGCCTGTGGTGCTGGTGCTGCTGTCCGGAAGCGCCCTGGCGGTGAACTGGGCGGACAGCCATGTTCCCGCCATCCTTCAGGGGTGGTATCCCGGCGCGGAGGGCGGCAGGGCCATCGCCGAAGTCCTCTTCGGAGAGCGCTGCCCGGAGGGGAAGCTCCCCGTGACCTTCTACCGCTCCAGCGAGGAGCTGCCTGACTTTGAGGATTACGGCATGAAGGGCAGGACCTACCGCTACATGCGGCAGCAGGCACTGTATCCCTTCGGCTACGGCCTGTCCTACACCACCTTCGGCTACGGCGACGTAACCGTGGATTCCGCCAGGCTGTCCCAGGACGGCGTCACCCTCCGGGCCAAGGTGAGGAATACAGGGACCATGGCAGGAGCCGAGACTGTCCAGGCCTATGTGAAGATTGAGGGGGAGGATACGCCCAATGCCCAGCTGAAAGGGATACGCAAGCTCCGCCTTGCCCCCGGCGAGGAGGAGGAGGCGGTAATCCACCTTCCCAGGGAGGCCTTCGGGCTGTACGATGAGGAGGGCGTGCTGCGCATCCGGAAGGGCAGGGCCAGGGTCTACCTGGGCGGCCAGGCCCCGGACGCCAGGAGCGAGGCCCTCACAGGCAGGAAGATGTGGGCGCTGGACATCGCCATTCCGGAGGATATGGCATAATTGCACAAGTAAAGTCGCAATCATCCATCGTAAAGTTAGTTAACAAAATATTAAAAGCAATCAGATGGGATACTGTCCGATTGCTTTTATTTTTTCGTCAAAAATAGGGCAAATTGGCTGAATATAAGCCTGAAACCGAGCAAAAATCGAAACCAGGAAAATTTGCTTTGGGTAATATATACAAAAAACAGGCCCGATTTTAGAAAAAAGATACAGTAAATTTTTATATAATTAACAAAAAGAAAATTTTTGTTAAATTTGTCTTGACATTTTGATTATTGAAATCATACAATAGATACAGGTGCTATGCCACTCAAAATATGCAAAGGGGTGAACATATGAAAACGAAAGGAAAACAAACAGGTTCCATCCAACCCAGAAAGCGTAGTTTTCTGGAGACACTGAAGAAGGACTGGTCACTATGGACGTTCTGTATCCCGGGAATCATCCTGACCTTCATTTTCAGCTACATTCCCATGTACGGCGTGCAGATTGCGTTCCGCAGATTCAACGCCAAGCAGGGAGTCTGGGAGAGCCCATGGGTAGGGCTGCGCTATTTCCAGCGCTTCATCGAATCGCCGTATTTCGTGAGGACAGTGACGAACACATTGATCCTGAGCATCTACGGCCTGATTGTATCCTTCCCTATCCCGATTCTACTGGCGCTGATGCTCAACGCGTTCCGGCATAAGAGATACCGGAAAGTGATTCAGACCATTACATACGCGCCGAACTTCATCTCCACCATCGTCATGTGCGGTATGTTGATTCTGTTCCTGTCGCCCAGCGTGGGTATCATCAACACCGTAATCAAGAGCTTTGGCGGGGAAGCGGTGAACTTCATGGCGAAGAAGGAATACTGGAGACATCTGTATGTCTGGTCCGGGGTATGGCAGGGCATGGGATGGAGCTCCGTCATCTATTTCGCGGCGCTGTCCGGCATCAGCCCGGAGCTGCACGAGGCGGCGAAATGCGACGGCGCCACCAAGTTCCAGATCATACGCTATATCGACTTCCCGTCGATTCTGCCCACGGCTACGATTCAGTTGATCCTTAGCTGCGGCAGCATCCTTTCCATCGGATTCGAGAAAGCCTTTGCACTGCAGAACGACCTGAACCTGTCCGTTTCGGAAATCATTTCCACCTACGTGTACAAGGTCGGTATGATTGACAACAATATGTCCTACTCGTCCGCTATCGGCCTGTTCAATACAATGGTCAATCTGGTAATCCTCATAATCGTCAATAAGGCGGCAGATAAGATGTCCGGCACGAGCTTATTCTAGGCAGGGGGGTGAGAACATGAAAAAAGAGAGAGAAATCGAAGTGGAAAAAAATATACGCCGCTGTAAAGAGGATGTGATTTTCGATGTAATCATCTTCGTCATCCTGACCGTGCTGCTGCTGATTGTGGCATATCCGCTGTGGTGGGTCATCATATCCTCCATCAGCGATCCCAAGGCGGTATCCGGCGGCCAGGTGGTATGGCACCCCGTGGGGCTCACCTTCAGAGGCTACCTGGAAGTGTTTGAGGATAAGCTGATTGTCCGCAGCTTCCTGAATTCCGTGCTGTACACCACCTGCGGCGTGCTGGTGAACCTGGCGGTGACCCTGCCCACAGCCTACGCGCTGTCCAGAGACAGGTTCTCCGGCAAGAAAATCGTCACCATATTCTACGTCATCACCATGTTCTTCGGAGGCGGCCTTATCCCTACCTACCTGGTAGTGCAGAAATGCCAGCTCCTTGACACTATGTGGGCCCTGATTCTTCCCGGCTCCCTGAGCGTGTACAACATGATTGTGGCCAGGACTTTCTTCAAGTCCAATATTTCGGAGGAGCTCTATGAGGCGGCGGAGATTGACGGCTGTACACAGGGCAGGTTCTTCTTCCAGATTGCCCTTCCCCTGTCGGGAGCCATCACGGCCATCATGGTGCTGTACTATGGCGTGGGCCACTGGAACTCCTACTTCTCCGCATTGATCTACATGTCCGACCAGAACAAGTTCCCGCTGCAGCTGGTGCTGCGCAGCATCCTGATTACCAACGAGGCGGCGCTGCAGCAGGCGGCCAGCACACCGGAGGCCAGGGAAGCCCTGAACGCCAAGAAGGAGCTGGTGGAGCTGATGAAGTATTCCCTGATTATCATAAGCAGTATCCCTGTGCTGGTGTTGTATCCTTTCATCCAGAGGCATTTCGTCAAGGGTGTCATGATCGGATCCGTAAAGGGTTGATGGTCAATATGAAACGAGCAAAAAGATATGGTATCGAGGCGGCGAAGGCCGCTTGGTATAAAAAAGAAAAGGAGAGTGTTATTATGAAAAGAAAGTTAGTAGCGGTACTGCTGCTGGCGGCAATGTCAGTCACTTCGCTGGCAGGCTGCGGCAGCGATGGCGGTTCCGGCAATGACGCGGAATCATCCAGGGGGGGCAGCGAAGCGGATGATGCCGGGGATGCGGACGATGCCGGGGACGCGGCAGACGGAGAATCCTCCGCGGAGCCCGCAGAAGTGGACGCGGACGGCAAGGTGAACGGAATTATGTATGCAGAGGGACTTCCCATCGTAGACGAGGGAGCTTATACCTTCTCCATCTTCTGTGACGACTCCAGCTCCACCGGCGAGTTCTATATGCTGAATGAGTTCGAGAAGCAGACAAACGTTAAGGTAGATCTGCAGATTTTTGCCAATGAGAACGCCACAGAGAAGATGAACCTGGCTCTGAACTCTGGTGATTACGCAGATGTAATCGGCGGCTGGATTCTGGATGACTCCAAAATCCTGACCTACGGTGTGGAGCAGGGCGTGTTCATCCCCCTGGAGGACATCTTTGCCCAGTATTGCCCCAGGATCATGGAGATTCTGGATCTCCCCGGCGTTAGGGAGAAGATGACCGCGCCCGACGGACATATCTATACGATTCCCTATGTGTGCGGCGACACCAGCGTAGGCTACAGCCCTTTCATCAATGGCCGCTGGCTGGAGACCGTTGGCATGGAGATGCCTACCACTACAGAGGAGTTCGAGGCAGTTCTGACAGCATTCAAGGAGCAGGATGCCAACGGTAACGGAGATGCCACCGATGAAATCCCCTTCTCCGCAGACCCTAACAACAAGCATCTGGAAGCTATGACCGGCTATTTCGGGCTGCCCATGGACAAGACCGGCTTTGGCCTGAAGAACGAGGAAGTGGTCTATGCGGCAATGAGCAGCGAGTACAGACAGTGCCTGAGCTGGCTCAGCGGCATGTATGCCAAGGGCCTGATCGACCAGGAAATCTTCACTCAGGACAGCGCTACCTGGGAGGGCAAGGGCAACAAGGACATGTACGGCGTATCCATCGCCTACGGCTCCAGCGAGTTCTCCGGAATCCCTCAGTCTCCTGAGAAGAGCGAGTTCGACGTTATGCCTGTATTGAACACCGACAAGGGCGGCATCTGGCTGCGCGACACGCCGGGCAACTCCGTGTACAGGACACAGGCTGTCATCACCGACAAGGCTGAGCATCCCGAAATCATCGCAAGGTGGTTCGACAACGCATTCGAGCTGGAGAACGGCATCGGTTGCAACAGAGGCCCTGTGGGCGTCGTGACCTTCAAGGAGGAGGGAACGGATCAGTACCGTGCAATCGACGTCAATACACTGGATGCTGAAACCCAGGAAAAGGTGGGCTGGTCCAACCTGTGGCCTCAGTCCCTGCCCAAGTTCCTTCCGATTGGCTACAAGTTCCTTGAGGACAACCCGAACTATGACGAGAAGAAGGCCGTGGAGACTACATATGAGCCCAACCTGACCAAGGAAGTCATTCCTTCTTCCTGGATCAATCAGGATGACGTGGAGATGTACTCCGAGTATGCTTCCGCCATCAGGGATTACTTCACCCAGAATCAGGCAAGGTTCATCTCCGGTGAGCAGGACGTCAATGACGATGCGGTATGGGAGGAGTACAAGGCAGGCTTCGAGGGCCTTGGACTTGACGAGTACCTGAGAATCAAGGGTGTTGAGACCATAGCTGAATAATCGTATCGCAAGCGAAAGAGGGTCGTAGCCTTGGCTGCGGCCCTTTTTTCCAAAATACGTCCTTGTTATGCACAGCACTTTCCTCCTGTATCTGAATGTCGGAGAGCTTACAGGTAAAAAACAGATGATAAAGAAAGCTGATTTATGGTGAAACGTGATTCACAGGAAAGCCGGAATGTATTATAATTAAGAAGGATGAAACTAATTTGACAAGGAGGTTCATACTATGAGCAAAATCATTGGAAATGCTCTGCCGGGGATACCCTGGCAGGAGAAGCCCGAAGGATTCGAGAAGCCCGTATGGCGTTATTCCCAGAATCCGATCATCGGCAGACATGACACTCCCATTTCCAACAGCATCTTCAACAGCGCGGTGGTGCCTTTCGGGGACGGCTACGCAGGGGTCTTCCGCTGCGACAGCATGTCCGTGAGCATGGACATCTTCGTGGGCTTCAGCAAGGATGCCATCCACTGGGACATCAGCCATGAGCCGATCACCTTCGTGGGCGAGGATCCTGAGGTGACGAAGCGGGAGTACCGCTACGATCCCAGGGTGGTGTGGATCGAGGACCGCTACTATGTGACCTGGTGCAACGGCTATCACGGCCCCACCATCGGTGTTGGCTACACCTTTGACTTCAAGACATTCTATCAGTTGGAGAATGCCTTTTTGCCCTACAACAGGAACGGTGTGCTCTTCCCCAGGAAGATAAACGGCCGCTATATGATGCTGTCCAGGCCCAGCGACACGGGACATACGCCCTTCGGCGACATCTTCTTAAGCCAGAGCCCTGACCTGGAGTTCTGGGGACATCACAGGTTCGTCATGGGCACCTACGGCGGGGACTTCTCCGCATGGCAGTCCATGAAAATCGGCCCCGGCCCCTGCCCCATCGAGACGGACGAGGGGTGGCTTCTGATCTATCACGGCGTGCTGCGCACCTGCAGCGGCTATGTGTACCGCATGGGCTGCGCATTGCTTGACCTGGAGGAGCCCTGGAAGGTGAAGCAGCGCTCCAGGTATTATCTGCTGGCACCGGAAGAGCTCTACGAGCAGAACGGTGACGTGCCCAACGTGGTGTTCCCCTGCGCGGCCCTGACGGACGCGGAGACCGGGCGTATCGCCATCTACTACGGCTGCGCGGACACGGTGACAGGCCTGGCCTTCACCACGGTGGACGAGCTGATGGGCTGGATGAAGAAATATCCGCTGATCTGAGCGGAAATGGAATGATATGAGACTATGAGCCATGGTCGCCCCTGCAGCTGCGTGCGGGCCATCCAGAACAAGCCTGACATGCATCCGTAAAAAGCGGGGGAAGCGGCAAGTGAAATCGTTAAGCAGTATATATTATAAGAAAGTGGAGGAAGCCTCCGGCGGGAAAGGCATTGCCTTCCGGAGGCATCAATGATTATGGAAGAAGTGCTACAGAACGGGGAGGCCCTGGAGGAAGGGCAGGCCGCGGAGGACATGGTAGTGGACGGTGTCCACAATTACAGCACGGAGGAGGCCTATGTATGGCCTACGGATCCCAAGGTGCTGAAGAAACTGGAGTGGTTCCAGGACCAGAAGCTGGGCCTGATGATGCACTGGGGCCCCTATTCCCAGTTGGGCGTGGTGGAGTCCTGGGCCCTGAGCGACGGGGATGCGGACTGGTCCAGGGGCGGCATCGACTGGGAGGTGACAGGGGAGGAGTTCAAGGAGGAGTATTTCGGCCTGAACAGGACCTTCAACCCCCTGCGGTTCGAGCCGGAGAAATGGGCCGACCTGGCCAAAGAGGCGGGCATGCGCTATGTCCTCTTCACCACCAAGCACCACGACGGGTTCTGCATGTGGGATACACAGTATTCCGATTATAAGATAACGGCACCGGACTGCCCCTTCCACACCCACAAGTACGCGGACATCTGCGCCCATTTATTTGAATCCTTCCGCAAGCGGGGAATCGGCATCTCCGCCTATTTCTCCAAGGCGGACTGGCATGTGGACAGCTACTGGAAGGACGACACACCCAGGGGGAAATTCAAATACAGGGGCCCCTCCTACGACCCTAAGGAGAATCCCGAGGAGTGGGAGCGGTTCGTGACCTTCACCCAGAACCAGATCAGGGAGCTGGGGACGAACTACGGCAAGCTGGACGCCATGTGGTTCGACGCGGGCTGGGTGCATGCCGGGAACGGCCAGGACATCCGCCTGGGAGAGGTGATCGAGGAAATCCGCAAGATTCAGCCGGGAATGCTCTGCGCGGACAGGACAATCGGCGGGCCTTACGAGAATTATGTGACGCCGGAGCAGTGCGTGCCGGATGAGCCCCTGTCCATTCCATGGGAGAGCTGCATCACTTTGGGCACCAGCTTCTCCTTCCGGTATGAGGATGCCTACAAGTCCCCCAGGGAGGTGATCAACCTCCTGATCGACATTGTGGTGAAGGGCGGGAACCTGGCCATCAACGTAGGGCCCCAGCCCGACGGACGGCTGCCGGAGGGCGCGGTGCGTACCCTGAAGGGCATGGGAGAGTGGCTGGGCAGGTACGGCGAGGCCATATACGGCACCCGGGTGTGCGCGCCCTACAAGAAGGACGGCATCGGATTCACCCAGAAGGACGGCACTGTCTACGCCATCCAGGGCTTCGAGAGCGAGGATGGGCCTGTGGAGGACAAGGTCTGGATTCCCTATACCGGAGAATTCCGGGAGGTCACGGCCATGGGGGACGAGAGGGTCGTATCCGTGGAGAGAGAGACGGATGGCTTCTATGTGACGCTGGAGCAGAGCGGTGACAGAAAAGCGCCGATTGCCAGGGTGTTCTGTCTGAGATGACGGCGGCATCCTGCGGGAGGTAATGGCCGGTACGGCAGAATGATAGGACGAGATGCGGCCAGGCCTGGCGAATATGCCGGTAAGGCCGCATTTTTGCTAAAAAACGTTTCCAAAACCGATCATGGCCGAGACCGCCGGTATCTGTCTGTCGTTATAGTGCATGACTGTAAATATGACCAATGCGCAATATAGTGCAATATAGTATTGTTAAAGCTGTTGCTAAGAAAAGTTAAATATGTTAAAATGGGGATAAAGATACAACGGTATGGCAAGAGAGAAAAAATCTATGAACAAAGTAACGATGCAGGATATCGCCGATGCATTGGGGATATCGCGGGTCACCGTGTGGAAGGTATTCAACAACTATACAAATGTGTCTGCAAGCGTTCGCGAAAAGGTTCTGCTAAAGGCAAAGGAGCTGGGCTATACGAAGGGGCTTGCGGAGGTTGACGACGGGGTTCTGGAGAAGAATGTCTCTTTGATCGTGTCCAGGCCCAACTCGTCCACTTTCTGGACCACCATCATACATCGGGCGGCCCAGGAGCTGTCTCTTCACAATGTGAATCTCATGTATACCTATGTGCCGTCCAACTATTCCGAGGATTTCAGGATGCCATCCGTACTGACCAACGGGACGGTACAGGGGGCGATTGTCTTGAATGTGTACGATAAGCGGATGATAAGGCAGATTTGCCAGCTTGGGATTCCGAAGGTATTCCTGGACACGGTGCCGGAGATTCAGTTCGGGGAACTGCAGGCGGATCTGGTATTGCTGGAGGGCTTCCACAGCACGTACCAGATTACGAAGTCTGTGGTGGAGAGGGGATTGAAGAGAATCGGATTCGTGGGGGACATCCAGTATGCCCGCACAAACTATGACCGCTTCGAGGGGTTCTGTCGATGCATGGAAGACCATGGGCTGCCGGTGGAGAAGGAACTGTGCCTTACGGGCCGGATTGGCATCTTTTCCTATAACAAGGAGATAAACGGCTTTCTGGATTCCCTGGAAAGGCTGCCGGACGCCTTCGTCTGCGCCAGCGATTTCATCGCCCATAACATGCAGCGTTACTTTGCGGAGCACAGGGAGCGTATTCCGGAGGGAATCGTGGTGACGGGATATGACGGACGGGACGAGTATGCCGTGGGCAAGCTGATCACCACGGCGGAGGTGCAGACCGGGGTGCTGGGGAAGCGCCTGGCCATGCAGATCGTCTACCGTATGGAGCATGGGGACGCGCCCTATGAGCTGACTTATGTGAACCCGCCGGTGGTATACCGGGATTCTGTATTGCGGGGGTAAAATGCGGCATACTATAGCATATTAAGGAATAGGCACGGGAAACGGGGATACCTTACATGGAAACGGGATACGAGAACCACATCCTCTATCACTATACGGACTACCAGGCGCTGGACGGCATGCTCCACCATGCCCAGCTGCGGGTGAACAATGTGCTGAATATGAACGATGCCGCGGAAATGCGTTACTTTATGGACGGCCTGTGCGATGCGGTGGCGAAGCGCCTGGAAAGCGAAGGGGATATACAGCGGGCGGAGCGGGTAAGGGAGCTTTTCCAGGAGGAGCTGAAGAAGGAATTCTACTACTCCGCCTACGCGGCGTGCTTCTCCCTCCACCGGGACGACGCGGCCCAGTGGGAGCGGTACGGGAACCGGGGCAGGGGCGTGTGCATCGCCTTCCAGGGCAGGCATCTGGAGAGGATGGCCACAGGGGCATTGTCCTTGCAGACCGTGTTCTACCAGGACGACATGGCCGGCCATAACCTGACCGGAGTGTTCTACCGCCTGGTGAAGCGGGGGAAGGAGCTGTCCCTGGCGAATCCGGACATCAAGAAGGCCATGAACTATGCCTGGAGCTGCTCCGCTGCCTTCAAGCACCCTTCGTTTCTCTCGGAGCGGGAGGTAAGGCTGGTGGTCTCTCCTTTCGTGAAGGAGTACTTTGAGGTGGAGCCATGCTATCATATCACCACGGAGCGGATCAAGAAATACTATCCCCTGGATCTGATGGGCATGTGCGGGAAGATTGGGATAGGGCTGGAGGAGCTGGTGCCGGAGATCATCATCGGGCCGGAATCCACTCAGTCGAAGTCAATCCTGCAGGATTACCTGCGGGACAACGGGCTGGAGGGGCTGGCGGGGAGGGTCTCCCTTTCGAAGTGCCCGCTGCGGAGGCCGGGGTGATTTTTTTACGCGGGGCTGTAGGGCTTAGCCCCTGTCCGACCTGCCTGGCGGGAGTTACCGCTCCCGCCAGGGCTCCTTGCCGCCATCGGACCACACCACCATGTTCCGGCCATTGTGCTTGGCTTTGTAGAGCATGTTGTCCGCGATTTTCAGGTAGTCGTCATAGACGTCGCCCATCTTGGGCAGGAGAGTGACGCCGCCGATGCTGATGGTGACCCAGGGGGATACAGAAGGGTCGTGGGGGATATGGAGATCCTCCACCGCCTGGCGGATGGTCTGCAGGAACTCAAAGGCCGACCTGGCATCGTTGCCCAGCATGATCGCCACGAACTCCTCTCCGCCATAGCGCCCGAAGAAGTCCGTGGGGCGCTGGAAGAAGGCGGAGGCCGTCTGGGCCACGGAGGAGATGACCTTATCCCCTGCCGGGTGGCCGAAGGTGTCGTTGTATACCTTGAACTTGTCGATGTCGAACATGCAGACGGAGAAGGTGAGCCCCAGCCGGATGGCCTCCCGCCATTTCAATATGCTCTCGTCTTCGTAGCGCCGCCTGTTGGCCACGCCGGTGAGCTGATCCATGGTGGCCTGGTGCATGAACTGCATCTGGTAGTGGTGCAGCTTGATGTGGATGGCGGCCCTGGCCCGGACCGTGATGGGGCTGAAGGGCTTGGCGATGTAGTCCACCGCGCCCAGGGTCAGGCCCTTCTCCTCGTGCTGTACATCCGCCAGGCCGCTGACCAGGATGACGGGCGTGTATTTGGTGAGAATCGTCTCCTGGAGCCTTTTCAGCAGAGTGAAGCCGTCTATGTCCGGCATGATGATGTCCAGGAAAATCAGGGAGAAATTTTCCCCCTTCGCCTTGCGGAAGCCCTCCTCGCCCTCCAGGCATATGGTGACCTCGTAGTCATCGCCCAGAATGGATTTCAGATATTCAGCCTGTGCCCGGCTGTCTTCGATTATCAATATTTTATCCATGTTTTTCCTTGCTCCCTCCATGTCACTTCAGCTGCTGGCGCTGCAGGGGCTCCGTGATGTCCTGCGCCACGTACACCGCGGTCTTCGGCATGTCGTTGCCGCCGCTCTGGGCCAGCACCACGGTGGCGCGCACCCACTGGGGGGCCGCGGAATCGCCCTCAGGCTCCTGTGGGAGCTTCCGGTAGGTGGCCGATACGTAGGGCTGCCACCAGCGCAGGTTCTGCATCAGATTCGGTATGTTCATGACCTTCAGATAATCTTCCCTGTCATCCGGGTGGATGAAGTTCTCGGCGTAGACCTCCAGGGCGGCGGTGCAGTTCACCTCGCTGCCCAGCACGTCCCCGGCCTTGCCAAGCTTGGTCACGGCCCGGAAGGTGTCCTGCTCCAGGTCGATGTAATAGGTGGAGAAGAACAGGCTGCTCAGGCTGCTGATGATGTAGGCCCGGTCCTGCATGGCCCGGTACCTTTGGTCCTCCCGGCTCTTCTCGTCGGTGATGTCATGGCCCAGGATGTTGACCACCATCCTGCCGTTCTGGCGGCTGTAGATGATATGCTGCTCCAGCCAGCGGGGAGGATCCCCCTTGATGCGGTACTGGCAGATCTCCTCCGCGTAATGCTCCGTGACCGCCGCCTTTTCCCGCAGATGTTCCAGGGACAGGAGATGCCCGTAATTGAGGGCGTCCTCCGGGTACAATTGTGGGATCAGCAGCTGGGTGTAATAGCTGTAATCGCCCACCTGGGCATCCTGCATCCGGGCGGCGCCGTCCAGGCGGATGCGCTCGCACTGGCCGTTCTCCAGGTTCACCGTAGTCATCATGGTGAAGCGGGACTTTAGAATCGCGGCAATCTGCATGTCTTGCTTGCTGTGGGCCAGCTCCTTGCGCATCTGTTCGTCCATGTTCTCCATGGCCAGGAGGGCGTATTCCGGATTGCCGTGCTCGCTGCTTAAGTGGGCCGTCACGGAGATATAGCGGTAGGAGCCGCCAATCTCCCACTGGCACAAAAGCTCCGATTCCTGCTCCCCGGCATCCCTGGCCTGTATGAGGCCGTCAATGGAGAATTTCGCCAGGAAGGCCTCCCGGTAGGCGGGATGGAGCCTTTCCGCAATCTGGGACTGCAGGTATGTATCCCATGGGGGCGGCTGGGAAGGCTCTTCCTCTGGCGCGTGCCCCTCCACCCGGATGACGTCCGTGGCGCCGTTCTCCAGGTTGATGGCATAGATGCCGAAGCTCTGCTCGCCTACGGCCAGAAGGGCATCCCGGCTGCGGGCGTTGTCCTCCTCGCACTCTAAGCCCTCCCGCATTGTGTCGTGCACATCCTTCACGCAGAACATGGCGGTCTGGTTCTCTTCGCTGTAGTCAAAGGCCCTCACCACCTCGATCAGGTTCCAGCGGAACTCCTCCTGGTGGAGGCGGCGGTAGATGCAGGTCAGCATGGACTTGCCGGAGCGCAGGGCGTTCTGCAGATGGGACATGTGGGTGAATGCCCGGAAGCGCTCCACGTCGTCAGGATGCACCATGCCGCTTCCCGCCAGGTTCTCGAATTCCCCGGACAGGTTCTCGGTGCCGCGGTGGGACAGCCACGCGCTCGCGTCGGATTTCAGCACGTCATAGCGGTTCCGGCCCAGGTCCAGGCGCAGGATTTTGTGGTACGCGTAGCCCGAGGCCTCTATGCGGGGCGTGACGCTGACCACGAAGGCGGGGATGGCATCCTTCCAGAGCATCCGGGTGGCCACCATGTCCACCACCCCGCCGAAGGTGGTATTGTAGCTTAGGGAACGCCCCTCCTGCCTGCCCTCTATGGTCAGCAGGGGGCAGTTGATGCAGGATCCCGTCCATACCTCATGACAGGTCATGCCCAAGCGTACCTCCGGCGACACGGTCTGGACCCTTTTGTTGAAATACAGCAGGCTGTGATTGTCCTGCCGGATTACATAAATGCCGGTCTCAGGCATGCTGTTTAAGATGATTTCGTAATCTTTGTTCTCCAAAGTCAATCCCCCCTTGATCAATGCGGCGACAGACTGTATCCTTCCGGCATATGCGCCGGGCTTTTGTCAGATATAAAAAAGAAAAGCCTCAGATAAGGCTTTGTTCTGTTCGTCTTCTCCACCTTTCATGATAAAGAAAAATGAATGGATTGTCAAGCGGAAATCGAGGATGGAGAGGCAGCGGGGCAGTGGCCGTCTCGGGATTTGGCACCAGGTGAACAGCAACCGATAGCCCGTCAGCGCGGCGACAGGCGGTATTCCCTGGGGGTCAGCCCCGTGAGCTTCCTGAAGTGGGCGATGAAATGGTTCACGTTCTCATAGCCCACCTCATAGCTGATTTCATGGACTTTCAGATTGGTGTCCACCAGCAGGCTTTTGGCGGCCTGGACGCGCACTCTGTGGAGATACTGCAGGGGAGAAATCTGGTAGTGGCTCTTGAACTCCCGGCAGAGGCGGTAGCGGTTCACCTTGTACTTCTGCTCCAGTTCCGCCAGGGCGTAGCTTTCATAATAATGGGTCTCCAGCCGGACTTTGATGTCCTCCAGATAGGCAGGGACGGTCCTTGGGGACAGGACATGCTCCAGGGCCAGCTGGGAGAGCAGCCTGGTCAGCAGCATATGGCAGAGGATGGGATTGCTCTCCTTTATGCCGAACAGGGGGAGGAGCCCGCTGGCCCAGGGGGCGGTAGAGGGAATCCGCCAGAAAGCCGTGCTCTCCGGCAGTTGTCGGCAGAAGTAAGCCAGGCCGGGGCCGGCGAAGAGCAGCAGCTCATATTCCGCCGCGCTGTGAACCAGGATCCGGCGGGTGGAGCGGCAGTCCAAAAGGTAGAGGCCGCTCTCCGACAGGGTGGCGCAGCGGCCGGAGGGCAGGGCGGTGAAGAACAGGGAGCCGGACTTTAGCCGCAGCAGCCCCAGCCTCTGGCCATCCGCGGCATAGTAGGAGAGGGGAGAGGTTACGGTGCCGCGTTCCAGGGCACAGCGGTGGAGGAGGGAGTCCCTGATGTCCGCTTCCGGGTGGAAGGGAACCAGGCTCACCCCGGATTTCGACAGCAGGGACAGGTTGGGGGTATAGGCTTCGGACATGGCTGCTCCTCCTTTTCTAAAAAATAAGTTTCTATTAAGTAATTTTTAATCAGTATAAATCCATTATAGACGAAAGACGGGGAAAAGGATATGGTCAAATGCTCTGAAAAAATCAGCCCTTTATTGTGAAAAAGGATGAAAACGAGGTTTATGTCAAAAATTATATATAAAATATAATAACTGTTAATGACTTAATTAATAAAATAAGTTAATAATAGGATAAGAAATTAATCTGACTTTGGAAAGGAGGAAATGCATGTTAAGCGATGAATTGAGGAGCCATTTGTGCGGCCGCCTGCTCCCTTTCTGGAAAGGGCTGCGGGACAAGGAGTACGGAGGGTTTTATGGCTGGATGGATTCCGAACTGAGGGTGGACAGGAAAGCCGTGAAGGGCTGCATCCTGAACAGCCGCATCCTGTGGTTCTTCTCCAATGCATACTTAAGCCTGGGAGAAGCCTCGCAGCCGGGGGAAGAGAATGGCGCGGATGGCCTGAGGGAGTATGCGGACTGGGCATACCGGTTCCTGCGGGACAAATGCGTGGACGCGGAGCGGGGCGGCGTGTACTGGTCGCTGGATTACAGGGGCGAGCCGGAGGATACCACCAAGCATACCTATAACCAGGCCTTTGCGGTGTACGCCCTGTCTTCCTATTTCAGGGCATGCCATGACTGGGAGGCCCTGGAGCTGGCGGAGCGCCTGATTGGGGTGATCGAGGGTAGATGCTTCGACGAACAGGGGTACAGGGAGGCGCTGGACGTGGCTTTCCATCCTGTCGCCAACGACAAGCTCTCGGAGAACGGGGTGATGGCGGACCGCACCATGAACACCCTGCTCCATGTGCTGGAGGCCTATACAGAGTATCTGCTGGCCTGTAGGGAGGCCCAGCGGATTGCCGGCGGAAATTTGCCCGCATCGGATGGAGGCTCCAGGGAGGCCCTGCGTCAGGCCGGGGCAAGGCGGGAATGGCGCAAGGCGGTCACAGGGAAGCTGCACTGGATACTGGATTTGGTGGCGGAGCGTGTATACAATCCGGAGCGGCGCAGGCAGGAGGTGTTCTTCAACCTGAGCATGGAGAGCCTGATCGACCTGCACTCCTACGGCCATGACATCGAGGCGGCCTGGCTGATTGACAGGTGCCTGGAGGTGCTGGGGGACGAGGGGCTGACCCGGCGCATGAGCCCTATCCTGCGGAGCCTGGAGACGGAGGTCTATGAGAAGGCTTATGCCCGCCATGCCCTGGCCAATGAGTGCGAGCGGGGCGTGGTGGACGAAAAAAGGGTCTGGTGGGTACAGGCGGAGGGCGTGATGGGCTTCTACAACGCTTACCAGAAGACCGGGGAGCGCCGCTATCTGGAGGCCGTACAGGACATCTGGGGATTCATCAGGGCCCATCTGGTGGATGTCCTTCTTCGCCGTGGCGGAGAGCACAAGCCCGGTGGAGGGTTTCCGGTTCTGGGACTATCCGGTGGTGCTGCCGGACACCTGCCCGGAGGAGACCAATGCCTACGACATGCGGCTGACCAAGCATGAGGACGGCTATATCTATGGAGTCTTCTGCTCGGAGAGCAGGGATGCCACTGTGTCCGACCTGTCGGCGGCGGTGGCGGCTGCGGGCATCGTGCGCACGAAGGATTTGAAGACATGGGAGCGCCTGCCCAATTTGAAGACGCTGCAGTCGCCTCAGCAGAGGAACGTGGTGCTGCACCCGGAGTTCGTGGAGGGCAAGTACGCTTTCTATACCCGGCCTATGGATGACTTCATAGACACCGGCTCCGGCGGCGGGATTGGCTTCGGCCTATGTGAGGACATCCTGCACCCGGTCATCGACGAGGAGCGCATCACCAGCAAGAGGCGGTACCATACCATCACCGAGGCCAAGAACGGCGCGGGGGCCGTGCCCATCAAGACGCCCCAGGGCTGGATTCATATCGCCCACGGCGTACGCAATACGGCGGCGGGTCTGCGCTATGTCATTTACGCTTTTGCTACGGCCCTGGACGATCCCGCCAGGGTGATCGCGGAGCCCGGCGGGCTGCTGATTGGGCCAAGGGCCGGAGAGCGGGTAGGGGATGTGTCCAACGTGGTGTTCACCAACGGGGCCATCGCCCAGGAGAACGGGGATGTGTACATCTATTACGCCTCCAGCGACACCAGGATGCATGTGGCGGCTACCACCATCGACAAGCTCACAGACTATGTGTTCCATACGCCGGAAGATCCTCTTCGCAGCCCGGACTGCGTGGCCCAGCGTTGTGAGATGATTGAGCGGAACCTAAAGTTCCTTCGGGGGTGACAGGAGAACGGTTTGCCGCAAGTTTCGGCGTTGCTGGCATTGAAAGCATTTTTCTGGAAGCACACGGTCGGCAGAGAGCAGGTAATCTTTCAGATGTAATAGCATAAATAGCAGCAGGTGATGCCGGAACAGGCAGCCAGTTTTGTAAGCTGCTTGGCATCATCTGATGGCAAAGAGAGGAGAACGAAATGAGCAAATATAAAATGATAAGTCCCGCAGTACCCAATGTGCCCTGGCAGGAGGGGCCGGAGTCCTTTACCGGCGCTCCCGTCTGGAGGTATTCGGAGAACCCCATCATCGGGCGCAACCCCCTGAAGAATGTGGCCCGGATCTTCAACAGCGCCGTGATGCCCTATGGGGACGGCTTCATCGGCGTGTTCCGCGGGGAACAGAATAACGGAATTCCATATATTTATATTGGCAGAAGCGATGACGCCGTCCACTGGGATTTCCAGGAGGACAAAATCCCCTTCGTGGACGAGGAGGGAGAGCCCTTCATGCCTGTCTACGCCTATGACCCCAGGCTGGTGAAGGTGGAGGACACCTATTACATCATCTGGTGCCAGGACTTCTACGGGGCCGCCATCGGCATGGCTAGAACAAAGGACTTCAAGACATTCACCAGGATTGAGAACCCGTTCCTGCCCTTCAACCGTAACGCCGTGCTCTTCCCCCGCAAGATACACGGTAATTTCTGCCTGCTGAGCAGGCCCTCGGACAGCGGCCACACGCCCTTCGGGGACATCTTCCTAAGCGAGAGCCCGGACATGGTATACTGGGGAAAGCACAGGCATGTGATGGGCAAGGGCAGCGAATGGTGGGAGTCCCTGAAGATTGGCGGCGGCGCGGCGCCCATCGAGACCAGTGAGGGGTGGCTTCTGTTCTACCACGGCGTCACAGGCACCTGCAACGGCTATGTGTACAGCATCGGCGGGGCCATCCTGGACATCGACAATCCCTCGATCGTGAAGTATCGCTGCGAGGACTTCCTGCTGACCCCCCAGGAGTGGTATGAGGAGCGCGGCTTCGTGCCCAATGTGTGCTTCCCCTGCGCCACCATCCACGACAGCGAAAGCGGCAGGATCGCCATCTACTACGGCGCGGCGGACAGCTATGTGGGGCTGGCGTTCACCAGGCTGGATGACATTATGGACTACATCAAGGAGCACAGCCGGACCACCGCGGCGGATACGGAGATTGGCAGGAGATGATTTTACAAGCCGGGTGCGGATGTGCGGATATGAAGCTTGACAGCCGTTATCTTTTGTGATATAAATTAAAAAATTGAACACAAAAGCTATGATAAGAAATAGTAAGCATCTCGGATTTTCAGAGAGAAGGCGGCTGGTGCGAGCCTTTATTGAAAAGATGCCCAACCCATCTTTGAGCTGTAAGCTGAAATGACAGTAAGCCTTGCCGGGTTCTCCCGTTACAGAGATATGGCATCAGATTTTCTCTTGTGCCAGAGAGTGCGGATTGCTCCGAATTTAGGTGGTACCACGGACTTAAGATTAGTTCACCCTAAGCTGATGTAATGTCGGCTTAGGGCTTTTTTTGTGTTCAAAAACAAAATACGGAGGTATCCTTTATGAAACTGGAAAAACTTGTTGGAGATCGTTTTCGGGAAAGGCCGTCAGACTGTAGCATTGACAGCCATGCTCTGATGGTGCGCGGCGGCTACATGAAATATGTAGCAAACGGTATTTTTTCATCCTATATGCCGCTGAAAAGAATTACACGGAAGATAGAGCAGATTATCCGCGAAGAAATGGACGCTATTGACGGGCAGGAAGTCCAGTTTCCTGTCGTCATGCCGGCTTCTATCTGGCAGGAATCCGGCAGATACGAGAGCATTGGTAAAGAAATGGCCCGCTTCCATGACCGTAGTGGAAGTCCTCTTGTGCTGGGTATGACACATGAAGAAGCAGCCGTTCATCTTGTGCGTGATTACGGACATAGCTATATGAAGTATCCTTTTATGATATATCAGATACAGACTAAGTTCCGCGATGAAGCAAGACCGAGGGCGGGACTGATCCGTGTTCGTGAATTTACAATGAAAGATGCCTACTCTTTCCACACCAGTCAGGTAGATTTGGAAGATTATTACGACAAGTGCCATAAGGCTTATGAGCGCATCTATGCAAGAGTAGGATTGCCGGAGGTTATTTCGGTGGCTTCCGACTCCGGTATGATGGGCGGTAATATCTCCCATGAATTTATGCTGCTCACTCCTATTGGGGAAGATGCTATCGCTATCTGTACAGAATGTGATTACCGTGCGAATATGGAGGCGGCAGAGTGTATTATCCAGAACGAAAGAAGTGATGCTTCCCAGGAACTTGTTTTGGTACACACGCCGAACATTCATACCATTGAGGACGTCTGCGAGTTCCTGAACTGTGATGAAAAGACTTCCTGCAAGGCGGTTGTCTATCAGCGTAATTCGGATGACCATTATATTGTACTGTTTATCCGTGGGGATCTTGAGGTGAATGAAACCAAACTCACAAATTATTTGGGATATGACATCCATCCGGCAATCATCACCGAAGAGAGCGGACTTAAGGCCGGTTATATCGGTCCTGTTCATCTAAGCGGCGATTTCACTGTTCTGTATGACCGTTCCCTTGATGGAATGAACAATCTTTCCTGCGGTGCAAATGTTCACGAATATCACTATACCGGGCTGGATATGAAACGTGATATAGAAGATGCGGAATACCATGATTTTGCTAAAATACAGGAAGGCGGTATCTGTCCGCATTGTGGTAAACCTGCGGTTACAGTATCCCGTGGCATTGAGGTGGGCAATATTTTTCAGCTCGGAACCAAGTATACCAAATCCATGAATATGACCTATATTGACGCTAATGGGGAAGCGCGATATCCGGTTATGGGATGTTACGGTATCGGTGTCGGCAGACTTGCCGCTTCCATCTGCGAGGCTCACCATGATGATTACGGTCCGATATGGCCTTTGGCGGTTGCGCCGTGGCAAGTACACCTCTGTGCTGTTCGTGCTGATGATGCCGAAGTCCAGGCTTATGCCAACAAGTTGTATGAAGAACTGCAAAACAAAGGGGTTGAGGTCATTTATGATGACCGCAGGGTCAGTGCCGGTGTAATGTTTTCGGATGCTGACCTTATTGGGGTACCATTCAGAGTAATTGTCAGTCCTCGAAATATAAAACAAAATATCATTGAAATTGTTTCGAGAGATAAGAGTTTATCTATTAATGTTTCTATGAATTCGGCAGTAGAAGAAATAATGAAAATTTTGTCAGCGGCAAAATAAAACATATAGGATAAAATGGCAGCAAAAAAGCAGAGATTCGAGAGAGTCCCTGCTTTTTGTGCGCAAAATTGAATTCATTGCTTGACAATGTGGCAAAGATTTTATGCAGGCAGATGGGTGGATGCATAAATTACGGGGGCGCTTGCCAGGGTTGCTATTTCACCAATACTGCTTTACCATTTCGCTGGATTCATTTTCAGACAACTGAAACCTCTCTGCAATCCGTTTTATCGTCTCTGCCAAAGAGATGCCCAAATCTCTATATGTCTCCACTGCACCTTCTATCTTGCTCTCTTCCCGCATCTGCTGAATCGCCAAACACATATTTACCGCTCCTTTCCCTTCGGGATATTTCAACTTGGATCCCGTAACGACATTGATTACATCCGCTGCCTGCCTTTCCATGCTCTGGAACCTTAGGTCTTCCTTCACGATATTATTCAGGGTCTGCTTATCTTTAGAATACTTGATGTACAGCATCACTTCCCGCAGGTTCGAGTGGAAATTATTGATTTCGTCATTCGACATCTCCTTTGGGGCGATCAGGTTTACATGGTAGTCCGGCGCATGTGCTAAAATGATGCTGTCAGCGCTGGAATACATCTCTTTCAGGGAGAGTGGCGCGTCCCAGCTGTCCGAGCCGAAATATATGACAAGGGTGACCACAGGGATAAGCCGGTCTGTCTTCCAGAAGCCGCTTAGGAATTCGCCGTCTGTCGGTTCTTCTTTCTCCTGTCGGTTATCTGTCTGTCTTGATTTTGCGTCCTTCCTGGCCTGCCTGTGGGCATTGGCCGCCTTGCTGACCTGATGGGACAGTTGGAGGAAATCATAGACGCCATTCTTCACCGGAAGGGCGTAATGGATTTCAGCCTGATTTTCGATTCCCATGACACAGTATGCTGTCTGGCCGTCCGTCATGGCGTACAGAAGCTTCAGCACATCCCGGTATTTCTGCTCCGGCACACCGGCACCGTTTCCTCCATATGGAACAACGATTTCAGTAGCGTCCAATTCCGTTAGCCGGGCAGGATTGATTTTCTGCTCTCCATGGTATAAAAACTGATTGAATGCATCCGCAAAGACTATGGGATTCTCTATATATTTCTTTGTAATAGTATCTACCTTTCCCATGATGAAAATTCCTTTCTTCCATGGGAAGATTCTTCCCATGGGGAGGGTTCTTTCCCATTGATAACAGTATACGCTGAAAAACGGGTTTTCTCAATAGCCTTATAAAATCTTTTCAGGATTCGGCGGAGTTTGGGCAATAAGCTTTGTTTCGCGAGACAATTATTTCACATCTTCCGCCTGATATGTTATAATATGGACTCAGCAGGGCGCTGCGGCAACTTCTGGTTCCATGTGTATCGGAGTACACGAAATCATGGTTATGGTGTTGTAGGATTTATGAATGCAGCACGCGGAAGGAGAAAAATGTTTGAACAGGATTACATCATGCGGGTCATCAAGGAAATGATAAGGGCCATCCTGAAGCTCCTCTTTTCGATAGACACAGATTCCCCCACAATGGAGCTGCTGTCCGAGAAAGAGCAGGTGGAGACCACGGAAAAGCTGCTGGAAATGGTTGATGGCGGGAAAATCAATGAAGCGGAAAATGCGTTATATGAGCTGGCGGCTGACGGAGACCGGAGCCATCTGGCGGTGGCGCTGCTGTTCTATTCTTACCTCAACGACAAGGAGGATGGCTTCCTGGAGGCGAATGGCTACAGCAGAGAGGAGATCGGGGCGGGACTGAGGGCGCTGATATCGCGTTATGGATTAAATGGCATAGCAGACGCGTTTCTGGAGGAGCTGTGAGACAAGCTCCAAAGAAGGCGCTGGGCCAGGTAGAAAAAATGCAGATTGCCTTGGGGGAACGGATAGCGGATGGAGAAGCCCCAGGCGGCAGCAGCCGGAAGCGTACGAAAAGATAACGGGCGGAGATGCCCCAGCGGCTGCAGCCGCCGGAAATCGGGCAAGAAAGCAGAAGGAGGTTTTTATGGTAAGAAGCTTTGTGACACACAAAATCAGGCACTGCGAAGAGATTTCCTCATCCCTGTGGGACTTCGTGACCCTGCCGGGCCAGGGGACGGGGGTTTCCAGGAAAGCCATGGTGCCGGAGTGCTGGGAATGCAGTCCGGACATGCGCGGCTACCGGGGCAGGGCCCAATACCAGCGGGACATCCGGTGCTTCGGAAATGTGCGGCTGGAGTTCAAGGGGGTAAGCCATACGGCGGAGGTCTATCTGGACGACAGGCTTGTGGCATCCCATTACAATGCTTATACGCCTTTTTCGGTTGTCCTGAGAGACATCGGCGAGGGGGAGCACCGCCTGAAGGTGGTGGTGGACAATTCCTTTGGCGAGGCCTCCGCATTGCATGTGCCCAATGATTACCAGACCTATGGGGGAATCACCAGGCCGGTGGTGCTGGAGCGCCTGGGGGATGCTTACCTTTCCGGGATGCATGCGGACAGCATCTTCAAAGACGGCCGGTGGCATCTGAAAATCCGGGCGCAGGCAGAGAACCTGTCGGGGACGGCGTTTACAGGCAAAGTCACATTTTTCCTGGGGGAAAGGGAGCTGGCTTCGGTTCCGGTGCGGGCAGAGGGGAACGGCGGCGCATCCGTGGAGACCGGGGAGATGCCCTGCGAGGAGGTGACGGCATGGTGCCCGGAGAATCCTGCCCTGTATCCCCTGACAGCGGTGCTGACGGACGCGCATGAGTGGGAAATCGACGACCTGATTGACCGGATAGGATTCCGCAGGGTGGAGATTGCGGGAAAGGGGATTTACCTGAACGGCAATCGGGTGCGGATTAAGGGGTTCTGCCGCCATGAGGACCATCCCCAGTTCGGGTGCGCCATCCCCTATGGGGCCATGTACCAGGATTTGATGCTCATGAAGGAGGCAGGGGCGAATTCCGTCCGCACCTCCCATTACCCCAATGACGAGCGGTTCCTGGATCTGTGCGACGAGCTGGGCATTTTGGTCTGGGAGGAGAACCATGCCAGAGGGCTGTCGGAGGAGAACATGCGCAACCCGAATTTTGAAAGGCAGTGCGAGGACTGCATCCGGGAGATGATTACGGCCCATTACAACCACCCCAGCATCTATATCTGGGGCATCCTCAACGAGTGCGCCAGCCACACGGAATACGGGAGAGAGTGCTATCGCAGGCAGTACGAGCTGATTGGACAGCTGGATTCCACCAGGCCCCGCTCCTCCGCCAGCTGCCAGTTCAAGACGGACATCTGCTTCGACCTTCCCGAGGTGGTCTCCTACAACATCTATCCCCTCTGGTACCACGACACGCCGCCCGGGGAATATCTGGACGACCTCTACGGCTGGGTGCAGGAGGAGACGGAAGGGGCGGGCAAGCCCTTCCTGATTACGGAAATCGGCGCAGGGGCAATCTACGGATACCGTACCCCCGACATGGTGAAATGGTCGGAGGAATATCAGGAAAAGGCGCTGGAGGAGCAGCTTACGGCGGTGCTTTCCAGAGAGGACATAAGCGGCGTCTATATCTGGCAGTTCTGCGACTGCAGGGTGTGCGACAGTTGGTTCAGCGGTCGGCCCCGGACCATGAACAACAAGGGAATCTGGGATGAGTACAGGCGCCCCAAGCTTTCTTTCCGGACGGTGAAGCGGATTTTTGGCGGGCTGTAAGGCAGGGAGCGAAAGGAGGCTGTCGGCAAATGAGAATTCGGCCATTTTCCCACAGCCTTCTAACCTTGCTATGGCGCGCTTCTATTTTGCCTTGCTATGAGGATATCGATGGCAGTGCATACGGCGATGTATATGATCCAATAGAGGCCAAAGGTCTTGTAGGAATGCATTGGCATGGGAACCGGCGCGATCCACCAGGAGAATCCGCCACCCTTTAACCCCATCAGGGTGTTGAAACAGAAGGCCATGGGGACGAACAGCAGAATCCATACGCCTGGCAGCAGGAAGAAGCGCTTTGCCTTCTGCTTATCCCTTGTGTCCAGGAACTGTCCCATGAGGAAGATTCCCGTGCCAATCAGCATGACGGCGAATCCCAGGCCTACGGCATAGGCCCTCTGCTGCTCAATCCAGATGACTATGGAAGAGACCAGGCCGATTGCGTTCAGGACAGTGCCAATGAGAGCGAACATCATTGCGCTGTATCTTTTTTCAGGCACCAAGGCGGGAGCGATTCCTTTCAGGAGAAAATCCGTGGTAGTCTCAAAATAATCGCTCAGGAGGATTATCTTTTCGATATCCGGAACGCTCTGTGCGCTTTCCCACTTGGAGACCGCCTGTCTGGAGACGCCGATGCTGTTCGCAAGCTCCTCCTGGGATATTCCTTTGGATTTCCTCAGCTGTTGTATTCTGTCTGCGATGTTCATAAGCGGAACCTCCGTAAATTTGATAACAGAATCATAGCACTGAAAGCGGTTGCGAAGCCACCATTTTCGGCTTTCAATCCGGCAACTGGCGGTTGCCGTCAGGCCATGACCTGTTTTCTGACGCTGCCCATATGTCCAGCGCCAGGTTGTAGATGTCGGTTATCTTCCGGTCTATTCGATAGATTTCCCGTGCGGGGCCGGCTTGTCTGGTTTCGATTCGGTTCATTTTCCGGCTGAGTTCCATCATGTCCTTTTTCATGTCCTGAGTCTCACTCCGGATGCTCCGCACTTCGGATAAAAGCAGGTCGAACTTTTCGCTGTCTGTCATAAGGATACCTCCCATTGCATTGGTTATATACTGCATAACGCTGAATACTGCCTAATGCAATCATGCGATTGAACCGGTCAGCGTTATGCAGTCTGATTTTACGGCAAGTGAAATCGTTAAGCAGTATAAGTTGCTACAGTGTTTTTGTGGAGCCGCTTTGCTCCAGTTGCGGGTCTATCCAATTGTCAAGGTGTAATGGCCATTTCGCGTTCCGAAACTGTCCGGTCTCCTGCAGTCCATAAGAATCCGCTAGGCCATATAAGGTATCCATTTCTCTTGACACAGTGTATAATGGGAACGAGGGAGCGTAAACTGTAGGAAAATCGCTGATGGCTTTTGAAAATAAGATAAAATATCCTGTACAGAATAAGGCCAGTATAACATATGTTCCGTAAATACGCAAGCATTAAATCGCTTGACCTGAATAAACGGCAGCGCCGCCCATCACGCATAATACTGTGCCTGCGCGTTCCAGAGCTCCCTGTACAGCCCTTCCTGCTTTTCCAGCTCCTCATGGGTTCCGTGCTGTACGACCTTCCCCCTGTCAAATACCAGAATGTCCTCGCAGAACCTGCAGGAGGCCAGGCGGTGCGAGATGTAGATGGCCGTCTTGTGGCCCACCATCCCGTCAAAGCCCTCGAACACCTCCGTCTCCGCCTTCGGGTCCAGCGCCGCCGTGGGTTCGTCCATTATGACAAAGGGCGCGTCTTTGTAGATCGCCCGGGCAATCGCCAGCTTCTGCCGCTCCCCGCCGGAGAAGGCGACTCCACTCTCGTCATAATCCTTTCCGACGCATGTGCCCAGCCCTCCCGGGAGATTGGACAGCCTGGCTCCCAGGCCGGCCCTCTCCATGGCGACCGCCACCCTCCCCTCGTCCATCTCCGCCCCGGCCGCTATATTCTCTCCCACGGGAAAGGCAAACATCTGGAAATCCTGAAACACCACCGAGAACAGATTGCAGTACTCTCTGTAATCGTATTTCCGGATGTCGATGCCGTTCACCTTAATGCAGCCCTCCGTCACGTCGTACAGGCGGCAGAGGAGTTTTACAAAGGTGGTCTTGCCGGAGCCGTTCCTGCCGACGATGGCCAGCTTTTCTCCAATCTCCAGCTTCAGGTTGAGGTTCCTGATCACATATTCATCGGAGCCGGGATACCGGAAGGAGACATTCTCAAATGCCACGGAGAACCTGTCGTCCTGCCGTTTCTCTACAGGAATCGTCCCCTCGTATTTCCTCCTGCCAAGCCCTGTGAATTCCCTGTAATCCGCGGCGTACAGGGCCGCTGTCTTCAAGTGTCCCATCGTGACGGCGAGCCTGGCCACGGCCCCCGCGAACAGCTCCATGCTGGACGCATATGCGACCACGCTGCCGATGGTGATGATCCCCAGCCAGGCCTGCATACCGGCATAGGCATAGATCAGCAGATTGCACAGATTGAGGATGATTCTCTGCAGCACGGTCCTTCTCACATATATCGCATTCCTGCTCTTCTCGCTCCCGCAGATTCCGGCAAAGAGCCCGTCGATGTCTCTGTTCAGCATGCCTTCCAGCCCCATGGCGCGGATATCCTTCTGGGGCTCCACCCCGGACAGCAGGTCCAGATAGAAAAGCTTCTTATTATAGATGGCGGAGGCATCCAGGAAATGCGTTGTGGCCTTCTGCGTGTCCCTGAAACTGAACTTATAATTCACGAACAGCAGGCCTCCCAGCGCTGCCGCCAGCAGCAATGCGCTCCACCCGGAGCCCCAAAACCTGTATCCCGCATTCTTGGCAATGCCGAACATGGGGAACACTATGGCGGCGGCCGCGCCGATGGTCACGAGATTCTGCAGCAGATCGCACAGCTGCACCATCAGCCATCCTCCCACCCCGTAAAAGGAATTCTGGAACGCCCGGAACCGGATGTCCTGGGCGTGCGCATCCTCCAGATATTCGTAATCCATGGTCAGCGCCTTCCGGTTCAGCTCCCGGCTGCCGAACTCCTTGGGATAATTCTCCAGCTTCTTCCGGAAGCTCTCCCCCAGCCTGGCGGTTATCACGCCCAGGATCAGCTTCCCGCCCACGGCGGCAAGAATCATGCCCATGACCCTTCTCATATCAAAGCCGGCCAGCGCCGCATCTGTGATAAGGCCGATCAGCAGCACCAGAATATACGGGGTGACCGCCTCCAGAACCGCGTGGGCGATTCCTATGTAAAAGGTTTTCTTCTCCTGCCGGTACACCGCTTTCAGGAGGAACCACAGATTTTCCAGGTCCTTTCGTTTCATTTTCTGTTCTCCTTGTAACACTCGATTACAGGGTTCGCGAAGCGGTTCCTGTAATACAGCCTGCTCAAACCACTGCCCTCTTCTCCTACTCGATTACAGGGTTCGCGAAGCGGTTCCTGTAATACAGCCTGCCTGCATCTCTGCCCTCTCCCCCTGCTCGATTACAGGGTTCGCGAAGCGGTTCCTGTAATACCTGCTCTGCATCTCAAACAGCTCGGCATAGCGCCCGCCCTTTTTCAGCAGCTCCTCATGGGTGCCATCCTCGACGATTCCCGCTCCCTCCAGCAGCACAATCCGGTCGCAGAACCGCGTGCTGGACAGCCGGTGGGATATGAAGATTACAGTGCGCCCCCGGGCCGCCTCGCCATAGCGCAGATACAGCTCATGCTCCGCTATTGGGTCCAATGCGGCAGTGGGCTCGTCCAGGATCAGCAGCGGCGCTTTCCTGTAGAGGGCCCTCGCGAATAGCAGCTTCTGCTTCTCGCCCCCGGAGAAATCCGTGGCGTCCCCGTACACTTCCCGTACCACCCTCGTCCTCCCCCTGTTCGGCAGACTCTCGTAGCGCCCGCCGAACCCGGACCATTCCAGGGCAAGCTCCAGCTCCTCCCGGTTCGCCTCCTCCGCCGGAGCGGCCGTCAGGTTCTCGTCCAGGGTCAGCGGGAACAGCATGGAATCCTGGAACAGCGCGGAGATGAGGCTCCTGTATTCTTCCGGGTCATAGTCGCCCTGCTCTGTGCCGTTGATATAGATTGCTCCCTCCACAGGTTTATAAAAGCCGCAGAGGAGCTTCACCAGCGTGGTCTTCCCCGCGCCGTTTAAGCCGATGAGCGCCAGCTTCTCATTGGAATGTATGGTCAGGTTGATGTCATGCAGGATGTCCGTCTCCGCCCCGGGATACCGAAACGACACATGCCGGAATTCCACCTCCACTCCCCTCGTCCTGTCCGGATTCCTGCATTCTCTGCGCTCCGCCTCCGGGAGATCTAGGAGCTTTCGGAGATAGGAGAGAAAGGAGTTGATGGCATTCAACCCCTGCACCTTCCCAATCAATTCCGAGAAATTGGCGGAAAACGTCCGCACCAGGCCCACGGAGAAGACAAACTGTGCGACGCTCTGCTGACCTAGCGTCAGCAACCAGGCGAGATAGCCATACGAGGCCAGCTCTGTCAGGAACCCCAGCCCCAGTTCCTGCACCCGGCGGATGAAATACTGTGTGTGTATGCGGCCGTAGATGCGGTCCATGCCCAGGATGGCCTGGTCGTATTTCTCCATGAACCAGTCCTGCATCTGGTAGATACGGATATCCTTGCCGTCGCTGCGCTCCATGGCGTGGCGGTTGATGTACGCGATCTCCTTCGTGTGCCTGCCCAGCTCCTCGTGGTTTCTCCCGTGTACCCTTTCCACCCTCTTCAACAGGAAAATGTTGATTCCTATGGTCAGGATGTGCATCGCCGCCAGCCCCGGATTCACCAGGCACAGGAGGACGCCGTACAGCAGAGAGCTCAGGAAGGAGGCAATCAAAACGGGCATGGAGGTGACCGAATTGCGGATGGCGAACTCGTTTCTGAGGACATTCCAGATATTTCCCACCAGCTTCTGGGTCTCCTGTCTCTCCAGAAGCTCATAGTCAATCTTCATCGTCTTACGGAAGGCCAGTTTGTCGTAATACAGGGTCAGCGACATGCCGTTCCGATAGAGATACTGCTGCATGCTGGAGTTCACCACGCTGCACGCCAGGATGGCCGCGGCCACCGCAATCACGCTCGTCAGCAGGGCGGCCAGCGATACCTTCCCCTGTAGCTGCGAGACGATCAGGGACGGCAGCCATATCCCCAGAAAGGTCGCGGTCATGCCGGGAACCACAGCCAGAAACTGGAAATAGCACACCCATTTGTTCCACTGCTTCGCGCTTTTCAGATGAAAAAACAGATTGGAGGCCAGGGTGTAGCCCGCGGGCTCCCTGCGGCCCCCAGGACATCCCTGTTTTGCGTGTCCTGTTTGGCCTGTCTGTCCTGCCTGTTCCGTCTGCCCTGCCTGTCCCCTGCGTCTCATATATCTCCTCTTTCTCCCGCATCACATGCCCACAATCCAGCCGCAGTCCACGCCAACAGTACAGCCGGATTTCACGTCCCCGCGGCATTTTATACTCGTGCTCAGAAACATTTGCCAATGTAAATGTATAACAAGGTCACTGTTGTGACAGTGACCTTAAGACCGCCATCTGTAATCTTGCCGCAAGCGATTTGGTAAATTCTGGCGGTCTTGAGTATACGTAAATATAGCACAGGATTTCCCGAAAAAAACAATTTCGCACGAATGGTATCCCCACGCGCACGAATTGCATTTTTTCCGTATTTTTTCTGAGTTTTCCCTGCGCCGCGCAGTCACCCTTCCACCAGCGGCAGCATCACCTCCGTCGCGAACACGCCCTCCTCATCCTGCCGGTTGAGAAAGCCGCCGTATTTCGACACAATCCGGTCAATGCGGACGAGACCGAAGCCGTGCACCCCCGCATGCCCCCCGGACTTGGTGGTGAGATATTGCAGTCCGCTCCTCCTGGCCCTCCCGCTCATGGAATTCGTGACCGCGATATAGAGCTGCTTTTTCACGATGTCGATATAAATCCGGATGAACGGCTCCTCCCCGTCCCCCATCTGCAGGCAGGCCTCCAGGGCATTGTCCAGGAGATTGCCAATCAGCGCAGACAGATCTATCCCCGAGAACGGAACGTCCTGGGGGACCACCGCCGTCGCGTCCACCTGGATTCCCTTCTCCCGGATTATGGTCAGCTTGCTGTTCAAGATGGCGTCCACCATCACATTCCCGGTCTTTATCACCGTGTCAACCGTGGTCAGGTCGTCGTTCAGCATGTCCAGATACCGCAGCGCATCCCCGTAATCCCCAAGCTCCATATGGGCCTTCAGCACCTGGATATGGTTGTGGTAATCATGCCTCCAGCCCCGCATCTTGCGGTACATGGTCTCCACCTCCGCGTAATGCCTGTCCACCAGCTCATTCTGAAACCGGCTTATCCTTCTGTCCACATACCGCGGCATCCAGAAGATCCACAGAAGAACATTGATCAAAAGAACCGCCCCGACAATCACATATGGCACCAGATTCATTCCGCGCACTCCCCGCCTTCGCATCTATCTGCTTTTATAGTACCTCAGGAATTCCCGCTGTACCTGTTTGACCCGCGTTCTCGAGACCGCGAGCCTCTCGCCGTTGTCCAGGATCAGCTCCGCATTCCGGATGGCCGAGACAAACCGCAGATTCACCAGATACGCCCTGTGGCACTTTGCTATCCCGGGAACTCCGTTCACCCGCTTCTCGATCTCCCCCAGGGATTCCCTCAGCGGGAACGCCCCGTCCCATGTGTGCATCACGCTGCCGTGCCCTGCGGCCTCCACGTACAGAATGCTGCCTGTCTGCACCCGCCTCACCTCGTCCGCTCCGTTCAGCACAAGGCTCTCCCCTTCCTCCCGCTTCGCCTCCGCCATCCGGTCCAGCGCCTGGAACAGCCTTTCCTTGTCCACCGGCTTCATCAGATAGTGAAGCGCCGACACATCGTATCCGCGCTGCATGTATTCGTCGTACCCGGTGACGAACAGAATGGGAACCTCCCTGTCCTCCAGGCGTACTTTTTCGGCCAGCCCCAGGCCGTTCATCCCGCCCATCTCGATGTCAAGGACCAGGAGACGATAATCCTTCCCGTCCTCCCAGGCGAAGAGGAAACTCTCGCTGCTGGGAAAACATCTGAATTCCACCAGTTCCCTTCTCGCCTCAGCCCATTCCCCTATATATTTTACGATGATTTCCTGTTCTTTCGCTTCGTCCTCTACGATGGCTATTTTCATCCCGTCCGCATCCTTTATCGCTTCTGCCTTGATGACGCTATACTATAATTTCGTGCGCTTCAGCGCACGTGGAATCAGAAGTTGACACAACGTCCTTTTGTGTCGATATTATACCACATTCTCTGCTAAAAGTCACCAGACCCAGTTAAAGACTTCGATAAAGCCTGGGGTTTTTGACAAATGGGTCTTCCCAAAATCGGTCAACGGGTTTATCCTGTAATTGACCGGAGGGTCAACGGAGGTGACAGGATGAACGAGAGGTTCTTTTCCCTGCCGGAGGAAAGGCAGCAGGCCATCATCAATGCCGGATACAGGGTATTTTCCCGCAATACCTATAAGAACAGCCCCATGAGCGAGATTGCTCAGGCGGCTGGCATCAGCAAGTCGCTGCTGTTCCATTATTTCCATAATAAGAAGGAGCTGTACCTGTTCCTCTGGGACAAATGCGCCCAGATTACCATCGAGCTTATGACCAAATATGGATGCTACAGCCAGTCGGGCCTGTTCGAGAGCATGGAGCGGGGGATGCGGGCCAAGATGGAGATCGTCCGCCGCTACCCGGACATGGCCAGCTTCACCATCAAGGCTTTCTATGAAAAGGATCCGGAGGTCAACGTCGCCGTCCAGGAGAGCTACCATCGGTATTTCAACCTGAAGGCCGATAAGGCCAGGATGAACTTTGACCCGGAGCAGTTCATCCCGGGGCTGGACATCCCAATGATGTACCGGGAGATGTACTGGGCCTCGGAGGGGTATCTCTGGGAGATGGTGCAGCGGGGGGACGTGGACATGGAGCAGATGGAGCGGGACTTTGGGCGGCTCATCGCTTTCTGGAAGAGTGTGTATATGCGCAAATCATAATGCGGGAGGGGCGGCTCCGCGAAAGACAGGAGTTGCCCCACTGGTAATATGCCGCGGATTACTGACAGACACAGAATACCGGGGTTCTGTGATGAAGAACGTGCCAGGGCTATGGCAGGCGGCACGCAGGGATGGCTGCAATGGGGCACGAGGCAGCATATGGCATGATGCGATAAATAAGAAGGTTTTTATAGCAAAGAAAGGCATGGAGAACATGGACGCGATCAAAATCGAGAATCTGACGAAATATTACGGGAAAGCCCGGGGAATCCGGGAGATAGACCTGACCGTGGCGGAGGGCGAGTTCTTTGGCTTCATCGGGCCCAACGGCGCGGGGAAGTCCACCACCATACGGACCTTGCTGGGATTGATTGCTCCTACATCCGGCAGGGCATACATCTTTGGGCTGGATATCGTAAAGCAGAACAAGGAGATTCTGGCCCGGGTGGGCTATCTGCCCTCCGAGGCGGTATTCTACTCCGGCATGCGGGTGGGGGAGGTGCTAAAGCTCTCTGCGGATCTGCGGGGGAAGGACTGCGGGGAGGAGGCGGTCAGGCTCTGCGAACGGCTGCAGCTTGACACCTCCAGAAAGGTGGAGGAGCTTTCCTTTGGCAACCGGAAAAAGGTGGGGATTGTCTGCGCCCTGCAGCATGAGCCTGCGCTGCTGATCCTGGACGAGCCCACCAGCGGCCTGGATCCGCTGATGCAGAGGGAATTCTTCGACATCCTCAGGGAGCGGAACCGGGCGGGGGCCACGGTGTTCCTGTCCAGCCATATCCTGTCGGAGATTCAGCACAACTGCACCCGGGCGGCCATCATCAGGGAGGGCCAGGTCATCGCCTGCGACAGCGTGGAGGCCCTTTCACGCACCACGGCCAGGCGGGTCAGCGTCCGGGGAGAGGTGTCGCTGGAGGGGCTTGGGGGCATCCGGGACAGGGAGGATTCCCCGGGGGCGGTGAGCTTCCTCTACAGTGGGGACATGAACCTGCTGCTGCAGAGGCTGGCGGCGGGCAGGGTATCGGATCTGTCCGTGTCGGAGCCGGATCTGGAGGAGATATTCATGCATTATTATGAAAGCTGAGCATCCGGTGCCCGGGGGAGCGGGCAGCTGGTGTGGGCATGGCATCGAAAAGGGAGTGCGAATAAACGAACGAATATGAACGGATTGCTGTACTGCATGACAAAATGGCAACAGACCGGTTTTATAATTATGAAAAGAAAGGCGGCAGCATATGACACTGATAAAGCATGAATTAAGACAGGGGAGGATTTCTTTCCTCATCTGGACGGCATCCGTCGGGTTCCTCCTGGCGGTGTGTGTGTTCCTGTTTCCGGAGATGAAGGGGCAGATGGAGGATGTGGGCGATGTGTTCTCCTCCATGGGGTCGTTCAGCGACGCATTCGGCATGGACAGGCTGAACTTCGGGACGCTCCTGGGCTTCTATGCCATCGAGTGCGGGAACGTGCTGGGGCTGGGAGGGGCTTTCTTCGCGGCCCTGTGCGGGGCCGGCATCCTCAGCAAGGAGGAGAAGGACCGGACGGCGGAATTTCTGTTGACTCATCCGGTCAGCAGGGCGCGGATCGTCACCGAGAAGCTTGCCTCGGTGTATGCCCAGATCATCGCCATGAACCTGGTCATCTACGGGATATCCCTGGGTTCCATCGCGGCCATCGGGGAGTCCGTCCCCTGGAAGGAGCTGAACCTCCTGCACCTGGCCTATTTCCTCCTGCAGGCGGAGCTGGCGGGCATCTGCTTCGGGATATCCGCCTTTGTGAGGCGGGGCAGCGCGGGGATAGGACTGGGGATAGCCGCGGGGATGTATTTCCTGAATCTGGTGGCCAATATCGCCCAGGCGGCGGAGTTCCTGAAATATATCACGCCTTTCGGCTATGCGGAGGGCGCGGACATCATCGAGAAGGGCTGCCTGGACGGGACGCTGGTGGCTATCGGGCTGGCGCTTGGGGCAATCGGCATCGGGGCGGCTTATGGGAAGTATTGCAGGAAGGATATCCGGTGAGGGAGGCTGCCCGTGAAGCAGGAGAATTTTCGCCTTTTGTATTGAGGTTTAGGCCGTTTTTAGATATACTGGAGACAGAAAGGATGCCGAATGGCAGCAGTCTTGGGATGCCTTGCTGAAAGCGCGCGGACAGTTATGCAGAAGGGGGAAGCTATGCCGAAAGAGTTTCATGTGACGGGAACCTGTATTCCGGAAAAGCATTATATGGTGGATGTCAGCGGCCGTGTGAAGCGGATTGTGGCGGAGCGGCAGGATTGGTTCGGCGGATTGGGAGGGAGCTTTCCGTCCAGGGGGCGGAGAGTGCTGTCCTGGATAAATGGAATTGTACCGTTTCGGAAGAATTTCCCATGGAGGATTTGGGAGAGCGCATCTCAGGGCTGTGCGGACAGTATGGCGGAAAAGCCATCCTGATGGTAGACGAGGTGGACAAAAGCTCGGACAATCAGATTTTCCTGTCCTTTCTGGGGCTGCTGCGTGCCAAGTACCTGGCCAGGGAGAGCGGAAAGGATGACACTTTCCAATCCGTCATTTTGGCGGGTGTGTATGACATCAAGAACCTGAAGCTAAAGCTGCATGAGGGGGTGGAATCAAAGTACAACAGTCCATGGAATATCGCGGCTGACTTCAGGGTCGATATGAGCTTTCAGGCAGATGATATAGAAAGAATGCTTTCTGAATATGAAGAGGATTATCATACCGGAATGGACATCCGGCAGGCCAGCAGATGGATTTTTGAATATACGGCGGGATATCCCTATATGGTATCCCGTATATGCAAGCTGCTGGATGAGAGGGTGGCAGGGACGGAGGCCTTTCCGCATAAGAAGGACGCATGGACGGGAGAGGGGTTCCAGGAGGCGATTCGCTTGCTTTTAAAGGAACCGAACATGCTTTTTGACGATATGGTGAAAAAGCTGCAGGACACCCCGGATTTAAAGACCATGCTGAGCGATATCTTGTTCCGGGGGGGCGCGGTATACCTTTGAGGTGAATAACCGTATGATTGACATTGGTGTCATGTTTGGGTTTGTGGCGGAGCGGGACAATGCGGTGGCCGTGGCGAACCGGATATTTGAGATGAAGCTGTACAACCTGTTCCTGTCCGAGGAGGAGATGGAGAAGCGGCCATTTGGCGCTGTGGAGCCAGGCAGTCAGTTCGCGGTGCATGAAGGGAATTGTACTGGACGGAAAAAGAATCGTTGAGGCGGTGGTATGAGCCTTATAAAATAACGGATGCCAAAGTAATGGGGGTTGCACAGATTCTTTGATTGCGGGTTGAACATGCCAAATCATTATAAATGTATTGACTTGGCATTTTTTGTTTGCTATTCTTATCATAGAAATAGAATAGATAATAAGGAGGCGGCGTAAATGGCAAGTACGATTCAAGTAAGAGTAGACGACGATTTAAAAGCAAAGTCAGATGCGTTGTTTAAAGATTTGGGGACAGATACCACAACTGCAATCCGCATGTTCTTAACACAGGCGCTGGCAGCAAATGGTTTTCCATTTGAAATAAAAAGGGCAGATCCATATAAAGCCTTAACAGAGCAGGAAATATTAGATAAGCTGGAAAAATCCCGTGAGCACGCGGCACAGGGGATGTATAAGGATGCGACAGAAGTTTCTCGTGATATGAGGACAAAGTATGGATTATAAGGTGGTAGTCACAAGAGATGCGGAGGAGGATTTAGAACGTTTTATCAAATATCTTGTTATTGAGAAAGGGAATATGCAGGCAGCAGAAAACGTACTGAATGACTATGACGCAACGATTGAAAGCTTAAGGCATGTGGCAGGAAGTCTGAAGCTGTGTGATAGCCTAAGACTGAAGCGGCTAGGCTATCGCCGCATTCACTTTTTGAATCACAGATATTTTATGCTATATCGTATTGTGGATGATGTAGTGTTTGTGGATAATATTTTTCATGAGCTGCAGGATTATGAAAATAAGATATATTAAGAAGAATGCAGGCTGAAGCTTCACAATCCGGAAGAGATATGGTAACGTAATAGGAGACACCAGGAAAGGGGATAGGCCATGGAAGGAATCTATCTTGAGAATAGAAAGCTTTTGTATGAGAATCCGTTGGCCTGCGAGGCGGATATCAAAGATTTCGTGCTGGAGGGGGATGCGTCCATCACGTTTCCGGAGGGCAGAATGCGGTTGGAGAACGCCCGCAGCGACAGGGAGGGGCAGAAGGCCAACTATGTGCTCTGGTGTCCGGATGACTTTCCCTCCGATGTGATGATTGAGTGGGACTTCGCGCCGCTTCGGGAGCCGGGGCTGTGCATGCTGTTCTTCGCTGCCAGAGGAAGGGCGGGGGAGGATCTCTTTGACGGACGGCTGGCATCCAGGACAGGGGAATATCCCCAGTACCATCACGGGGACATCAATGCGTTCCATGTGTCCTATTTCAGGAGGAAGGAGCCGGACGAGAGGGCTTTTCACACCTGCAACCTGCGCAAAAGCTATGGATTCCACCTGGTAGTCCAGGGAGGCGACCCTATCCCTGATGTGGCGGATGTCAGGGGGATGTACCACATGAGCGTGGTAAAGAAAGGGAATGTGCGGTTCTACATAAACGGTCTGGAGGTGTTCTGCTTCCTGGAGGATGGAAAGACCTATGGGCCGGCGCTGGCGGGAGGGAAACTGGGATTCCGCCAGCTTGCGCCCTGCATGGCGGAGTACGCGAACCTGAGGGTGTACGGGATATAGGCCCTGGGAGTAACAGGAGGAATCAGGCCGCCGGAGGGAAGCTCCGGGAGGGCATGGTTGTGGAACAGGAGAGAGCGTTTTGTGGGCGATGATAAAGGATCGGATCGGAAAGCTTCCATATAAATATATCATATATCTGTGTATACTGGGCCTGATGGGCATCATGCTGGTGGCGTTCGCTTTGTATGTCTATCTGGATTACCGGGGACAGCGGGAGGAGGCGGGCGGGCGAGAGGCCGTCAATTCCGCGGAGCAGATGGTGGGCCAGGTGGACGAGCGGCTGGACAATTTAAAGCAGTACTACATCTCTTTCACGGATTCCGACGATTTCAGCTGGGCCCTGGAAAACGAGATGCATTATTCGGACTACAACGAGAGCAAGGCAGTGCTGGAGATCATGACAGGGAAAAAGATATTCATGGACTACATCGGCAGCTGCTTCCTGGTGAACTTCCGGACGGGGTGGGTGCTGGGCAGTACGGGCATGTTCCCCTTGAGCCAGGTGCGCAACAGCGAGGCCCTGTATGAGCTGGCGGAGCGCAGCAAAGGGGCCCTGGACAAGAATTACTGGCTGTACAATGAGGCCACGTCCATCGAAAGGGTCAAGAACTATGAATACAATGTCACGGGAGAGGGGAAGGGCCTCAGCCTCGTGATGACCTTCTCCAGCCTGATTTCCGATCCGGGCAGCGTCTTCATCGCGAACATCGACATGAATACCTGGAAGCGGTGGATCGGCCGGGCGCTGGGCGACTGCGAGGAGCTGGTGGTGCTGGACGCGTCCGGGGGGGTAATTTATGCCACGGAGGACAGCCTGGTGGAGGACTGCAGGCGGATGCAGGAGAATGGGAACGTGGAGGGGAGGAGCCGCAGGGTCAGGTCCGGGGGGGTAGATTACATGGTATCCTCCAGACGGTCGGATGTCCTGGGCTGGGAATATTACATCTGCTATGACATGGACCGGGGGCAGTTCATCGGGATGCGGCTGTCGGGGATTCTGGTGCTTGCGATTCTGGTCATCGTCGCCACATGCTTTTTCGTGACAGCTTATACGATATACAGACCTGTGGGCAGGCTGGTGCAGGGCGTGGCCAGGGAGCAGCAGATTGCCGGAAACGAACTGGAGTTTCTGGCCAGCAGGTTCGCGGATATGAAGAATGACCGGCAGGCGCTGGAGGCGGTGATGTATCAGCAGAAAGAGAGGCTGCTGGAGCTGTTCGAGCTGCGGCTGATGCGGGGGGAGGTGCGCTCCGAGGACGAGTGGAACGAGTATTTCGACAGTCTGCACCTGAGAAAGTGCAGATGCTTCGCGGTGGCAGTGGTGGTGCTGAACCTGCGGGAGGAGAACGGGGAGCAGAGCAATGTGAACGAGGACGCTATCTGCCTGAAGCTGGTGGAGGAGCTGCCGGATGCCCTCAAGGAGCTGACATGGATGCCAGTGGTATACAATGCCTGTGCGATTTTCGGCCTGTTCGGCGAGGACGATGAGGACGTGCTGCTGGAGCGGATTACGGATTTCTACGATGGGATGCGGGCCTTTTCGGAAGAGCGCTATGGGTACCAGATTCTGATGGGGTCAGCGCGACGCATACCAGCCCCCGCCATATCAGGGCCGCCTACAGGGAGAGCATCAACGCCCTGACCCGGGAGATGTCCGGGGAATATAAGGCCGGCGAGGGGACGGAGGAGAGCAGGGAGGCGGAGAGAAGGGACTGCCGGTTCTTCCTGTCAAGCACCACCGTGCGCGGCAATGTGTATAGCCAGGCCTGTGAGAAGGAAATGCACAACTCCATCAAGGCAATGGACAAGGATCAGTGCTACAAGCTCATCGACGAATTCTGCCAGGAGCTGCGGGGAGAGGCTTCCAATGATAAGGCCATGGTGTACATACTGCGGATGGTGAATGCCGTCCTGCTGGCGGGTATCGATACGAAGATTGACATAGACAAGCTCTATCCCAACGGGCTGAAGCGCGTCTATGATGAGATCATAGAGATCATAGAGCCCGGCCGGGTGCGCCGCAAGCTGAAGGCCATGCTGATAGATCCGATTCTGGCGGCCAGGAGCGAGCTTCTGGCGGACAATTCCTATTCCATGCTGCAGGAGATCGAGATGCAGATCAGGGAGAGCAAGGGCAACATCACGCTGTCGGAGTGCGCCGGTGCCCTGGGGGTGCACCCCACTTATGTCTGGAAAGTGCTGAAGATGGAGAAAGGGAAATCCTTCATGGATTATGTGGAGGAGTATAAGCTGGAGGAGGCCATTCGCCTGCTGCTGCAGACGGACTTGACGGTGGCGGAAATCGCTGTCCGGCTGAACTACACCAACGCCCAGAACTTTATCCGCTTTTTCAGCAAGAGCACCGGGGTGACGCCCGGGAAGTTCAGGAAATTATATTGATTTTATGCTGGTTTTATCAGCTTTTTCGAGAAAAATAATCATTTTCTTTCCGGACGGAAAAAGTCCCGGTAAGAAAATGATTATTTTTGTTATTGAGATTATATGGAGGCAAAATGCACAAAAAACAGGGGAAAAAGAAAGTGATTATAGACATAATCGATTTCATAGGGATAAAATCACATTATAAGGCAAGGGAAAAAGGCGAAAAGCCGACAAAATGCCGAAGAGCAAAATAAGTATAGAAGAAAGGTGGATTGGTATGGCAAAAACAAAAATAAAGAAAGGGTATATCACGCTTCAGGATGGACGTACCATGCGGGTGCAGAAGATGAGCACGCCCCAGTACATGATTCAGCACAAGTGGCTGTATTTCCTTCTGCTGCCGGGGGCATTGTATTTCATCCTGTTCCGGTATGTCCCCATGGGAGGTCTGGTGATCGCTTTTAAAGAGTACAGCCCCTTCCTGGGCATGTGGGAAAGCCCATGGTGCGGATTTGACCAGTTTACGAAGTTTTTCACAGGCAATGATTTCTCCAAGCTGCTGGTGAATACCCTGGGAATCAGCCTGCTGCTGCTGGTTCTGTACTTCCCGGCCCCCATCATTCTCTCCTTATTTCTGAATGAGGTGCGGCACAGCGGATATAAGAGAGTGGTGCAGACGCTTGTCTACATACCCCACTTCGTATCGTGGGTCATCGTGGCCAGCCTGACGTATCAGCTCTTCAATGTGTCCGACGGTATCGTCAATATCATCATTAAGGGCATTACAGGCAGCTCGTGGGATGTGCTCTCCAAGAGTTCTACTTTCTGGGGGCTGATTGTAGGGCAGGATATCTGGAGAGAGACCGGTTACGGTACCATCGTATTCCTGGCGGCTCTGGCCGGTGTGGATCAGGAGCTGTACGAGGCGGCCAGGGTGGACGGCGCAGGGCGCTGGAGGCTGATGTGGCATATTACTCTGCCTGCCATCCGGGGTACCATCGTGATGATGTTCATCCTCCGGGTAGGCGGTATTCTGAATACAGGCTATGAGCAGATCTTCCTGATGAGGAATGACCTGAACGTGGCCAGGGCTGAAGTGTTCGACACCTACATCTATATGAGAGGTATCCGTCAGGGGCAGTATTCTTTCTCCGCGGCGGCAGGCATGTTCAAATCCGTAGTGGGTATGATACTGGTGGTAATCTCGGACCGTGTGGCCAAGGCCTGCGGTGAGAGCGGCATTTATTAGAAGGGAGGAGGCACACAATGGCGAAAGAGCATGTAGTAAAGGAAGGCGCCAAGGTGAGGAAGAGCACCGGCGACCGGATTGTGGATGTGATTATCTATGTGGCATTGGGACTGATTGCACTGAGTACCGTCTTGCCCTTCCTGTATGTGGTAGCCGGTTCCTTCGCAACGGAGAAGGAGCTGACGGAGAAAGCGTTTTTCATCATTCCCACACAAGTCTCCCTGAACGCTTACCAGTATGCCATCCGGACGGCGAATATATTGCGGGGGCTGAAGAATTCCATCATCCTGACCATCATGGGGACGGTGATGTGCATGCTCTTCTCCCTGAGCTTCGCATATCCCCTGTCCAAGATGCATTTCAGGGGCAGAAACTGGATTATGAATCTGGTGATCGTGACCATGCTGTTTTCCGGCGGCATGATTCCCTCCTACATGGTGATCAACGCCTACGGGCTGTATGATACCTACTGGGCGCTGGTGCTGCCGGCCCTGATCAATCCGTTCAACATGGTCATCATCAAAAAGTTTTTTACTGGGCTGCCCGTGGAACTGGACGAGGCTTCCTATATGGACGGAGCCAACGATCTGCAGATTTTTACCAGGGTGGCGCTGCCCCTGTCCAAGCCGGTGATCGCTTCCATCTCCCTGTTCTATGGCGTGGGATTCTGGAATGATTATTTCAATTCCATGATTTATCTGCAGACGGCGGAGAAGTTCCCGATTCAGATTCAGCTGCGTTCTATCATACTGCTGTCTTCTACCTTTTCGGACGCGATGATGGATTTCTATGATATGAACGGTGCGCCCCCTGACAAGGCGGTGAAGATGGCATGTACCGTTATCGCTACGGTTCCTGTCCTGTGCATCTATCCTTTCGTGCAGAAATACTTCACCAAGGGCGTGATGGTGGGAGCTGTCAAAGGCTGAATAGGCGCAGAGGGCGCGCCTATTCAGCCGGAAGAATGCCCGAAGGGCATGGGCATTCTTCCAGGTTCGGGCAATTGGACAGTTTTGGGCAATTTAATAGCTGGTTCCGACGGCGGGAGGCCGCTGCCGCAATCATAAATCAACCATTTCATTCAATAAGGAGGAGAAAATGAAGAAAAAGAGTTTGAACAAGGTATTTGCACTTGCGCTTGCCTCCGCCATGACCTTAAGCCTGGCGGCCTGTGGGAACGGCAGCGGAAGCAATGAGGGAAGCGGCAGCAACGCCGGCAATGAGAGCAGCCAGTCCACGGCGGAGGATAGCTCCGCGTCAAGTGAGGAGAGCCAGCAGGACAGCGAGTCTTCCGAGTCCTCCCAGGAGGAGCAGCCTTCCGGTGAGCGGCAGACCATCACCTTCAGTGTTATCGATGTGAACGCTGGCAGCAACAACGTAGGTGAGTACGCTGAGCAGATTCTGAATCAGATTAAGGACTACACCAATGTAAACGTGGAGCTGACCTGGGTGGCCAACGACGCTCTGGCGGACAAGAATGCACTGTACCTGACGAATCCCGGCACCATGCCTCATATTATTACCTGGGGCGGTACTGTCACGGCCAATGTGGTAGAGGCGGCAAAGCAGGGGGCATTCGTGGATCTGAATGAATATGTATGGGACAGCGCAAAGTATCCCAACCTGTCCGGTATGTCCAAGGAAGTGGCGGCTAACCTCACTGTAGACGGCAAGCTGATTGCCATTCCCAGAACCCGTGTAGTAGGCCGTAATGGTCTGAGCTACCGTACTGACTGGTTTGAGAAGCTGAAGGACGAGTACAACCTGACCGAGCCCAACACGCCGGAAGCGGTGAAGGAGATGCTGAAGGCATTTACCTACGGCGATCCCGACGGAAACGGCGTGGATGACACCATCGGCATGGAGATGACCAAGCATACAGGGCCTTTTGACATTATCCAGACCTGGTTCGGCTGCGGCAACGGATGGGCAGAGGTTGACGGACAGCTGGTTCCCGTATGGATGCAGCCCGAGTACATGGAAGCCGTTGATTACATCAAGAGCCTGTACGACGAGGGCCTGATGCCTGCCGACTGGCACACCCGCCCTACCGATGGATGGTCCGACGGATGTAAGAAGGGCGAGAATGGCGTATTCATCGACGTGCTGGATTCCGGAAAGCGTATCTGGAAGTATTTTGAGGATGAAGCCACATTTACGCCCTCTGTCGTGAACCCGGAGGAAGCCGCTCATATGACACTGCACGGCGCGGTAAACGGACACACGCTTGCGACCGCAGGCTATGCCGGATACTTTACACTGTCTGCCACCACTCTGGACACACCGGAGAAAATCGAAGCCGCGTTGACCTTGCTGGATAAGCTCAACGATCCCGAGATGCTGGTTTTGACCCAGTATGGTTTGGAAGGCGTCAACTATGACATAGTGGACGGCCTGCTGGTAGATACTGACAATACCGAGGAGGGCAAGGCTCTGGCTCAAAACTATCTGGGACTGAACCAGATGATTCCTTTCCTGCCTACCACAGAGGAAACTACCGCAAGAGTTGAGCGTCAGATTGACAAGTATGATCAGGCACAGAACGAGGCTTATGAGGCAGCGCTTCCCTATGCGGTGATGAATCCTGCCATGCCCTATCTGGTGAATTCTCCCACATACGCCAGCGAGGGCGCTTCCCTGGACGAGGCGGCTACCGCGGCAAGAACTCAGTATATCTGCGGCGCTATCGACAAGGCTGCTTTCGAGGCTGAGCTTCAGCGCATCCGCGATAATGGCTATGATACCGTCATTGCGGAGGTGAACGAGCAATACAAGGCGAATCAGTAATTCGCCTGGCAAACCAGTAATTCTTAATCAATAATTTACCTGGCAAGTGCCTGGGCGGTTCGTCCGCGGGCCAGTGACTTCGCCGCGGACGATAGGACGGGAAGGGCATCGATGCCGTAAAAGGCATCGGTGTCCCTTTCTGCCATCTTCCGGCGACTGGACAGACGGCAAGCCGGAGACAGCACAGGACGACAAGAGGAGTAAACGGATATGCATATAGATTTATCTGGAAAATGGAATATTTCCCTGGAGGCGGAGGACGGCGCGCAGACAGGGCAAATCCAGCTGCCGGGCATCCTGCAGGCAGCCGGATACGGAGACCCCATCACCAGGCAGACGCCCTGGGTCAGCAGCCTACATGATACGTTCTGGTACCAGCAGGAGGAATACCGCTATGCCCAGGAGGAGGGCGTGAACGTGCCCTTCCTGTCCCAGCCGCCCAGGCACTTTCTGGGGGAGGCTGTCTATGAGAGGGATTTCCAGATTCCCGTTGACGGCCAGGAGTGGTATTTCTACATAGAGGTGGCAAGATGGCACAGCCGGGTATGGATAGACGGAGTCTGCCGCGGGGAGGACTGTACGCTCTGCGGCCCCCATCATGTCAGGCTGGGCGTGCTGCCTTCCGGCAGGCATACCATCCGGGTGGCCATGGACAATTCCATGATTTACCCTTACCGCCCGGACGCCCATGGGGTGTCGGATGCCCTGGGCGGGACATGGAACGGCATGGTGGGCGAGATAGCCCTGATGACGGAAGGAGCGTACAGGCAGCGGGAGGCGGCGAAGAGCGCCTATGCGGCTGCCCATCCCAGAACCGTGGAGGCATCCGGGAACCAGATTCTGATAGACGGAAAACCGTTCTATTTCCGTGCTACCCACTTCGGTGGGGATTATCCGTTGACCGGCCATCCAGAGACAGGGATGGCCTGGTGGCGAAAGCTCATGGGGACAATCCAGGCCTGGGGCCTGAACGGCATCCGTTTCCACTCCTATTGCCCTCCCGAGGCGGCTTTCGCGGCGGCGGACGAGGCAGGGGTCTGTCTGCTGGTGGAATGCGGCATGTGGAACCGCTTCGGGGACAGCCCCGGGGAGATGGAGATGTATGAGGTGCTGATGGCGGAGACCAGGCGCATCCTGGACAGCTTCGGGCATCATCCCTCCTTTGTGTTCTTCTCGCCCAGCAATGAACCCGGCGGTGCGTGGTATAAGGCGCTGCGCAGATGGGTTCGGGAGGCCAGGGAATATGACGAAACCTTAGGATATGGGGGCAGGAGGCTCTACACCGCCCAGTCCGGCTGGTTCTATGACGTACCCCCGGCCGGGATTCAGGGCACGGATTTCATCTATTTCCACCGCTCCGGATACGGCCCTTACCTGGGCGGCACGATTCGCAATCCCCTGGGCTGGCGGGGCGGAAATTACAGCCCGTCCCTGGAGGGCGTAAAGAAGCCGGTCATCTGCCATGAGCTGGGGCAGATCTGCGCTTATCCCGATTATGGCGTCATCCGCAAGTTCAAGGGCTACCTGCAGCCGGGGAATTACAGGGTGTTCCAGGAGAATGCCCGGGCCAACGGCATCCTGCCCTATGCGGAGGATTTCGTGAGGTGCTCCGGGGAGAACCAGCTCCGGCTCTACAAGGAGGAGCTGGAGGCGAATTGCAGGACGCCGCAGATACAGGGCTTCGAACTCCTGGATCTCCATGACTACCTGGGGCAGGGGACGGCTTTGGTGGGGATACTGGATCCTTTCTGGGAGAGCAAGGGGTATGGCAGCCCGGAGGCGTTCCGGGAATTCTGCGGGGACACGGTGCTGCTGGCCAGATGCAGCAGCTATGTATGGAGGAGCACAGACAGGGCCGTGATTCCGGTGGAGGTCTGCCATTATGGGAAAGAAGCTGTCAAAGAACCCATCGTGGTGTGGACGCTGCGGTGCGGCGATACCCTCTGGCGGACGGGGGAATTGCGGACAGAGGAAATCCCCTGCGGATGCAATACGGAAATCGGTGATATTATAATCGATTTCAGGGAAATCACCCGGGAAGCCGGACTGACGCAGAGCAGAGAGCTGGAGCTTATGCTGGAATTGCTGGATTCCCAGGATACATATGACGCATCGGGACAGAGGGCCGTCATGAGCCGCAACCGCTGGAGCATGTACGTATTCCTGGACTGTGGGCAGGATGCGCAGTCCGGCGGGGTCTTGTATACAAGGGACTGGGCGGAGGCCAGAAGCGCCCTGGAGGCGGGCGGAAGGGTGGTATTCTCGCCCTATCTGTCGGATCTGGGCTATGAGTGCCCGGCGCTGTCCGCCAGAAGCGTGGACTGGAACGGGCAGATGGGGCCTTCCTGGCGGCGTACCATGGGGATCGTGGTGCGGGAGAGCCATCCGGTCTTCCGGCATTTTCCCACGGGGCGCTCGGGAGGCTGGCAATGGGAGGACATCCTGGAACAGGCCAGGGGGTTCTGGATGGAGGGCCTGGAGCAGGTGGAGCCGATCGTACAGCCCATCGATGACTGGAACAGGAACCTGCTGCAGAGCCTGCTGTTCGAGGCAAAGGTTCTGGGAGGGAGCCTTTTGCTGGTCTCCGCAAATCTGGAGGGAAGCTTCGAGGAGCGCCCCGGGGCCTACTGCCTGAAGCAGGCCATCCTGCGGTATGCCTCCTCGGAGGATTTCGCGCCGTCCGTGGAAGCCCGGGCGCAGTCTATTGAGGCAAAGCTCTTTCCCATGCTGCGGATGGGGGAGCTGACGGAAAAGGTCCTGTATAGCTGCAGCCAGGTCAGAAACGGCGGCAGCCTTGTGACAGCGGATCCGAATTCCTCTGTCCGGGCGGAGGCGGAAGGGTTTCCCATTGAAATCACCATCCTGCTGCGCAGGCCGGTGGCCATGAGGGGGATTCTCTATGTGCCGGAGCAGCGGGACAGAGGCCATGAGGGGTTCGTCAGAGACTACGCGATAGAGATAAGGCATGGGGAAGAGGCCGGATGGGAGTCCGCGGCGCAGGGGACGCTCCAAAATACCTGCCGTTCCCAGAAGATAGCTTTCGACAGGGTAAGGACGGGGGATGCAATCCGGCTGAAGGTGTTCTCCGCGTATGGGTGCGTGGACAAATACGTGTGGAGGGAGAGCTGTGAGGGGTGGCACCGGGTCTTTAAACCACTGGAGGCCGTCGTACAGATAGCCGGTCTCCATGTCCTCTGCGAGGAGGACGGCCCCCACAGTGACATCTATGCATCGGGGAAGGCGCGGGGCTCCCGCACAAAGGAAATCGATTTTTAGGAACCCAGTTCCGGTTTCAGGAAAGGGAGGAAGGAAATGAAGCTGCATTTATTGGAGGGAACCAGGGCGGAGGGCTATACGACCTTCGGCTGTATGTGGAGACAGGGAGAGTGCACGGAGGAGACGGAATACCTGTGCAGGCGGCAGGCGGCAGGCGGCAGACGGCACGGGGCAGGAGGAGATCCCGCTGCAGTCCAGAATCACGGCCTACTGGCCGGACGGCTCGGTAAAGTGGACGGCCCACACGGCGGACGCGGCGCGGCTGGGGCAGGACATCGAAGTGCTGCCGGGAAAGCCGGGGAGCGTAGGCGGCATGGAATGCGTGGAGACGGAAGAGGAGATTCTGCTCCGCGCGGGGGCGGTCACGGTGACTGTCAGGAAGGACGGGAGACATCTGTTCGAGTCTGCGGCGAAGGATGGCAGGAGCTATCTGCGGGACGCTGAGCCCGTATTGATCCTGGAGGAGCCGGTCATGCTCCAGGGAAACCCGGCCAAAGTGGAGAAAAGCTATATAAGCCATATCACGAATGTGGCCGTGGAGGAGACAGGGAGCCTGAGGACAGTGATACGCTATGACGGAATCCACCGCTCCTCCTTGCGCGAAGAGAGATTGCCGTTTATAATCAGGATGGAGGTGGGATATGACAGTGCTGTCATAAAATTCACCCATACCTTCCTGTATGATGGGGATGAGGACAAGGATTTCCTGAAGGGGATGGGAATCCGCTTCCTGTCGCCCATGGCCGGGGAGCTGTATAACCGTCATGTGAAATTCGCGGGGGACTACGGCGTGTTCCATGAGGCCCTGGTGCCGCTGACGGCATGGCGGCCCAAAATGCCGATTGCCCTCTATCAGAGACAGATGGCGGGAGAGAAGATGCTGCTTTCCGGCGAGGCGCGCCAGATGGCGGACAAGGTGCTGAAGGATGCGCCGGTCTGGAGCGAGTACGCGCTGTACCAGGACAGCGCCAGCCACTTTGGCATCAAGAAGAAGCAGAAGGGGGAGAACCTGTGCTACATCGAGTCCCTGCACGGACAGCGGGCGGCGGGCGCGGCGGCGTTCGGCTCCGAACACGGCAGCGTGAAAGCGGCGGTCAGGGATTTCTGGGAAAAATATCCCTCCGGCATCACCTGCAGGGGGCTGGACGGAGAAAACGCGGAATGCACCCTGTGGTTCTGGTCTCCGGACGCGGCGGCCATGGATTTCCGGCATTACGCGGACAGAGGGTACAATCAGGTCTGCTACGAGGGATACGATTACAAGGGGGCGACGCCAGACGGAATCGCCTGTACGAACGAGTGCAGTGTGGCGTTTTCGGATGCGATGATTCCAGAGGACGGGGAGGTGGAGGCCTTCGCACAGTCCGTGAACCATCCTGCCGTCTACGTGGGGACACCGGAGTTCTATCATGAGATGAGGGCGTTCGGCTACTGGTCGCTGCCCGCCGGGGAGGGTGCCACGGAGACGGAGCGCTGGCTGGAGAGCCAGATGGAGCAGGTTTTCGACTTTTACAAGGGGGAGATCGAGCAGCGCGGCTGGTACGGCATGTTCAACTACGGCGATGTGATGCATACCTACGATTCGGTGCGCCACCAGTGGAAATACGATATGGGCGGCTATGCGTGGGACAATACGGAGCTGGTGCCCACTCTGTGGCTGTGGCTGTACTTTCTGCGCACCGGCAGGGGGGATGTGTACAGGGTGGCGGAGAAGCTGTCCCGCCATGCCAGCGAGGTGGACGTCTACCACATGGGCAGATATAAGGGACTGGGCTCCCGGCATAATGTGCGCCATTGGGGGTGTCCCTGCAAGGAGGCGCGGATTGCCATGGCGGGGCATCACAGGGTCCTGTACTATCTGACCGGGGACAGGAGGCTGGAGGACATCTTCGAGGAGCTGAAGGACAATGAGATGAGCTTCCTGAACAAGGATCCCCTGGGGGACTTCTTTGATAAAAAGGACATGGTCTATCCCAGCCATGCCCGCAGCGGCCCGGACTGGTCGGCCCTTTGCTCCAACTGGATGACCAGATGGGAGAGATTCCACGACGAACGATATCTGGACAAGATCCGGACGGGGATTGAGGACATCAGGAAAGCGCCCCTAAGGCTGGCCTCCGGCCCTGATTTTGAGTTCGACCCCGCCACCTGCCATCTGCGCTATATCGGAGAGCGAACCACGGGAGGATGCCACCTGCAGATTTGCATGGGCGCTCCTCAGATATGGACGGAGCTGGGGGATCTGATGGGCGATGAGGACTGGAAGGAGATGCTCGCCGAGCTGGGCAGCATTTATTTCATGACAGAGGAAGAGAGGGACAGGGCCACGGGAGGGCTCACCGGCAGCAGGGAATTCACCTTTCCTTTCATGGCGGCGGGCATCGGCGCCTATGCCGCCGCTTACCGAAAGGACGGCGAGCTGGCCAGGCGGGTCTGGAAGGAGCTGCTGAGCACGATCATCAATGGGGAAAGCCGTGAGGGCTTTGATCAGAGAAGGATTGCGAATCAGGGCAACCGGGAGGCTCTGCGGGAGATTCCCTGGGTCTCCACCAATTTCGTTGCGCAGTTTTGCCTGAACGCCATCATGGCGCTGGAGCTTATCCGGGACTGGATTCCGGCTACCCTGAGAGAGGCCGGGGAGCTGACAGTGGATGGAGAGGAGCATTTCCGCAGGGCATAAGCCATGTCCCGCCAGAAAGGATGGAGGATAGAATGAAGGTCTATACATGCTTTCCGGAAGGAAAGACAAAGGCGCTCACTATGAGCTATGACGACGGCAGGCTGCAGGATGAGCGCCTGGTGGATATCTTTAACAGAAACGGAATCAAGGGGACGTTCAACCTGAATTACGGCCTGATGGGAAGGGATGGGAACCGCATTGCCAGGGAGAGGGTCAGGGCGCTCTACCAGGGCCATGAGGTGGCCACCCATTGCCTGACCCATCCTACCATAGCCCGCTGCCCCCTGGTGGAGGCGGCATATGAGATCCTGGAGGACAGGAAGGGGCTGGAGGGCCTGACAGGCGGGCTGGTGCGGGGGCATGCCTATCCCAACGGCTCCTACAGCCCGGAGATCAGGGCGCTGTTCCGCCAGCTTGGGATTGCCTATGGCAGGGTAGTGGAGGCGAGGGCGGATTACGAGCTGCCAAAAGACCCCATGGAATGGCATCCCACCTGCCACCACAATGACCCGGAGCTGATGGAGAAGGCGGCGTTCTTCGCAGAGTTCGGAAAGCGCCAGTACCTGAAGCTGATGTATGTGTGGGGGCACAGCTATGAGTTCGACGACAGGGACAACTGGGGCGTGATGGAGGAGTTCTGCAGGTACATGGGAGGCAGGAAAGACATCTGGTATGCCACGAACATAGAGATTATCGACTATATGGAAGCGGCAGGCCGTCTGAAGTTCTCGGGGGACAATGGGATGGTGTACAATCCCGGCGCTGCCAGTGTATGGCTGCAGATAGATGACAGGGCGATTGTGGAGGTGAAAGGCGGCGCTACGGTCAGCCTTTTGCCGGCATGAAGCCCAAGGCAGAGGAGGGCTTAAACGGAACAGCACCTGCCATGAGGGCAGCGGAAAGGAGACAATATGCTTCGTTTGGAATATGACAAGGAACAGATTGAAGAGACGATCGACAGAATCGTGAGGAAGACCATGAACATGGACCTGACATGGGACTGGCCCTGCGGGGTGGCCTATTACGGCATCAGCGAGGCCTATGAGAAGACCGGGAAGGAGGAGTATCTGACCCTTTTGCGGGACAGGGTGGACGAGCTGATCGACCTGGGGCTGCCAAAGGTATGGACAGTGAACGCCTGTGCCATGGGGCACTGCCTGATCACGCTGTACAATGCCACGAAGGAGCAGAAATACTACGATATTCTCATGAGCAAGATGGCCTACCTGACAAGAGACGCACTCCGGTTCGGAGACCATGTGCTGCAGCACACTGTGTCCGCGGCCAACGACTTTCCGGAGCAGGCATGGTGCGACACCCTTTTCATGGCGGCGTTCCTTATGTTGCGGGTGGGCGTCATGAATAAGGATGAGGATATGATCGACGATGCGCTGAACCAGTATTACTGGCATATCAAATACCTGCAGAATCCGGACAGCGGCTTTTATTATCATGGATACGACAATATCGCGGGAGGCCATATGTCCGGAATCTACTGGGGACGGGCCAACGCCTGGGCGGCTTTCACCATGGCCCAGGTGGGCGGGGTGCTGCCGGAGTGCTACCTGTATCCCAGGTACATGGACGTGGCGGGCTCCCTGAACGAGCAGCTGGCGGCGCTGAAGACCGTGCAGACCCAGGACGGGCTGTGGCGGACGGTGCTGGACGATGCGGATTCCTATGAGGAGATCTCCGCCTCCGCGGGAATCGCCGCAGCCATGCTCCTTCGGGGCAACCCGCTGCATTCCAAGTACATCAACAAGTCCATCAAAGGGTTCCTGGCCAATGTCAGCAAAGAGGGCAAGGTGATGAACGTGTCGGCGGGGACGGCGGTGATGCGGGATAAGGAAGGCTACAAAGGCATCTCCAGGGACTGGATCCAGGGCTGGGGGCAGGGGCTTATGCTGGCATTCCTTTCCACTTTGCTGGTGTCCGATACCATAGAGAAGGATGGTGCGCTGTAGGATGTTCTATAGACGATTTGTTTTCGGGAAGGTTCCATCTGAAACAGGGGCGGAAAGCGGAGCCGGATTGAGGGGCTGCAACGGAACAGAGCCGGAGGACGCCGACATAATCCGTGTCCGGGCTGGGAATCTCTATGAGTCGGGCCGGGGATACGGCTTCGTCACAGAGAAGAACCGCGGGGAGCAGGAGCGCCTGAGGGTGCCGGAGCTGAACTCCGCTTTCGATGCGGCCTGCTGGTATCAGAATCAGGAGCTGACACTTGTGGAGGAGGATCGGTTCGGCTGTTTTCTGGATTCCGATTGGGGGATTGCCCGTCTCGAGAAGGGGGCGGGAGCGGCTTTTGAGGGAGAGCATCGGCGGATTCCTCTTTCCTTTAAACTGGATGTGCCCTGTCAGGGGAATTATAAGGTGACTGTGGAGATTCGTTCAAAGCGGCCCATGAGGGATGTGTTGATCTTCACGGGGCGCAGGCATCTAGGATACCGGGGGGATGTGCCCGGGGAGGGCTCTTCGAATGAATCCGGGCCGGAGGGCGGCCTCCATGCGCAGGGGACAGAATATGGCCGGGAAGACGGGACAGACATAGGGAAAGGGTTTTCCTGCACTATGATGGCCAATGTCTGCGACATCGTGCCAAGGGGGCATACAGAGGTCTACGAGGACAGGACGCTGGACATCACCGTTGTCGCTGACAGGCCTGTAATCAGTGCGATTGCAGTGGAGGAGGCGGAATGCCCGACGGTGTTCATTGCGGGGGACTCCACAGTGACGGATCAGAGCGCGGACTATCCTTATGCGCCGGGAAGTAGCTACTCCGGCTGGGGACAGATGATATCCGCGTATTTGGAGGGAAATATCGCCGTTTCCAACCACGCCCATTCCGGGCTCACTACCCAGAGCTTCCGGGAAGAGGGACATTACGGAATCGTGGAGAGATACATCAGGCCCGGAGACTATTATTTCTGCCAGTTCGGGCACAACGATCAGAAGCTGGAGTCCCTGAAGGCGGAGGAGGGCTACCGGAGGAACCTGGTTCGCTATATCCGGGAGTGCAGGGAAAGGGGTGCTTTCCCGGTGCTGGTGACGCCGCTTGCCAGAAATACCTGGAAGGGCAGCGATGGAAGCTATAATGACCTGCTGGAGGAATATGCGGCAGTCTGCGTCTCCATCGGGCATCAGGAGGATGTGCCTGTCCTCGACCTGCATAAAAGGAGCATGGACTTTATCAGGGAGATGGGGCTGGAGGCTTCCAAAGCCTGCTTTTTCCCGGGAGACTATACCCACAGCAATGACTACGGCGGGTATTTCATGGCAGGGCTGGTTGCGCAGGAGATTCGGGAGGTTTGCGGCAGGCGGAAAGAAGCGGAATATCGTTTTTTGGCGGACTGCGTGACGGATGGCTTCGGGGCATGGCGGCCTGGGGAGCGCATTGTGCCGCTGACGAGACCGGCGGAGTGCGGGGAGATGCCCGAAGCGAAAGAGTTGCCCATTCTTTCCGATGGAAGAGACTTGTCGGAGCCCTTGGACAGGGTATCTGCCCTGGAGCTGGTAATCAGGACGGCCGGTTTTTTCCCCACCAATGTCTACAATGACATGTTTACCGATGTGGTGGGGCATGAGTGGTATGCGGGGACGGTGGAATGCGCTTACCAGAACGGGATAATCGACATGGGACTGGTCGAGGACGGGAGGTTCCGGCCATTGCAGCCTGTCACGCTGGAAGAATTCCTGGTCTTTGCGGTGAACGGATACAGGAGCCGGAAAGCGATTCCTGAGAATGGGGATAGAGGGAGAGGATGCGGCGGGGAGAGCTGTCGGATACAGGCAGGCATTTCAAAGCCCGGAACCCCGGAAGGGATGGGGGGGAGCGCCTGCGCCTATGACGGGAAATGCAGGGAGGCTGCGCTGCCCTATATACAGGCTGCCTGCAGGCTGGGGCTGATTCCCGGTGACGGCAGCGCGGAGCTGGGGCAGGGGATTACCAGAGGCGCTGCCGTGGAGCTTTGCAGGAAACTGGGAATATAAAATATGAGGGGAAAAAGGGGCTGAAAAGCAGTGCTTTCAGCCTCTTATAATGCGCAGGACCGCACGGAGGAGGCCGCCAAGGCGGCGTGCGGGCCGCGTGGCGAGTGGGGAAGAAAGGCGCTCCCCTACTCGATTGCTGGATTTGCCCGGGCAAGAGGTCTGGCTGCTTCTGGGAGCTTATCTCAGGGCATCTTTCATGGACTTTACATATTCGCCGATATGCTCCGGCGCGTCCCTGCCGTATCTTTCCAGCAGCTTTACGATGGCTGAACCCACAATGGCCCCGTCGGAGAGCTCCGCCATCTTCCTGGCCTGCTCCGGCGTGGAGATGCCGAAGCCGATGGCGCAGGGGATATTGGTATTCTCCCGGACTACTTTTACGATGGAGGCCAGGTCGGTCTTGATTTCGCTTCTCGTCCCTGTGACGCCCAGGCTGGAGACGATGTAGAGGAAGCCCTGGGCTTCCCTGGCAATCATGGCGATACGGTTCTCGGAGGTGGGCGCAATCAGGGAAATCAGGTCCACGCCATACTCCTGACACAGCGGCAGGAATTCGTCCTTTTCCTCATAGGGCAGGTCGGGGAGTATCAGGCCGTCGATTCCTATGTCCCGGCAGGTGGAGAGGAACCTCTCTGTGCCATAGGAGAACACCACATTGGCATAGGTCATGAAGACCATTGGCACATGCACGTCTTGGCGCAGGTTTTTGACGAAAGTAAAAATCTTATCTGTGGTGATGCCGTCTTTCAGTGCCCGGAAGTTTGCGCCCTGGATGACAGGCCCTTCTGCCGTAGGGTCGGAGAAGGGGATGCCCAGCTCGATTAAGTCTGCGCCATTGTCTGCGGCTGCGCGGACAGCGGCGGCGGTGGTATCCAGGTCGGGGTCGCCGCAGGTGATGAAGGCTATGAAGGCCTTGCCGTTTTCAAATGCTTTTCTGATGTTACTCATGGATATCCTCCCCCCTGTAGCGGGCAATGGCGGCGCAGTCCTTGTCGCCCCTGCCGGAAATGGTGATGACGATTATTTTGTCTTCTGCCATCTTTGGCGCGATTTTCATGGCGTAGGCGATGGCGTGGGCGGACTCGATGGCGGGGATGATTCCCTCTGTCCTGGCCAGGTACTCGAAGGCCGCTACGGCTTCCTCGTCCGTTATGGGGACGTATTCCGCCCTGCCGATGTCGTGCAGATAGGCGTGCTCGGGGCCGATGCCGGGATAGTCCAGCCCTGCGGAAATGGAGTAGACCGGCACTATCTGGCCGTACTCGTCCTGGCAGAAATAGGATTTCATGCCGTGGAAGATGCCGGGCTTTCCGGTGGCTATGGTGGCTGCCGTCTCAAAGGTGTCGATGCCCCTGCCAGCTGCTTCGCAGCCGATCAGCTTTACTTCTTTGTGGTCGATGAAATGGTAGAAGCTGCCCATGGCGTTGGAGCCGCCGCCTACACAGGCGATGACCGCGTCGGGGAGCCGTCCCTCTTTTTCCAGGAGCTGTTCCTTGATTTCTTTGGAGATGACGGCCTGGAAATCCCGGACGATGGTGGGAAAGGGGTGGGGGCCCATGACGGAACCCAGGCAGTAGTGGGTATCGTCTATGCGGGAGGTCCATTCCCGCATGGCCTCGGATACGGCATCTTTCAGGGTGGCCGTGCCTGTCTTCACGGAGACCACCTTTGCGCCCAGGAGCCGCATGCGGTATACATTGAGGGCCTGGCGGAGGGTATCCTCCTCGCCCATGAACACCACGCATTCCATGCCCATGAGGGCGGCTGCGGTGGCGGTGGCCACGCCGTGCTGGCCGGCACCTGTCTCGGCAATCAGCCGGGTCTTGCCCATCTTTTTGGCCAGCAGCGCCTGGCCCAGCACGTTGTTGATTTTATGGGAGCCGGTGTGGTTTAAGTCCTCCCGCTTGAGATAGATTTTCGCGCCTCCCAGGTCTTTTGTCATCTTTCCGGCGTAGGTGAGCCGTGAGGGCCTGCCTGCGTATTCGTTGAACAGCTCGGTGAGCTCCCGGTTGAATTCCGGGTCGTTTTTGTAGTGGTTGTAGGCTTCCTCCAGCTCGATTACGGCGTTCATCAAGGTCTCAGGGATGTATTGCCCGCCGTGGCTGCCGAAGCGTCCGTTTGGATTAGTCATAACTATCTTCCTTTCTGACAGCAGCATTGCGGACTGTCATATTGTCTTTTCTTACAGCGGCAGCGAAGGCTTTCATTTTGCCCTCGTCTTTCACGCCGTCTGTCTCGATGCCGGAGCTTACGTCCAGGGCATAGGGGTTCAGGCATCTTACCGCCTGGGCCGCATTGTCCGGGGAAAGCCCTCCCGCCAGGAAATAGGGCCTTCGGACATCCCGTATCAGGCTCCAGTCAAATGCTGTGCCTGTCCCCGCCCCGGAATCGAACAGGATGTAGTCCGCCGTGCTTTGGAATGCGGCTGCCACATCGTCTGCGGTTACCACGCGGCAGGCTTTGATGATTGGTTTATCCGTAAGCGCCCGGAGCCGCCCTATATAGGCTTCGTCCTCGCTGCCATGGAGCTGGGCCAGGTGGATGGTGCCTCTGTTCAGGAGGTCTGCCACAGTTTCGGGTTTCCCGTCCACGAATACGCCTACCGTCCGGATGCCCGGATTCAGCAGCAACTTCAGGGAGGCGGCCTGTTCGGGGGTGACGTACCGCCTGCTTCCCGGCGCAAACACGAAGCCGATGTATTCGGGCTTTAATGCGTTGGCGGCCCGGATGTCGCAGGGGCGGGAGAGGCCGCAGAACTTGATTTTGGTGGGCTTCATCCCGTTCATAGGCCACCCCGCAGTTCCCGGAGCCTGGCTTTTTTGTCCGCCGCACGCATCAGCGCCTCTCCGACCAGCACCGCGTCCGCGCCGATCTCCCGCAGCTTTGCCACATCCTCCGGGCAGCTTACGCCGCTTTCGGAGACGAACAGTATGTCGGGGGGAATCAGCTCCCGGAGCTTCCTGCTGTTGTCCGTATCCACGGAAAAATCCTTTAAATTGCGGTTGTTGACCCCGATAATTCGCGCGCCCGCACTGAGGGCCGATTTCACCTCGGCTCCATCGTGGGCCTCCACTAGAGCGGACAGGCCCAGCCTGTGGCAGATGTCCAGGTATGCGGCAATCTGCCCCTGATCCAATATGGAGCAGATCAGCAGCACCGCGTCCGCCCCAAGGGTCTTCGCCTCGTAAATCATGTATTCGTCCACCGTAAAATCCTTGCGCAGGCAGGGAATCGTGACAGTGTCCGCGATTTCCCGCAGGTAGATATCGCTGCCCAGAAACCACTTCGGCTCGGTAAGCACGGAGATGCAGTCCGCCCCCGCCGCCTCATATTCCCGCGCAATTTGCAGATAGGGGAAATCAGGAGCGATGGGGCCTTTGGAGGGGGATGCCTTTTTGCACTCGCATATGAAAGAAATGCCAGGCTTTCTCAGGGCCTTTTCAAAAGCAAAGCTGTCGCCGCTGTCCGGAAGCGCCATCGCCAGGGCCTGTGCCCTGATTTCCTCCAGAGGCATCTTCTCCCGGGCATTTGCCACCCTTTCCCTGGCGTGTTCGACAAGCTGTTCCAAAATCGTCATATCTATACCTCCTAGAACGTCTTCTCGCACTCCTCCGGGCGGTTGCTGACCTCAATCAGCTTATGCAGGGTCTCCAGGGCCTTGCCGGAATCAATGAGTTCGGCTGCCAGGGCGATGCCCTCCTTTATGCCGCAGGCCTTGCCCCCGATATACAGCGCCGCGCCCGCGTTCATCAGGACGGCGTCCCTCTTGGGGCCCCTCATGCCGTTCAGGATGTCCAGCGTAATCCTGGCATTCTCCTCCGGGGTGCCGCCCCTCAATTCCTCCTTTGCGCAGCGCACAAATCCGAAGTCCTCCGGCGCGATGCGGTAGGATTTGAACCACCCGTCCCGGATTTCGCAGACTTTCGTGGGGGCGCTCATGGAAATCTCATCCAGCTTATCCTGGCCGTAGACCACCATGCCCCGCCGGATGCCCAGGCTGATCAGCACCTGGGCCAGGGGCTCGATGAGATATTCGTCATACACCCCCAAAAGCTGCATGGAGGGAGACCCCGGATTGGTCAGCGGCCCCAGGATGTTAAACACGGTGCGGAATCCCAGCTCTTTCCTGATGGGGCCCACGTATTTCATTGAGCTGTGGTATTTCTGGGCGAAGAAGAAGCACATGCCCACTTCTTTCAAAAGCTCCACGCATCTGGCGGGGCTCTGCTGGATGTTCACGCCAAGGGCCTCCAGGCAGTCCGCCGTGCCGCACTGGGAGGAGGCCGCGCGGTTTCCGTGCTTGGCCACCTTCATGCCCCCTGCCGCGGCCACCAAAGCGGAGGTGGTGGAGATATTGAAGCTGTGGGCATTGTCGCCGCCCGTGCCTACGATTTCGAACAGCTCCATGTCGGTCTCCACCCTTGTGGCGTGTGCCCGCATGGCAGCGGCACAGCCAGCGATTTCGTCCGTGGTCTCGGCCCTGGCGCTTTTGGTGGACAGGGCCGCGAGAAAGGCGGCGTTCTGGGTGGCGCTGGTCTGCCCGCTCATGATTTCGTTCATCACGGCATAGGCCTCATCATAGGTCAGGTCTTCCTTGTTTACGATTTTTACGATTGCTTCTTTGATCATGGGTTCCTCTCTCCTTATGAATGTTTTGCATCTGCCTATCTGGTACCAGGTACAGGCGGAAATCTTCCGGTTACCGACAGAGATGTCCGTAAAATTTCCGGGCTTCCCGGATATGCTGCTTTGCCCGTTCCACCATGGCGCAGAACTGCTCTCTATTGAAAAGCGGGGTGACCTTCCCCGGCAGCCTCCCTCCAGGCTCCTCCCTCTTCGCGCCGTTCTTCAAAAGCTCCATGAACTGCCTCAATTCCAGGACTGCCTTGTTGTAGCCTGTCTCCGGCTCTTCCAGGGGCATATTGGCTATGAGGACAATCTTCTGCCGCAGATGGTCGAAGGCGATGACCTTGTCAAAGAGCATCAGGTCCACATCCTTGAAGCTCTCAGTATCCGCTGCGGCACATCTGACGGAGGGCTCGCTGTATCCGAAGTATTCATGGGAGAAATATCCCACCAGCCCGCCCGTAAAGGGCGGAAGGTAGTCGGAGCGGGGGCTTTTGTGGCTGGCAAGTATCTGGCGCAGATACCGGGAAGGGCTGTCCGTGCGCACCTTCAGGGTCCCCATGCGCATCATGCCGTCCAGGCAGGTAACTTCCAGCTTCGGATTGAAGCCCAGGAAGGTGCAGCGCCCCCAGGTCTCGTTTGTCTGTGCGGATTCCAGCATATAACAGTGCGTGGATACGTTCTTCAGGATTCTCATGGCTTCGATTGGCGTGGTGAAATCGGAAAGGATTTCTCAGCTCACCGGCAGGACATTGTATTTTCCGGTGGCCGCTATCTCTTTGGCTTCACTTAAGGTCGGTGAAATCTTCATACTCTGTACCTCCATGAGCTGGGGCCTGGACATAAAAAAACGTCCCTGACAGAAAAGTGCTCTCTGTCAAGGACGAATAATACAAATACTATCCGCGGTGCCACCTTGAATTCACGGCATGACCCGTGCGCTTAGCAGGATACCCACATATCCCCGGCAAATGACGTCTGCCTGCAACGTCGCAGAATACTCTGGGAATGCCAGCTTCCCATTTGGCTGCGCCCTCAGCGGTCCATTTGACAACTTGTTTCTTGCCTGCTTCTCAGCACCGCAGGCTCTCTGGAAAGGCATCATTGCCGTTATCTCCGCTTCAACGGTTTGGTTCCTCTATGAAATTGACATAGATGATAGCACAGGTTTTTCGGGATGTCAAGCAAAAAATGTCATGAATGTCTCGCACAGGAACACCACCCCGCAGCACAGCACAGCGATTCCAATCATGTTCATGCCCCTCCAGGCGGCGATGACGCCGATGATGAGCGCCAGGACTCCGGCCAGGGGCACCTGGGGCGCGGCGAGGATGGCAGGAAAGGTCATCACCGCCAGCGTTACATACGGCACATAGTATAAAAAGGAACGGATGAACGGATTCCTGATTTTCCTGCGGATTAAGGTCAGGGGCAGGATGCGGATCAGGCTGGACACCGCCGCGGCCACCAGTATGTACAGATAAATATTATGCGTCATGTCCCGTCACCTCCGTCTTTTGGTCTGTGTCTGGCGCGCTGCCTGCCCCGTCCTTATCCTTTATGGGGAAGAGTATGGCCGCCGCTCCGGCAATCAGCACCGTGAGCAGGCTGATCTTCATGCTGTCGGAGAGCCTGTCGAATAAGGGGATTCTGGACACGATGAAGCTGGCCAGGAAGCTCACGAGGACCACGCCCCCCACAATCCGGCTGGCCTTTGCGGCAGGGATGATGATGGCGATGAACATGCCGTACAGGGCCACGCTCAGTGCGCTGACCAGAGACACCGGCAGGACATTGCCCGCCACCACGCCCATGGCCGTGCCAAAAGCCCAGCTTGGCAGGGCGATTGTCATGGCCCCGTAGGTGTAGAAGGGGTTCAGCGGACCCGGCTTACCGATGCTGATGCCGAAGATTTCGTCCGTGATGCCGAAGCCCACCAGCAGGCGGTGGCCATAGCGGGTGGCGGAGTCGAATTTCTGGCTCAGGGCGCAGCTCATGAGGAGATAGCGCATGTTGGTTATCAGGATGACAAAAGCCATCTCCAGATAGGGCGCGCCAGCCGAGATGACCGTGAATTCCGCGTATTCCCCGGCGGAGGCGTGGTTCAATATGCTGGAGAGGAACCCCTGGAAAGGGGTGAGCCCGGCTTTTTTGGCCACGATCCCCAGGGAAAAGGCCACGGCGAAGTATCCGGCGGCGATGGGGATGCCGTCCCGTAGGCCGTCAGCGAAAGCGGTTTTGTTGTTGGACATATCTGCAGTCCTTTCTGTTGCGTTCTTATGTGGGCATTGCCTGGATGCAATCAATGATATCTTATACGACTTCATAAATTTTTTCAAGGCAAATTATTGCCGGATAAAACCGGATAAAACCGTAGCAGAGGGACGAACCGCATAAAGTCCTTTGGGCGGCTGATTTTTGGTTCCTGTGTGGATTTCATGGGAATGCGGTTATAAATCCTCTTCCCTGCATTTTTCTGTTTGAATGGCGGCAATGTCTTTGGCCAGCTCTTTCTTTCGCTCCAGACCGCTCTGCTTTTCAATCACGATTCGCTGTGCCTGAGGACTTCCAGCGCCGTGCAGAGATTCCGTCAGATAGCCGACGGCGGCGGTTCCTAGGGTAAGATTTTCAATGAGACGCAGTAACTGTAGACGTTTCTGTGCGGAAACACAGTCCGTTCCCGCAAGATATTTTTGGATATAGGCTGATGTCTCAGGGTTCGCCATGTCCTTTTGAGAAGGCGCGGTTACCATGAGTCCGCCGGCAATGTCCTGGGCGAGGCGGGCGATTTCAAAGGGAAAACGAGTCACGTTTTGTTTACAGACATTGGCCAGCAGTAAATCGGGAAAATAATTCCCGGCCACCGTCCGGCATCCTTCACAGGAACAGGCAATGCCGCAGGAATACATGGTCTCATTCAGGTGGGTCATTTCCACCAGCTTGTCTCTGATATGAGAGGAGGCTGAAATGCCATTTTGCTCTGCTGCCAGGGCAGCAGCCCCGATGAGGACATCCCCCGCTCCGGTTTTGCAACCGCCGTAGCTCTGGCGGTGGTAACCGGCGAAATGTTCTACGAGAGGGGCGGCGAATTCCGTTTCTCCGTTCATGAAAATACGGTCATTGGGGACAAATACATGATCAAAAATGACCAATGCCTCTACTCCGCCGAAAGCGGGGTTTCCGGTGTCCATGGGAGCGGCTTCCTGCTTCCTGGTATCACAGCTTTGTCTACCGATAATCATAACGATTCCCGGAGTATTGACAGGAACAGAAAAGGAAACCGCATAATCCCTGCAGTTCATGTTGAGGGAAATAGTGGGCATGACAAGAAGTTCATGGGAATTGCAGGCCCCTGTCTGATGGCATTTTGCTCCACAGACTACAATGCCGTCCGGACGGCGTTCGGTCACGCGCAGGTAGGCATCCGGATTGCTCTGTCTGTCCGGCGGCAGATGTCGGCTGCCTTTCGGATCCGTCATGGCCCCATCGACCACCAGATCCTGTTCCTGGCAGTTTTGCAGGTACCGAAGAAAGCGTGTGTGATAATCCGTTCCGTATTTCTGGTCGATTTGGAAGGTGATGGTAAAAACGGCATTCATGGCATCCATGCCCACACAGCGCTGGAAGCAGGAGGCGGTTTTCTGCCCTAAAAGCCTCTGCATTTTCACTTTGCGGATAAGATCCTCCCTGCTCTGATGGATATGGGTAAAACGATTGATTACATGGCCCGTAAGGTGGGAGACGGCCGTTAAAAGAGAGCGGTATTCGACATCCTGCGCCAGGTCATAGGTCATTTTAACGGCATTGAGAGAAGGCGCAAGGATAGGGTTTCCTACAGGATTGTTTATTTTTTTGCCGAGCAGATAGATTTGCATATTTAATTTTTTTATACTGTCTATATATTCTTCTCCGGTCATCAAAGACATGAGGTATTCTCCTTTCCTCAAACAGTGTCGATGTAAGAAATCCCATATTCATCCTGCCTTCTGGTCAATGAAATTCCCTTCAGCTCCAAAATCGCAAGCTCCGCAAGATACTGCACTTCGCAACAGGGTTCCATATGGCCTGCATACATGCCATCCGGTTCTGAAATGGTGAGATGGAAATGCGGTACGCCGTCTACTATCAGTCCCTGTGCGGAAGAAAGCTCGATAGGGCGCTCAATAGTAATAAACCGATTCACCGCAGTGTCATCGGTATTTGTTATGAAATGCAGACAGGCTTTTCTTAGGGAACCGATTGCGGATAGAAGAATGCCGTTTTTAATGCCGAGGCGGGATACCTCCGCTTCTACGCTCTCTAAAACCCTCTCTCCTTTTCCAAGATGGATGAGGACTATGCGTCCAAGTTGACTGGTTGTATAGGTTCTCATATGCAATTTCTCCCTTCTCTTTGCGCCTTCATGTGTGAAAACGTTTACACATACAATAACAGAAAAAGGAGTATTTTGCAAGAGAAAATAAAAATTTTCGGAATCCTGCCCATCGGATCTATATGATCCTGGGAGTGGATGTGGCATTTCCGGGAATTATTACCGGGTCAAAGATTGCTTCCCGATTTTCCAGAGACAGATCATCGATTCTGTCCAGGACAAACTGACCGGCGGCGGTTCCAATCTCATAGGGATTATAGTTGGCTATGGTGGGGCGGGTAGTCATGAGCTCCAGATTGTCGATTCCGTTAAAGCCAACGACAGACATCTGTTCCGGAACCGAGATATGATAGGTATGAAGCGCTTTGAGAGTGCCGATGGTCATTGCGTTATTGGTGCCCAATATGGCGGTGGGGGCATGGTCGAAATGATGAAGCATGTGTACAACGCCGTCAAAACCGGATTTTTCCGTGAAATCCCCTTCATAGCGGTAAGGGTAATCCGTCTCTGTGTCGATTCCCGCTTCGGCCATTGCCTTGCGAAAGCCCTCATAGCGCTCTCTCGCGTTACTGAACTTATAAGAACCTTCCAGAACATAGATATTCCTGTGGCCATGCTCCAGCAGGCTTTTTGTGAGCAGATAAGTACCCAGAACATTATTTCCGTCGGCAAAATCACCGTGGAATCCGGAAACGCTTAGCCGCCGGTTTACCAGAACAGTGGGGAGCTTCTGACTGATGGAGACAATGAAGTCGTCATTTTCGCAAGTGGTATTGATGACAAGGGCATCAATATTGCGCCCCAGGAGCAGCTTTAAATACTGCTCTTCAGAAATCCGGCTGTTGCGGGTACTGCAGACAATCAGATTATAATTGCTGGGGCGGATGATGTCCTCAATGGCTTTGGCCACGGTGATATGATATTGGTTGGATATATCCGAGGTAATATAGCCGATAATGCCGGTTGAGTTGATTTTCAGGCTTCTCGCAGTAGAGTTGGGAATATATCCCAGTTCGCTGCAGGCACTTAAAATCATATCCTTCAATTCCTTTGACACATACCCGTTGTTGTTTATAGCCCTTGAAACTGTGGCGGTAGAAACCCCGCATTTACTGGCCACATCCTTAATTGTCGTTTTTCCCCACATTTTCGGCAACCTTTCCTTTCGCACGGATATGAAAATACTCATTTCCATGGGATATATTCTAATCTGATAATAAATGATTATCAGGGAATTTGTCAATCCCGCAAGAAGCGTGTTCGGCATCTGGCCGATATATCGCCTGAAGGAATGGGGATTATGCCGGAAAAATGTGGGAATAATAAAATGTAATTATGCCTATTGACAAATGCGGAATGTGAGTATAAAATAGACATCACAATGTGTAAACGATTACACAACAGATTCAGATTGGAGAAAAGGAGGATGTACAGTGAAGAAAGGTAAAGAACTAAAAACACGGCGTGGCATAGGATATGTGCTTAGAAAATACCACAATTATTATTTAATGCTCTTGCCAGGACTGATATTTGTTATACTGTTCCTCTATTTGCCGATACTATATAATTTTATTGCCTTCAAGGACTACAAGATTTTTATGGGGCCCTTCGGAAGTCCGTGGTGCGGCCTGGACAATTTTGAAAAACTTTTCAGGACACCAGATTTTATCCGGATTATGAGAAACACGTTTGCGTTGTGTTTCTGGAAAATATTGATTGGCTTTCCCGTTCCGATTCTGCTGGCGCTGCTGATCAATGAAGTGGGGAATCGGATATTCCAAAGAACCGTGCAGACGGTGGTATATCTGCCTCATTTTATTTCCTGGGTGATTATTTCCACGCTGGCATCGAACCTCCTGTCGCCGGCTGACGGGGCCGTTAATCTGTTTTTGAACAAGCTTGGAGTGGAATCCATTTTCTTTATGGGCGATTCCGAATACTTCAGAGGAGTCCTGGTAGCGACGGATATCTGGAAGGAGATGGGCTGGTCGGCAATTATATATCTGGCCGCTCTGGCAGGCGTCCCAACGGATTTGTATGAAGCGGCTACAGTGGATGGGGCGAGCAAGCTGCAGAAAATGCGGTATGTTACATTTCCATGTATTCTGCCCACGGTTATTATCATGCTGCTGCTGAGAATAGGAGGGATACTCAACAGCAATTTTGAACAGGTATTTACCATGTATAATTCTTCTGTATATGACGTAGCGGATATTATTGACACCTATGTATACCGAGTGGGTATCATTCAGACACAGTATGGGTTTTCGGCGGCAGCAGGACTGTTTAAATCGATTATTTCATTCATCATGGTCGTAACATGTAACTGGCTGTCGTCTAAGGCAGGACAGGAAAGCCTGTTCTGAGAACGTGGAGGTGAAAATGGGCAGATCTAGACAAAAGGTAAGGCAGTCAAAGGTAGATTGTATAGTTACGATATTAATCTATATCATTTTGGTAATCATAGGGCTGATGACGCTTTTTCCTTTCATGGATGTGGTTTTCAACTCTCTGACATCCTCAAAGGAGCTGGTGGAAAATGCGAAGGCGGTAATCGCCATTCCCAAACACCCCACATTGGAGAATTATAAGTACGTATTGAGCGGAAACAGTATTTTCAGGGCTTACGGGGTAACGGTATTCAGAACGGTTGTGGGAACATTGCTGAATTTGGTGATAACCGTGATGACGGCGTATCCGTTGTCGAAAAAGTTTTTGCCGGGAAGGAATGTCCTGATGCAGATTTTCTTTTTTACCATGATCTTCAGCGGAGGAATGATTCCCACTTATCTGGTAGTCAAGACATTTAAGCTGAGTAATACTATATGGGCCTTGATCATACCTTCTCTTTTAAATGTGTATAACATGATTATCATGAGGACATTTTTTGAAGGAATATCGGAGGAACTGGAAGACGCGGCAAGGATTGACGGCTGTTCGGAGTGGAAAACGCTTCTGAAGATTGTCCTGCCCGTGTCGAAGCCTACATTGGCATCCATTGCCCTGTTTTATGCGGTATGGCACTGGAATTCATTCTTTGATGTGGTGCTCTATATCACGGACAGGAAGCTGTGGCCGCTGCAGACTTTGCTGAGGGAGGTCGTACTGACAATGAGCATGGCGGAGCTCAATGCACAGATGGCAGATGTGGCGGCACCTCCTTCCTCATCGGTAATCGCTGCTACCGTTATGGTGTCCACGGTCCCGATTTTAGCGGTCTATCCATTCCTGCAGAAATATTTTGTTAAAGGCGTAATGGTAGGAGCGGTAAAGGGTTAAAAGAACGGTAATAAATCATGCAGCAAAGAGGAAAGGAGGGGAACGCTGCAAAACCGGGAAACGAAAATAGATTAGAACATATGGAATCTTAAGGAATGAGTTTCCGGACAGACAAAGGAAGCCGCCTGGGCGGCAGAAGGAGGAAGAATGAAGAAAAAAGTATTAGCGATGCTGTTGGGTTGGGGACTGGTCATGACCGGGCTGGCCGGATGCGGCGGAAGCGGAGAAGGAAGTTCTGAGAATTCCCGGCCGGAGAGTACAGATTCAGCGGAAAAGTCGGAAGAAAGCAGTCAGAGCAGCGAATCGGGTTCCGATAACGAACAGGCAGATTCGGAAAGGCCTACGGTCAGCTTTGTTTTTACAAAAGGCGGATTTGAGGGATGCCCCGACAATGACGTAATCCTTCAAAAACTGGAAGAAGCCAGCGATGTCGTCTTGGATCACATTGCGCCTCCTTCCGCAAACTATGCAGAACAGGTAAATATTATTCTGTCGGGAGATAAGTCCGGGCTGCCGGATTTGGTTAAGCTGAATTCGGCGATGTTCAACGATTTATACGATTATGTGGATCAAGGTGCGCTGATGGATATGTCCGAGCTGGTGAAGCAGTGCCCCAACATTTTGGAAAACGTGCCGCAGGAAGCGTTGGACAGATGCAGTGTGGACGGAAAGCTGTATGCGATTCCGGTCTTCTGCAGCCCTAACCGCTATAATGTAGTGATCAGGCAGGATTGGCTGGACAATCTGAATCTGGAGACTCCCGTGACGCTGGAGGATTATCATGAGGTGATGAGGGCTTTTACCTTTGAAGATCCCGATGGGAACGGCCAGGACGATACTTATGGAATGACCGGCCTGAGCATGGAGACTTTTGACTTTATTTACGGAGCTTTTGGCGCAATGGCCCCGATTCCTTCTTATAATGCGGCCAGCACCTACTGGTATCTGGATAACGGGGAATTAAAACCCCAGGTTACCAATCCGAAGGTAAAGGAAGCCCTGGAGACCATCAGAAGCTGGTACGAGGAAGGGCTGATCGATCCGGAATTTGTCACATGCACTACGGATGACGATTTGAACAATAAGGCGATGAAGAACCAGTTCGGCATAAGCTATCACTGGTGGACATGGGAACCTAAGATTGAAGCACAGCTTCAGGAAGTGGATCCCAATATCTCTTTCAGGAGAATCGCTCCTCCTGTGGGCCCGGACGGACAATCCGGTATCCGCGGTGTGGGTATGCTGAACGGCTGTGTAGTGATGCTTCAAGGCGCAAAGGATCCGGAAGCCTGCATGCGTCTTCTGGACTGGATGTATTCGGAAGAAGGTATGATGACCACCTATACCGGCGTGGAGGGGATTCACTGGCAGAAGAATGACGATGGTACCTATGTGACGCTTCCCCAGTATGAGGAGGACGCGGCTTGGATTCAATGGTATTCCGCGTTTGAAGCGGAGTGGCCGCTGCTGCAGGTGGAGACGCCTCTGGTGCAGTCCCGCAGGGACTCCTTTAACTGGCCCACCATTTCCAATGACGGAGACGGCCTGATTACAGAGGCGGAGGTAGAATACGGTGCGGATCTTCAGGCATTTGCCATGGAATACTATACAAACTTTATTACAGGAAAGACTTCGCTGGACGAATGGGATAAGTTTGTAGAAGAGTGGAACAGCCGTGGCGGCACTCGGTGGACAGAAGAGATCAATGCGGAATATAAGGATAAGAGAGGATGATATCAATGGATATTACATTAAGGGATAAATTTTTTGGCTGTATCTGTGGCTGTCATATTGGCTCTGCGATGGGAGCGGCCGTGGAGGGAATGACCTGGCCTGAAATTGATGAGAAATACGGTTTTGTGGAAGACTTTCTGCCCTATGAGCATTACGGAAACGGGTGGAAGAGGGAGCCGGGAACTACGGAGGACGGCGTTGAGAGGCAGAAGCTGATGATAACTGCCATTATGGAAAAAGGAGGGCGGGTCACGGCTGAGGATGTGCGTGCCGCATGGGTGAAATATGCCAATCCCAATGCGGGCGGCTGGGTATCCGAACCATTTGAGGGGACGCTCCTGAATATGGCGAAAACGGGTATTCCCGCAACCGATTTAGGCCGTTATTGCGATTATGCCGGTTTGAACAGCTTTTCCAGGGCGTGCCATGCTGTGGGCCTGATCAACGCGGGTAATATCGAGACTGCGAAGGAGGATGTTCTTCAGGTGGGACAGCTGTATCAGACCGCTGAGAGCAGAGGGCTGAAGTGGGCCTGTGTGACGGGCGTGGCAATTGCCGCAGGGACTATGCCCGGCGCCACCGTGGATTCCGTCATCGGTGCAATTTATGATAACTGCGACAAGGACATGGTAGTAAAAGAGATTGATGAGCAGTTAAAGAAAACGAGCGGATGTAAAGACATTATCGAAATGCGCAGTTACTTTGACGGTGTGTACAGCGGTTTTGGAATGCCGTATCCTTTCAGCTACGCGAATGAGGTTGTCACGAAGGGAGTGGCAATTTTCCGGATGGTGGGAGGAAATACCAAAGATGCGGTTCTTGCCGGTGTGAATATGGGACGCGATACGGACTGCGTAGCCGCTGTTGCGGGAGGGATTTCAGGCGCCCTTTGCGGCTCCGCCTCTCTGCCGGAGAAATGGATTACCCAGTTGGACTATGCGACAAGCATAAATCCGCATACCAATTCCAGACGTACGCTTCGGGAAAATGCGGACGGGCTTTATGACGCGTTTCAGAACCGTCTGAAAAAAGAGAAGGCCTATGTGGAGCAGATGAGTATGGAATAATGCAGTGGTTTTGGAATGTCTTTGGAGGAATGCCCTTTTTAGGGCATTTCTCATTGGAATCTGAAATGCCGCTCCGCGGTGTCAAGGAGGCAGAAATGGAAACAGGATGCAGCATTTTACATATATCCGAAGTAGAAACGGCAAAGGCCGCGGGATATGACTACATAGAAATGGCGGGGAAATCTCTTGTACAGATGGACGGCCGGGATTTTTGGCATGTAGAAAAGATATTGTATGAAAACAACTTTCTCTGTAAAGGAATCAATGCATACTGTCCAGAAAGCCTGATTATGGCAGGGCCGGGTTTTGACCTGAGAAGGGCGGAGGAGTATGCGCGCCTGTGCGCCGGGAGAGCCGGAGCGGTTGGAGTTAAGCGTGTCGGCATTGGCTCTCCCCGTTCAAGGAGGCTGCCGGAGGGTTATGACAGGAAAAAGGCGGATCTGCAGTTGATTGATTTTTTAAAAAAGACAGCGGAGGTATTCGGAAAGCAGGGAATCCAGATATGCCTGGAGCCTTTAGCGCCATGCTACTGCAATTATATCAACAGTATGGAAGAGGGCATGGAAATCGTGGACAGGATAAACTGGAGCGATATCGGTCTGCTGGGCGACTTTTATAATCTGGAGAAGGCGGAAGAGGCCGATGAGGATATGGGGAGGTATATGCAGAGGCTTTTGCACGTACATATTTCGGATGACGAGGGAAGTCCCTGGCGGCGCAGTTACCTGAAAGAAGAAAAGGCGCAGATACATCAGAGAAGGCTGGGCAGATTGTACGAAAATGGATACGCGGGCGCAGTGAGTCTGGAAATTGATGTTCCGGCAAAATTGGGGGCTGCCGAAGAATCGCTGAGAATCATGAAAGGCAAAGGGGGCGTGTAAAATGCCAAGACAGAAAAAAATAATCATATCCGCGGCTGTTACGGGAGCGATTCATACTCCGGGAATGTCTCCCTATCTGCCGGTTACTCCGGATGAAATCATCCGGCAGGCACTGGATGCCCATCGGGCCGGCGCCGCAATCATCCACATTCACGCGAGGGATCAAAAAGGGCAGCCCACCTCCGATCACGGGATTTTTGAGTATATTTTATCAGGTATTAAGCAGGAGTGCGATGCGGTAATCGGAATTACCACCGGGGGAGCAGCGGGAATGACTGTGGAAGAACGTTTTTCCGTCATTGAGAGGTTTCGGCCGGAAATGGCATCGGCGAACGCCGGTTCCATGAATTTTTGCTTCAGCCGATTGACAGATTTTCTGGAAAATCCCGTTTATGGCTGGGAATATCCTTTCGTCGAAAAAACATATGACAATGTATTTAAAAATACATTTAAAGATATTCAATATTGCATAGAAACCATGAACCGGTGCGGTACCCTTCCGGAATATGAGGTGTTTGATTACGGACAGCTGGCAAATCTGGCTTTTTTCAAAAAAAGGGGTACGATAACGCAACCGATCTATATTCAGTTTGTGCCAGGAGTAATGGGAGCCATGCCGATGACCCCCGAGTCCATGCTGTTCATGATTGATCAGGCCAAAAAACTGCTGGGAACTGATATTCGATACAGCACTGTAGGCGGCGGAAGAAGAATGTTCCGCTATGAGACAATGATGGCGGTCTGCGGAGGAAATGTACGGGTGGGGATGGAAGACGGTCTGTACATAAAGCCCAATGGGGAGCTCGCCCTGGATAATGCGCAGCAGGTTGCCAAACTGAAGGAGATTTTGGAACTCCTGGATTATGAGATTGCTGATTCTGAAGAAGCCAGAGCGATGCTTTGTCTGAAAGGAAAAGAAGAGGTTGCTTTCTGAGCGAGGCAGAAAGTGGCCACAGGTTTGAAGGACGATATTGAGAAGGGGCAGATATGGGATGTGCGGTAGGCCAGATGGCAAGCTTTTCAAAAACGATAACAGAAACGGATGTATATGGATTTGCGGGAATTACGGGAGATTTTAATCCACTGCATGTTGATGCAGTGAAAGCGGAGGCAGGCCGGTTCGGTGAGCGAATCGCCCACGGTATGCTGAGCGCTTCCTTTATTTCCACGGTGATCGCTACCAGGCTTCCCGGTCCGGGGACAATCTATATGGGACAGGAAGTGCGTTTTTTAAATCCTGTGCGGTTTGGAGATACCATAACGGCGACAGTGGTGATAGAGGAATTGCTGGATCGGGGGAGGGTTCGACTGCATACATTTGTGGAGAATCAGAAGGGGGAAACCGTGGTGGATGGTTATGCGCTGGTCAAACTGCCCAGAAAGGAAGGAGAAGGGGAAAATGGATGAAAAAAGACGGATTGTAATCGCGGGGGCCGGGGTGATGGGAGGCTCTATCGCCCTGCTTTTTGCCAGGCACGGATATGAAGTGGCTGTATATGACATTGAGCAAAAGGGGTTGGATCGATGCCGGAAGAGAATACAGAAGGAAATTGCTGGAGCAGAGATTATTTTTACCAGAGAGAAAGAGTGTTTTGCAAGGGCGGGATTTGTGGTTGAGGCCATTGTGGAAAACATAGAAGCAAAACATTTATTCTGGCGGGAGATTTCTTCTATTGTATCTGAGAGGGCGATTCTGACCACTAATACATCGGGATTATCCGTCACGCAGATAGCGGAGGCTGTAAAGTGCCCGCGGCGCTTTTGCGGCATGCACTGGTTAAATCCACCCCACATCTGTCCCTTGATCGAGGTGATCAAAGGGGAAAAAACGGACGCGGAAACGGCCGAAGCAGTCAGGCAGACGGGACTTGATGTAGGAAGAGTTCCTGTAATGCTGGAAAAAGAGGTGCCGGGATTTTTGATCAACAGGTTCCAGTTTGCTATCCTGCGGGAGGCGATGAGCCTGGTGGAAGCCGGAGCGGCAAAAAAGGAGGATATTGATAAGGTCTTCAAGTATGGGCTGGGGCTTCGGTATGCGTGCCTGGGTCCGTTTGAGATAGCCGATTTAGGCGGTTTAGATACTTTTTACAGGATTGCGTCTTATTTATTTGCGGATCTCTGTGATGAGAAAACCGTTATGCCCATGCTGGCAGAGCTGGTGGAAAACGGAGATTATGGCGTAAAGACCGGAAAAGGATTTTATGAATATCTCGGCAGCCGGGCAGCTCAGGTAATTACAAAGAGAGACGAAGACTTCGAAAAACTGGCGGAATGTCTGTATAGAGCCGAGACAAGAATTCATCAATAAAGAAGCGCGGTTTTGGAGGAGCTGTATGCAGAAAGAGAGGGGCAAGAAATGATTATAGCGATGGGATGCGACCACGCGGGTTTTCCGCTGAAAGCGGCAGTAACCGAAATGCTGCGGAAAAGGGGAATCGAGGTCATTGATCATGGATGCTACAGAGGGGAAGTGGTTGATTTTCCGGATGTGGCCAAGAAGGTCTGCGCAAGTGTGACGGAGAAAAAGGCACAGAGGGGAATCATGCTGTGCGGATCCGGTGTGGGAGCGGCAATTGCCTGCAATAAGGCAGCGGGTATTCGAGCGGCCTGCTGTCATGATATCTATACGGCGCACCAGTGTGTAGAACATGACGATGTGAATGTAATCGCTTTGGGAGCTGACGTAGTGGGAAAACAGGCAGCCTGTGATTTGATTCAAAGATATCTAGATTCCTCCTTCAGCGGAGGGGATGAATTTGCGCGGAGAATACGGAAGTTGACTGAAATGGAAGGTAGCTGAATGCAGTTTCGGCCGAATTCTGTCTTCGGTAGACAAGCTGGCGAGAAGCCGGTTGGACAGGAAGACTCTGCGGGAATACAGGGGGGAGTGAACGCTCCCCCTTTCTGCGTCCACAGGGATACAAAAAATATAGATAAAATCCAAGAATAGTTGATGACTTGCCTTGCAAAATTAAGTAAAATAAAGTATAACGGAAAGAAGGAATGGAGAGGCGCGATGGCAAAGGTGAGGATGCAGGACATAGCCAATCAGGTGGGCGTAAGCGCGGTGACGGTGCACAATGCGCTGGCAGGGCGCAAGGGGGTCAGCGATGAGGTCAGGGAAAGGATTCTGGACAAGGCCCGGGAGATGGGATACTTCCAGAACCAGAAGAGGGCGGCCGGCAAAGCCCCCGGCCTGCGCAGCATCGGCGTCCTCATCTCGGAGAGATACCTGGCGGACTACATCACGTTCTACTGGAAGATTTATATGGAGATTGCCATGGCGGCGCCTGAGAGGGGCTGTGCCGTGATGGCGGAGGTCTTGAAGCATGATGCGGAAAAGGCAGGGAGGCTTCCCCGCTTCGTGGAGGAAGGCGCGGCGGAGGGGCTGATCGTTATGGGGGAGGTTGACCGGGAATACATCGGACTCTTAAAAAGCAGCGCGAAGATGCCCGTGGTCTTCCTGGATTTTTACTACAAGGACATAGCGCAGGACGCGGTGGTGACGGACGGCTTCTACGGCATGTACCTGATGGCGGAGTACCTGTACGAGAGGGGCTTTCGGCGCATGGCCTACGTGGGCTCCATCCATGCCACCAGCAGCATCATGGACAGGTACTGCGGCTTCCGGCGCTGCCTGCTGGAGCACGGCGTACCTTTCCGGGAGGAGTGGCTGCTGGAGGACCGGGACGGAACCGGGGAGATTATCGTGAAGCTGCCGGAGGAGCTGCCGGAGGCCTTCGTCTGCAACTGCGATCTGGTGGCCGGCAGGCTGATCAACGAGCTGGAGAAGCGGGGGGTACGGGTGCCGGAGGACTGCTCCGTGGTGGGATTCGACAATTACCTCTGGCCGGGCCTGCCGGACAGGGGGATCACCACCTATGAGGTGGACATGAAGGCCATGGCCCAGGCCGCCCTGGGGAAGATGCTGGCAAGGCTGGAGGGCTCCGATGGGGCGGGGCGGATGGAGCTGGTGAGCGGGCATATCGTGGAAAAGGCTACGGTCAGGGCAAGCGCGCGGTGAGGCTTGCCCCGGGTGCCGCGGCCGACGGCCGGGGCGGGAAGCCCGGGAAGAGGGTTCGGGGCGTGAAAGAGGGGTTGCGCCAGAGAGCGGGCGGGGTATTGCATAGGGGGTAAGGAAATGGCAAAGGTTACGATTCAAAGCATTGCAAAGGATCTGGGGCTGTCCCGGAACACGGTGTCCATGGCGCTGAAGGGCAATGACCTGGTGGCCCAGCGGACCAGGGAGATGGTGCTGCGGTACGCACAGCAGAGAGGGTATGTGGCATCCTCGGGAGAGGAGGGGGAGAGACAGCCCCCGGAGAGGGAGGAGGCCGGGGATCACAGGATCATGATCCTGCGCAAGCCCGATGTGGCGGTGTACTGGGACAAGGTCATCAACGGCATATCCGAGGAGGCCAGCCGCAACCACTGCCAGACCCAGGTGGCGGTGGTGACCCAGGAGGATGAGGATGTGCTGCGCCTGCCGCCGGGGCTGGAGGATGGCATCGAAGCGGTCTTCTGCGTGAAGATGATGAACATAGACTATATTAGCGTAATCGAACGGAGGGGGATTCAGATATTCCTGCTGGACACTTATAAGGATGTGGACGGGGAGATGCCGGGGGACGTGGTGAAGATAGACAGCTTCCGGCCCGTGGTGAAGCTGGTCAGGCACCTGATCGACCAGGGGATGGGCAGAATCGGCTTCCTGAACGAGAGCAGCAGTATTTATGAGACCATGCACGACCGCTTCGACGGCTATCTCTATGCCATGCGCCAGGCGGGGATAGAACCTGTCCCGGAACTGGTGATGCCGGATGCGGAGCTGGTGAGCAGCGAGTTCTACAATGATCAGACCTTTAAACAAATCGTAAAAGGGTATCAGGAACAGGGGCTGCCGGAGGCGGTGGTGTGCGGGAACGATGAGATCGCCAAGTTCCTGACCCAGACGTTGCGGGAGCAGGGCATCCGGGTGCCGGAGGACGTTGCGGTGACGGGCTTCGACAATGACGAGGAGGGCATGCTGGACCCCTTCTTCACCACGGTGAACGTGGACGCGAAGTGGCTGGGAAAGCGCATGGTGCAGTGCTTCCTGTGGCGGCTTGGGCATCCTGAGGCCCCTTTTGAGAAGATAGACGTGTCGGGGCGGATTATCATACGGAAATCATCGGTGAAGCGGGTTCTTGACTGAACGCCCTGCCGGCAGGGATGGATTTTGAAAGCATAATATGGTATAATGCCCATGGCAGGACATTGTTTTTTGGAGACATGCATCCGGAGACGGTGCAGGAGAGGAGATGGTGATATGAATATGACGGAAGTTGCAAGGCTGCTTCTGGGCTTAAGGGCAGCAGGATGGACCGAAAAGGAGATCAACGACTTCGTGCTTTATATCGAATCCGGTGAGGAACAGTACAAGCCGAAGCCAAAGGCGGAAAGGGAAAAGCAGATGACGGCGGACTAGGACGCCGCAGATAAAAAGGGCTCGCGCAGGGCTCTTTTTTGATGCCTGTTTTTCCTTTTGGGCAAAGTAGACAAAAATAGTGCAAAATAGTGCATTAATTAATTATTAAAATTGTATAAAGTGTCAAAAATGTCATAAATTACACAAAGAATATTGACTTTCAAACACTAAAGTGCTTTAATATAAACAAGAAAACGCACAAACAGATGCACGAATAAGCCCAGGGATAAAAAATGATAGTATAGTGCAATTGTGCATTAAATAGTGCAGAATAGTGCTAAAAGCCAGCCCGTCAGAAACAAATATGAGAGAGGAGTGTGTGAAAATGGCAGAAAACAAAGGCACGAAAAAAGTGGACTTCAAAATCAGGTGCCAGACCACATGGAAGGATATGGTAAAGTACCGTTGGCTGTACTTCCTGCTGATTCCCGGAATCCTGTTCTTTGTGATCTTCAAGTATGTGCCCATGGGAGGGCTGAGAATCGCGTTCATGGATTATAACCAGTATAATCCGGCAAAGAGCACGTGGGTGGGCTTCGATCAGTTCGTGAAGCTGTTCTCCAAGGCATCGTTCCTGCCCGTCCTGCGCAATACGGTGGTCATCAGCCTGCTGAAGCTGATTATCGGATTCCCCATACCGGTGATACTGGCGCTGATGATGAACGAGATGAGGAGCCTGAAGTTCAAGAAGGTCTCCCAGACGCTTTTGTATCTGCCCCACTTCATTTCCTGGGTCATCCTGGCAGGTATCATCATGACCCTGCTGGATCCCGACAATGGACTGATCACCCAGCTGATCTACAACCTGACCGGAGAGAGGGTCATGGTGCTGACCAGCACGAAATGGTTCGTTCCCATGCTAATCGTGACGGACATCTATAAGGGCATGGGCTGGGGTACGATCCTCTACTTCGCGGCCATCAGCGGCATCGACCCGCAGCTGTACGAGGCGGCCTCCATCGACGGAGCCGGCAAGTGGAAGCAGATGCTGAACATCACCCTGCCCTCCATCGTCCCTACCATCGTGGTCTGCTTCATCATGAACTGCGGCAATATCCTGAACGCGGGCTTCGACCAGATATTCATGCTGTATACCTCCCATGTGTATGAGGTGGCGGACATCATCGATACATACGTGTATAGAATGGGTCTGATCAATTCGGACTACTCTTTCTCTACGGCGGCAGGCATGTTCAAATCGGTAGTGGCGTTCATATTGATTGTGTTCGTCAATAATATTGCGAAGAGGACCGGCAACGAGGGCCTGTATTAGGCTGATGCCAGGAAAATGGAGGTGTAAAATGAAAGACACGAAAAATCATCTCACGAAAGTGAAGCGCGGCCGGGGAGAGGTTGCGTATGGTGTATTCAACTATATCTTTTTCACAGTGCTGTGCATCGTTATGGTATATCCATTCTGGCATGTGGTCATGATGTCCAGAGGCATTATGCCAGAAAACCAGTATTTATGCGGATTTCTGGCATTTTGTATGGCAATCTACCCCAATAAATACCCCAATGTGATTTTTTTGGTGAGAACGCACTGTGGGGGTATAGCCTTACAGAGCTATCGCAGAAAGTTGCGGTGTATATGCAAATTAGCGGTGCGGTGTTGGGAAAATACCTGTCACTAATTAGTACTGCGCAGGTTCCCTATGTTGAACATAGGCCTACATATTGGTATTATGCCAGAGATTTTCTAATTTGAGGGATAGGAATAGTATTCACCCCCATAGTGGGATAAGTATCCTGATAGCCCAGGAAAGCGCTGCCTCTTACGGAGATATACAGAATACCCTCTAATTACCTACCATGCCTGTGAGTATGGCTTTTCCACTTTTCGGAATACCTGTCGGGATACGCTACAGCATTTAGGTTTTTGTAACGGGATTTATTAAGCAATGCGGCGGCAAGCCCAATATGGGGCAAATAAAACTTTTCAAGAGGATTCTGCTTCGGCCATACTGTCAACCATTTGGAAGTCAGTGGGCTTTCCCGCAGATGGAGAATAATTATTTCATTGGCTTCATATGTCTCACATACGAAAATCTTTCCCCAACAAGTTGATGAAAACTAAGCGCTTGTACGAATTTCGTTCTAAAGGATGAAATTTCGTTCTATTAGCCGGAACACGGCATGAGTATTTATTGCGTCCGGCTCCTGACGGGGCTTATCTGTTTTCCGGACGAAGCTATAGGGGTTCTATTTTGGAACATCCTTGCATGTCAACTTGTGGGCATGGCTCTAGTATTTATACATGTTTACACATTTTTATTGCCTCCAATTTATTTTCACAGCTTTTCAAATAATTCGACATTTTTATAAATTCAGATTATTTTTTAGAAGCTGTATATCACTATCTTTATAACAAGGATATAAAGATTGAAACTTGCAAAAATCAATATCATCAATATTATCACAGTCATATAAGTAAACTAATCTTTTCTTATTTTCCTCAAACCGTCTACATTTCCTAGATAAATTATCAATATCAAAATTAAATCCATCAATATTTTCTCTAACTTCCTCTATATAAATAAGGTCAGACAACATATTATCAAGAATATCGTAAACGGTCGGTTTATGGCGTATTTGATTGATTGATATGTTATTTCTCAATTTAGATAGCGTTTCGTTTATAGAGAGCAATAACACATTTGCCATTTTTTTAACCGGAACAAGGCCAGCAGCAGTTCCATATTCATCTCGCAATGTAATATTTCTATTTTCCATTTTCGGAACGTCGCACTCATCATATGATTTTATATTCTGACTAGATAATACATATTGAGGTATTAAACGGAATAATTCAAGTTTATCATCAATGTAGTTATCCTTTTCAAGTAGAAAATTTATAGTGCTTACTATAAATGAAAAATAAGAGGAATTACTGTTAGCTATTGCATTAACAGCATCTTCAGAAAGTCCAGTGTAATTACAAATAAAATGCAAATCATGATTTACTTCTTTTTCAATACCGAGCAGATAATCAGAACTACAATTACATTTCTCGCAAATTTTTTTTAATACAGGAATAGGTATTGAATCTTCACTACGTTCCCAATTATATACGTTCTTATATTTGCTATCGTCATCAATGCCTATATTGCCATATAGAAAATTGTAGAAATCAACTCTACCAGATGGACTATTAAACCCTAGATTCTTTCTTAATTCTTGAATACGCCCTCCAATTGCACTTAATGGAAATTCCTTTTCTTTTTTAGCCATAATATCCCTCCGAAAATGAAAATTAAAAGAAATGACATTTCTTTTATAGTACCATATAATATGTATTAAAGCAAGACATAGATGAATCACACAAAACAAGACAGGAGGTAACAAAATGAAAAATAAACTATGCAAAACGATTATTTATAGTAATACTATCGCAGTGGATACAATGGGATTAATGCAAGCCTTAAACTGTGGCAGAGTTACAGCTGTAAAAATAGGTACAGATGCAGGCGCAAAAATACAGATTGGCAAAAGGGTGCTTTGGAGCATGTCTAAAATACGCAAATTTGTTGATGAGTTGGCAGAGTAGACGGAGGTGGACGAATGACCGTTACAACAATCGTAATGGCAATTGCCAATTATAATCAGAAAATTAGTGCCTATGAACACAAGCTTGACTGTATGCAACCGGCATTCTTATATGATTATGATGAAATAGATACGGTAGAGCGTAATCTGTATGAAGCTATTGCCTGTCGGGATTCATTGATAGACATGCTGATTGGCGGTGGTGGCGGACGATGACAAATGAGGATGTATTCCGGTTTATCCTATCGCATTACAAAGCAATAAGGACAGTAGGTGGAGAAGCACATTGCATATGCCCTATACATGGAGACAACAAGCCATCACTTCATATTGCGATGGGTAGCAAAAAAGTAATATTGGACTGCAAGGCGGGGTGTGATTATAAGGATGTTTTGTCCGCAGTAGGGTTGAAACCGGAACAGTTGTATTATGACCATCATAATAAGGATAAGCTAGGAGCCAGCAAGCAGTATGTGAGCAAAACACAATATTACTACCGAAAGAACTGTGAGGGCGAGTATCCATACCGCAGAATCGATACAGGACAGATTACGCATTATAAATACAGACTGCCTGGCAAGAATTTCAAGCAAGGCTATGACAAGGACGGTATATGGGTAAATAGCCTAAAAGATATTGATACATCGTTATCCATTTTCTGCAACGGTGATATCTTAAGATTGAAACAGATTGCTGAACAGGGTGGGGCTGTATATTATTTTGAGGGTGAAAAGGACTGCATCAATGGCGGCAGACATGGATTGCTTGGTTTTACCTGTGGAAGTAGCGGTGATTGGGAGCATCGTAGGAAAGTATTTAGCTATATAAAAAGCACAGAATTAATCATATTTGCGGACAATGATGAAAATAATAGCGGGGTTAACAGTGCAAACAAACTGAAACAGTATTTTGATTCGTTGGGGACTGGGAAAGCAACAATAGTAATTCCTACGAAAGGTATGAATATCAAAGGTGGAGACTTTAGTGATTATATGTCAAGTCATACCAAAGAGGAATTGTTGAAACAGATTGAAGATGCGTCTGCTGAGGTGAACAAGGAGACCGTTACAAAAAAAGCTGTCGTAGGCTATCCTGTTCCCGATGTATTGCAGATGCTTGCTTATAAAGTTGACTATGATCGGGACGGAAACGAAAAGAGCCGGAAGATATTGCAGACAGTCCGTAATTTTGAAATTATCATGGAGAATGATGGTCGCTTTGCCGGGAAAATCAAGTTTGACGAGTTTGCACAGCAAGCATGTCTTATGGGCGATGTGCCATGGGAGATAAAAAACAATTATCGTGCGTGGAGCAGCCATGATGATTCTGCATTGTTCTCTATTTTGCAATCAGATTATGGAATGAAAAGCAGAAACGATTATTTCGATGCTTTGAAAAATGTCTCCATGAGAAATAAATTTCATCCGGTAAGAAATTTGCTTGATTCTCTGAAATGGGACGAGCACGAAAACATCCGGCGGTTGCTTGTGGAATATCTGGGTGTTGAGGATACGGAGTATGCCTATCAGGTTATGCGGTTGTGGATGTTAGGCGGCGTTGCAAGGGTCTACCAGCCAGGATGCAAATTTGATTACACCCTAATTTTACAGGGGCGACAGGGCATAGGGAAAAGCACTTTTTTGCAATTACTGGCAATGAATGATGATTGGTTCAATGATTCTCTTGACAGTTTGGACTCTGATAAGGCGGCGCAATCTTTAATGGGAAGCTGGATTATAGAATTGGCAGAACTTAAGAGTCTTGCGAGGACTGCGGGCGGTGTCGATTCCGTGAAAAGGTTTTTGACGGCAACGCAAGACAAGTACAGAGTGCCTTATGAGCGGAGGGCGGATGTGTTTCTGCGGCAGTGCGTATTTGCGGGAACTACAAATAAAAGCGATTTTTTACAAGATGAAACGGGGAACCGCCGATTTCTGATTGTCCAGACAGGAGTAAATGAGCCAAAGAAAAGTTTGTTCGCACCTACTGCCATGGAAGATATAAAGGCTGCTTGGGCACAAGCGGTACATATCTGGAAAGCAGAAAGGCCACCGTTGGTATTGCCGGATTTCTGCAGAGAAGAAGCGCGGCAGCTCCAGGAGGACAGTATGGCGGATGATGGCAAGATTGGTATCATAACGGACTATCTGGAAGGGAAACAAAGGACATGTGCGCTTGAGATATGGCAGGAGGCCCTGAACGAGAGCGGGAGGCCACAGAAGTGGCAAGCGTCTGAAATCATCAATATTGTTCTGGCGATACCGGGATGGGAGCGCGTAAAGAGTCCCACACGGTATGGGAAGTATGGACAGCAGAAACTGTTACAAAAGAGGGCTACCAACTTGTATACCAACTCTCCAAAAAGTAGCTACCAAATGGACGGATTTATACAAGTGGACGCAGAAAGCCAGATGGAGATACCATTTGATTAGAGAAAATGAGAGTTGGTAGCCGACTTGGTAGCATGATGGTAGCTGCTCTAAACCCTTGATTTTCCTATATTTATACTATAACTACTAAGGCTACTAAGAAATCAAAGAGTTATAAATATATAAAAAATAGTGGATATATAAAGGGGAAAGGGATTGTTGAAAAAAGTGGTAGTCTTGGTAACTTGGTAGAAGATAATGAAAAACAGAATTTTTGTAATCGAATTTCAAATTATCAATTTGAAGATAAGATGATACTTTTTTGCAACGGAAATTTAGAAAGTGAGGTATCAATTATGTCAGTAACAGATTTGAAAAAAGTCTACGGAATGTTCACATCCGCATGGAAGTTGTTCAAAGAGTATGCGGATATATGGCAAATGGAAAGCGAAAAGTGGGAGCAGCTAGTCAATGAATCCGACAAGATAGCGCAGTCATATGGAAATTGTAGGCTTGCCAGAGATTTGCTATCTGCAGCTGTTGGCGAGTTAGAGCGTCGGAGCAAGGAGGTACAGAATCCATGAGGAAATACAAATTTTCAGTAGAAGATATCAAAAGATTGCTTAAGCAGATAGTCATTCTGGTTGACAGCAGAGAAAAGAAAAACTCCCACATACTGGAATACTTCGAGAAGAACGGTATCGCATACCGGAAAGAAAAACTGGAATACGGCGATTATACGTTCTTGATTCCGACAACAGACGGGGACATATACTTCCATCGGGACTGTGTGCTTGAAAGAAAGGCATCACTGGAAGAATTGAGCGGAAATCTTGCACAGGAGCGAGAACGGTTCGAAAAAGAATTCCTAAAGGCCGGGAATGACGGTGCAAAGACATACCTGATGGTGGAGGCTCCCGGTGGTTACAGCGACATTATTGCGCACCGCTACAAGACAGAGTTCGCCCCTACTGCCTATATGGCATCTTTGAAAACGTGGGAGCATCGATTTGGATGTAATGTGCAGTTTATAAGTCCTGAATATAGTGGCTACTATATATACAGCACGTTTGTTTATTTTGCGAGGGAGGTGTTGAAGTGATGAACACAGAAACAGCAGTAAATGGAGTTGAAGTATACACAAACAAACTTTATCAGTTGACGGACGAATACATAAGAGAGCGACTTAATGGGGATGAAGAGAAAGTCAACAGCAATTTCAGGGACTTGATATTTTACTTGGCGGACAGAATAAGTAAGCCGGATAATGACAACATAGAGGAACTGGATGCGATGTTTTCAGCATTTACCAGACTATGCGCCAGATATGGGCGACTGCCTACGTTGGAAGCGTTCTCATGGCTTGTGGGGATTGACAGGAACACTTTTACGGACTGGCGGGAGGGACGGTATAGACTAAGTACCGCGCATGGTAGCACGGTCAAAAAATGGCTTGATATCTGCAAAGGGTTTGTGGTTGATGAATTGAGTAACTGCAAGATTGCAAACCCGAACCTGATATTTACCGCAAAAGCGGCTTATTATATGCGAGAAACCGCTCCTATTCCGGCGGAGCCTCAAAGCAGAATTTCGTCCCAGACCCCGGAGGAAATAGCACAAAAATACGGTATATTGTATAAAGATACATGTGAAATTGATTTACCAGAGGTTCCAGACTAATTTTTCGTGAAATTGCACAAAGAATATGGATAACCATTTCAAGGCGTAACTTTAAGAAAGCCAGTATTTATGCGGGTTTGCGGGCTTTTGGGAAGCAAGACTTCGTATAATAAATAATTTTGCGAATAGTTGTAATAACGAAACGGATATACGAAACAAACCAGTAGTAAAGCATGGCGGTAGGGGTTTTTGGAAACAAACACATGTTCTCTACTAAGCTACTTCCGTAAATTTTTAAAGAAAAAGCCCTATCTGAAAATCAAAAAAATAATAAAAAGGCATTTGCCAGAAAGAGGTAATCATGGATATTTTAAACAGCCTGGCCGCAAGGCACAAGAGCGGCATTTTCGCACTAAAGATTCTTGAAATAAAAGAAGATGGGAGAGCGGTGGTAAAGCATCCCCTGAAAAAGAACACTTGTGTTTTGTTATCTGTGCCGGATTCAGGATTTTGCGAACCGGGATTGTATATAGATGTGCAATTCATCCCCAATGATGAATTCATGCCAAAGTACAAGGCGGTATACCAGGGCATAACGCTGCCGGAGTTTGTGCCGGAGGATGGAGCAGAAATTTATTGATAGGCGAGAAGCCGGAAAGAAGAGGTAAACATGAAAAAAGAGTATGACGTATTCAGTGTTGCAAAAGTGTGCATGGACACCTACAAAAGCAAATTTGACAGAGCAGCGGCCAAAAGGAAAAAGAGTTTTGAGGACTTGAATAAAAACTATGTCCCCGGCTCCCCGGTATTCATTGCAGAGCGAGACAAAATTACTCCAACATATAAAGCAGAGGTTGAAGCCGCCAGAGGTGAAGCCCTGAAAGCGTTTGAGGACGCTTTGGAAGAGGCTATTACATGTGAGAGGGCACACGCAACTGTAATTTCTGCCGAAACAACAAGACTAATGAGCGTCCTTGACTGCCTTAAAGATTCCCCGGTATCGGTTGATGAGTACCAAGCACTGGTTGAAGCGCATGGCGGCAAGTCATATTGGGTGGATAGATTCTTTGAGAAGATAGCCGAAAAGAACGGCATTTTTGAAACCGGGGTACAGCCGTCGCTTACTGCAAAACTGGAAGTGCTGAACGAACTGGCGGCAAGCACAAGGGATTGTCTGAATAATTACAATGGCGAGGATAAAAATTTTCTTGTCACAAGTAGCGAGGGATATATTTTCAAACTGGAGAAGAGATACACCAATGGTTACAGCAATGTCCGCATGAGTGACAAAGAGACAGCAAAAAGGTTAGTTGCAAATGCCCTAAACAAAGGGGATTCTTTGGAACGTAGCTGTGCGCTTGCCAATATGCTGCGGACAAGCAAGCCGGATATGCAGTATGAGATTCTGTCTTTACTGGCAGAAAATAAGCATCCGGCATTATCAGACCCCACAATGAACCTTATCGGGGCGAATGAAGTTATCAATAGATTCCGGATAGAGAATTCCCGCGACATTAAAGCAGCAGCGGCGGCAATGGAGAAAGTAAAAGCTGCAAAGTCCCGCCAGGAGTATGCGGGAACCATCTATGACAATTATGATAACAGACATTTCAGAAAGAGTATGGAAGAACGGATTGCCGCCACGAAAGACAGCGAACTAAGGGATTGCTATGAAAATGTCAGGGAAATCAAACAGGAGGAAAGCCAGAAAGCGACAGAATAAAATTTTAAATAAAAAGCCTATTGGCAGAAAGAAGAGGTAAAAGTTTTGGAAGAGAGACGGAGCACAGCACAGAGCGAAAAGAGCCGGGAGGAAATGCGCCGGGAGATAATGAGCATCCAGGACAGAAAAAAGCGGCATGAAGCAATTGCCAGAAACATGAGTTTATTCACAGACAAGAAAGAGAGGTAATGGCTATGACAATAAATATCGGGATTGTAACAGAGGTTTTAAAATATGAAGCACAGAATTACAAAGAACAGCATGACGCAATCAAGGCAACGAGAGAGCGGGAGCTGCGGGAGGTAAGGGAAAACTATCAGCCCGGCTCAAAACTGGCAATAGAGAGGGAAAGGCAGATAAATGAAGCTTGTGATTCTTCCTTGACGAAACTAAAAGTCAGTGCAGTTGATAGGGCACTGCAAGACGTTGAGGAATTGCGCCAGCAGGAACTTTTCCGTGTGCAGACTGTCAACGAACCTCTTCTCGCGAAAGTCCGGGCGATAGCAGACGTGCCCATGACCACGCTTGAACTGAAAGCCTTTGCGGCTAAAATCGGGGCAAAAGGCGATTACTGGGCAAGCCGGATGCTTGCGGACATTGCAGAAAAGAATGGGATAGATTTAACTGAAATCGGCATAGAAAGCACATATGACACCAAAATGTCGATTCTTGACCAATTAACAGACCAGTTAAACAGCATTTTCAAGCATTACGGAACAAACGACCCTACAGAAAGACCAAAGGTGAATTATCTTTATCTGTCTGATGAAATCTGCGAGAGGGCAAAGCAGATGTATGGCGGCAAGATTGGACGCTTAAGCGACAGCCAGAAAGCGGACAAAGCATACTTCACAATAATGACACAGCACACAGACATCCAAAAGGGCATTGCAATTTCCAATGTCCTGCGGAATGCAAAGGGTGATGTGAAGAACCTGATTCTTTGCCGCCTGGCAGAGGATAGAAATATTTCCGAAATGGCGGCGGAGTTTTCCGGGCATATGAATGAAATTTCGGAATTCAAGAACGGCAAGGCGGCAGAGTATCGGTTGGCAGAAAAAGCATTGCAGAATATCCGCAAAGTAAAGGACAGGGCGGCAATAGAGAATATAGCAACAGAATATTCGGATAACGAATTTTTCGGCGAAATGTTCAAAAAAGAAAAAAAGCAGAATTTTGCCCTGGCAGAAATATTGAGCGGGGAGCCGGTTCAGGATCCGGACGGCGAAACAGAATAGATTTATCTGAAAAAAGAAAAAGGGAAGTATTCTTCAGACGTGACACTTCCCTTTACCGCATTGCGCCTACTCCAATTATATCAGAAAGTAGGTGCAATGCAATATGGTAGCTGATAATGAAACATTGGTTGGGAGAATCCGGGGCGGCTATTCCGTGTCTGAAAATATGCAATTACTGTATGAAAAGAATCTGCCGCTAATAAAAAAGCTGATAAAGCCGTATACCGTCTATGAGTGTGAAGCTGACTTATTGCAAGAAAGCTATTTTGGGCTATGGGAAGCGGTACAACACTATGAATCAGCAAGAGAAGTATTGTTTATGACATATGCGCAATATTGGATTCTGGCGGCAGTACGGAAATACCTTGAATTGTGCGGTTCAACCGTCCGGCTACCGAACCATATCCGGCAAGAGCTGACACGCTGCAGCAGAGCCGCCGACCAGATACGGCGGGAGTATGGGCGGGAGCCATGCCTTGCGGAGATTGCATCCTTTACTGGCATACCTGAAAAAGAGGTTCAGAAAATAAAAGAATATGCGCAAGGGGTGGACAGTCTGGACACTCCCATAGCAGAAGATGGGAGCCTGACACTTTCAGACACGCTACAAGGCGATTCTGACCCGGAAAACGAAGCCATTGATAAAACATATGATGAACACTCTAAAAGCGAACTGTGGGGCATTGTGGAGCGTTACACGACCGAAAGGGAGAATGAGATAATCCGGGAGATTTTCATAAACAAAAAGACCATGGCGGCGGTTGCCAGGGAACAAGGCATAGGTATTGAGCGGGTGCGCCAACTGAAAGAAAAAGCCTTGCGGAAACTTAAGGCGGGCAAGGCGCGGCGGGAACTAATGGAGAAATTTGAGGTTGCCGAAACCATGCTATACCGGGGCGGCCTGACAAGCTATAGGCGGCATGATTTTGTTTCTGTTGTGGAGCGTGTCGCTACAAGGAAACTGGAAATAGAAGAACGCTATAGGCAGATTCTAGCGGAGATTGAAAGAGCCGGGAAAGGTGGTAAGAATGGCGAGATTGACACCAATTAAGGCAATCAGGGCAAAATGCCTTGAATGTAGTTGCGGACAGTTTAAAGAAGTTCGGGAGTGTACTGTGAAAAACTGCCCGCTATACAGCTATAGAAACGGGCATAGACCAAAAGAGGGAGAATTGCCCGCCGAAAGCGATTCAAACGAAAAGTAGGCGGCTAGGGCGGTACTTTTTGGCAAGAAAGGGGATATATGAGCCATTGAGTAATAGGAGATTTTCTGAATAGGAAAAAGATTTGTTTTTGTTGGGGAGGGAAATTTGCGGAAAACCCTCCCCGCCAGAAGTCAATTGTGTCCGTCTGTCTTACGGACAATCATAGTATAACACATTCTGGAAAAGTGCCGCCCATGATAGTGTGCAAGAATAGCCAAAGGTGCATACAAACGTGTACAAGCCCCATATAGGGCATAAATTCCCATGGAGGTATATTTATGGGGCGGCGGCTGAAAACGTCCGGAATGGGCAGAAAAAAGGGGGGATAAGGGTATGTGTTGTCCTGATTGGGTTGTGTTACACGATTTTCAAGGGGAAAAAGAAATAGCCGCCAACTACCCCAAATAGTTGACGGCTGACCGGCTTCTGGCGGGGAGCCAAAACATGAAAGAATGAGGGTGGAGCCGCTTCTATGGCTTTTCCCTTTTCTCTAATATAGCACACTGTGGATGATAATACAAGCGTTTCAAGAAAACAGCCACCCGGGACTATTCCGGGCGGCTGTATCTATAAAACGCAAATCAAAAAAAGAATCGGTACATATATTGTACCATGTCCAGGAGCCGGGCGCAATGGCTTTTTAACCTAAATGCAATTGTGCTTTCAATGCGTCTTGTAATACTTGTGAAAAATTGATTCCTTTTTCCAGTGCGGCGTTATTGAGCCATGCCGGAATGGTAAGAGTTTTCTTGACGGATTTCTCAAAATGTTCCTTTGCGTAAGAAGCTACATCCACGGATACCATGTTGACAAAAGATTCACACATGGGGGCATCCGGTTCAAGCTCTCTTGCAACAGCCTGCGGGTCAATGTCGGACAGTTTGGACGGTTTCGGTATATTATCCCCGTCCATCTGGCAGGTGTGGAGATACCCGGCAAGACATTCAACAGCCATTTCCATGGCATCCTCAAAGGTGTCTCCGCAAGTGGAAAGCCAGTTAAGGTCAGGGAACACCACGGAATAGCCGTTGCTTTCGTGAAAGAAGCAAGCGGGATACATAGATAACATATTTATTACACCTCCTACTATTTGGTAAAGGGAACAGGCAGTGGGGCTATTTAAGCCCCGCCTGTTTTTTGATGGAATTTTCTGTACCTTTGGGAAGGTCTTTTGTGTGAAATGGTATTGTGACTTTTCCCGGTTTAGTTGGATGTATGTAATTTTTGTGAGAGCCTTCTTGATTCTTATACATCCATCCATCTGCAAGGATTAGTTTTTCCATCTCCCTTGGTTTCATTGGCATTTTGTTTTCCTCCTTGCATAATTATAATAGCACAAAACACGTATAAAGTCAATACGTATTTTAAAAATACATAAAGAAAAGGCGGGGCATTACATCCCCGCCTTTGTTGTGTCGCTATTCTTTTTTATGAATTCCTTTATGGCCTGATTGATAACATAATTTACGGAGCGGTCATCTTTTTTTGCTATGTCTTCTAAAATTGCCTTATCCTTTTTATTAATTACTAGGGACATTCTTTGCTTTATGTCAGAGATTGCCATAAAATCACCGCCTTTTCTTTTTAAATTATGTTACCACAGCACAACGGAAAAATCAAGGAAATTCATACTTGACATAACCGTTATGTTGTGTTAAGGTTGTGTCAAGGTTGAATAACCTATGAACAAACATTACATATCCTCCCCACTTCTGGGGATACCAACATTCTAACATGGGTTATCTAAAAACCCGAATATGAAAATGTGCAACTATTGGCGATTCTGCAAGCAATTGCAGACAATTAAGGAAAGGTGGTGTTATGGTAAGGCGGGAAATCAGGTTCACAGTCCAGAAATGCAATGGGGTTGTGACCAATATCGGGAAGTCCGTCATATATCAGCCGGAAGTGCGGTTCGGTGGCGGCAGTATCAAATGGTATGAGGACAAGAGAAAGGAGAAAATGAAAAAGCCCTCTTAAGGAACTGGCATTCCAGAGGGCAAGTAACCCGGAGTCACAAGCCGGATACTGAAAATACTATACCATATCCGGCTGCAAAAGGAAAGGATTTGGTGAAAAATTTATGAACCTTGAAAACATTAAAAAGAAGCTGCACCGGCTCAATGAAATCCGCAAAAGATTCATCCTGACCAACAAAGAAGCAAGGGAACTTGATGAAGCACTGGCGAGGATAGAGGACGGCTTAAGCGAGAGAACTGCAAGTTATAAATGCACACGCATTTGGGATTTAGGGGAGTGGCTGCAGTTAATTCATCTTGCGGAAAATGCCCCCATGGGCAAAGGGCGAGCCATAGGGTATGCTTTTGCATTGGGCTATCTTTATGGCAACGGCACATATGAGTTTGAAAAGCCCTTGACAGACGAGGAATGGGACGCACTGGAAGCGGAAGAAGCAAGGGAGGGCGAACAAGATGAATGAATGTATGGACACTCTCATTAATCAGTTGTATGAGGTCATGAATAAAAACAATTGGAGTATCAATGTGGCATCCGGCTTTATGGGTATTGGGAGAAACACGCTCTCCAATATTCTGAACCGTAAAATGAATGTCAGCCTGAAATTGCTTACTCAAATAGCTGATAACCTTGACAGGTCTGTTGCATCCTTGATTTGCCCGGAAGAGGTACAGAGCAGAAAGAATGAGTTGCTGTTGCTCCAGATACAGGCCGACTTGAACGAACTAAGGAAAGGCGGCGTGGCATGAGTGAACTTGAAGTAATAAGAGTGGAGCCGCTTGAACTTCCACATGATATTGTGTGGTATATAAGCGGCAAGCACCACATAAGCATGAAAGATTTCAATGTCTATATTCATGAAACAAAAGGGGTGATGTACGTCAATAAGTGCGTGCCAGAAAAGGACATTGAGAAAATGATTGAGGTTGCCACTTTTCCAGGGCGGTATATTCTTGATGATGATACCGAAACTGGGAAGTTCATGGATTATGTTTATGAAACATATGGATATCCCGCATATGAGACAATTCATAATTACCATGATTGGATGATGAAGCGGCAGGACGAACAGAGGGCCAGGGAGAAAGTGCAAAGTGTTATTCCGTCAATCGAAAAGATGATATATGCCGGAATGATTGATGAATGTATGATATATGAAGCGTACAAAGTGGGGCATGATAAAAAAGAGAAAACTTCTAAAAACTTATGCGGATTTAGTACCATATACACCTATTGCCTGGGGTATCTGGCGGGAAGTGGAGCATTAAAAGAGAAGCATTCCCCGGAGGACAGTAAAAACGTGGTTGATTATTACTATGGAATTACTGAAATGTTGGAGCATATCGACATTCAGGAAATGCCGAGGATTTACGAATACTTGAAAGAATTGTACTTTTCGGGAGAAAGTGAGGTATAGCACATGGCAGATTTAAGGGCATTATCTGGCGAAATGGTAAAGTTGCAAAGACAGATTGGGGCGGCATTGTCTGTATCCGGCTACTGTGACTTTGACGATTTATCAGGCCTTGATGATTTTAAACAGATAAGGACTGCAGACCAGAGACAGCAGCTTGAAGAATATCGGAATATCCTTTATAAACTGGAAGAGATACAGCGGGATATTACCTATCTTAACAGCCCTGTCCGGGAAGTGAGCAAGCTTCACATGAACAGCCAGGGCAGATACGAGACGGACAAAGGGCATTACTACACGAGCGGCAGCGGCATTGAGTTTCTGCGGAGAGAGGAAGTCTACAACTATGATACCGAAAAATGGGAGGAAGCCGGGATATGGACTACTTCCAGGGTGGAGAGCCAGGACGGCGAATATTATATTGTGGGCTATCCTGATGCGGAGTTATCCGGCCTGAAAGTGAGGGTAAGGGGGAAGTGGTAAAGGGGGGATGATTATTTGTCCTCCCTGAAAAAACAGAAAGGCGGTGTTGATTATGGCAAGACTGGGGGCGGGTACACGGAAACGTGCAGACGGCACACTGGAAAAGCGTTTTACCATTGACGGCAAAAGATACAGTATCTACGGAAAGAACGCAAAGGAAATTTCGCAGAAAGAACAGGAAGTCAGGAAAAAGATTGAAGCCGGGATATATACGGACAACCGCAACCTTACATTGGATGGATATTTTGATGAATGGCTGAATGGAAAGAGGGGGAGTATAAAGGGGAATACCCTTAAATGGTATGCAACTTATTACAAGGGGCATATATCCCCACACCTGGGGAATATAAAGCTTCAGAAGATTGAGCGCAGACAGGTACAGGCATTCCAGAAAGATATATCAGATGGTGAACTGTCAATCAGGACATGCAACAATATCCTGAAGATTCTTAAAATCGTCCTAAATGATGCGGTAACGGATGAAATCATCATGAAGAATCCGGCAGAGGGCATAAAAGCCTTAAAAGAAGTCAATGCAAAGGCGGCAGAGACATACCACAGGGCATTGACGGAACAGGAACAGGAAGATTTTATGAGGGAGATGGCAAGTGATTATTATTATGAGTTTGTGGCTTTTCTTCTCTGTACTGGAATGAGGTTCGGAGAAGCCGCCGCCCTGACATGGAGCGACATAGACTATAAACAGAATGTGATTCACGTTACAAAAACAGCTACGTTCAACGAGGACAACACACGGACTACAGGAACGCCAAAAAGTGAAGCGGGGATAAGGGATATTCCATTGAATGATACGATAAAAGCTATTCTAGCAAAGCAGAGGAAGAAACAGAGCATTGTAATTTCGATAGACAAGGCAGAGAACCGGGTATTTGTATCAGTGTATGGGAAGATGGTAGACAACTGTAATGTCAACAGAGCAATCAGCAGTGCCATTTCCAGATTGGAAGAACGGGGTAAGCCGATAGAGCATTTTACAGCACACGCTTTAAGAGATACCTTTGCGACACGGTATATAGAGCAAGGAGGGAGTCCCCAGACATTGAAGACCATCTTGGGACATAGCAGCCTTGCAATGACGATGGACTTATATAGCCACGTTTTGCCGAATACAAAGCAAAAAGAAATGGACAATCTGAAAATAGTGTTATAGCAGCAGGGGCGGCATTGTGACCGCCCTTTTCGTTACCCCATAAATACCCCAATTTTCACCCCTAATATGACCGATATATACATGAATAAAGACAAAACATGACGAACAATAAAAACGTGAATGATATTGGACAATTTCAGTATAATCAAGGCTTTAAAAGCATTATCACGGATAAAGACAAAATAAGATAAAACCAATGATTATGTACATGATGTCCTTAAGCTCGGTGGAGGCCACGGCCAAGGGCGGCATCTTCCTGTGGCCCAAGGGCTTCAATCTGGACACTTACGCCCAGGTGTTCAAAGATCCGTCCATCTGGACAGGATACCTGACTACGGTGCTGGTGACCATCAGCGGTACTTTTCTGGGGACGCTGTTCACGGCTACCACGGCCTATCCTCTTTCCAAAAAGAATCTTCCTTTCGGGAAGACCATGTTGGTACTGGTGCTCTTCACCATGCTGTTCTCCGGCGGCATGATACCCGGCTACCTGCTGATTAAGGGCCTGAACCTGATTGATAACCGCTGGGCCCTGGTGCTCCCGGGACTGGTCAGCGCCTATAATGTCATCATCATGAAGAGCTTCTTCCTGACCATTCCGGAGAGCCTGGAGGAGTCGGCAAAGATTGACGGCGCTACGGAGGTGACCATCTTCTGGAAGATAGTGCTCCCGCTGTCCAAGGCCACCATTGCCACCATCGCCCTGTTCACCGCGGAGCACCTCGGAGCTTTTCGAGAAGGTGGCCGCCAACAGCCGTATCGCTTATTCCCATACGGTGGAGAAGAAGAATCCTGAGGCATATACAGTGAACAACGAGAAGGGAACGGACATCGGCGATGCCATGAAGGAGTATGTATGGGGCGTCATCGGCGGAAGCAAGTCTCTGGACGACTGGGATGCCTATGTGCAGCAGATCGAGAGCCTGGGCGTGCAGGATATCATCGATGAGCTGACAACGATCCACGGCGCGCAGATGAAGGAATACAAGGAGTACATGAAGAACGCGCAGTAAAGTGTGAGAAGAAGTTCTAAGGCCGTAAGAGAGTGCAAGCACCCCTCTTTAGTACACGGCCTAAGAACTTCTAGGCCCGCAAAGTGAATACGATTCACTTACGAATAAATTCGCTTTGCAAGCCGATCTCACACGGAAGAATGTCCAAAGTGCGGGCATTCTTCCGGTCTTTTACCGATTGTTCTGTGGTATGTGCCGCTATAGGCAGCGGCTGAGCCCTATGGCGGCAGATGGATTGTTCGTCATAGGGCTTTTGACGTTCTGTCAGGCCCTGCCGGTTAAAATGAAAGGAAAGGCTCGCTGGAAGCGGGCGGACGGGAGAGAGTATGGGTATTGTTTATTATGAGCAGGACAGAATCTTCAAGCTGGACACTCCGCGAACCAGTTATCTGATTGGGGTGGTGGATGAGGAGGGTTTCCTGGGGCATATCTATTATGGGAAAAAGGTGTCGGGGCATGAGCTGGGTTATCTGCTGCGGACGGACGAGCCGTCCTTTGTGCCGTCCCGGAACGAGAGGGACAGGCTCTCCTTTCTGGATAAGTTAAGCCTGGACATGGACAACCGCTGCTTTGAGGCCCTGACGCTGCACGGCTCCTGGGCCAAGGAATGCCATAGGGAAAGGCGGCCCCTGGGGACGGGGTATCAGGGAATCCTTTCCCGCAGAGGGATATCAGGGCATCAGGACCATCCTTTCATGGCGCTGCTGACGCCGGGGGCTTCCCAGGAGAGCGGCGAGGTCTACGGGGTGCAGCTGGTGTATTCCGGAAGCTATGAGATACGGGCGGAGGTCAGCCAGTTCGGCACGGTGAGATGGCAGGCGGGGCTGGAGGGAGAGGACTTCTGCTGGGCGCTGGAGCCGGGGGAGCGGTTCGCCTCTCCGGAAGCGCTTCTGACCTATTCTGACAGAGGGCTGGACGGGATGACCGGGAGCTACCATGATTTCATCAGGCGGCACATCCTCCGGGGGAAGTATAAGGACAGGAAGCGCCCGATTCTGATTAACAATTGGGAGGCCACTTATTTTGACTTTGATACGGAGAAGCTGCTTGACATCGCCAGAGAGGCCTCCAAGCTGGGCATCGAGATGCTGGTGATGGACGATGGGTGGTTCGGGAACCGGAGGGATGAGTACAGGTCTCTGGGGGACTGGTATGTGAACGAGGAGAAGCTGAAAGGGGGGCTGCCTTACCTGGTGGAGGAGGTAGGTAAGCTGGGGATGAAGTTCGGCATCTGGTTCGAGCCGGAGATGATCTCCCCGGATTCGGATCTCTACAGGGCCCATCCGGATTGGGCCATCGCGGTGCCGGGGCGGACGCCCTCCATGGCCAGGGGCCAGTATGTTCTTGACCTCTCCCGCCGGGAGGTGGTGGACTGCGTCTGGGAGCAGGTGGAGGCGGTGCTTCGAAGCGCCAATGTGGAGTATGTGAAGTGGGACATGAACCGGCCGCTGTGCGACCTGGGGAGCCTGGAGCTGCCTGACGGGCGGCAGGGGGAGCTGGCCCATCGGTATATGCTGGGGGTCTATGAGCTGCAGGAGCGGCTGGTGACCCGGTTCCCGGACATTCTGCTGGAGAACTGCGCCAGCGGCGGAGGGCGGTTCGATGCGGGGATGCTGTACTACAGCCCTCAGATTTGGTGCTCGGACGACACGGATGCCATAGAGCGGCTGGCCATCCAGGAGGGCACGGCGCTGCTCTATCCCCTGTCCACCATCGGGGCCCATGTCAGCGACTGCCCGAATCATGCCGTAGGCAGGAATACGCCTTTCGAGACCAGGGGGTATGTGGCCCTGGCGGGGACATTCGGCTATGAGCTGGACGTGACGCGGATTCGGTCGGAAGACAGGGAGATGATACCGGCACAGGTGGCGCTGTACCATAAATATAACGACCTGATCCGGGAGGGGGACTACTACCGGATCGCCTCCGGGGCGGAGAATCGTCTGTACGACTGCTGGCAGGTGGTGTCCAAGGACAGGAGGGAAAGCCTGTTGACCTGGATCCAGGTGTTGTGCGGGCCCGGGAGGCAGAGCCATATGGTGCGGCTGAAGGGGCTGGAGGCATCGGCGCGCTACCGGGTGGAAGGAGTCGGAGAGGAAGTCGTGCTCTCCGGGGACTGCTTGATGTACGCAGGGCTTCGGATTCCTGACAGGAAGGGGGATTTTGTGGGACAGTTGGTGCATTTGGTGCAGGTTTAGGGCGGCTAGGCGTCCGCGGGTTGAAGGGCGGAAAGTGGGGATGAAAGGACAGGAATAAGAAACCAGAAGCGGCACGATTCCCGGTTTTTCGGAATCGCGCCGTTTTAAAATTGGCTGTGTCTATAGATTGTCCGCAATTCCCAATGTCCGTTAAATGATATTGGCACTGGACTATTTTTATATTATAATATCCGGTAGGGGAAAGGCAATATTTTCACAATATTTTTTTGGAGGAGCTGGCTATGAATTTACAGGAGATTTATGCAAAGGTCGATTTCATCCTGGACACGCTGGATTTCGGCGCGCTGCTGGAGGGGTTCCACAGGTACAGGTTCGCCGTCTACGACAGCCGGGAGATCTGCCTGGACGGGGAGCTGATTCCCTATGAGGATGGGTTCCGGGGGAACACTTCAAAGCTGTACGGCGGGGAGTATATTGCTATCTGGAATATTGAATTTTCGCCTGTTGACGACATGGATACGCTCGCGTATCTCCTGGTTCACGAGATGTTCCACTGCCATCAGTTCAGCAACGGTGAGGCCCGCTTTCCCTCCGATTTCGCCCTTTTGCGCTATCCCGACGACCAGGACAATTTCACGGAGAAATACAATGAGAACCGATATCTTGCAGATGCCTGCGAAGGCTGCGATTTCACAGCCCTTCAAAGATTCGCCGCCCTGCGGGCACAGAGGCTGGCTGCATATCCCGAAATGGTGGCGCTGGAGCTCAGGGCAGAGACCACAGAGGGGATGGCGGAGTTCATCGGCCTGAAAGCCCTGAAGGCAATCAACAGGGAAAAGTACATATCCCGCGTCAGGGACTACCTGGGCGAGCTGCGGGCGGAAGGGCGGCTGCTGTTCGATGTCAGGAAGATTTCCTATTATACGGGGGCGGTCTTCTTTCTGTGCATGGATGCCATAGGGCGCAAGATAGAGAACGATTTCCAAAGTGAGCTTACCGCCTATGAGCAGAATCCCGTAGATACGGACGGGGTGGAGGCGCAGGTCCGCCCCTACGACTTCATCGGGCGGGAGTACGCTGCCCTTATGGAGGAGAAGGAGGCGAAGGTGGCGGAGCACATGGCCCACGCCAGCTATGTCCCCTGCGATGCTCTCATTGTCGGATACGACCCCATGAACATGTTCCAGATTCGGAATATGGTCTACTGCAGCTATTTTGTCTGCCTGAATGAGGGCGGCCAGACGAAAGCCATCAATAGCGCTGTCCTTCTTGTGCTGACAGGGGAGTCGGAGCGGGGGATATGTGGGTATTATATTTAGGGGAGGCAAAGCGAAATAATTTGGACGGACGGTATGGTAGCGAATGGCGGGAGGAAGGAGCAGAAGGGAGTCGCGATGGGAATGCCAAGAATACAGTGACATTTTACAGTGACATTTTACAGTGACATTCTGTCAGAAATATGCTATATTTTGAGGGGAGGGATAGCATATTATGAATTTGGGAAAGGAAACGGAAACTTTAGAATTCAAGAAAACTACAGGGGAATTGAAGGAGGCAATGATTTCGATTTCCTCCATTTTGAATAAGCACGGTGTCGGGGCATTGTATTTTGGGGTTAAACCAAACGGCGATGTGATAGGGAAGGATGTGGCTGAATCATCACTTAGGGATGTTTCCCGTCTTGTGTATGAATCTATAAAGCCACAGATATACCCTGTAATCCGGGAGGAAATCCTGGAGGGCCGTCATGTCATCAAAGTGGAGTTTCATGGAGAGGATTTCCCTTATTCTGCTATGGGCAGATATTATTTGCGTACAGCAGATGAAGACAGGGAAGTTACACCGGCGGAGCTTAAGCAGTTTTTTGTTGCGAACGAATATAAGGATAGGTGGGAGAAAGCGCAGTCCGAGACAGTATCAAGGCAGGTTGACAAAAAAGCGGTAAAAGCTTTTTGCGAAAGGGCAATTTCGGCCGGCAGGATGATGGAGTGCAGGTATACAGTACCGATGGTATTAAAGAGGTTCGGGCTTGTGTCCGGAGAGTATCTGACAAATGCCGGAAATGTACTGTTTGGAAATTCCCATCCGATTACTCTCAAAGCGGCGATTTTCGCCACAGATGAGAAATTGACATTTCTTGACATGCAGATGTATGAGGATAATATATTGAATCTGTTGAGGCTGGCAGAGACCTATATTTTGAAAAACATAAGCTGGAGAAGCGAAATTATAGGGACAGAGAGGGAGGAAATTCCGGAGATTCCGGTTGCGGCAATCAGGGAGGTCTTGGCGAACAGCTATGCGCATGCAGTGTATAACAGCAATACATATCATGAAATCTGCATTCATCCGGATAAGGTAACAGTTTACAGCCCGGGAACCTTTGCGAGCACATATAGCCCAGAGGATTATATCAGGAAAAACCTTCCTTCTGCCATTCGGAATGCGCACATAGCCAGAATTCTGTATCTAAACAAGTCGATTGAGCAGTTTGGAAGTGGGTTTAAGCGTATCGACAGTCTGTGTAAGGATGCAGATGTGAAATATTCCTATGAGATTTCGGAAAGCGGTTTTCAGTTTGTCTTCATTAGAAATATTCCAAAGGCGCTTTTCATAAATGACAGAACAGGGAGTAATGGCTCAGTAAATGTCGCTCTAAACAAGACGGAGCAAGCGGTATATAATCTGCTTGTAAAAAAACCTGACTATACAAGGGAAGAACTGGCGGAAGCCACTTCCAAAACGGTAAGGACAATCCAGCGCACCTTGGATTCTTTGCGAAAAAAAGGTTTAGTAGAGAGAATCGGAAGTGACAAATCCGGATATTGGGAGGTTAAGGAGCCTCCCACTGCATTTATAAATTGCTCATCTAACTGACGAGGGACATTTGTATGGACGACAGAGTAATCTTCCACATCGACGTGAACAGCGCGTTCCTCTCCTGGGAGGCGGTGCACCGCCTGCAGGATTTGGGGGAGGAGCTGGATCTGCGGACGATTCCGTCCGCGGTGGGCGGGGACATGTCCAAGCGGCACGGTGTCATACTGGCGAAATCCATCCCGGCGAAGAAATACAATGTGCGGACGGGAGAGCCCATTGTGGACGCGTTGCGGAAATGTCCAAATCTGACACTGGTGTCACCGAACCGGGAATTATATGCAAGGAATTCCGCGGCTTTCATGGAAATCCTGCGCAGATACTCGGATACGGTGGAGCAGTACAGCATCGACGAGGCCTTTGCGGACATGACAGGGACGGAGGGCCTGTTCGGAAGCCCCATAGAGGCGGCCCACCGGCTGAAGGACGAGATCAGGGACACCTTGGGCTTCACGGTGAACGTAGGAATCTCCAGCAACAAGCTGCTGGCGAAGATGGCCGGGGATTTCGAAAAGCCGGACAAGGTGCACACCCTTTTCCCGGATGAAATCCAGGAGAAGCTGTGGCCCCTTCCGGTGGGGGAGCTTTTCTCCGTGGGAGGGGCCTCGGAGCAGAAGCTGAAGCGCTTAGGGATAATGACCATAGGTGACCTGGCACAGGCAGACCTGGGGACGCTGCAGGCGGCGCTGAAGAAGCACGGGGAAGCCATCTGGAATTATGCCAACGGCAGGGACTTCTCCCTGGTGGAGGCGGAGCGGGCGGACAATAAGGGATACGGCAATTCCGTCACCCTAAGCTATGACGTGGCCCGGGCGGAAGAGGCGAAGCAGGTGCTGCTCTCCCTGGCGGAGACCGTGGGCAGGCGGCTTCGGCGGGACGGAGCGTGGATAGAGGTGGTCTCCGTGACGCTGCGTTTCTTCGACCTGACCAATGCCTCCCACCAGTGTGTCCTGGAGCATGCCACCAACATCACGGACGAGATCTACCAGGCCGCCTGCAGGCTCTTTGACGAGTTCTGGGACAGGACTCCCATCCGCCTGATTGGGATCCAAACCGGAAAGGTGACCAAGGAGGGGGACAACAGGCAGCTGTCCCTGTTTGACGACACGGATTACGAGAAGCTGGAGCGGCTGGACAGGGCCATGGACAGCATCCGGGAGAAGTTCGGCGCGGATGCCGTCAGGCGGGCTTCTTTCCTGCAAAAGGACAGGCCTGATATTTGAAAACCGAGGCTGGTCACCCCATGATGGAAAGGAACGGTTAGAATTCCCAGCCAAGCTTGGTTGGATATTGCTAAAAGCTTTTTATGTATATAGTGACCGCACTATATAGGAGATGATATGTTTATGAAAGAAAGCCAAAATACAGAATGGAAAGAATCTTGGAGAGATGAGTATTTAAAATGGGTTTGTGGTTTTGCCAATGCACAAGGCGGCAGAATATATATTGGAACGAAGGATGATGGTACGGTAATTGGAGTTTTAGATAGCAAAAAGCTGTTAGAAGATATTCCCAATAAGGTCAGGGACATTCTGGGTATCATTGTAGAAGTAAATTTGCTGACACAAGATGGAAAAGATTACATTGAAATATGTGTCAATCCGAGCAGCTATCCGGTAAACTTCAAGGGAGAGTACCATTATCGAAGCGGTAGCACAAAGCAATTGCTGCGGGGAGCCGCACTGACAGAGTTTTTGCTGTCAAAAACAGGATATAAGTGGGATGCTGTTCCGGTAGATGGAATAACGGCTGAAGATTTGGATAAAGAGAGCTTTGATATTTTTCGTCGAGAAGCCCTGCACAGTGGGAGAATGACAGAAGACGACCTTGACATGAATAATGAACAGCTTTTGGACAGCCTTGGCCTGATTGAAAATGGAAAGTTAAAAAGAGCAGCAATCTTATTGTTTCATCGTAATCCGGAGAAGTGGGTGACAGGTGCTTATATCAAAATTGGATATTTTGGTGAAGGCTCAGATCTACGCTATCAGGATGAAATCCATGGTTCATTGTTTATGCAGGCGGATCGTGTCATAGAATTGATTTATCTTAAGTATATGAAAGCGGTTATTTCGTATGATAATGTTACAAGAGTTGAAACGTATCCTCTCCCAAAGGCGGCTGTGAGGGAAGCAGTGTACAATGCCATTATCCATTCTAATTATGCCGCACTGATACCGATACAGATTCGGATTCATGAAGATGCAGTATATATCAGTAATGACTGTATTTTTCCGGTTGGCTGGACGGTAGAGACATTGATGGAGCGTCATCGTTCTGTACCGTACAATCCCAACATAGCCAATGGATTTTTTCGTGCAGGCTATGTTGAGACGTGGGGGCGTGGAATAGAGAAAATATGTGAAGCATGTAAAATCCATGGGGTGCCAATGCCAGAATATACGTTGCATTTAGAAGATATTATGGTGAAATTTACCTTATTAAAACAGTCTATAGTGCCAAATCAGCCAGTTGGCACTTTAAATGGCACTTTAAATGGCACTTTAGAAGAAAACATATTATTAGTTATAGGAGAAAGACCTAATATAACGCAATCTCAGATTGCCTTGATTGTAGAATGTTCGGAAAGGAAAGTGAAGCGGATCATGAAAGACATGATTGAGAAAGGCATTATTGAACGTGTTGGAGGACGCAAAATGGGGAAATGGATTAAAAAGTAAGGTATGAAGAAAAAGTTCCATTGAATCAAATAATCTATCTTCCGGATTATTATGTAGGGAACATAAATCAGTCACTTCAAAAAGAAGATTTAGAAATTTTATACTCGGATTAATTGCGAAACTCCCTGATTTTTCCCGAAATCAAGGCAAAAGCAGGCCTGTTCCCTGGGTATGGAACAGGCCTGGCCATTGCCCCGTCGTTATGCATGACATGGAGTTGCTGATTCTGGATGAGGCGGTGAACAGGCTTGCCTCCTATCCCCTGCCTTTTTCCCGAATCGGAAAATAGACCTCCGTCTCCCAGTCTTCCTGGGAGTAGGAATGGAACTGCGTCCTGGTGTAGCGTTCAAAGGGCGCCCCCGCGATCTCGTAACCGTTCTCCATGATCCAGGAAACGATTGCGCCGTAGGCTTCGGAAAGCGTGGAGTACCCGCCCCGATGGATTGTCATAGCGCATCGGCAGGATTCTATCACCGTGTCGGCCTTGTCTTTCTCTTTGCCATATCCTAAAAATCCAATTGGATCAGAGACGTTACTATAAGTTCCGGAATCCCATTACGCTTTGCGAATATGTGGAGGCCCTTTTTGCGGAAAAGAAAGATGAGAAATTCTATCTCTTCATTGACGAGGTCCAGCTTACCGTAAAAGTCATCGACAAAGAAAACGGCGGAATCACGGTTTCCATCTACGATATGCTGAATGAGCTCAAAGCATATAAGAATTTGGATGTGTATGTGACCGGCAGCAATTCGAAGGGACTGTCAAAAGATATCGCGACAGAGTTCCGTGGCCGTGCTACCCAAATCCATGTGTTCCCTCTGTCCTTTGAGGAATTTTACTCCCATGTAGGCGGCGACGAGCGAAAGGCCTTGGATACCTATATGCTCTACGGCGGCATGCCGCGCCTGCTGGCATTAACGGATGAAAAGGATAAAAAAGACTATCTGTCCTCTCTGTACAGCGAATTGTATGTAAAGGACATCGTAGAGCGAGGCGGCATGGAACGTGAGGACATTCTGAATGACATTCTGGATTTCCTCGCTTCACAGATCAGTTCCCTGACGAATCCCACGAATATAGCCAATGCGCTGACCAGCATGAAGAACGAAAAGGTCAACTCCACACTGGTTTCCAACTATGTGCAGCACATCATCGATTCGTTCCTTATTTCTATGGCAAAGCGCTATGATGTGAAAGGGAAGACCTATTTCAACTATCCTAACAAATACTACTACACGGATATCGGCCTCCGCAATGCCCGACTGAGTTATCGCCAATACGATCCCGGCCACATGATGGAAAACATCCTCTACAACGAGCTTCTGCGCCGGGGATATTCCGTTGATGTAGGCGTCGTGACCGACCGTACCGGCGGTGCGAATGTGCAGAAGGAGATTGACTTCGTTGTAAATGACGCAGATAAAAAAGTCTATATCCAGTCGGCTTTCCAGATGGATACTGATAAAAAAGAATCCTCTGAGCTTGCGTCTTTGATGCTCACAAAGGACTTTTTCAAAAAAATCATTGTCCGCATGGATATTCCTCATAATTTCTATGATGACAGCGGAATATTCCATTGCAATCTGATAGATTTGCTGCTTGGCCGTGTAGAACTGTTTTGACCAATCAGCCAGGCGGATGCCGTAGATACTATTTAGGAGTGGCCCTTCGAGGCTGCTCCTGTTTTTATATCAAAAAATCGAAAACCATAATCCGTCAGGATACACAAACAAAACAGACAATACGACCCGGAAGTATATAATCTACCATAAATGTATAGTATTTACAATATCCCAAACCCCCGAAAAATGCTAAACTATAGATAAACAAACATCGATTTCACAGAGAAAACTATAAAAACTGCCAAAAGACTGGAGAGAAAAAATGGAGCGGTGGAGAAAAAGGTTTGGGAGGGTATGGAAAGACAGGACATTGATCCTGATGTCGCTGCCCGCGGTGGCGATGCTGATTCTGTTTTCCTATGTGCCCATGAGCGGGCTGGTGCTGGCATTTAAGAATTTCGATTATTCCCTGGGGCTGTACAAAAGCCCATGGTGCGGGCTGCAGAATTTCCGGCTGCTGTTCCTGAACGGGGCCACATACTGGCGGATTACCCGCAACACCATCGCGTATTATCTGCTGTTCACGGTAGTGGGGACGGTGTGCGATGTGGGACTGGCCATAGCCGTGTACGAGCTGGTCTTCAAAAAAGCGGGGAAGGCACTGCAGAGCGTGTTGATCCTGCCCACCTTCATCTCCTGGGTGGCAGTGTCCTATCTGGTATCCGCATTCCTGCAGACCAACACAGGCCTGATCAACCAGCTGCTGGAGGCCTTGGGGAAAGCCAAGATTCCCTTTTACCTGGAGAGCAGATACTGGCCCATGATTCTGCTCATCGTGAAAATCTGGAAAGGCACAGGCTACGGATCCGTGCTGTACCTGGCGGCCCTCACTGGCATCGACACCGAGCTGTATGAGGCAGCCACCCTGGACGGAGCCAACCGCAGACAACAGCGCCGCTACATCACACTGCCCATGCTGCTGCCCATGGTGACGATTATGACGCTCCTAGGCGTGGGCGGCATCCTGCATTCCGACACGGGCCTGTTCTATCAGGTCACGAAGAACACGGGGGCGCTGTACGAGACCACCCAGGTGCTGGACAGCTACCTGCTCAACGCCATCACCACTTCCGCGGATTACAGCGCCATGGCGGCCATGACCTTTTACCAGTCCATGATAGGATGCGTCCTGGTGATTGCCACCAACCTAATCGTGCGCAGGATTTCGCCCGAAAATTCACTGTTTTAAGGAGCGGCTATGAAGAAAAAGACTGTAGGACAGATTGTGCTTCTCATTGTGCTGGCGGTTCTGGCGCTGGCTTGCCTCTTGCCCATGCTGCTGGTGCTGGCTGACGTGAAAGGAGGAGAATGCCTGCATGAAAGTACTGATCGTAGATGATGACCATATGAGCTGCCAGTGCCTGCAGCAGCTGATCGACTGGGCATCAATCGGATGCGAACAGCCCCTCTGCGCCTTCAACGGCGCGGAGGCCCTGAAGCTCATCGAGGCTGGGCATCCGGACATCGTGGTCAGCGATGTGAAGATGCCAGTGATGGACGGCAGGGAGCTGTGCCGCCAGATTTATGAAAAATACCCGGACATCAATCTGTTCTTCGTGAGCGCATACGGAGATTTCGAGACAGCGCAGCTGGCAATCCGGTACCAGGTAAAAGGCTATGTGCTCAAGCCCCTGGATGCCGATGCCCTGCGCACCCTGCGGGACATGATCTGCGAGACGGCAGTCCGGCAGGAGAGCACTTCTTTTTTCATAAAAATATGCGGCGACGAGTACAGGGACGTGCTTAAATGCGCCATAGAGGAAAAGGACAGGGAGATGGTGGAGCGCTTCCTCGACCGGGTGGAACGGCTCCAGGACAATTTAAGCCTGGAGGACATGGGGCTGTGGCAGCATCTGATTGCGCCGCTGATCGATTACCGCAAAACCTGCCTGAAGATGGATTACGGACTTTTGCTTCAGACCGAGAGGAAGCTGCAGGAGGAAATCATGGACTGCCCTGTGCCGGAGCGGACGGCCTGGCTGCGGGGACAGTTCGCCCAGGCCATGCAGCAGGAGAAGCCCAACAGCAGCCTGGTCATAGGGGAGATGCAGAAGGCCATCCAGGAGCAGTTCTCCTCTCCGGATTTGGACATCAACATGCTGGCCCGGGAGCTGTCCATGTCCCCTGTATATCTGGGCAGGCTTTTCCTGGAGCAGACCGGCATGAAGGTCACGGACTACATCCAGGAGAAAAGGCTGCGCTTCGCCTGTGAGCAGCTGCAGCACAGCGTCAGCCCCGTCAAGGAGATTGCCAGGCTTTCGGGATACAGGGATGCCGGTTATTTCAACAAGGTATTCCGGCGCAGCATGAACATGACTCCCGGGGAATACCGGGAGAAATATTGGCACAGAAACAGATGAGAGAGGTATGGGCATGAAAAAGGCATATCGGGACATGGGACTGCGAAAAAAGATGTCGGTGCTGTTCTGCGTTTTGCTCCTGCTGCTCATCTTGGCGGCGGGCATTTTCCTTTCCGGATATTACCACAATGTCTTCCAGCAGTACTTCCAGAAGAACTTCTCCATGGCGATCACCACCAATGCCAATGGCATCCGGGAAATCTTCCGCTCCGTGGACAATGCCATGGACGTGGTGTGCGACAATGAAAATGCCTACATCACGGATAGTCGGAAAAATGTGTCCACCATAGCGGAGACGCTGATTTATACCAATCCCCGGGAGGACGGATTCAACCTCTGGAACATGGTGGAGGAGCGTAAGGTGCAGGAGGCCATGCTGGAGGTGCTCTTCTACCCGGCAGAGGTACATGCCCTGCTGGTGCCCGGGGAGTATCCGGTGGCCATGTACCTGGAAAAATGGAGCGGTTTTGACAGCGGATTCTACCGGGATGCGGACATGGAGGCCTACGGCTGGTACGAAAAGGCCATGGAGAAAGCCGGGGAGAGCTATTGGTTCGTGGATGAGGCATCTGCCGATAAGCTGTTCATGGCGAAGCTCCTGCGGTATCAGTATTTCACCTGGCAGGAGGGATACGAGCTCAGGAACCTGGGCGTGATGGTGGCGGGCATCGACTTCGCGGAGATTGAGAACCGCATCGACATGTCGGAGATGCCGGACAGGGCCCAGCTGGCCATCCTGGACGAAAAGGGGAACATATTATACACCAACCGGGAGAGGGAGGGGCTTCTGTCCCGGGAAAGCCTGTTCGCGGTGTGGAAGTCCGTGGGAGAAGAGACGGACTACTGCGGCTATGAGGGAAAGCAGTACCTGGTGCAGAAGGACAGGGTGGCCCAGGGGATGGAGCTTCTGACGGTCATCCCGGTGGACGACATCAACAGGATGTCCCTGCAGATGCTGCGGATCCTGCCGGTGCTCCTGGCGGTGGCCTTTTTGGTGGGAATCTTTTTCATCACCTTGCTGAGCCGCACCATCACCGCGCCCATCGTCCGCCTGGCGGGGCAGATGGAGCGAGGGCTTGTGGAGCCTGTGGAGGAGCGGGATCTGGGCAATGACGAAATCGGCATCCTGTACCGTGGCTACAACCGGATGCAGGAGAAAATCCGACAGATGCTGCGTGACGTATGGGAGAGCGCGGAAAAACAGAAGAACGCGGAGCTGCAGCTCCTGCAGGCCCAGATCAATCCCCATTTTGTCTATAACACCCTGGGGACTGTGAGCTGCCATGCGCTTCTGTGCGGGCAGGAGGCAATCGCGAAGCAGCTCAACCGCCTGGTGCAGATCATGCGCTACAATACCAGGGAGCCCAACGGCCTGGTTCCTCTGGAAAAGGAGATCGGAATCATCCGCCAGTATGAGGAGCTACAGAAGATGAGCGGCGGAGGGACGGTTCAGTTTGTGTACTCCATCGCGCCGGAGTGCAGCGCAGTGCTGATTCCCAAGCTGATCATCCAGCCCCTGGTAGAAAACTGTATCATCCACGGCTTCGACTCCGTCCAGGAGGATGGCCGGATCGAGATATGCGCCGAGATGGCGGGCGCGGGAGAGATCCAGATCTCCGTCACCGACAATGGCCGGGGCGGCGACATGGAGGCGGTGAACCGGTATATCCATGGAGAAGGCCCGGCGGACAGCGCCCACGACAGCCTGGGCGTGAAGAATGTCTACGACCGCATCCGGCGGGTGTACGGGCCGGCTGGCGGGCTGGAATACTGCACGGGGCCCTGGGGCGGTGCCAGGGCCGTGATCACCATTCGGAGCAATGCCACATAGTGAGGGCCAGGGAATGAGCCGCCTGCGGCAGGAATGAGGCAGCCGACCAGAACCACCAGATGCCTTTGCCATCACTCCTCCAGAACCTTATACAGCCTATGGAACGCCCCTTCCCTCTCCATCAGTTCATCGAAGCTTCCCCTCTCCACGATCCTCCCGCCGTCCATCACGATGATTTCGCGGTACTTCCGCATCAGCGTCCTATTGTATCGGTGGGTGATGCTTACGATGGTCATGTCTTCATCCAGCAGCCTTTCCTCGATCTCATAGGCGGTGGCATTGTCCAGGCCGGAGGTGATCTCGTCCAGGAAGGTCATCGCCTTGTTCCGAAGGAACAGCCTGGCCAGGGCTATCCTCTGCAGCTCGCCGCCGGAAAAGTTCTTCCCGTTCTCCTGAATCTCCTCCTCTATCCCCCTGGGGAGCCTGCGGACGGTGTCGTAGATACCCGCTTTCTTTAGGGCCTCCACCACCTGCTCTTTGGTATAGTCCTGGTACAGAGCCACATTGTTGAAGATCGTGTCGTTGAAGAGGTAGGTCTGCTGGTAGCACACTGGGCTCAGGTGCATGACGCTCTCCCTGTCGAGCCCCGAAAGCTCCCGCCCGTTGACCAGGATATGGCCTGTGTACGCCGGCCCGTATTCGGTGAGCAGCCTGATGATGCTGGACTTCCCGCTTCCGCTCCTGCCCACGATGGCGTACTTCCCGCCCTTCTCGAAGGTCAGGTCCAGCCCCTTCAGGGAGAAGCCCTCGCCAATCCTCTGGCTGACCTGCTCCAGGCGGATCTCCCGGATGTCCTCCCGGAGGGCCTCCTTCCCCTGGCTCTCGCCCTCCAGCCCCAACAGGGCCTCCAGCTCGGCCTTCACCTTCTCCATGGCTTTTAACTGGATCATGCCGTTGGCGATGGACATGCATGGGGTCAGAATGAAGTTCATCATATTGGTGATTGCTACCACCTCGCCCACGGTCATCCTGCCCGCCGTCACAAAGAACATGCAGCTTCCCAGGACTACCAGAAAGGCCCCGTTGTTCACGAAGGAGGCCAGGGCCTGGGCGCTGTACAGCGTCTGGGAGGAGGACTCGTTCTTCCTGCAGACGAAGTCGCTGAGCTTCTCCTGCTTCCCTAAAATCTGCCTTATGGCGCCGAAGGTCCTTATGACCTTGTGGCCGCCTAGGTCGTTCTTCACCCCGTCCAGATAGATTTCCAGGGCCTCCGTATACTCCTTCCTGGAGGAGGCGATCCTCTTTTTCAGCAGGTTCGGCACCGCGAACTGTAGGGCGCTCACCCCTGCAACGATGAGCAGGATGAGCGGCTCCACACAGATCAGATAGGCAACAGCCACCACCATGAAGATGGCCTGCATGATCATGCCATAGACATTGTTGATGCCATCGTCCAATATAATCTTGATGTCCGTGGTGAACTTGGAGAGGTAATATGCCAAGCCCTTTTCTTCGAACTGGTTCGCGGAGATATGGAACAGGTTGCACATCAGGTCGTTGCGCAGATTCTTCTCGATGCGCCGCACCACGATGGTCTGGCTCTTCTTGCTGCCCCATTCGAAGAGGAATACCCCCAGGCTGAAGACTGCGGCCACAAGACACCTCTCCAGAAGCTCCTGACGGCCGGAGGAATCGATTAGGAGCTGCATGATATAGGATCGCAGCGGAGCCATGATGCCCACGATTACCACCGGTATCAGGCTGAGCAGGAATGCTTTTCGGTTCTTTTTCAGTATGCTTTTCAGCATTTCTTCTCCTTCCATGCTTTTTTGTCTGTTCATTAGCATCATCGTTTACATCGGTAAAATCTGTTGATTCTGTGTCCCTCTCCCCAACTCCAGGCTGTACCGGATCATCCGCCCGGAAGCTTCATCGTGAAAATCTAGAAAAGGAACGGAAATCTTTTCATTCACTCATCTATATCACTCATCTATATAATACTGCGCCTGCATCATGTACAGGTCATAGTACAGTCCCTTCTGGCCAATCAGCTCTTCATGCGTCCCCATTTCCATAACGTTCCCTTTCGAGAATACCAGCACATAATCACAGAACCTGGAGCTTGCCATTCTGTGGGAAATATAAAGGGTCATTTTGTCCTTGATCAGTTTGTCAAAACTATGGTACAGTTCATATTCAGCCTTCGGATCCAGTGCCGCCGTCGGTTCGTCCAAAATAATGACGGGCCTGTCCTGGTACAATGCCCTGGCCAGCGCGATTTTCTGCCCTTCTCCGCCGGACGGCTCGAAGCCTTCCGTATCAAAATCTTTATGTATGCCGGTCTTTATCCCGTTGCCTAAACTACCCAATTTCTCGCCAAATCCGCTCTCTTCCAGCAATTTTACGACAGTCCCTTCCTCGCATTCCTGGCCAAACAAAATGTTTTCCTCGATGGAAAAGGAGAATAATTTGTAATCCTGGAATACTGTGCTGAACAGTTTCATATAGCCATCCAGCGCATATTCCCTGATATTGACACCGTTTAACAGAATCTCGCCTTCTGTGGGATCATATAACCTGCAGGCCAGCTTGATTAAAGTAGTCTTCCCTGCCCCGTTTTCCCCGACAATCGAATACCGCTTATTATTTTCCAGTTTGAGGTTGATGTTCCGCAACGACCAGCTCTCCTGCCCGGGATACCGAAAGGACACGTTCCGGAATTCCAGGGTTTCTATTTTCTCCGGCACAGCCAAGGTGCCTGTATCCATGGTGCTGGGGACATCCATGTATTCACGCAGCGCCTCATAGTACCCGCTGAACTGGCGTATGCTGGCAATGCTGCCCATAGTAGTGTTCATCGCGCTGCTGAAATTGTTGATTGCTGATAAGTACATGGTGAACTCGCCCACGCCAATCCTGTTCGTTGTAACCTGCCAGCATAATACACCATAGGAAAAAACGGTCTGCACGAGATTCGTAAGGGCAGCAACATACTGGCCTTTCGCGATAACCCCCATCTGCTTCTTATAGAAAATCTGGGACGCATTGAGGCTCGTGCGTACCTTCTCCGCAAACCAGTCTGCAATTCCCAGCAGACGGATTTCCTTGCCATAAGAAAAATCCTCCATCACCGCAATCAGGTAATTTGTGCGCCTTTCCACTGGCGCTTTCTCTATGGAAAGCTTGGCATAGGAACCCTTTACCCTGGAATCCACATACGCATTGAGCAGAACCAGCAGCACCAGGAATATGACAATTGCAAAATGCAGATGGACGATGATGCTAATAATACCGATAAAGGTAATGATATTGCCCACGATCTGAAACGCCTGGTCCATTACCTCCCCAAATCCCTGCCCGTTTGCAAACAAAAATTTCTTCGCCTTCTCTTTTGTGTCCAGGAACACCGGATCCTCCAGTTTCTGATAGTCGCATACTGCAAGCCGCCGTGCTATCATTTCCTGGAAATCCACAAACAGCAACCCCTTTAAAGCGAAACATTCCTTGCGCAGCCAAGCGCATACGGCATTATTAAAAAATGCCCCTGTTACCATGACAGCGACATAGCCAAAAATAACGGACATCCTCCTGCCGCCTAAGAGTTCATCAATAATCTGCGCCGGAATCACGATAAGCATCAGTGGAACCAGAGACGATATTAATTGCTGGAGACAGGAAAAAATAATATACTTTTTCCTGAATTTCCACGTATATTTGAATAAATATACAATACCGTTCATTTTTTTACCTCCCCATATGTAAAATAATTTCCCACCTGGTAGAAAGAAGATTCACTTCGAACAAATTCATTCAAGGATTGCAGCATTGAATAAAATTCTTCCTCCTTTAACAGGCCACTCCCAACCAGATAACTATAAAGGGCGAACGGGAAATTATCCTCGTGCTTGTACCTGATCCACAGCCAAGATCCAAACAAACTCCCGACATTTCCGAATTTGTTAAACAGATTTCGATATTCTCTTTTTCAAAACTAATAGCATTTTCTAACTCAGCTATCTGTTTTTCAACTAAATTCTGATCAGCATCTCTAAAATCAAAAGATCCATTTATACGATTTGTCACTGCTGTTCAATACTCCTTTCATTTACCGTTTTAGGTTCAATTATGAAAAAATTGTTCCGTAAATAAAAGCCAGGTAAATACTCTTGATAAAATTTGAACTTATAGAAATTCTTAGTTATACCATACCAATAATCATATTTATCTGCTTTATCAATAGCTTTAAAAAAACACTTGCGTACAGTTTTCTTTTTTCAGACAAGGCTTCTCTAATTTCAAATATGTATGGATGCTTCGCTCTTCATGGCGCTTTAGTATTTCTAAAATTCTAGGCATAATCCTACTGTCGTATGTACAAAAGTATTTCAGCATCAGGTAATGTCCTTTTCTCATCTCCTCATAGTTCACCAAGGCCATATCTTCAATCTCCCTGCTGAAGCTTATGATACGTCGTTCCTTCAAATTCAGATAGCAGCGGTGATTATTCAGATAGTGAATCCATGAGATATCTGAATGGTCTAATTGTGAAACATAACAGACATTCAAATCCTCTTCTTTTTTACTACATTCCAGATTCAGAAAGAAATTATATAAAAACAACTGTCCTTTGGGATGCTGCATGAAAGAAATCATCGGATAGGCAATATGGAGGCGTCCTTTCAGAAGGGGGTCTTTAACATACAATTCCTTCTTTATTTCACCACTCATTTTCTATTTCTCCTTCGTTATCGCAAATATTGTTGCGTGTAATAGGGCATATAGCTGACTTCCGATGAGAACATTTTACCATATATCATTATCCGGTACAAGGGACAGAGTTGTCAAAAGAACCGTCTTGATTTTTTGACAACTCAGTCCCTTGCAAAGATTCGCGCTATGGTTTATATTTGGATTATCTTTAGATGCTACATTATACAAAAGGAAAACATGTATGAAAAAGAAAACCTACTTCAAAAAAACAGCAACTACTTTTATGCTTACCCTGCCTCTTCTGGCAGTGCTGGCCGGGAAGCAGCCAATTGGAGAGCCTGTGCCCGATACAGCAGTTCTGGAAACTGCTGTAGATGGGGAAAGAGAGCCTGGGATACAGCCCTTAAATGACAAGGATAAAGGGGATGTTATAACTAATTAATAGTATGCTTTTTCTGATTTTGCAGCTTCCGCCGATAAAATTCCTCAAAATGTTTTTCTTTTCCTATTATACTGAATACAAGGCAATGTTTTAAATCCTCTTCTGGATTACACTGCCGCCGAACCGGAATGCCTTCTTTCTCGCGCTGTTCATTGTTCCACATCAAGTTATAGATTCCTCCATGAACTCCAAATGAACGGCGCTGATAAAGGCATTCTGTTATGATTTTCAGGCTGATTTCATCCGAACGGTCATATTGCCCCATATCTCCCACTTCACTTGCCACGGAGTCCATAACAAGCTCATACATGTTGATAAAGCAGAAAATGATATAATCTCTTTCGCATGCTTCATACTGTTCCGCTAACAGGGCAATATGCCTCTCCTTTTCCTCATCCTTCCCTTTCGTCCAGTTGACCATACTGTGGATACAGTTGATTTCCTTATTTGTCAGATATTTTGCCCCAGGTTTTACGGCAATCTCGTAAGGCAGGGTGCAGGACAACGCCTCCTTGATTCGCTCCGCACATTGCCTGGAGGTGATGGTTCCCTTATGGGCCTCATTGATGGCATGACAGATTATCCATTCCTGTCTGTTGGAGGGGATTTCCAGGGAGATGAGCTCCCGAAGCCGCTCCAGCAATCGGTCGGCCTGTTCGGTATCCCAGTTCCGGATGTGGTCTCTTAGCTCGGCCATCGATGCCAGCGCCTCCGGACTGCTGGTCGCCAGCTCTGCCTGACAGTATTCCGCCGACAGGTTCAGGCGCTCCATCAGCGCATTTAAGATACTATCCTGAATCTTCTTTCCGTCTTCTTCCAGACGGCGCAGCGTCCTTTCCGAACAGAGGATGCCGTTTTCGCAGAGCTCCGTTCTGGTGATTCCCAACATTTCCCTGCGGATCCTGACGATGTCGTTGATGCAGTAGACTTCCTTCTCCACATATAGCCAGCAGAAGTCTGTGGTTTCTCTGGGTACGCCGAACTCCATGTACACTGCCGCCAAGGCTTCCATCCATTCCCCATACTCTGTCCTCCGCTCTTCCAGCTGCGCTGCCTTTTGCACCGCCCCGACAGCAAGCTGTCCGGCAGCCAGATCCTGCAGAAATGTCTGCAGCAGCCCCAGCAGCTCCCACAGATAGTACATCCGTCCGGCCTCCCGAAGCAGCTGCACCGCTTTCTCGCACTGTGCCATGGCCGCTGTTTTCTCCGCAAGCCCCCAGGCTCCCCGGGAAAGCCCTTCCCGACATAGATAGAATACTGCTTTGGGATATATTTTGGCCCGGCTGACCGCATCGAAGCGGGATTCCCCAATCAGGTTCAGAATCTCCTTATAGCACGTTTCCCAGTCCGGGGGCTGTTCATAGCGGAGCACCTCTAACAGCAGGTTCAGCTCCTGTACAGAGCAGATTTTCCGTGGGATGTCTCGAACACCATGGGGATGCCCATACGGCGGGGGAGCCTGTTTGCTGACAGGTGTGGGGGAAGGAAAAGCTACGGTCTGTTCCAGGGCTTCCCGGAACAGCTTGCCGGGATGTTCCTTCTGTTCCCGGGCATCCGCCTCTTCCAGGGAAGCCCTGCCTGATAGAAGCTGTGCCTCCATGCTTAGGCAGAACTGCCGCTCCAGCCGTCTGTCCACATCTTTTTCCGCGCCTGCTTCGTAGTGCTGCCGATATTCCGCTAGGGACTCTTTGGCTTGTGCCGTATCTCCTCGGGATATCAGGTAAAGCAGCTGCTGTCTCCTTTTCCAGCGCGTGTAATCTTCGGCAAAGAGGAAATGTTCATAGGCATCCGGCGATATGCCTAAGCGATATAGGAGGCTGTCGCGCAATGCCTTTCCGGCGATACGCGTTCCAGCCTCGATTCGGGCCAGCTCGCTGGCGGAGCATAGCCCATCAGACAGCTGCTCCAAGGTGATTGCATGCTCCGTCCTGTGCTCCTTCAAAAATAAGCCGAACCGCTTTTCTGTGTTCTTATGCGCATCCATTCGTGCCTTCTCCCTTTTTGTGTTAAGCCGGAAAATATAAGTCACAGTCTGGGATCCCGATACCGGAACAGCACTCTTTTCAGCTCTCCGCGCTCCCCTCCTCCCGGGATGTCGGTGAGGCCGGTACGCCAGGGCACCGAGTAGGGGCCATCGGGGTCCGCTTTCAGCCTCAGGAAGACATTCCTGCGCCCGGCGGCGTACTGGGCGGCGTTCTGATGCCCTGTGCGCTCAAGCCAGGCCTGGTAGCCCTCCAGGTAGCTCTCCGCCATCTCGTCCCAGGAGCCGAACCTCTGCTGGAGCACCCTCCCGGCCCTGACGAATTCCCGGTCCAGCTCGTCCCGGTCTATCATCCGCACCAGGTACATCATGCCCAGCAGCTGGGTGGCCCTGCACAGGTCCCAGCCCGGGTAGGGGGTGTCGTTCCTGCCTGCATGTTTTTCCGTCAGTTCGTGTACGGCCTGGAGGCCACTGCGGCGGTCATGGATGTCCCATTGCTCCCCCAGGGAGGTCCTGCGGAAATTCGCCACCATCTTCCGGCTCCCGTGGACGCCCGTCACTAAAGGCCAGCCCTCCAGCATGGAAAAGGAGTGGGCCCAGATGGCGAAGGTGGAGGCGCACCAAAGCTCCGTGTCGTTTTTGGGCAGCAGAGGATCGCGCCTCCAGAACACAGCGGGCGCGAAGCGCCAGCGCCGCACCCCGATGACCCTGTAGAGGACGATGGCGATGATGAAGAGCCACACGGAGGCCAGCCTGCCCAGCGCCACGCCGTAATCCGCCTGGGAGAGCACCGGCACATATTCCCCGTACATGTCCACATAATGATCCGGGGCCGCCAGGAGCTCTTCATAGACCAGGACTTCCGCAGGCGGCTCCCACGCTCTCCATACCCCTATGGGCAGGCGATAGACGCCCGCCTCCTCCGTTTCCTGGATTGCTTTTTTGTTGATGTGGGCGATCACCAGCTCTCCGCTGGGGAGGTGCAGGCGGTGGTAGACCTGGTCGCCGCTGCGGACGGTGTCATAATTGACCACAGCGCCTTTTGTGATTATGGTAAAGGTATCCAGCCGCTCCATATCCGCAACGGACTCCGCCACCTGGACATCCGCTCCGGCCTGGGTCCCTGCCGCGCCCTCCTCCAGGGTGGCGTCTTTTTGATAGAATCCATACAGAACAGGCCCCAGGACGAACTCCGCCAGCAGGGACAGGGCGATAAGGAGTGGAATCAACAGAAACATCATCTGGTACATATTTGTCCGGAAGCCATATATATTCCTGTTCGAAATCTTGTATCTTGCGCTCATTGACGAATCCTCCTGTAAAAATCGGTTCTTCCGCCGGGAATCAACGGCAACTGCCGGCGGTCGCATGGTTTCTGCGGGTCAGCCTGCGGACCAGCCTGATGAGCAGCCAGAATAACAGGACAATCAGGACCAGGAGCAGCAGAAGGATGCCCAGGATGATGAATGCGAATTTGTTAGGGCTTTTTATCAAATCGCCTATGGACCTGCTGTCCTCCACCACCTTGCGGCCCTGGGCGGAAGCGTAGGCCTCCGGTATGTCGGAGACGCCGTCCCCGTCCGCATCCTCCAGGGATTCCAGGTATCCCGCGATGGCGGCCCAGGCCTTCAGCTCCCGTCCGCCGTCCGTGAGGATGGCGTCCTCGATATCCTCTATGGGAGTGCCGTCGGCGAACTTGGGCTGCACGGACAGGATGCCGTAGGACACATCCGTGACGGCGCCCAGCATCTGCCCGCTGTAGAGGTCGCATACCACACGGTAGAGCTTGTCGTCTTCGATTTCCACGCGGCTGCCCTTCTCGTCGGTCATATAGCAGTCCGTGACCTTGTTCAGGATGATCCGGTGGGGATTGAAGGTAAAGTGCAGGCCGCTGATATAGAGCCTGGCGGACTTCATGAAATCCGATACGGAGGCGTCTATCTCCGCGCCGGTCTTCAGCTCCGCCCCGGTGAGGTACATGCTGATCAGGGGGTAGCCGGGGATGCCGTCCGGGCCTATCCCCAGGGAGTAGGCGTTGAACACGTCCGTGACGGTGACGTCCCCTGTGGCGAAGGTGTCGCGGACACAGCCCGAGGGCACGATGGCCACGTCGATCGGATGGGTGTCAGGGTCGTCCGCCTGCGCCGCGGCGTAGGCGAAGGAGTCGGCCAGGAGATTGCCCAGGTTGTGCTCCGTGTGGGTATAGTACAGGTCGTCGGAGGTGGCGAATTCGATATCGTTCTGCGCCAGCACCTGATCCGTGGTATAGCCGAACCGGGTCAGGTAGGTGGAGTCCACTTTCTCCATGAGGCTGTCAATTTTCGCCTGGGCCGTGGGCTCCGGCGGAATCTCCTCCGTGACGGGAATCAGCTCATAGGAATCCATCTGCCAGCGTCCGTCCGCCTGCCGGGACATGGACAGCGCCCCCAGGTTCCTGCCGTAGGAGCCGCAGGAAACGATGTAGGTGTCGCCGTGCCGGATGGGCTCATAGAGGGTGGTGTGGGTATGGCCGCTGACGATCAGGTCGATCTCGGGCACGGCCTTTGCCAGGATCTCGTCCTCGGACTTGTCGGCTTCCTCGCTGGTGCCGCTGTGGGAGACGCAGACAATCATGTCTACATCCTCCTTTTCCCGGATTTCCTTTACCGTGTCGGCAGCCGCCTCCGAGATGTCCCGGAATTTCAGCGCGCAGGTGGGGGCGCAGGCCAGGGAATCCTCGCCGAAGACGCCCAGCACCGCGATGCGGATACCGGATTTATCCAATACGACGTAATCTTCTACACCGTAGGCCGTGAAAGCTTCCTTTAAGAGCTGCTGGTCTTCCGTGAGCCCCTCCGCCTCCATGGCCTCCCAGTCCACATTGCACAGGGCCAGGGCCGGAACAGGGTCGCCGCTGCGCACGGCGGCGTCCAGGGCTCCGGCCAGGCCTGTGGAGCGGTAGTCGAATTCATGGTTGCCGAAGGTGCTGACCTCGCATCCCAGATAGCCCAGCATCCGCAGTTCCGGGGCATCGGTGTTGAAGATGGTCTGGACTAAGGTCCCCATGGAGAAGTCTCCCGCGTCCAGGAGCAGTGCGTCGGGATTTTCCGCTTTTTTCCTGTCGATTAATGTCTTGATGCGGGCGAAGCCGCCCAAAGTCACGTTCCGGCTCTCCTCCACGGTGGGGAAGCTGTCCAGGTGGGAATGGGTGTCGTGGAGGAACAGGATGTCCACCTGCTCTGAGCCCTGGGGCCCGGCTTCCGCTTGCGGGGAGGGAGAGGGGAACAGGGGGAACAGCAGCATGACGGCCAGGGAGGTGAGCGCGAATTTTGTGAAAAAGTTCTTCATAATCGAATTTACTCCTCTTTTTTGTGAGAATAACATTGGCAATCAGATGTTTTTACATTATAATAATAATATCTGGGAGGGGAAAAGGCAATATTTAAAAAATATTAATGTTTCTTTTCGTGACGGATGCGCCGGGATGTGGTATAGTGCATCATAAGTCAATGCAAGAGGTGAGAAGGTGAATGGACGACAACAATAAAAATGAGATGGAGCAGATTCAGCGGGGGCTGGAGGCGTTCCTGGAGAAGGAGATAGACGGGGCCGGAAATCCGGGAAGCGGCAGGAGGGAACCGGGGCAGCCGGAGTCCCCGGAAGTCCTGGAATTCCCGGATGCCCGGAGAGAGCCGCAGGATGTCCGGATCATAGAGGGGCCCTGGAGCGGGGGGCGGTCCCGGAGAGAGTGGGAATCCCGGGAGGATGAGGACGCGTATGCGGGGGACGGCGAGGACTGGGACGACTGGGAGGATTGGGAGGACGAGTCCCGCTGGAGCCCGGAGGACGGGGCATATGAAGAGGAGGAGCTCTATCCGGAGGACTGGCGGGAGGAAGCGGGGCCCCGCGGCAGACGGCCGGGATACGGGGAGGAGCCGTACCGGAGGAGACGGCCCGGATATGAAGCGGGGGCGGCAGGCGGTAGACGGCCGGAGTACGGGGAGGAACCGCCTCGGAGGAGGCATTCGGAGTACGGGTCGGAGTCGGCTGACGGCAGAAGGCCTGAGTATGGGGAGGAACCGTACCGGAGAAGGCATCCGGAGTACGGGTCGGAGTCGGCAGGCGGCAGACGGCCTGAGTACGGAGAGGCGCCGCCCCGCAGAAGGAAAGAATACGAAGAGGAGGAGAGGCCTCAGAGGAGAAAGAAGTCTCAAAAGAAAGGGAATTCCAAAGAGACAGAGCCGGAGCAGAGGGAGGGGGATTCCCGGATGACGAAGAAGCCGAAGACACCGCCGAGGGCGCAGAAGAAACGCCGCAGGAAGAAACACAGGCTCAGGAAATTCCTGATAGCCGTGGTACTGATAATCGCCCTGTTGGGCGTGGGCCTGTACCAGCTTGTGGGAGCGGTGTATGGAAAGATGAATTATAAGGAGCTGCCGGCCGTAGCCGCGGAGCCCATGAAGGAAGACGGAGTCGTAAACATCCTTCTGATCGGCAACGACTCCAGAGAGAACGGGGAGGACGGCCGCTCCGACGCCATGATCCTCCTGTCCATCAGCAGCAGAACGAAGACCATCTACATGACTTCCCTGCTGCGGGACATCTATGTGGACATCCCCGGGCATGACGGCAACCGCCTGAACGCGGCATACGCCTTCGGCGGCGCGGAGCTTCTCATGAAGACCATCGAGCACAACTTCGGCATCCCGGTGAACCGGTACATGCTGGTGAACTTCGAGGCCTTCGCCAATCTGGTGGACGCGGTGGACGGCATAGAGCTGGAGCTGACCAGGGATGAAATCGAGTATGTGAACGGGTATCTGGTGGAGTACAACATGCTCACCGGCAGGGAGCAGGGCACGGACAATATGGACCTGTCCGTGGCTGACAACGGCCCGGCGGTGGTGCACCTGAACGGCCCTCAGGCCCTGGCTTACAGCAGGAACCGCTACCTGGGCACGGACTTCGGCAGGACGGAGCGCCAGAGGAAGGTACTGACGGCAGTGATCGGCAAGCTTCCGGGAGCCGTGCTCACCAATGCGGGAGGGCTGATAGACAGCCTCATGCCGAACCTGACCACCAACTTGACGAAGAATGAGTGCTTTTCCTTAAGCCTGATGGCGGGGAAGCTGCTGACCTACGACATCGTGTCCGACAATATTCCCCAGCCGGACACCTACCGGGACGTGACGATCCGCCAGATGCAGGTGCTGGAGGTGGATTTCGAGACCAACATCAGATATCTGAGAGAGAAGATATACGGAGAATAGGCCGATGCCCGGAACAAGCCGGAAGAGCAGATGCGGAAGGATAAATAGGAGGAGAGTATGGATCTGATATTGCTTTTGTTCATAGGAGGTACGTGCGCTTATGTGGGCGCAAAGATTCTCAGCAGCGATGAGAGGAACAAGGTGTTCAATAAGTTCCCCATCCAGGTGGAGGACGTGAAGAAGTACAATAAGTTCTGCGCCAAGCTGGTCTTTGGCTTTGGCGCGGTGGCGGTGCTCACCATGTTCTTCACTTATCTGTTCGGAGGGTGGGTCAGCCTTGTGGGCACGCTGCTTTTGATTGTGGAGGCGTATGTCACCATGAAGATCTACAATAAGGGCGAGAAGAAGATGTTGAAGAAAAGGTAGCGCATCATAATGAATGGAGGAGAATAAAATGGAGAAAAGAAAACTGGAGAAACTGGGAATCGAGACGTCGCTGCTGGGATTCGGCTGCATGCGATTCCCCGTGACCGCGGATGGAAAGATTGACGAGCCGGAGGCGGAGCGGATGCTGGATAAGGCCATCGCCGCCGGAGTGAACTATATCGATACCGCCTATCCTTACCACGACGGCGCAAGCGAGCCCTTCGTGGGCAGGGCACTGAAGAAATACGACAGGCATTCCTTCTTCCTGGCTACCAAACTGCCCTGCTGGAAGGTGGAGAAGCTGGAGGACGTGGAGGCGACCTTTCAGGAGCAGCTGGGCAGGCTGCAGACGGACTACATAGACTTCTATCTCATGCACGCCCTGAACAAGGACAGCTTCCACAAGATGGTGGAGCTGGGGGCAGTGGAGAAGCTGGAGGCCCTGAAGGCGGAGGGGAAAATCAGGTATCTGGGCTTCTCCTTCCATGACGGCTATGACGTCTTCGAAGAGATTCTGAACTACAGGGACTGGGACTTCTGCCAGATTCAGCTCAACTACATGGACACGGAGGAGCAGGCCGGGATGAAGGGATACCGCCTCACCGAGGAGAAGGGCATCCCCCTGGTCATCATGGAGCCGGTCAAGGGCGGCTCTCTGGCGGCTTTCGCGGAGGACATCACGGGGCGATTCCGGGCGCTGGATCCGGAGGCCTCCATCGCCTCCTACGCCCTGCGCTGGGTGGGGAGCCTGCCCAATGTGAAGGTCATCCTAAGCGGCATGAGCACCATGGAGCAGGTGGAGGACAACCTGAGGACCTTTGCGGAATTCAGGCCCCTTTCGGAGAAGGAGGGAAAGACCATCGAGGACATCGTGGCGCTGATCAAGGGCCGCGTCCAGAACGGCTGCACGGGCTGCCGCTACTGCATGCCCTGCCCTGCGGGCGTGGACATCCCGGGCAACTTCCGGGCCTGGAACACTTATCATATGTACCAGAACTACAACATGGTCAAGGGGAGCTGGGAGCGGAACCTGGGCGATGAGAAGCAGGCGAAGAACTGCGTGAAGTGCGGCAAGTGCGAGAAGTTGTGTCCTCAAAAGCTCCATATCCGGGAGGACCTGGAGAAGGTGCAGGCGGATCTGGACAGGAAGGAATTCGCGTTCTGAAATCACGTTCTGAAATGCGGCCCCGGCCTTCGGATGAGGGCCGGGGCAAAGCCCTGGCCTGGAGGGTCAGGGCCTGCCAAAAGGAGATGGTCTCCCATGGAGAAAGCCTTTAAGCTGGACTTTGAGAATGATAAGGCGGGCAGCCTGTATGTGAACTGCTGCGGATGCTCCCGGACGGAGGGGCTCCACAGCTTCGGCCCCGCCTCCAAGCCCCATTACCTGATACACTATGTGCTGAGCGGCAGGGGGCTGTTCCGGTTCCACGACAAGGAGTACAGGCTGGAGGCGGGGTACGGCTTCCTGATACAGCCCAATGAGCTGGCCTTCTACCAGTCGGACCGGGAGGAGCCCTGGAGCTATCTGTGGGTGGGCTTCGGCGGGACCCGGGCGGGGGAGTACTTAAGCGCCATGGGGCTGTCCGCCAGGCATCCTGTCTTTTCCTGCGACAGGGACCAGGAGCTGTATTCCATCATTAAGGACATGATGGAGCACAATACCTTCGGCGTGGCGGACGATCTGCGCCGCAACGGGCTGCTGGGGGTGTTCCTGTCCGTGCTGGCCGAGAGCGCCGGCGTGGTGGCCAGGGACCAGGAGGACAAGGGCAACCAGTATGTGAAGAAGGCCGTGTCCTTCATCCAGAGCAATTACTGCAATCCCATCAAGGTGACGGATGTGGCGGATTATGTGTGCATCAACAGAAGTTATCTCTATACCCTGTTCCAGAACTATCTCGGGATGTCCCCCCAGCAGTTCCTCTCCACGTTCCGCATCACAAAGGCCAGAGAGCTGCTGGACTCCACCACATACCCCATAGAGAGCATCGCCCTGTCCTGCGGCTACAATGACGCGCTGGTGTTCACCAAGGCCTTCCGGGCCATGAAGGGCATGTCCCCCTCGGAGTACCGCAGGCTCAGCCACAGGGAGAACAGCAGGGAACAGCTTCACGAGGTGGAGCATCTGATCGCCCAGCTTTTGAAGGAGTGAGGGAGAGGAGGCTGGCGGCAGGATTCAGCGTTATGCAGTATATATTTGGGAGGAATGAAAATGAGGATTTTGCTTTTATTGAGGGGCTCCGCAAGCTGCGGGAAATCCACCTGGATTGAGCAGCATGGCCTGAAGCCCTACGCCCTGTCTGCGGACGACATCAGATTGCTGTGCCAGAGCCCGGTGATGCTGCCGGACGGCACGGAGGGGATCAGCCAGGACAATGACGGTGTGGTGTGGAAGACATTGTTCGCCATCCTGGAGGTCAGGATGCAGAGGGGAGACTTCACGGTCATAGACGCCACTAACTCCAAGACCAGCGAGATGAACCGGTACAAGGAGATGTGCGAGACCTATCGGTACAGGATGTACTGCGTGGACTTCACGGACATCCCGATCGAGGAGGTGAAGCGCAGGAACGCGGCCAGGGAGACCTTCAAGCGGGTGCCCGAGGCGGTGATCGACAACATGTACTCCAGATTCCGCACACAGAAGATTCCCTCCGGCATCAAGGTAATCCGGCCGGACGAGCTGGACACGGTGTGGACTAAGCTCTTCGACATGTCCTCCTACAAGCGCGTCCACCACATCGGAGACATCCACGGCTGCAACACGGCCCTGCAGAAGTACCTGGCGGACAACGGCGGCATCAAGGACGATGAAATGTACATTTTTGTGGGGGATTACATCGACAGGGGGCTGGAGAACGTGGAGGTGGTACGGTTCCTGATGTCCGTCATGAACCGGAAGAACGTGCTGATGCTGGAGGGCAACCACGAGAGGTGGCTGTGGCACTGGGCCAATGACGCCACAGGCAGGTCAAAGGAATTCGAGCTGGTCACCAGGCCGGCGCTGGATGCCGCGGGGCTGGACAAAAAGCAGGTAAGGCAGCTATACCGGAAATTCGGCCAGTGCGCCTATTATCGGTATAACGATAAGATATTCCTGGTCACCCACGCGGGACTGAGCACTCTGCCGGAGAACATCTCCTTCGTGGCCACGGAGCAGATGATCAAGGGCGTGGGAAGCTACAATGACTTCGAGGTCATAGCCGAGTCCTTCTTCGACACCACGCCACAGAACTGCTACCAGATCCACGGGCACCGCAACACCAAGCAATTGCCCGTGCAGGTCAACGACAGGGTGTTCAACCTGGAGGGGCAGGTGGAATACGGCGGCTGCCTGCGCTGCGTCCAGGTGGACGGGGAGGGCATCCGCTGTATCGAGGTGCCCAATGAGGTGTACCGGACGCCGGATGCGGCACAGGAGCAGACGGTGACGGAGAGCGACATCGGGGACGTGATCATCGCCCTGCGCCGGAACAGATATATCCAGGAGAAGAAGTACGGCAACATCTCCTCCTTCAACTACACGGACAAGGCCTTCTACGACAGGGTCTGGGACGCCCAGACCACCAAGGCCAGAGGCCTGTACCTGGATACCGCGAAGGGGAAGGTGGTGGCCAGGGCCTACGACAAGTTCTTCAATGTGAACGAGCGGCCGGAGACCAGGTTCGACATGCTGCAGCATAAGCTGCAGTTCCCGGTGACGGCCTATGTGAAGGAGAACGGGTTCCTGGGGATCGCCAGCTACAATGAATACGAGGACGGGCTGTTCCTGGCCAGCAAGTCCACCATAGACAGCCAGTACGCGGGATATTTCCAGGAGATGGTGCGGCGGAAGGTGTCCCCGGAGCATCTGGAGGAGCTGAAGGCGTACTGCAGGGAACATGAGGTCTCCTTTGTCTTCGAGTGCGTGGACATGGAGAACGACCCGCATATCATTGAATATCCGGAGAGCAGATTGTTCCTGCTGGATATCGTGTACAACAAGATGGAATTCGGCAGATACGGCTATGAGGACATGTGCCATGTGGCGGAAAGGCTGGGGCTGGAGCCCAAGGAGAGGGCGGCGGAGCTGGGCACCTGGCAGGAATTCTACGACTGGTACATAGAGGTAATGGAGGCGGATTACGAATACCGGGGGCGCAGGATCGAGGGCTTCGTCATCGAGGACAGCGCCGGGTACATGACCAAGCTGAAGCTGGCCTACTACAATTTCTGGAAGTTCATGCGCAGCGTGTCCCACGAGGCCATCCGCAAGGGCTACATCACCAAGACCTCCGCCCTGACTACGCCCCTGGCCAACGAGTATTACGCCTGGGTCAGGAAGCTGCACGACGCGGAGGACAGGGAGAGCCTGCCCAGGGACATCTGTGCGCTGCGGCGGATGTTCTATCAGGAGAAGGGGACGGGGCAGTAAAGGCCATGCTGCGGCAGTCAAAAGAAGTTTTCTGTAAGCGCGAAGGGTAGCTCCTATGTGGGCTGCCCTTTATGGCTCCTCCGATGTTCATCGGGCGTTGCCGCCCCCAGTTTATTTGTCTTTTCTGTTTACTTCCATGTGACATAATCAAGGAATTCCCTTGTCTGATTCATGCATACACCCATACATTTTTTGAAAAAGAAACAAAACATATCTAATTTTATTGGTAAAAAAGATTGATAAATCAACCGTTTTGACAAAGCGCACAATAAAATTGGCATAAGCCATTCAAAAACTGATGCTTTGCATAAACAAAAAGGATGGATATAATCATGGAAAACATACTCTTTTGAAAAGCGCAGCCGATACTGATGACAGCTGCAGCGGTGGAGGATTGAGGATGAGGAAAAGGTGGAGTAAAAAAGCGATTTTGAAATCATGGAAGAAAAACTGGCTGGTTTATGTATTCTGGTTGCCTGCGGTGGTATATATAGCGGTGCTGTGCTACGCGCCCATGTATGGCGTCCAGATTGCTTTCAGGAATTACAGGATTGCAGACGGCTTTTTTGGAAGCGAGTGGGTGGGGCTTAAGTGGTTCAGAAAATTTTTCGACTCGCCCCGTTTTTGGCTGATACTGAAAAATACACTTACAGTCAGCCTGTATTCTCTTGTGGTGGGATTCCCGGCGCCTGTCTTTTTGGCATTGGCGATGAACAATATTAAAAACCTGAAATATAAAAAATTTGCGCAGACTATTACATATATGCCCCATTTCATTTCCACTGTGGTGCTGGTGGGCATGATGCATGTCATGTTCTCCCCCAGGAGCGGTGTGGTCAATACAATCCTTAGCTGGATCGGGCTGAGCGGAAACTACTTTTTTATGGGAGAACCCAGGTATTATATCCACATGTATGTATGGTCAGGGATATGGCAGGATATGGGGTGGAATTCTATCATCTATATGGCGGCGCTGGCGGGAACCGACCAGTCCCTGCACGAAGCTGCTCGCATTGACGGTGCCAATAAATGGCAGCGGATGTGGAACATTGATCTTCCGGGCATTATGCCCATTATCTGCATTATGCTGATCATGCAGTTCGGAAACATCATGAGCGTCGGATACGAAAAGGTGTACCTGATGCAGAATGCCCTGAACAGCAGGCAGTCGGAGGTCATTTCCACCTATGTCTATAAAATTGGCCTGTTGAAGCGGGAGTACAGCTATTCCACGGCCATTGGGCTGTTCAACAGCGTCATCAACTTCGGCATGGTGATCTCCATGAATAAGGTGATAAAAAAGATAAGCGGAAACGGATTGTGGTAGGAGGGAAAGGGCATGAAAAAGACGAAAAGGCGCATGAAAAGGTCATGGGATGACAGGAGTTTCGACCTTGCGGCGAATGGATTCCTATTTTTTATCGTGGTGATTGTATTTTATCCTCTGTGGTTCGTGCTGATGGCATCCTTTTCCAATCCCGTGTATGTGAACAGCGGTGATGCCCTGCTGCTTCCCAAAGGCTTCACCTTAACGGGATATAAGAAGGTCATGAATGACTTCAGGATATGGAGGGGATATGCCAACACTCTGATTTATGTGGCAGGGGGGATGCTCCTGGGTACCTGCATGACGGTGATGGCCGGTTTCGCAGCCTCCAGAAAGGATGTCTTTGGAAATACAGTGCTGAAAAAGGCATTTCTCTTCACCATGTATTTTGGTGGCGGAACCATCCCTACCTATATGGTCATCCAGAAGCTGGGGCTTTTGGACACAAGGATTTTAATGTGTATCCTCGGGAGCTTCAGCACCTACAATATGATAGTGACCCGCTCCTTTATGGAGAGCAGCATTCCGGAAGAGCTCTACGATGCGGCCACCATCGACGGATGCGGGATTGGCAATTATTTTCTGAAAGTCGTGTTGCCCCTGTCAAAAGCCATCATTGCCGTCATGGTACTGTATATAGCGGTAGGGCACTGGAATTCCTATTTTGACGCGATGCTGTACCTGGTAGACGAAAAGAAGGAACCCCTGCAGCTGTACCTGAGGCAGGTTCTGGTGGCCTCCCAGGCCAAGGCAGGCGAGGCCTCGGCAGCGGACATGGCTCTGGCGCAGGAAATGAGGGACGCGGCGGCAGTAATCAAATATGCGATTATCGTGGTATCCACGGTGCCGATTCTGTGCTTCTATCCCTTTGTCCAGAAATATTTTGTCAAGGGTGTCATGATCGGCGCTGTCAAAGGCTGAGAATATCAGAACATGGGAATCGCTGTATCCGCAGGATGCAGTTCCATAAATAAATCATATTAAGGAGGAAGGAATCGTATGAAAGCTAAGATTGTGGCGGCAATGCTGGTCACGGTGCTGTTCGTGTCAGGTCTGACAGGCTGCTCTGAATCAGGGGAGACGACGGCGGAGGGCATCGTACAGGAGAGCGCGGAAGCGGAGAGCGGCTCATCGGAAGCCGCGGAAAGTGTAAAAGAGGGGGAAGGAGCGGAAAGCGCTCCGTCGGAATCGGAGACATCCGGGGAAATCGCGCCGGATCGCTTCTCGGGGACAGAGCTTACCATCGCCATCTGCGCGAAACCCCAGGATCAGAGCACGGACTTCAACGAAAAACCCATCATGAAACGGATGGAGGAGGAAACCGGCATCCATGTGAACTGGATCATCGTACAGGAAGCGGTAAAAAGCGACAAGCTGGGCGTCATGCTGGCAGCGGATGAACAGCCGGATGCGTATATTTCCATGCTGGGCCCGCAGGATATTGTGCAGAACCGGGAATTATTCTATGATATTTCTGAGGAGGGGCTGCTTGAGAAATGGGCGCCTGAGCTTTATCGGGAATACACGCAGGACTGGCCCCAGGTTATGGCTGCCCTTACTTGGTCGGACGGCAGTATCTATTCGCTGCCCATCGGCGGATATGCCTCTGACGGACCGGATTTCGGCTGCTTTCCCGCAATCAATACGGAGTGGCTCAAAAAGCTGGATATGGAGATGCCTACCAATGCGGAGGAGCTATACGAATACCTGATGGCCGTCCGCGATAATGATATGAACGGAAACGGCGATGCTACGGATGAGATTCCGCTGACCTTTAGGCAGGGTTCCTGGAACAGCGATATTTCTTTTTATCTGCAGATGTGGGGAATCGGCGGGAAAGGATTTGGCGAGACTGGTTCCGCGGTCATGTATAAGGATAATGAAGTGGCCCCCACCTGGGACACGGAAAATTTCCGCAGTTTTCTGGAATTTATGAATCGGCTGTATAAGGAAGGGCTTATGGATATAGAAGGCTTTGCCCAGACAGACGAGCAGTATTCTGCAAAATTAAGGAGCGATCCCTCTGTTGTCGGAGTCGGGATCTGCTTTACGCCTGAAGACTTCGGACAGGAAGAGGGCGTATACAGGCTCTTTAGCTTCCAGGGAATGGAGGGCATGGATCCGTATTTTATTGGAGGCGTGGACAAAGACTGTCTGAATGACTGGGCGGCCTTTGGATTTGTCCCTACAGCAGACGCGGATATTGAAGCGCTCCTGCACTGGTGGAACCACATGGGCAGTACAGAGGAGATGAAGCAGGTCGCACGCGGCCTGGAGGAGGGCATCAACTATGAGGTGCAGGATGGCGGAAAGGTGCTGAAATATCAGGAGCAGACCCCCAATGATCCAGATTATGTGGATTTCTGGACAAGAGGCTTTCATAATAACTGCATGCCGGACAACCCGAAGCTGACCACCAATGACAAAAACTATGTGGGCGGCTGGAAGGAAAGGCAGGAATATCTGGATATGATAGCCGAAAAAGGCTGGGGCGCCTCCGGCACCGGGACATGGCCTTACCGTGTCGCTCCTTCCGAAAAGCTTGAGCGGCAGAATGAGATTGAAGTAGAGCTGAAGGAATACATGGAATCATTTTTTGCCGATGCCATCATGAACGGCCTGACAGACGCTTCCTGGGAGGAGCACCTGAAATCTCTAGAGGATTACGGCTACTATGAATGGATAGATTACTGGAGACAATATGTCGCAGGAGAATGGGACTAAAGGATAAAGCTATCTCATAAAGGATACCGGCAGCATCGGCCAGGGGAGGATGACGGATGAAAGTGTCAGACAGAACATTTCGGAGATATTTCATGCTGAGCTTTACCCTGATCCTGGTGCTGCCGGTCATCTTTTTCCTTTTCTTCTTCCTGAAGAATTACCGCAGCAATTATCAGGAAGCGATCATCCGGCAGGCCCGGAACATTCTGGAAAATGACAGGAATGAACTGGATTCTGAGCTGGAAAACATAAACAATATCGTATCCTACAATTCTCTGCTGCCCCAGATGGGGAGGCGGTCGCTGTCCAAACAGATCAATGACACGAAGGTGATTGCCACGCTGCGCGCGGAGGTGACCACCCATTCGTTTTTGAGCGATATCGAGTATTATCATGAGTCCAGACCTGGTCACCTGTTTTCCTCGGACGGACTGTATTCTCTGAAATATTACATGCTGCTGAAGCAGAACCGGTCAGATGCAGACTTTTATCTGAAGCAGTGCGAGGAAGCGGGCTCAGGCGGCTGGGTGGTGCAGAAGAAAGAAGGGCAGGAAGGGGAGGGGCGGCTGCAGTTTGTCTTAAAAGGACAGAACAGCTGGTGGAGGTTCTGCATTGCAGGAGAACAGCTGGAGGAGAAGTTCTGGGAGGAGGGCTGTATTACCGTTCTGGAATCTGCGGACGGCCAGACGCTTTATCGGCAGCCGGGAGAGATCCCAGAGAAACAGAAGGTCGTGCTGGAGGCCGAGTCGGTTTCCGGTACCTTCCGATTGATTAGGACACTGGACAAAGAATTCTTATTCCGGGAGGTGGAGGCGTGGCAGAATTATTTTTTCCTGCTGGTGGCGCTGGTGCTTTTGGCTGGTGGTTTTCTGGTGCTGACTCTGTCTCGGTTTCACGCGGCACCGTTGGAAAAGCTGGAGGCTTCCTATCGGGAAACGGTTGAGATGATTCCTGATGACGTCAGGGGCTTTGACATCTTCGATTACGCGCGAAAGCGGATGGAGGATGAAATTGCCTTTTTGGAGGAAAAAAGCTGTAAGGAGAGGCTGCTGTTCCAGCTGGTCTTCGGGGTAAACTGCCAAACGGAGAAATTCGCGGAGACCATGCGTGAAAATAATCTGTTTCACATGGCCGTAAGCTGGCGCGTGGTGCTGGTCGTCCTGCGAAAGGAAAACGACAGTGACAGGGTCAGAAGCCTTATTGACTGTATTCCCGGGGAAGAGTGCGAACTGCAGCTGCTGGAGACGGATTCGGGAAGCACGATGCTCATGATCGCGGGCATGGCGGACCGGGGCGATGCCCTGTTGGAAAAAAGCTTGTATTATCTGGCGGAACAGATACAGAAAGAGCCGGAGAGCGGAATCCGCTTTTTCGTTGGGACGAAATGTGACAGGTACAGGGATATCTATCAGTCCTGTCAGTCCGTGCTGGGCGGCAGGGAACAGGCGGGGAGGGGCGCGCAGGATGCGGGCAGCGAAAAGGTGATTTCCTATATGCCTGAGATCAAAAAAGCCGCACCCTTTGCATATCCGGACAAAAAACTGGAACAGTTGCGCAGGCGCCTGGCAAAAAATGAGGCCGCTATGGAGCCTCTGAAGATGTCTAAACAGGACGATGCCCTGATTCCGGCAGTCATGTCCTATATTGAGGAGCATTATCAGGAATATAGCATGAGCGCAGGCATGGTGGCAGATCATTTCGGGATATCCCTTTCCAACCTGAGCCATCAGTTCAAGAAACAGACAGGAAGAACCCTTCTGGATTTCATTACGGAAAAGAAATTTGTATATGCAGGTGAGCTGCTGGAGAACACTGACTTTTCAATCAAAAAAATTTCTGAGATGATGCATTACAGCCAGACAGCGAGCTTTGCACGGAAATTTAAGCAGTATTACGGTATGAATCCAATGGAATACCGCAGTGCTGCCAGGGAAAAAGACAACGGCCTAGATGAGGAAGGAGGCAGGATATGATAGATGTATTTGGAATCAGGGATTTTACTTTTCCGAAAGGTTTCTTATGGGGGAGCGCTACGGCAGCCCACCAGATTGAGGGAGACAATATACATTCTTCAAGCTGGCATAATGAGCAGGAGAGGGCGAAAAGGGAGAAGGAAAGCGGGAAAAAGGATCCGTATTTTGAAGTGTCCGGAATGGCCTGCGACCATTATAACCGGTATCCAGAGGACATACAGCTTCTGAGCGACCTGGGGCACAGGGCCTTCCGCCTGGGGGTGGAGTGGGCGCGTATCGAGCCGGAGGAGGGACATTTTGAGGAAAAGGAGGCGGATCACTATGTGCGGGAGCTGTCTCTGTTAAAAGAGAAGGGCATCAGGACATTTGTCACACTGGTCCATTTCAGCGTTCCCCAGTGGTTTGCCGAAAGGGGCGCATGGAAGCAGCTGGCCAATTTCAGGTATTTTGAGCGGTACCTGAAATATATTCTGCCGCGAATCAGCCCCTATGTGGACTTTTGGAATGTATTTAATGAGTTCAATCTGGGGCTGTCGCAGGAGGCAATCATAAACAAATTCAATCAGGTGATTTTCCACGCCCGGGGATATCATCTGATCAGACAGTATTCCCGGAACCCTGTGAGCAGCGCCCATGCGCTGGTACAGTACTGCGGGAAGCGCCAGAATGACCGCTTCGACCGGGCCATGCAGGAATATAAGGACGTGGTGGATCATGAGTTCTTCTTCCATGCCATCCGTACAGGGGAACTGGTAGTGCCGGGACATGACGACATTATCGACAGGGAAATAAAGGATACCTGCGATTACTGGTCCATCAATCTCTATACGCGGGAGATAGTGGATGCGAGAAAGGCGGATCTGTCAGGCGGGCGCTATCCTTTTACCCGTACCCGGATGCTGCCGATGGATTTCTATCTGGAGGAGTTCTATCCGGAATGCATGTACCACAACCTGACCCGGCTGGCAGACAGACCGGTATATATCACAGAGAACGGCTGCTGCTGTATGGACGACCGGTTCAGGATCGTGTATCTGGTGGAGTACCTGTGTGCCCTGAGCGAGGCCATCTGTGCGGGCGTGGACGTAAGGGGGTACTTGTACTGGTCTCTTCTGGACAATTATGAGTGGGGCTCCTATGTTCCCAGATTTGGCTTGGTGGATGTGGACCGCAGCGGGGATTTGCGGCGGACGCCAAAGCCCAGCGCATATCTATATAAAGAGATTATAGAAAATAACGGCTACCGAAGAGAGATGTTGGATAAGTACCTTAAGGAGATGCCAAGAGTGCTTTAGGAGGATAGGGTTGCCCGGCCCGATGTCTGTTTCCGGCGGTTACAGGAATCCTATATAAAAACAATATGAAAGCTCAAGTCCCTGGCGGCGCGCTGGAGAATGGGAGAGCAGCCTCAAATGAGAGAAAAGCTGGAAACTTTGCCATAAAGCAAAAAGCTCCCATCCCTTGAAGACCGTAGGAACCTGAGCTTTTTTGCAATAGTCGGCGCGACAAGATTTGAACTTGCGACCTCTGCGTCCCGAACGCAGCAGGGGAGGTGGATTCTGTTGCCGGATAAATGCGCTCAGTGCTGAAAAGTCCGCTGATTTCAAGGGTTTTACGGGCATATGGAAAAATGTGTCGCAACGAAAAGATTATTTTGTTTTGTGGTTTTGTAGAACATTTTGTAGAACGCTTTGTAGAGCAGGTGCCAGTAAAGACAATGAAAATATGGACAAGGGAGTGCTTGAATATGGATGGATATAAAGATTACCGTCAGGCGGAAGTGCTGACGGCCCGGGAAGTCCAGGAGATTTTGAAGGTCGGAAACAAGACTGTTTACCGCCTGTTCGCTGGCGACTGCCCATTCCGGGTCGTCAAGGTGCCCGGAGGATACCGGATTCACGCCAGATCATTCTTTGAGTGGCTGGATGGGAGGGAAGCTTCGCAGACAGGGAGCGCATAACAGACTCTAATTTTACCGTTTTTGGAAAGGTGCCGAAGAAATATCATATCGAATGCGAAAGCGAGAACAGTTTTCCGGAGTATAATAGTGATGAGCAGAAGTTAGAAGAATTAAAGACGGAGTATAAGGTTATCCTGCAAAGGCTTGACGAATTGGAAGGGCAGGGAGTGATTGGGGCATTTGACAAGCGGACAATCATAGAGCTTTCCGGCGATGTGATTAAAGAGATTGCGCAGAAGTATAAGAATGTGCAGAAAGGCGTAGGTGATATGATGCGAGGAGCATTGATTGAAACAACTTCAAGAAAACTAAAAAATGAAGCAGAAAACGAAACAAAAAGGAAAACCGCACTTAGGATGTTGAAAATGGGAAAGCTGACAATCGCGGAAATCGCGGAATGTTCTGATCTCAGCGTGGAAGAGGTAGAGCGGCTTGCCGGACTCCAAACAGTGTAAGACAACAAATTGGAGAGTCTAATCTGCAATGTATACTGCACATACTGGAAAGGAAGTTGAGATTGAAAAAGAAACACGCTCATGGTATGATAGTGAATGAAAAGGTAGGTGACGTAATGGCTACAGACAACCAGAAAGCATTAAAAAGAAAAGAGACCCTGAAAGCAATCAGTGAGATGTGCCTTTTGGATGATAACCTGATGACGCTTGTATTTGACAGGAACATTGAGGCGACAGAGCTGCTGCTGAACATCATCCTGCAGAGAAGCGATTTAAAGGTGCTGGAAGTGGTCGGGCAGAGGGAATATAAGAATCCGATGTCAGGAGGACGTTCCATTACCATAGATATTTATGCGGTGGATGGGAATGATAAGGTCTATGATGTGGAGGTTCAGCGTGCGCCGGAAGGAGCAGACCCGCACAGGGCGAGGTTCCATAGCAGCATGGTTGACACAAAAATGCTGAAAGCCGGGCAGGAATTTAAAGAAATCCATGATTCCTACGTGATATTCATAACAGCAAGCGATGTCATGGGAGCGGGGCATTCATTGTATCATGTCAATCGAATCGTCGAAGAGACGGGGACACATTTTGGGGACGGTTCCCATATCATATACGTGAATGGCAGCTATAAGGACGACAATGATCCCGTTGGAAGGCTGATGCATGATTTTAGATGTTTGAGTTCTGTGGATATGTTCTATCCGGCATTGGCAAAACAGGTGAAGTATTTTAAGGAGACGGAAGGAGGCCAGGAGATTATGGGTCAGTTATTTGAGGATTTGGTAGTGAAGTGGGGAGAAGTAAGAGCGAAAGAAATAGTGGAGGAAAGGGCACTGGAAGAGAAAAAGGCATCTGCCCGCCGTATGATTGCGAGAGGGAAACTAACCCTTGAGGAAATTGCTGAAGATTCAGACTTGCCGATTGAGGTTGTCAGGGATTTGGCTGGCCTGCAGTTGGCATAAATTCAAAAAAGCAGAAAGAGAACTCCGACGATAGACGCCGGAGTTCTTTAAGGATTTTTCTGCTTGCCAATTCTCGGCCTTTGTGCTACCATGTATTTGTTACCAAAACAATAGAATCCACGCTTCGCGAGTCTTCTATTGTCATGAATAAGAGGAAATAAAGGGTTTATGAAAGGAGGGCCTACCATGCAGGATAACAGACAATATCAGAACAAAATAGAGGAACTGACAATCAAAGGTACAGCGTTCCGCAAGTATTATAGATAGTTTTGTCACGATTAGGTTATTCCTGGCATCCAATAAAACTTTTATAAGATATTCTTGCTGTTGCGGCACCTTTGGGGTGCTTTTTTTGCGCCCATTTTTAAGGAGACGAAAATCATATGAAAACAGTAAAAGGCATTTACGCCGAAGCAAAGATATTTACGGACGATGTGGAGGAGTACGCCCAGGCGCAGGTAAAAATGATATGCGACCACCAGGCGGCGGAGGGCAGCAGGATACGCCTGATGCCGGACATCCATCCCGGCAAGGTGGGGCCTATCGGCTTATCCATGACCGCTACGGACAAGGTAATCCCCCAGCTTCTGGGCGTGGACATTGGCTGTGGCATGACCTGTGTAAAGCTGAACAAGGATAATGTAGAGTTCCAGAAGCTGGATCGGGTCATCCGGGAGAACGTGCCGTCGGGGTTCGCCATAAGGAAAGAGCCGCACCATATGGCGGCGGAATTTCCCTATGAAAAGCTCCACTGCGCCAGGCATGTCAACAGGCCGAAAGCGGAGCGGAGCCTGGGCACCCTTGGCGGCGGCAACCATTTCCTGGAGCTCGATAGGGGAGAGGACGGAGGCCTGCACCTGGTGGTGCACACGGGCAGCAGGCATCTGGGGGAAGAGGTGGCGGAGCATTATACGAAGCTTGCCTATGCATCCCTGAAGGAGCAGGGGCTGGAGGTGCCCTATTACATGAGCTATCTGGAGGGGGACGAAAAGGAAAACTACACGGAGGATGTACAGACCGTTCAGGACTATGCCGAGCTGAACAGACAGGTCATCGTCAGGGAAATCCTGAAAGGAATGAAATGGAAGGCGGTGGAGCAGTTCTCGGTGGCGCATAATTATCTGGATGCTTCCGGGATGCTCCGCAAGGGGGCCATCGCCGCCGAAGCGGGAGTTCAGGTAATCATTCCAGCGAACATGCGGGACGGCATGATTCTGGGCATCGGGCTGGGCAATGAGGACTGGAACTGCTCAGCACCCCACGGCTCCGGCAGGAGATTGAAGCGGGAGGACGTAAAAAGCCGTCATACCGTGTCGGACTTCAAAAAAGAAATGAAGGGCATCTACAGTAGCTGCGTAGGGGCGGACACGTTGGACGAGGCGCCTTTTGCCTACCGCTCCCTTGCGGAGATTGCCGAGCGGATCAGGGATACCGTCCAGATAACGGAAATCCTGAAGCCGGTCTATAATTACAAGGCCGGGAGCAAGGAGCAGCTGCGGAGTAAATCCTGAAATCATTGTATGTGAAATGCAGGAAATTAAAATAGATAGCAGCATTTGACCATACATGAAAAGGAATCATGCAATGAAATGAAAATTGAGAGGTAGAAATTTATGATAGTTCAGATTAGCGCAGGACAGGGGCCCTCCGAATGCCAGCTGGCGGTGGCGAAGCTGTTCGAGGCGCTTAAAAGGGAATATGGGGATTTAGAAACCCTGTCAGAGACCAAAGGCCATGAGAGGGGCTGCCTGGATTCCATCCGTTTCCGGACGGAGCAGGACTTAAGTGGCCTGGAGGGAACGGTGCTGTGGATCTGCAGGAGTCCCTTTCGCAGGAACCATAAAAGGAAGAACTGGTATGTGGACGTGAGCATCATCCCGGAGGCAGGTCAGGTGGCGACAGATGGGGAATACCGCATCGAGAAGTTCCACTGCGGCGGGAAGGGAGGACAGAACGTGAACAAGGTGGAGACCGGCGTGCGGGTCATCCACATCCCTACCGGAACCGTGACCCAGTCCACAGAGGAGAGGAGCCAGTTCCAGAATAAGCGCAGGGCCATGGAGCGGATGCGGGAGAAGCTTGCCATCCTACAGCAGGAGCAGCGGGAACGGCAGGCGGGAGCCGCGTGGATGGAGCACTACCGCATCGTCAGGGGGAACCCGGTGCGGACTTATGAAGGGGAGCGGTTCCTGTTGAAAGAGAGAAAGGATGGCGATGCAGGACAGGCGGCTCCGTCAGGAAGCGCCTGATTGCCATGAGGGCCGTAAACCCATGGCAACCAGGAATATTTTCTCTGAAGTTATACTTGCTTCCTGTAATACGACAAGCAATCCCTGTGCCGGGTATGGCACAGGGATTTCCTGCATTCAGCAGAAATCTGCCTCCCTGCATTAAGCCACTTCTGTAATAAACTGTGGGCGCCTGGATTGGGCATGCAGAGGTCTTAGCTCCTTTGTACAGGTATTGTGAACTTGTTTTTTCCCTTATTAGAACGGCATATGTTACATATGGTGGTCTTGGAAACCCCATACTCCTTAGCCAGACAGAAATAGGAACTGCCAGCATCGTGTTTGCGGATGACTTCGGCTTTTTCATCTGCTGATAAAATGGGAATCCTCCCGGGCTTGTTCCCGCTGGTTCCATTGATGATGCTTTCCAGCACCTGGACTCTTCTTTCCAGGTCCTGGATTCTTTTTTCGTAGTCTTCATTGATCTACATCCATATCACCTCGCTCATAATTATATAGGAGCGATTATGAACGGTCAATATCTATCTGTACGGCAGTCGGTTGATGAAATCGACTACATCTTCTTTTTTTATCAGATACCGTCCGTCAAGTATCATGGCGCGCAGCCGCCCGGATTGGATATGGCCTAATATCCGGTTCTTTCCCATGTGCAGCAATTCCTGCGCCTGTCTTCTCGTCAATAGATCCGGGTAGTCCTCGAACATATCTCTCCTCTGCCTTTCTGTTATCTTATTATACTCACGAGCGATAAAGTTTGCCCCAGCTTTTAGCATCTGCCGCTCGTGAGTCGGGTTACTTGGCAAATCTTAATGACCGTTAGTATAGATTGTTGGATGAAAATGGCTCCAAATGGTTGAAATCGGTTGTATATGGAACAACAAGAGCATGCTGGCCCGCTTCAAGTAATAAGCTGCTTAGACTGGCTTTGGTCAGACCGGCGCATTTGTGTCAGTCCTGTTGACATAGTCTGTGAAAGAATCCCTCTCAATCCGTAACTGTCTCCCAATCCTTTTTCCTTTGAAATAGTGGTTCTTCAGCAGGAAGTTCCGTATCGTGCTGGTGCTGACTCCTAAAATCTCCGCGGCTTCGCGGACTGTAATGTATCTGCATTCTGTCATGGCGGCCTCCTTTCATTACCCTACTGTTTGCGCAGGAATAGGTATTAATAGAAAGACGCTATCCAAAGCAAGAGAGCGAATTAGAAGAAAAATTATAATAAGCATAACAATGAGAATAAAAGGAGCAGAGTGCAGATTGCTGCATTCGAGCCAGGAAGTGAACTATGTATGTTGCAGACAAAGGTCAAAATGAAGAGATGGATGGACAGGCTTTTCATGTAAAGAAACAAGGAGATTGACGGGCATGATGAATCAAAAGAATACAGAACAGGATAAAATCAAAAATGCGACAGCAGCAAGCGGCAGATATTCTATGCATACGATGTCGTTTGGCGTAATGCTTACTCACAGAGAAGCAAAGGCTATCAGAGAAAAGCTGGTGGCCTATTGTGAAGCAGAAGGGCTTCGGTATTATGAACGTAAAAATGAATGGGCTGGCACAAAAGAATTGATATTTCCCGGATTTTTAGCTTATGGATTAAATTCAGTGAAAGTAAAGACGATATCGAAAAATCCTGGAAAGATTTATTTTCTCCAGATTAAAGTGAACCCAAGGATGATGTTCCATAAAGACTCACATCCGTTCGTCTATATCGCGGATGCGGAAGACGTCAGGAACAGCCTGGACAGGGTGCAGGACTTTTTGGATATGACAGATATCAATGAGATATCGAAAGAATGTTTTTATATCCAGAGGATAGATTATTGTGCGAATATCCGTTTGGGGTCAAGATATGAGGTTGAAGAATATATGCGGCTTGTCAGGAAAGGGCTATGCCCTTATCCTACGACCAGAAAAGAGGAATATAGTGAAACACAGAAGAGGTGGATGCCGACCCGGAACTCATTTACTGTGTGCTGCAAGTCCTATGAATTCTCTGTTTATGACAAGCAGAGTCAGATGATGGGAGAAAATGAGAAATATAAGGCTGAGGATATAGCGGAGGCTGAAGGCATTGTCAGGGTAGAATTGAGGGTAAAACGCAATAAGGTTCGATATGAAAAGAAGAAATCTGATTGTGAAAGCGAAATAGAGTATTTGATGGATACTGCTGAAATTTCGGAAAGGCTTTTGGATAAGCATCTGCGGGAGTGCTTCGGGACAGGGTGTTTTGTGAAAGCTTCAAAGGCGGAAGAAATCATATGGGAAAGCCGTTATAAAGATAAGACGAAAGAGCGTATGTGCAGGATAATCAGAGATACAGCTAAAAATGGCTTACAAAAAGCGAGGCTGCGCTACGAGGAAAAGCATAATAATTTTTGTGATATGATGGATAGATTCAATTTCCTTGAGATATCGCCCATTACAATCAGACAGCGGTCAGAAATCGAGTACCTGGACCATCCGATAGGATATATCAAAGACCGGAACGCGAACCTACCGAGGTAGCAGAGGAATGAAAGCCATATAGGAAAGCGGTCGGAAGCTAATGGACAAAGAAGAAAATGCCAGAACCGATTACTGGCAGATGCTGGCATTTGGTGTCGTTATGGAGTATCCCGCTTTTCAGAACTGGAATCTGGCAATTTTGAATCATATGCAAGCGGAGGGAAAAAGGACTCAATGGACGTACCTAAGACAGAAGCCAGGCCGAATAACTCGATATCGGTCACGGTACGCGAGCCGTCCTCTATGCGCGAAATGGAGCCGCGGCATACATATATGGCCAAAGTCTCAAGCCGTATGGACAGTTCCTTTTGGCTGTATTTCCTTTTCTTTCTGAAATAGCGTACCTGCTGGCCGACAATATTATTCTTCTCTCCATCAATGATTCTGGGCATACGAACCGACTCCCTTCTCTAAAATAAGAAATGACAAAATGTCTTGTAATGAGACAAAAAGTATGGTATCATATGCCGTGATGAAACCTGTCCTATTACAGGACAAGGCGAAAATAAAGTTGCTTTTGAGGGAGCAGGCGTATCAAGGGCAGCTTATGGCATGGGGAGGTTGGGGATATGTTCGCGATGGTGGTTGCGGCACTGGTCTATATATGTCTGCCATGGTACGTCCAGTCGGCCGTATGGCTGGTAAACCTATTCATACCAGACCCTGTCCCTTTTTTGGATGAGATAATCATGTTCGTCCCCATAGCCTACAAGATAAAGAGAATCATTGACATATCAGAGTTCTTGAGGAAGTACGGCATCGTCCTGGCAGTCCTTCTGGGAATCGGGATCATTGTGTTGATTGTATGCCTGACCACCCGATAGGATATATCAAAGACCGGAACGCGAACCTGCCGAGGTAACGGGTGTTTTTTAGACAATATCAGGCTATTATGGAGTTCGCGAGGATACGAAGTATGTGCATAGTTATGGTGCAATCAAGGCGGTCAGCTATGTGGACGGAAAGGAGTGGCATAAGAGCAGGGAAGTTGAGGAACTGGAAGCGCAGATGAAAGAGCTGGCAAAGGAAGTTTTGTAGCCCTGTTGTGTTGAAAACAGGGCTTGCCTCAGGAAACTTTAGGTGTCTTTGCCGACAGAAACTGTGGAGAAAGGACGATGTTCATTTTGTTATCATAGAATCCAGAAAAGCAGCCAGGGATTTGCGCTGGGAAGGAGTTAGATGATATATCTGCTTGATTAGGGGGCTTCGGAGAAAGCCTTTTTCGACTCCGTGTCAAAGAATTCCTGCAAGGAGATATCCAGAGCGTCACACAGGTAGGAAAGGATTTCCACTGTAGGGTTTTTCTTTCCGAGTTCCACGTCCCGTAGATAACTTTGCGAGATTCCAGACAAAGTGGCGAGCTTGTTGACGCTGTATCCTTTTGCCTCTCTGAAAAAGGAGAGTCTCTATCTCTATAGATGCTATAATTGGATTTGAGATTTATATATCATGTACGGAATATTTCTTTCTGAAATTATTTCGGATAGACATATTCTGCCTTGACCAATGTGTATAATAGATGCCATACAAGAGGGACGAGGCCGCCAGGTACGGCGTAAATGAGCGGAGCATCCAGGGAGATATCGATGATATCCGAGATTTTTTGGAGATGGGCATGAGGGTCGAGGGAACTATCGGAACGGAAAAGGGGATGCGATAGTGTGGCGTTTTTTATGAATATGAAAAAACGTAATAAACTATATGTGAAATGAGATAATGAGGGAGGAAAATTGTATGCATTACATAATAGCACTGATAGTAATAATTATTGTCATAGGATTACTTTTGGATTTTCTGAAATCTGTTCTGAAATTCATGCTAAAAGCAATAGCAGTAATTGCAACTATTGCTTTGACAATTTTCTTGATAGTAACTTTTGCACCGATCTCTTTATATGTAATTGGCGCTGTAGTATGTATAGCTATTGCATGCGTTATTATCACTAAAACGGTGAAAAAGATTAAGAAGTATAATGCACGAAAAAAGGAAATTGCAACGATACGTCAATGGATGTCCGGACGGCCCAAACTGCTTTCTGAGAATTATCTGGAAGACATGATTTGTACTGAGATTAATAAAGCCAAGGAACAATTTCGTTTTGACGAATGGTATAGTGTGAATGAGATGCCTTACGGGCGGGCAAATGCAATCTTAAATCTGTTTCAGCGTAACATACAAGGGGAGTCTCCCTTGTTTCTTGGTATATATTTGATAGGGGATTACAGAGAACTTCAGGAATACGGATGTCTGTATACCGACAGGGGGATTTATATTGTATATAAAATCAATGGTGAACTGGAAAAAGAATTTATAGATTACAAATGCTTGTATCAGGCTGAATATATTCCTGGAAGTGTGAAATTTATATATACTTTAATAGATTTTGAAACAAACTCGTTCAAGCAAAAAACAGTTGATTTGAGCTGGACCAATGTATATGAAGCTGAAGGAGCCTGCATTTATAATATCTGTAGAAAAATAATTGATTTCGGCGTCAATAAGTCATTGTATCGGAATAGTATTGTGAACGAGAGCCAGTATAGGAGTCTTGTAGACAGCATACAGCGTGATAAATTTGCTTATTGGGATATCAGCCAGTTGTTTGATTTGGGAGAAACGGCTGGGATGATTTATACACTTGGGAAAGCTCTGGATTTTAATAAAAAAGAGTTAAAAGGTTATATGCATGGGAATCAGGGGCATGGAGTTGCTGCTGAGTATGGAAATAATACGATAGACAGGTTCTTAGGACGACAGATGGTAAATGCAGCATCGAATCTTGACAGCAGCGGCAGACAGGTCAAGAATGGCGCAGACCGGATTGTGAACGGAGTGCCCATTCAGACAAAGTATTATAATGATAATTATAATGATAAGCCCCGTACCAGTAGTTTTATAGGAGCGGTGGTGACCGACGGACATCTCAGATATATGCAGAATGGGGTGCCAATGAAACTTGAGGTCCCCCGGGATAAATATGAGAGCTTTGTCGATGCCTTTCAGAAGAAAATTGATAAAGGAGAAATTGCAGAAATTGCTCCAGGCAGTAATGCCAGGGACTATATAAGGAAAGGATATTTGACATACGATCAGTCATATGCGATAAAACATGCACTTACGATACAGGGTGTGGCTATAGATACCTTGAACGGGTTTAATTTGGGAAAGGACACTGCAGTTGCCAATTTTATAGTCCATTTTGCTATTGAAACCTGGAATGGAAAGAACGTGGAGGATGCTTTTCAAGCGTCTTTGCAGGCGGGAGGAAAGAATCTGGGGCATTCCGTTCTGGTCAATGTTTTGGTTCAACAGTTTTCTAGGGAAAAAGTTGCAAATCTGTTTGTGCGAAATTTTATTAGTGGAGAAAAGGCTGGATTCGTAGGAATTGATAATCCAGTTTATAAATTATCCGATTTTGTGGCTGATAAAGTGAGTCAATCGAACTTGGCAAAGTCAGAAATAGGGAAATGTTTGGGTTTAGATAAGGTAGATGTATATCAGGTTATAAATACTACTGCCGTTGTGTGCATAACATATGGGCCGGATATCGTAAAGGCAATCGAAGGCAGGATATCAGGCAAGCAACTGTTTAAAAACAGCGCAGTAGCTACGGCTTCCCTTGGCGCGGGTAAATTTGCTGTAGCGGTTGCTAAAAATGTTTTTGGAGTAGCAGGTGGTGTGCCAGGTGCTATTGTTTCAATTCTTGGAGGTATGTTTGGAGGATATGCGGCCAAACGAATATTGGATAACTACATTCAGGATGATTCCGTGAGAATGTTTATCGTATTGAAAAAAGAATTCCTGGATGTCACTATGCAGGTAAATCTTTCTCAAGAGGAATTATTATTAATTGCAGACAATACGATTGGTGCCGAAAATGTTCCAGATATCTTGGAAGAGATGTATATGTCTGGAGAAGAAAAGCAGTTTGCGCGTGAATTGATTGTGGGTATAACAACTTCAGTCATTGCTCAACGAAAAAAAGTTACCTATGACCAAATGGTAAGAGGGGCAGCCATTACATTTTGCCAGTATATCCGGGAGTTCTGTATAAAGTGTGGCTTAGAAGAAAGCAAAATAAGTAACATTGTATCTGGTATAGAAAAAATTGTTAAGATTATGGATAGTGGAAATTTTGATATGCAAAATGCATAAAAAGAAATATATTTGGAGCAATGATACCGTATGGTTGTAGAGATTGTTCCTTGGTTCTGAATGATAGAGAATAATTGATTCTCTTGTATTTTGGGCCGATACTCTAGAAAATATAAAGGAAGATTGTCTAATCAGGATAATCTTCTTTTTCTTTGTTTTTCTAGGACGGCAAATCCCTCAAAAGCAATGATATATTATCTCCTTGTAGCATATCAACCAATCAACCGATATCCAAAACCAATATCGGAGCCAAAAAGGAGGTACTTGCAATGAGCACAGTATTCAAAATCTTAAAAGCCACAGGGACAGTAGCAGGAGCAGCGGCGGCCAAGTTCATCATCTGGCTGGCAGGAAAACTGGAGGGAGGGAAATAAGCATGGCAGCAGATGTGGAATCCATGTTCTACGTCAGGGAGAAGCCCTGGCACGGCCTCGGCATGATGGTAGCGGAGGCCCCAGATTCAGCCGCGGCGCTGCGCCTGGCAGGGCTGGACTGGAACGTAATCCAGAAAGACATCATGACGGTGGACGGAAGCGGCACCATCCCGGGATTCAAGGCGAACGTGCGCGACACCGACGGGAGTGTCCTGGGGATAGTGACGGACAGGTACAGGGTGGTCCAGAACGCGGAGGCGTTCTCCTTCACGGACGAGCTGCTGGGCGGGGGCGTCCGCTACGAGACGGCAGGGAGCCTCCAGGGCGGCAGGCGTACCTGGGTGCTGGCAAGGCTCCCCCACCAGTACATCATCAACGGCGAGGAGATCTCGCCATACCTCGTGTTCATGAACGCCCATGACGGCAGCGGCGCCATCAAGGCGGCCATGACCCCCGTGCGGGTGGTATGCCAGAACACGCTGAACCTGGCGCTCTCCACGGCGAAGAGGAGCTGGAGCTTCAACCACACCGGCGACATCAGCGGGAAGCTGGACGAGGCGCGGGACACGCTCCTGTATGCCGGGCAGTACATGGCGGAGCTGGGGAAAGCCTTTGGAAAGCTGGGGCAGGTCAAGCTGTCGGACGGCAAGGTGAAGGAGTTCATCAGCACCCTGATCCCCGATGCGGACGGCGCAAGCCTCCAGCAGAGGCGCAACATCCGCAGGATGCAGGAGGACATGAGGGCGAGGTATTACGATGCGCCCGACCTGGCGGACGTAGGGAGGAACGGCTACCGCTTCATCAACGCGGTCTCCGACTTCGCCACCCACGCGAAGCCGCTCCGTGAGCGCGCCAACTATAAAGAGAGCCTGTTCGCCAGGACGGTGGACGGCAACCCCCTGATAGACAGGGCGTACCAGATGGTGATGGCGGCCTGAAACGGCGGCAGGAAACGCCAGCGCACCAGGGCTGCGGCATGGCGCTGGCACAGAAACGGTACTGAGAGGAAGATGCTTATCGACAAGGGACGGCTGCATAAGGCTGTCCCTTTATTTTGGAGGTGCTTATGTACAGAGTAGTAGTAAAGACGGCAGACCTATCGAGAAATGAATGGCTGAAATACCGCACACAGGGAATCGGCGGTTCGGACGTCTCCATCATCGCGGGAATCAACCCATTCCGGTCAGCCTACCAGCTCTGGCTGGAAAAGACCGGACAGGCGGAGCCAGAGGAGGCGGAGAGCGAGTATGCCCATTTCGGCACGCTGCTGGAGCCAATCGTCCGGAACGAGTTCACTCGCCGTACCGGAATCAAGGTAAGGCAGAAGCACATGCTCCTACGGAGCATGGAACATCCGTTCATGTTCGCGGATCTGGACGGGGTAATCAACGAGGGCGGCCAGATGGCCATATTCGAGGCGAAGACAGCCTCCCAGTACAAGGCCGGGCAATGGGAGGAAGCGGTCCCGGCAGGATACCTCCTCCAGGTGCAGCACTACATGGCAGTGACGGGGGCGGAGAAGGCCTATGTCGCCGCCCTGGTAGGAGGGAGCCACTTCTACATGCATACCGTCCAGAGGGACGAGGAGCTGATAGGGACGATCACAGCCATGGAGAAGGAGTTCTGGGAAAGGAACGTGATAGGAGGTGCGGAGCCTGTCCCGGACGGCTCGGAGGCGACTACGGCTTTCCTGAGCAGCAGGTACGCCAGATGCAATGGCATGGCCGTGGAGCTTCCGGACTCGGCCCTGGAGGTCATACGTAGGTACGAGGACGCCACGGAACAGGTGAAGGCGGCAAAGGAGAGGAAAGATGCCCTGGCCAACCAGCTCAGGAGCTACCTGGGGGAGAACGAGGCCGGGACCGTCCAGGGGAGGACAGTCACCTGGAAGCAGATAACCAAGACGACCTTCGACAGCAGGAGGCTGGAGAAAGAGAACCGCCAGCTTTATGACGAATACCTGACGGAGAGCCGGTACCGCAGGCTCTCCGTGGCATAGGAGGCGGGGCATGGAGGGGATAAGGGAAGCGTTCCGGATAAAGCTGTACAGGGAGTACCTGCAGTTCAAGGAGTCCATGCTGCTGAAGGACAGGCTGGACCTGTACGGGTGCTGCTACAGGATAGACATATACCGGAACCTCTATGAGATCGTGGGCGGGCTGGCGGCGAGGATGCCGGCCCATATGCTGGAAGCGATGTATGGGAAGGACGGAATCCTGGACTGGCTCTTCGAGAGCTGGACGAAAGTGGACGACAGCTGCTATAAGGAGCTGGAGGAGCATGTAGAGAGGGAAGTGCTGGGGTTCGGGCTGCATGGAAAGGAGGGCGGCAAGGATGACGGGGACGAAGACTGTGAGGCTGCTGAAAGCGGCGGAGATTGAATGCCGCATCGGAACCATCAACGAGAAGGGGCTGAGCCTCCTGCTGTTCAAGGACGCGAGGGTGGACCAAAAGATACTTGACGAGACATACACGCCCCTGGGGTGGAGGCGCTCCCACCAGGCGATAGACGGGAACCTCTACTGCACCGTGGAGGTGTGGGACGAGGACAAGAAGCAGTGGGTAGGGAAGCAGGACGTGGGGACGATGTCCTATTCGGAGAAAGAGAAGGGACAGGCATCGGACTCGTTCAAGCGCGCCGGATTCAACTGGGGCATAGGCAGGGAGTTATATACTGCTCCATTCATATGGATCCCTGCAGCAAAGGCGAAGGTCTACCAGAAAGGGGGCAGGTACGCCACTAACGAACGGTTCTCTGTAAAGTCGATAGGCTATAACGATGACAGGGAGATAGCCGCCCTTGAAATCGTGGACTCCAAAGGGGAGGCCGTGTACTCCCTGCGGCAGCGCGAAAGCGATGGGAGCGCTCCGAAAGGGGAAAGGAATCCTAGCGGCAGTGGAGCAGAGAGGGCATCCGGACAGAAGCCCGCATCGAAAGGGAAAGCGGGGACGGAAAGGGATGCCGGAAAACCCGCGCAGGACGGCCAGGAGGGGCAGGGATGCATCGGGAACCGGAAGGAGGTCGTACTGATGGCCGAGCTGAACAGGACCGGGATATCCCTTGGCCAGGTGCTGGAGCGCTATAAGATCGGCAGCCTCAGCCAGATGACGCCGGAGATCTATGACAGGGCAATCGCGGCCCTGAAACAGACGAAGCCGAAGAGGGCGGCATGACTGCAGCATAGGCCGGAGAGGTCGGAAAAAGGAACAGGGAACCACAGACATTAAAGGGGGCCTATGGACGCACATCCATAGGCTCCCCTTTTGCAGCGGAAAGGAGAAGCAGGGAAATGGAGATGGAGGCTTTTGTAAGGAAGGCATGCAAGGCGGTAGGGGAAAGGCTCGGCAGCGGGTTCCGTGTCGAAGCCAGGGACGTCAGGAAGAACAACGGGGTCATCCTGCACGGCATGAGCGTCATGAAGAAAGGGCAGAACGTAGCGCCGACGATATACCTGGACACGTTCCTGGAGGCCTATGAGTCGGGACCATCATGCAGAGGCTCCTACAGATATGTGAAGAGAGCGCGTCCGGAGAGGGCATGGACATGGGCTTCTTCCGGTCGTTCGAGAAGGTGAGGGACAGGATATGCTACCGGCTGGTGGGCAGGGACAGGAACAGGGAGCTGCTGGAGGACATGCCCCATGTGGGGTTCCTGGACATGGCCGTATGCTTCTTCTATGCCTACCAGGACGAGGCGTTCGGGGAAGGGTCCATACCGGTACACAATCCCCATATGGAGGCCTGGGAGACCGACACGGCGGAGCTGCTCGCCTTGGCGAGGCGCAACACCAGGAGGCTGTTCCCATGGGAGTGCAGGACGCTGGAGGAGGTGCTGGACGAGCTGGACGGCCCATCCGTACAGGAGGACGGCTGGATAGGCCTCCCCCTACGGGTGCTGAGCAACGACAGGAGGGCATACGGCGCCGCCTGCCTGCTCTATCCGGGAGTGCTGGAGGGGATCGCGGAGAAAGAGGGGTGCAGCCTCTACATCCTCCCCAGCTCCATCCATGAGGTGATACTGCTGCCGGACGATGGGGAGATAGTGCCCGATGAACTGAAGAAGATGGTGGCGGAGGTGAACAGGTCGTATGTGGCCGCGGAAGAGGTACTTACGGACAGCCTTTATTATTTTAACATGCAGAACAAAGAGGTAGTGGTGGCCTGAATGGGACGGACTGGCTGCATGGCCCTGCGGACATCTGAAAGGCGGGGCCATGGCACCGGACATCAGAGGATAAGGAGACGGATATGTTAGATGGCAAAGCGACAGAGAGCAATATGGTGAGGATGACAGGGGAGATCGTATCGGAACCCTGCCTGGTCCGTGAGGGGCGTGGCGAAAAGCTCTATATGGCGTATATCCAGACCAGACGGATTAGCGGAGTGACGGACAGGATTCCGCTCATAATCCCAGGGAGGCTGATGGGGCCAGGGGACTGCACCGGGCGCATGGCATCGGTGGAGGGACGGTTCCGCTCCTACAACAGGAATGAGGAGGGGAAGTCGAAACTGATTCTGTCGGTGTTCGTCAAGGAGATCATTCTCCTGGAGACAGGATGGCCTGTGGACTTCGCCTGCAACAACCAGGTCTTCCTGGATGGGTTCATCTGCAAGGCACCTATATATAGGAAGACGCCGAAAGGACGTGAGATTGCGGACGTCATCCTGGCAGTGAACCGCCCCCATGGGAAATCGGACTACATACCCTGCATCGTATGGGGCAGGGACGCATGGGACGTGGCAAGGCTGGACGTGGGCGCTGCGTTGAGGATTTCAGGCAGGATACAGAGCAGGGAATATGACAAGATGCTGTCGGAGACGGAATCGGAGACCAGGGTGGCATATGAGGTCTCTGCCATAGAGGTAGGGATTGGATAGAGAGGCCTCCCTGCTTGCCGGCAGAAAGCATATTAGGGCCATCGGGATTTTAGGGTTCCCTGAAATCCCAGCCCCTATTTCAAAAGAGATTCAGATTGGAGGATTCTACAGATGGAGATGCAGGAGATAATCAAACAGGCGGAACAGGACATCAGGCAGGCAATCAAAGACTATGGCGCGCACACAAAGCAGACGGAAGTCCTCGATGACGTGTCGGAGAGGTTCATCCGCAGGCTCGCCAGGGACAGCGCCTATGCGAAGCAGGGGCTGCGGGAGCTGTTCAGCAGGTCGCCAGCGTGGGATGAAAGGATTGGCGCACTGGTCATCAACGGGACACGGACACACGACCCGGACTACGACAGGATATTAGGGCTGGGACGCGATATCCTACATGATGTCCTCAAGCCTGATGACAGCAGATACTACAGCATCCAGCGGGCATTGGACTTCTTCTGCTGTCCCCAGCAGGACGAGACGGACCGTGAGATGAGCATCGATGCAATCAACTCACTCGCGCCGAAAGCATATACGCCCACGAAGAAGCCGAGCCGCGTGTTCAAGGCGCTCTGCGATGCCCTCGGTGTTACAGATGGGGAGGCTGGCAGCGTGTTCCAGAGGCTCTTCGCGCAGTTCGCGGACGAGCTGGCGGCAAAGAGGATTGGCTTCAAGCTGTACGTCTCGCTGAACCCGGCGCACTTCCTGACCATGAGCAACCCAAAGAAGGACGGCCGTGGCGAGACCCTGACGAGCTGCCATTCGTTCAACTCCACGGAATACAAGTACAATAACGGCTGTTCCGGCTACGCCAGGGACGCGGCCAGCTTCATAGCGTTCACAGTGGCAGATGACGGGGGTTCGGAGGCGTTCAACAACCGGAAGACCACCAGGCAGGTCTTCGCATACCGGCCAGGGAGCGGCCTGCTGCTGCAGAGCAGGATGTACAACACATCCGGCGGCACGCGAGGGGCGCAGGCGGACTCCAGGCTCTACCGGGACCTGGTTCAGCGCGAAATCTCCATGCTGGAGGACGTGCCGAACCTGTGGAGGACGGTGCCGTCCACTGGAGAGAAGTCAGGCTGGGTCGGCGCAGGGTACGGATTCGGCGGGTATGCCGACTGGACATATGCCGACTTTGATGGCCATATCAGCTTCAGGTCCGATTTCGATGAGAAGAGATGCGGGATCCTGGAGGTCGGCACATACGGGCTGTGCATCCGCTGCGGGAATGAGATTAGCGAGCGACTGTACTGTGATGGATGCAAAGAAAGCCAGCCCATCTGCGACGACTGCGGCGAACATTGTGGTGGGCTGAACACGGCCTACGACATCAGGGGGGACGAGGTCCATGTCTGTAGCGACTGCCTTGACAGCAACTATCGGTACTGCGAGGTCTGTAACAGGTATCATGACAATGGGAACATGAGGCATGTCGGCGGCAGGGACATCTGCAGCAGATGCCTCTCCGAGCATTACGAGCAGTGCAAGGGCTGCGGGGAGTGGCTGCGGAAAGGGGATACATACGGCGTATATGGCCGGAACGGCTATTCAATCCAAGTATGCGGACACTGCCGGGGCGGCTACATCCGCTGCAGCAGCTGTGACGGATACTACCATCCTGACAACACGCGGCTCCTGATCCGGGCGGGCGGCAGGCACAGACATGTCTGCAACGACTGTGCGCGGGACTATGTGGCCTGCCCATCCTGCAGCAGCCTGGTAGAGGTCTGCGGTGATGGGGCCTGCCCGTCCTGCGGGGAGGTAATCGAAGAAAGGATGGAGGAGACGGCATGAAGCCATTGGAATATTTCTTAAGGCCCACACAGAAAGAGCTTTTCGCAAGGCTGCGGTCAATCTACAAAGGGCGCGCAGACGTGTGCAGGGACAGCTACATCCTGGTCAGGGGAGAGGCCCCGGTGCTCCTGGTGGCGCACCTCGACACGGTGCACCGCCAGCCGGTGGAGCAGATCTGCAGAACGGATGACGGAGAGATACTCATGTCCCCACAGGGAATCGGGGGAGACGACAGGTGCGGGGTCTACGCCCTGAACGCCATATATGGGCAGTCGGAGGCAAAGCCGTGGCTGCTGTTCACCTGCGATGAAGAGGTGGGCGGCATAGGCGCAGGCGCATTCTGCGCGAAGCACCGCAAGGGAGCCCTCCCGAAAGAACTGAAGCGGCTCAAACTAATCATTGAGATTGACCGGAAAGGCAAGGATGATGCGGTCTATTACGGCTGCGGGAACAAGGGCTTCGAGGACTATATAACAGGGAAAGGGTTCAGGACGTCCTATGGCTCGTTCAGCGACATCTCATACATCGCGCCGGAACTTGGCATTGCGGCGGTGAACCTCTCGGCAGGGTACTACAACGCCCATACGCTGCATGAATACATCGACCGGAGGCATCTGGAGGACACGGTCAGGAAGGTCGTCGGGATTGTCGCGGAATCCACGAATCCTGAGTTCCACCGGTATGAATATGTAGAAGCGCGCCGCTATTGCGGCAGGGGCTGGGGCGGATATGGCAGATGGCGCGATGAGGATGGGAAAATCCTGGAGGGCCTGCCGCAGGGCATCCGTGAGGAATACAGGATCCTCCTGGACTACTATACCGTGGAGGAGCTGGAGGGATACCGCAGGGATTATGGGGACAGGATGATACCGCAGCTTTTTGAGGCCGAATTCGGCGGCGCGTGTCTGCCGCTGGAGGAGGGATTGGGCGGATGGGGGAATCCAGAGGCAGATATGGGATGCGGCGGAGTGGAGAGGTGACTGAAAGGAGGGCTGGCCAATGGAGGGGAAATATTTCGGGGAAGTCTGCTGTTGCGGAGACGACATCAGCAGCGTCCTGGAGACAGATGGTGCAGAGGAGGCTGATGGACTTGCCAGCCAGCCGCGCGGGATATGTGGGTGCTATGGCCCAGCCGTGCGCCAGGCAGAAGAGATGGGGAGAAGCGGCTGCATGGAAAGGGCTGGCCCGATGGAGGCGCATACGGGAACCATGAACCTACGGGCTGAATACGATTACCTCCTGCGCTTTGCAGAGGGTAGCTGCTTCCATGACAGCCATACGCAGGACCAGCTAAGGGCGCTATGGACGGCATTCTGCTTCCATGCAGGCTGGGAGGCGGACACAGAACCGTATGACAGCACGATGATGGAACTCTGGAAGCGGGGCGGTGGAAGACCGGACGGCTGGCCGGACTTCCGCAGCTTTGACGACTATATGTGTGAATTTTTGGCTTGAAGCCGCGATGTGTGGCTTCAAGGCCTGCCTGCAATGGGAGGAAGGAGGGACGATGGGGACGATGGAAGAAAGGCCGGAGAGGATGAGGAAAGGGATTCGGCATAGGGACGGGCGTGACGGTGTAGCCCAGGGATTCAGGGAAGGACATCCGGATGCCAGCCGCTGCACCTTTGGCTACAACTCCTGCTGCAGTGAAAAGGAATGGGAACAAGCCACGGGGTCCCGTATAGGCTACAGCCCTGCAGAGAGCACCTGGACAGGGGGATGCTCCGAAAATGGGCCGGAAAGGTACAGCGACCTGTTCCTATATGTCCCAGAGGCGCGCCAGATTGTCCGGATTGCGGAAGGTACCGGCGACAATCTCCTTGAAGAAGATGCAGATGCGGGATATGTGGACTATATCTATTACGACCAGTATATGCTGGACGCCGATATGCCGGATGCAGGCGGTGGCATGGTCCTGCTGAAAGAGATGCTGAGGGAGAAGTATGGATGCTTAGCGGACTGCATACCGGACGTCCTTGACGTGGCATATGGCAGCCGCCTGGTCAGATGCACGGTTTTAGGATGAAGGGGCAGGGAAGGCTTGGAGGTTTCGGGAGGATATCTTGAAGAGAGGAGGGCACAGGATTATGGTCAGATTGGGCAATGGGAAGTGCATCATAGGGTTCGACAACGGCTACCAGTTCGGAAAGACGGCACGGGCGCTGTTCGGCAACGGGATCCATGGGCTGGGGAAGGTGGAGCCGTCAGTCAGGGAGCATTCCCTGAAATATGGAAGGAAGTTCTACAAGGTCGGCGAGGGGAGGGCCGCCATCACGGAGGACAAGGTCTCGGACGAGGACGCAAGGCTGCTGACCATGGCGGCGGTGGCGAAGGAGCTTTCCATGGAGGGGCTCCGGAAAGCGGAGGTCGTCCTGGAGGTAGGCCTGTCGTTCTCGGACTATGGGAGGGAGAAAGGGCGGCTCCTGGAATACTACAGCCAGAAGCCGGGACTGAGGTATGGATATGAGGGGATACGGTACGACGTGGACATCGCCAGGGTCTTCGTGTTCCCCCAGTGCTATTCGGCGGTGGCACCGCGCCTGGGGAACATGGAGGGCAGCTACCTGATCGTGGACATCGGGAGCAAGACGACGGACGCGGTCTACCTGGAGGACGGCATCCCGGTTGAGCGGAGGTCAGTGACGGTCGAGAGGGCCATGGTGAAATGGCTGAGGCAGATACAGAGGGACTTACAGGTGCAGCACGGGAAAGACATCCCGGAGGACGAGATACTGAAGGTCATACTGAGGCAGGAGACCCTCCTGCCCAGGGCATATGTGACCCTAATCAAAGAGGGCATCAGGGAGCAGGTACATATGCTGGAGCTGGAGCTACGGGAACGAGGCTACGACCTCGATTACTGCAGGGTCATCTATGTGGGAGGTGGCGCTGTGGCGGTAAGGAACTTCTCCGAGCATAAGCCGAACGTTGCATACGACTGCGACATCCATGCTAACGCGAAAGGGTATGAATACCTGGCCCTGCAGATACTGAGGAGCCAGGGGGCGGCATGACATGGCTGACGACAGGATAATAACGATTCGGTTCAAGCCTGAGTGCGTGCCGGACATGGAGCTGTACAGCAGGCTGGAGGCAGAGAAGCGGCGGCTCGGCCTGTCCATGCCTACTTATGTAAAGGATATCCTTTGGCAGCACTTTGAGGGGTCAGGGAAGATGGGGAGACATACGGAGGCAGACATATGCATGGAGCAGATGCGAGGGATTTTGCATGAGGAGCTGGCCTCCCAGAGTACCACGCTTGCCGGAATGATTGAAAGGATGGCAGAAAGCATCCCGGGCGGCCGGCAGAAGGAAAGGGAACCATCAGGAGAGACCCTACCAGGATACAGCGACAGGTTCCCGGAGGGGCTGAATGGTGTGCTGGAGAAGTTCATGTAGATTAGCACATATAGCGCATAGCACGCAGATATATGCCAGATTGTGGTATGTTGGTATACGTCGCTGGAAGATTCTGCTACAAATTTGTAGCAGAATGCCCAGACATAAGAAGATTGCTAAAAAAATTTAGCGGAAGTCCCTTTTCGCGCTGTGTTCAGTATCAGAGAGCGCAGAATAGACTGGAGATTGTGTGGGATGGGATTGTTATGGGAATGGAGTGTCTTTCTGGATAATATTTCGGAAAGACATTCTATCCCTGCATGTAGTGTTCTGGTGGAAAGCAATTCGGCTTTATGCAGCAAATTAGAAATAACATGAATAAGCGGATTGGAGGAATGCTAGAAGATTACAGATAGGACGGACTATGGAGTATTGATGTTTTATGCCGCTTACAATTACAACATATTGGAATCAGTTCGTCATCTTTCCTGAAAGATCCGGGCACTGACAGAGATATTGGGTAGTCATAGTGAATCTTTTGCAGAGCAGATTTTGATTGATGTATTTTGGAAATGATGTTACGATAATTTATGTGTATGGAGCGATGAGGTCTTTAAATATTCCAGTTTGGGTGATGGGGGGTATGTAATATGGAAAATACAATAAGCTTTAAGGAGTGGGCAGAGAAGTGGTGGCAGGAAAATTACGAGAAGGATAAAGTTACAATAAATGATATTGAAGAAGTGGGGCGTCGTTTGAGAAAAGCAATATATGCTGTATTTGACTATGATGATCAAGAAAAAGTCAACGATATGTATGACGAAATTGAGATAAATGATATTTTTCCTGATACAGTCATGCCTTTAGGCTTAGAGGGTGAGCAATACAATTTGTCTGTACTGGCAGCAGTGGAAAGAATGCCGGATGAGGAATGTCCGGAGTATGTTAAGCGAAAAATAGCTAGGATAAAAGAACTAATGGCTGAAAAAGAAGCAACGATTAAGAGCCGAGACAAATTAGCTAAAGTGCTAGCTAAAGATGCCAAGGCAAGAGAAAGATGGATAAAAAAGTGTGATAAAATAAAGAGAATTGATAAAGAAATAGAAAATTTGAAAGCAAAGCTGCTAAAAAAACCTCTTGGCAAAGCCCCAATTTTTGAAGTGGTGGGTGAGACAGAAGGAAGACTCTATAGCTTTCTCCTGGAAAAAATTGGGGGTGCAAATAGCATTATTCGACATCCATATTCTTATGCGGATATACAGAACGGCTACTGGGAAAAAGTTCATATTAATGACAGGTGTGAGTTGTATGGATTAGTGAAAGAATTATGTGAGAAGGAAGAATGGCACATTGCCTTGGGCTACGGTAAGTTCTTAAAGAAAGAGTTCGATTTATGTGAGTTCGGCAAAAGGATACTTTTGCCACAGGTATGCAGGTGCAAAGAAAAGGCAGAAATACTGTTAAAGTGTTTTGAAGATATGACAGATATTGAAAAGCTGAAAGGTAAAGACGATTTTATAGATAAATTAGATATATTTAAGAGTATAGAAGAACGCTTAGATAGTTTATTGAAAGAAACAGAGGATGTTCGCGTTCCATTTATGGAGAATAAAGATATACAATCATGGCTTTCAGACAAATTGGCGGACAAGTATAAATGAGATTTTAGCAGGCCGTGTTTCTGGCTGAATGCGGCTTACCAGCTTTGTGGCCGCCAATGCCTGAAAGCCAGCTATGTTATCTGTTGGTCAGGCAGACCTATTGCCTTTTTTGTGTAAACCCGACACAATCTACTCTCAATCATGTTTGAAGCCTTGTGATTATAAATAAATTTTATATTATATCATAGATAACTTGTAATTGCAAAAAGAATTCATTTACAGAAAAAGAGTAAATGGATTCTTTTTGACGTATATTGGAAAATAACGCATTATATTTACAGAAATCTTCAAAAAATAATTTTTCCACCAAAACAAGATGGAATGGTGGTAATTCCTGATGTTTTTGGTGGAAAAAAGAAAAACGGAGGTAATGACATGGCAAATGTTGACAAAGGATTTCCGAAACTGCCGGAAGGGTACAGCTTTGAGGAAGATGGTTTGGGAAGGTGTACCGCAGGCCGAGGCAGTGGAAAACAAAGAAAGATATGCTGTGACAGTATACCGATTGACATCCGGAAGGTACTCCTTAAGGATGATGTTTCCCGGACCACAAAGGAGGGCTATAGGTTTTCCGTCGAAAACATATATAGCGAAAAAAGCGAACCGATAACTTGTACAATGGAGGAAATGAGACGAGGGAAGCTTCCTGACATAATTTATCCATATGTCAATTTCGGAACGCATCCGGGGGCAAGAAAAGAGGCGGGCAGAGTTTTTGAGCAGATCATAAAGATGGCATGTGCCGGAGAAAAGGCAGTTGAAGTGTATGCAAACAAACTCGGCTGGAACGGAAAACGTTATATCTGGGATAATCCGCCTGAACCGGATACCGGAAAAGAATATACCAACGCGGTAGATATATGTAAGCTTGCGATTGGGCACAAGATAATTATTGTAGTACTCATAGCGGCTTTACATGGTCTTATGAAAAAACCTCTGCAGGAGGCAGGTATCAGGCATGATTATGTAGATGCAATCGTAGGCAAAACCGGAATCGGTAAATCCGAGCCGGTAAAGATAATCTGCAATTATCATGTGGGACATGGCAACATATATTCAGTAGGCTCCAATAGGAAAGCTGTATGGATGCAGATGGAGGGAAATATGGATCAGACGGTAGTCCTTGATGACTTTTGCAAAACAAAGTCTGACAGAGTTGGCGCAGCACAAGATCAGCTTGTGTCGGAGATTATTCAGGCTTCAAGCGATGCCGCAAGGGTTATCATTGACAAAGACTCTAAAGCTGTTGCAGACCCGGCGCTGCGGAGGCATATTGTGATGAGTGCGGAAAGGATGATTCCAAACGAATCGACTATAAACCGTTGCTTCATTTTTAATATGGAAGAACCGCTCCCAGTGGAAGCTTTCCGAAAAATGAAAGATTTGGAAAATGAAAGAGGATTCTTTCGGTTTTTAGTCGCTATAAGCCGCTTTGTTAGTGGGGATAAATATACCTCTCAGCTAGAGATGATGGCGAAAGACTATGAACGTTATAAAAGTGAAGCCGACAAGCTGGGAACCTGTACCTGCGGTAGCGACCATCGAATCAATGAGACATATGCTGTGCAGATGGTTTTAGTACGGGTGGTAATTCGGTATCTGAACAGCTTGAATCTGGATGGAATGTTAGTAAGCAAAACAGATAAGGCATTCACGGATTGTGTTGGAGGTATATGTAAAGAAATGAAGACATCAATTAGTGAACTACATCGTGTAGATACGCACAAGAAGTATTTGGAGCCGCTTGCAAGGATTCTATGTGAAGCAACAGATATAAAAGAATGGCAGGGGTACTATGTGTATCACAGTGAGGAAAAGTATCAAAAGAACAAAAATACAGCAAAAGATTGCGTTCTCTTTTGCATCCATGATGGCTACGCAAGCTTTGAAGGCAAGTGCATGTGTGAGATTATGGAGGATAAATATGGCTTAAGTGGGGCAAATCCCAAGGGACTGGCCAGTGATCTTTTACATTATTCTCTTGCACATGCTGACGGCGAGGGCAAATTGAGTTGCAGATGGGAAACGAAAAAACGTTATTATCATGTACGTGTCAGTGAGCTATTGGAATTAATTAGTCCTGATATAGATTTTATGGCTATGGATAGGCTCAAAAGGTTATTTCGGAAGAAGCAATAGCAATGCAAGTGTTTGGTGGCATAAGGCCAGAATAAAGGAGGGGATTTAATATGTTTGAGAGTTACCCAGATGTCGTCCGTCCCCAGCAGCTGGAAGATATGCTGCAGATAGGTCGGACTAAGCTATACGGTCTGCTACGGACGGGGCAGATTCCGAATAAGCGAATAGGTGCCAATTATTTCATCCGCAAGGATGCAGTAATCGCATATTTAGAGGAAAAATAGTATTTTCAAATCTTCTGCCAGGTGCTAGAATAAAGGTGTCTTTATTCTGGCGCCTGCGGGAAAGGAGGAATAGTGAAAGGTAGCATCCAGGAGAAAACGAGCAAGTCAGGCAAGGCGTATTATTACATACGCCTGAGTTATAAGGATCCGAGAAATCAGAAATGGACGCAAAAGTGGATTTCGACAGGCCTTATCGTCAAGGGAAACAAAAGGAAGGCTGAGGCTATGGTGGAGGCGGTGATAAAAGCGAATCGTCACTTGGAGCTTGCACCGGAGAGCGTCAACCAATCCATAGACCCGGACATCCTGCTCTGCGATTATATCGATTTGTGGCTTGAAGGTAAGAAGAGGGATCTACAGATTTCCACCTATGAGGGGTATGAATACAGGGCAGCCCATATCAAGCGGTACTTTGAACCCTTAAAGTATAAGGTAAGAGAGCTTTCGTCCCGAATGGTGGATCAGTTTCTGAAGCATGAGCTGGCCCATGGCAAACGGGATCAAAAGACGGGCGAGATGGGTCCTTTATCCGTCAGGAGCGTCAGAAGCTACAAAAGCATTCTTTCTGCGGTATATGACCAGGCGGCCATCGATGGACTGGTAAACTCCAACCCCGTGACTTCGGTAAAGGTACATGGGAAAAGCAATGCGAGCTACCAGAGGGAGGAAGCCTTTCTCACCGAAGAGGAAGTGGCGGATGTCCTGAAATTCTTGAAGGAACACTATCCGCGTTTCCTTCCGATGGCTTTTATGGGTGCCTATTACGGCTTGCGGCGTTCGGAGCTGCTCGGCTTGCGGTGGGAGAGCATAAATTTTCAAGAAAAGACGATTTCTATAGAAAATACAGTGGTAAGGGTGTCAACCCTGGTGGAGAAAGAAGCGACTAAAACAAGGGACAGCAAACGGAAGCTGTATCTCTTCCCTGCTGCGGAGGAATGCCTGTCAGCCGTAAGACAGGAGCAGGACGATTACAAAAGCTTCTTTGGGGATGCATATCGCGACACAAAGGGATATGTTTTCACAAGGGAAGATGGCAGCCGGTATGACCCGAGCTGGGTATCGAAAAATTTTGAAAAGGCCATGAAAGCTTACGGACGTCCCGATATTACTTACCACAAACTCCGTCATTCCTGCGCATCTATGCTCATCAATAGAGGCTGGGACATCAAGCAGCTTCAGTATTGGCTGGGCCATGCCGACCCAGAGACTACGTTGAAGATTTACTCTCATTACAACAAGAAGCGCCTTAACGCAACGGAGAACGATTTGAGCGAGATTTCGCGGGCGGCGGCAGGCTTGTTCTAACTTTATGGCAAGGGAAAGCTTGCGAAGCGCGGCTTCTGCTGTTTTGTAGAACATTTTGTAGAACAGCTACAAATGAGAGAAAAGCCCGGGGGTATGCTATAAAGCAAAAAAGCCTGAATCCCTTGAAAACTCTGGGAATCCGGGCTTCTTTCCGATAGTCGGCGCGACAAGATTTGAACTTGCGACCTCTGCGTCCCGAACGCAGCGCTCTACCAAGCTGAGCCACGCGCCGATATATCTGATAAGGAAGTACAACTGATAACATTAAAATAATAAATAAAAAAAGCTTGCTTGTCAAGAGGAAAAAGGATATTATGTAAGAAATATTTCAGAAATCACATTTTTAGGGAAAGAGGACGGGAATGTACGAGGCAATCGTGACTTTGAAAAAGGGGGAGGGACGCACCCTGAAGGCCGGCGGCATGTGGGTGTACGACAATGAGATCGCCTCCGTCGCAGGAGAATTTGAAGACGGAGATATAGTAGAAGTCCATGATTTCGACGGATACTGCATGGGCTGCGGCTACATCAACAGGAAGTCCAAAATCACCCTGCGGATGCTGTCCCGCAAAAAGGACGCCGTCATAGACGAAAGCTTTATGGAGAGGCGCGTCCGGGACGCCTGGGAGTACCGCAGGCAGACCATCGACACCTCCAGCTGCCGCCTGATATTCGGGGAGGCGGATTTCCTGCCGGGCATCGTGGTGGACAAATTCGCCGACGTGCTGGTGGTGGAGTCCCTGGCGCTGGGGATAGACCGGTGGAAGGGCGTGATCGTGGAGGCGCTGAAAAAGGTGCTGGCGGAGGACGGCATCCATATCCGGGGCGTCTATGAGCGCAGCGATGCCAAGGTGCGCCTGCAGGAGGGCATGGAGCGGGTCAAGGGCTTTCTCGGCGAGGCTTTCGACACCAAGGTGGAGATCGTGGAGAACGGCGTCCGGTACATGGTGGACGTGGAGGACGGACAGAAGACAGGCTTTTTCCTGGACCAGAAGAACAACAGGGCCGCGGTGGGGAGGCTCTGCAAAGGGAAGAAGGTGCTGGACTGCTTTACCCACACGGGATCTTTCGCCCTGAACGCCGGCATGGCCGGGGCGGAGAGCGTGCTGGGGGTGGACGCCTCGCAGCTTGCCGTGGAGCAGGCCCGGGAGAACGCCAGGCTCAACGGCCTGGAGGGGAGGGTGCGGTTCGAATGCGCGGACGTGTTCGAGCTCCTGCCGCGGCTGGAGCGGCAGGGGGAGCGGTACGACGTGGTCATCCTGGACCCTCCCGCGTTTACGAAGTCGCGGAATTCCGTGAAGAATGCGGCAAAGGGCTATCGGGAGATCAATCTCCGGGGCATGAGGCTGGTGCGGGACGGTGGCTTCCTGGCCACCTGCTCCTGTTCCCATTTCATGGAGCCGGAGCTGTTCGCCAAGACCATCCGGGAGGCTGCGGCAGGGGCCCATAGGAGGCTGCGGCAGGTGGAATTCCGCACACAGGGGCCTGACCATCCAATCCTCTGGGCGGCGGACCAGTCGTATTATCTGAAGTTCTACATTTTTCAGGTGATTGGCGAACGCTGAGCCGCGGGGCGGACATGGAGCAAAAGGGCTCCTGAGTTTGGCCCGGAGGAGAGGCTGCGGAGCCGAGAGAGGGAGACCGGAAGCCCGGAGGAGCGGGAGCATGGGAAGGAGCCAGGCTATGAGGATAGGAAAATTCATTTTGCGGACAGTGCTTTTCCTGCTGTTGGCCGCGGTGGCAGGGGCGGGGCTGTATCTCTATCCCGCATGGAAGGCCGCGAAGGCCCTGGGGGATGAGATGGGGTTGCCCTGCAAGGCCTTTGTGCTGGAGGTGGAGCTGGACAGGGATGCGGTGCCCCGGGAGCAGGAGAAGATGCTGGGGATGCTGGCCAAGCTTACGGGAATACCGGAGGATGCCATGTACCGGCTTTCCATAGAGGGGAGCGCGATGGAGGGAAAGGTCCATCTGCTGATCTGTCCGGACGGCAGGACGGAGCCGCTGATAGAGTTGTATTTAAGCGACGACATGAGCGTCATAAACGAGACCATGCTGTACAGCGCCATCCGCGGCAATCTGACGGAAAAGCTTGGGCTGCTGGATTATCTGATGCCCAGGCAGGAGGAGACGCTGTATATGACCCTGGAGCAGGTGGAACAGCTCTTCGGCGCGGATTTGAGCGGAATCGGGGATATGCGCCTGCCTGTGCCGGAGAAGGAGATCGGGGCCGGGGAGTATTTCCTGCTGCTGGCCGTCATGGCCAGGGAGAAGAGCGGGAACGGATACAGCTTCGCGCTGGAGCGGGAACAGATGAGCCTTGGCTTCGATGTAGCCGATGGGGGCGGCGCAATGATGCGGCTCCAAATACAGGATCCGGCACAGGCCCTTGCCAGGGCAGGCAGACTGCTTCCCTGGCTGGAGAAGGCGCTGCCCAAGGCGGGGGCGCTCCGGGAGGGGATGCAGGGCGTGAAGAGCCTTTCTGTGACGTTGATGCCACAGGAGGGTGGAAGCCTGACGATTCCCACGAACCTGGCAAGCCAAGATACCATAAATGCGTTATCGAATATCCGGACATGGGTTCAGGAGACTTTCGGCGGGTTTGGAGGGTAGCGCCGGGGGGGCGGGGCTTAGATTGGGATTTTTGGCAGATATTTCAGGGGATTCGGGGAGATGCAAAGCGGAGGGATGAGGATGGCGGCAAACTGGAAGGAAGACTGGAAAAAGGATTTGGGCAAGACGATCGTGGGCGTCGTGATCGGCAGCCTGTGGGTGGCGGGGCTCCTGCTCCTGGTGGCGAACGGCGGGAAGTTCTGGACGGCGGCGAAGCCGGGGACAGATATAGCGCTGCTGATGGAAAACGGCGGTGCCAGGGAGGGGATGCATGTGACGGGGCGGGTGCCCTATGTCTATGACTGCTTCGCGAACCTGTCGGATTCCGAGGGCGGGGACGCCAGCGAATTCTATTACGCGCTGCCCTCCGCGGACGGGATGCTGATCCTGGGCGTTCCGGCCCAGCGCCAGGAGGCTGTGGAAGCGCTCTGGGAGGAGACCTGGGAGTACGCTGCGGACGGAAGCCTGCCTGACGCCGCGGTGGCGCTGGAGGGCTATGTGGCGAAGGCCAAGGGAAGGCTTCCGTATCTGCTGTCGGAATATCTGGTGGATGTGCTGGGCTATTCCCAGGAGGAGGCGGACGCCATGGGGGAGCCGCTTTTGATTCGGGATGCCGCCGAGGCGTTCCACAGGGCCAGAATCTACGCGCCGGTGGGCATGATTCTGCTGACTTCCGGAATCCTTCTCCTGATTCTGTACCTGTCCCTCCGGAAGCGCCATTTGCGAAAAGAAACAGGAAAATAAGAAATTTTAAATTTTTTTAAAAAATTTGCAAAAAACACTTGCATTTATGCGCGGAATATAATATAATCTATCTTGTTCTTGTGAGAGACACATACAGCGAAAGCGGTATGGCACATAAGAGATGCGCCACTAGCTCAGTTGGTAGAGCACCTGACTCTTAATCAGGGTGTCCAGGGTTCGAGCCCCTGGTGGCGCACTGGAAGGACTGTTTTTGAGGACATATGAGCCTTGGGGACGGTTCTTTTTTTGCGTCTGGAAAACCGCATGGAATCTGGGCTTGCGGGCATCTGCGCGATGTAAGCTTATGTAATTTCATGTGCATGGTTATAGATGTCTCACTTTTGTCTCACTTTTTTCAGGCATTGAGCGCCAGTTCTACGGCTTTCTGGGCATCTTCCTTGTCCAGGATGATATGGTTGTATACCTCTATGACCATCTTCTCGTTGTCGCCCAGCAGCTCCGCAATCTTTTTGATGGAAACGGTGGGTATCTGGTAGCACAGGTTCGTGCAGTAGTTGTGGCGAAAGATGTGCGCGGTCAGATCCGGGGACTCCATCTTCTGCCGGATGCCGGCCCAGAGCTTGACATAGGAGCTTTTGGTCATGATATCCTTCCCAGCAGTACAGAACGGCCTGGAGCGGTTCAGGCAGCGGCAGTACTCCTGGAGGAAAGGAAGCACGTTGGACGGTATCGGTACTCCGTGGATGCCGTTCTGGCTCTTCGTGGACTTGATATAGGGCGTATTCTCATCAAATGCAAGGGACTTATCTATCTTACGTCCGTCTTCCGGATGGAAGAGATGGGGACGGATTTAAGGATGTCCATATGGACATCTATGATGCGGCGGTACATAGCTTTCGTGTTCAGCTCCACATCGTGCTTGCAGATCTCCAGCCATGTCCTGGCGTATTCCTGAACGGAGGCCTTGGATTCCTTCAGGATGTCCCGGTTCCTGACCATTTCCTCCAGAGCCCGGCTGGACTTTTTCGTCCGGACGGTCACACGGTGCTTTACGCCATTTTCCGTATAGGTGCCGTCCCAGACCTTTGCCTGGAAGTAACCATCCTTTCCTTTGGGGTATTTTGCTATCGCCATGGCAGCCCCTCCTTTAAAAATGAGTATAAAAATAACAGCCAAGCGAAAATATCGCTTGCAGGCTGCTCCCGGAAATGATACAATGTCCTTGCAGGATAGTATCCTTTTGGGATATAACTTAGGCCGTCCGGTGCTGGTAACAGGTGCTGGTAACACCGGGCGGCTTTTCAAGTTTTGCTTGAAAGTTTCCACAGCATGGTATATAATATGCTTAGCAAGACAGCCGGAAGATAGATTGAGCCTATCCGTCCCGGCGAATATGGTTAGCTGATAAGTAAGCCGCCCATCCGGCCAAGGAACAGGGCGGCTTACTTATTTTTCAGATTCAGAATTGCTACAATCAGCAAGGCCATGGTCAAGATAACCATTAATTCCTCATATGTACTCATAAGCACCACTCCTTCCGCAAGACTCGGAACGAATGGCCGCACGCCCTCCCAGCTGCCTGGGTAAGCATATTATATTGTCATGGTGCATTCATCTGGTGACGGTTCGTCACCGCTTCGCGGCCTTCTTCCTGTTGCGATGTCGCAACAAGTGTGATACAATTTCTTTGTTACCGCCCCTATACCGGTACGGAAAGGGGGTGTGCACATGAGTTTATTTCAAACCTTTATTCTCTCCGTATTGGCCAGCGTAGTCGCCTACTACCTGTGCAAGTGGCTTGATGGAGATGAGTAGACGGTAGCCGAGCCCAAACGGTTGACTTCTCCGCAAAAGAAGGAGAACCCCCGGAAGTACCGCAAATACTTCCGGGGGTTCGTTCCTTTTGTGCTACATGAGCATTCCAAACCTTTTGCCTAATGGCATTATAGCATATGCGAAACAGGAATGCAATATGCGCCCGGAGTAATTTATTTGATTGTATGGCCTTGGGGACGGTTCTTTTTTTGCGTGCGGGATCGGGCTTGAATTACCCCGCCTTTTTTTGTATAATATTCCAAATAGCTCAAAGATGCCGGATGAAAGGAAGAAAGAGATGAAAAAGGTACGCAATATTGTGACAATGGTGTGCGCGCTGGCGGCAGCGGCGGCCCTGTGGATGCTGGCAGGGCCTCAGTTCCTGAAGTTCCGGGGAGGAGCGGTCCCCCTGGGGCCGGAGGACGACCCGGCCCAGGCGCAGGGGAAGTACGTATCCCATGAGGTGGCGTATCCGGTGGCCTCCTATGTGGCGGAGTATTACTCCGGAGACCCGGATCGGGCGAAGGATTACGGATATGTCGTATACGATGCGGACAGGAAGAACTTTTTCTGCATCAGGGAGTCCGACCAGAGGGACGGGGACTACGCGAGCCTGCTGTACAATCTGGAGCTGATGGCAGAGCTGCGGGCCACAAAGGACATGACGCCCGCCGTGGTGGAGGGGTCTTTGGAGCTTATGGATCAGGCCGGCATAGAACGGGCCCTGGCGGCGCTGGAGGAGAGCGAAATCGTGAGCCGCTATTACGAATTGCGCGGCGACGAATCGTATTATGAGTCCTATGCCGATACTTATTACGGGGACGAATACGGCAAGGTCCTGGAGGAAATGGGGCAGGTGCTCTATGACGGAGCGGCACAGGCGGAATGGTACTGCATAGAGAGCGGAAGCGTAAATGGCCTGGTCATATCGGACATGTGGATCTGCGTCCTGGCGGCGGGGCTGAGTGTGCTGATTGCTTTGGGCAGCCTGGTTTCCCTGATTGCCGGAGGCAAGTCTGACCGGGGCGCCAGGCCGGCGGATACTGCCAGCGCCATGGAGCGGTTCCTGTATGAGCAGAGGGGCTGGGTGGAGGAATGGTGCCGGTACAGCCTGGGCAGGGCCAGCCGTTCCGCCTATATAGCGGTGGCAATCTGGGTGGTGCTGCTGGGCGCCCTGGGTTATTTCATCAAAATGCCCACGCAGAAGATTTTCGTCTTCTACCTGCCTCTGGGGCTGCTTCTGGGCGAGCTCACGGCGCTTTTCATACTGTGGGTGCAGAAGGGCCAGTCCAAGCCGAAGAAGATCCTGAAGCGCATGGCCAAGCATATCAGGAAGGCGTTCCCCGCTCCGGGGGCCCAGGAGGAGTTCGCGGAGGATTTCCTGAAAGCGGGGGAGGAATGGGCTTTCCGGGAGAAGAAGAAGGACTCCATGCTCTACGGACGGCTGGGAGACCGGTACTGGAGCTCCTTCTGGGGCCATGGCGTCCCTACCATAGTGGATGTGTCGAAGCTGGAGCGGGTGGAGCCGGAGACCATTTCTGGTTCCGTGCGCAGCGGCAAGGTGCGGGTGTCCTACGAGTCCTATGTGGCCAACTTCTATTACCAGGGCACCGCCCTCTACGACAATGCGGATAAAGCGTTCACGTTCCAGACCCTGTCCGGCAGGGCGGGATTCCTGGCGCTTGCCGTGAAGAAGGGCGTGGACGGCGTGAAAATCAGGGAGTCGTAGGGAGATATTTTACGGGAGGGCGCAAAGGTGGAGATATATCTATTCAGGCACGGCGAGACGGATTGGAACAAGGAGCGCAGGCTCCAGGGGCACAGCGACATTCCCCTGAACGGATTCGGCAGGGAGCTGGCGGTGGAGACTGCCGGTTCCCTGGCCGGGCTGACCTTTGACAGGGCTTTCAGCTCTCCCCTGAAGCGGGCCTTTGAGACCGCGCAGATCCTCCTGGCGGGCCGGAACGTGCCGCTGGAGACGGACGAGCGTCTGATGGAGATGGGCTTTGGTGACTGCGAGGGCGGGGCCTTCGACCTGCCGAAGGCAGATCCGGAGCATCCGCTCCATGATTTTTTCTGTAGGCCCCAGCTTTTTTCGCCCCGGGGAGGCGCGGAGTCCTTCCGGGAGGCGCAGGCCAGGGGGCAGGCGTTCCTGCAGGAGAGGATTCTTCCGCTGGAAGGGAACTGCGGCCGTGTCCTGATTGTAGCCCACGGCGCGCTGAACAGATGTCTTTTGAGCGCCATCGGAAATATCCCCCTGGAGAAGTTCTGGGAGATAGGGCTGCCTAACTGCGCGGCCTCCATCCTCTCGCTGGAGGGCGGAAAATTCCGCATCCTGGAGATGGGGAAGGTCTATTACGGCACGCCGGTGAACGCCAGGCCCTGACGGGGAGAGGGGCGTGTGTCGGGCGCAGGCATAATGAGGCGGCACAGGGACATGGACGGGAAAGGCTGTATGGGAAACCGGGGGATGGAACAGCGGCCGGACCGGGATTAAGACAGGGAAGGGCGGAGGAAGGAGACGGGCACAAGGCATCGCCCGCTGACGACAACGTAGTGTTGAGGTGGACAGCCAGGGCCGATCGCACAAGGATTCATGCATCGGGGTACCGGGGCGCAGGGAGAGGATATGACAGAGCTGACGGATATTTTTGACACCCATGCCCATTATGACGACAGGGCTTTCGACGAAGACAGGGAGGAGCTGCTGGCCAGCCTGCCGGAGCAGGCAATCGCCAGGGTGGTGAACGTGGGGGCAAACCTTGCCTCCTGTAAGCGCACCGTGGAGTTGACGGAAAAACATAATTTCATATACGGTGCGATAGGCATCCACCCCAGCGAGACCGCAGAGCTGGAACAGGAGGGCGCCTGGCAGAGCCTGAGGGAGCTGTATAGGGCGGAAAAATGCGTGGCCGTGGGAGAAATCGGGCTGGACTATTACTGGGACGAGCCGGAGCGGGAGGTCCAGAAGAAATGGTTCGCCCGCCAACTGAACCTGGCAAGGGAGCTGGGGCTGCCGGTCATCATCCACTCCAGAGATGCGGCCAGGGACACGGCGGACATCATGAAAGCGGAAAGAGCCGGGGAAATCGGCGGTGTGGTCCATTGCTTTTCCTATACGAAGGAGACGGCCAGGACATTTTTGGACATGGGGTTCTTCTTCGGCATAGGGGGCGTGCTGACCTTCCGGAACGCCAGGAAGCTGAAGGAGGCGGTGGAGTACATTCCCATGGAGCGCATCGTCCTGGAGACGGACTGCCCCTATCTGGCCCCTGTGCCCTATAGGGGAAAGCGCAACAGTTCCCTGTATCTGCCCTATGTGGCGGCGGCCCTGGCCGAGATAAAGGGAATCGGCGAGGAGGACGTGAGGCGGACCGTCTGGGAGAATTCTTTGAGGCTGTACCGCATGGAGGGCCTGTAAATGCAGGGAAAGGGCCTGCCCCGGAGCGGGAGGTGGAGAGTGGAAGAGAAGCAGCAGAAGAAAAAGAAGAATCTGACCATGTGGACCAAATATCTGCTGGATTTCATGTTTTATTCCGGAATCCTGGTAACGGCCACGCTGCCTTTTACCATCAGGCAGATCGGGAAAGCGCTCCCCCATATGGCAGAGCATTATTGGGTGACGGTGGCCATCTATTTCGTGCTGGGCGTGGCGGCGCTGGCATTGATCCGGGAGCTGCGGCGGATTTTCCAGACAGTCCTCAGGGAAGACTGCTTCGTGCAGGAGAACGTGGACAGCCTGGGCAGGATGGGGAACTGGAGCTTCTTCATCGCGGGGATGTCGGTGGCGCGCTGCGTCGTCTACATGACCGTGGCCATGGCAGTGGTGATATTGGTGTTCGTGATCGCCGGCCTGTTCAGCAAGGTGCTGGCCTGTGTGTTCCGGGAGGCCGTGCGCTATAAGCTGGAGAACGACCTGACGATATGACTGCCGGGCAGACAGGGGGCTGTGCCATGGGAAGCGGTTCCGGCAGGGCTTCGGGGGGAACGTCTGAGGGAGTATGGCGTGACATAGGCCGGGACTGAAATCCGCCGAAAGCGGACATAGGGGTGTGGGTATGGGAATCGTAGTGAATCTGGACGTGATGATGGCGAAGCGGAAGATGAGCCTGACGGAGCTGGCGGGGGCGGTGGACATCACCCTGGCCAATCTCTCCATCCTGAAGAACAACAAGGCCAAGGCCGTGCGCTTCACCACGCTGGAGGCCATCTGCAGGGCCCTGTCCTGCCAGCCGGGGGACATTCTGGAGTATGTGGAGGATGCGAATCAGGGCAGCAGGATTTTATAAAAAGTTTAGCATTATAAACCATCCCCTCTATTGACGCTGTCGCCGGAGTGGGGGTACAATATATATCTGTGGCGTCAGGCGCCGGATTTTCAAAAGGATTCTTTCGAATCGGTCAAGGGGTGCAAAAGGCATATGAAACAAAAGAAATTTTCTCTGCTTCCATATATATTAGGATATAAATGGTACTATCTGGGCGGCGTCATCGTCCTGCTGCTGGTAGACCTGGCGAATCTGTACATCCCTCAGTACACCGGGGAGATTATCGACGGGCTGACCGCGGGAACCCTTGCCTATGAGGGCGTGCTGGGGCTGGTGTTCCGGCTGTTCCTGGCAGGGGCGGTGATGGCGCTGGGGCGGTTCGGCTGGCGCTTCTTCATCTTCGGCGCGGCCCGAGGAATCGAATATAAGCTGCGAAACGACATGTTCGGGCATCTGGAGACCCTGTCCGCCCGGTATTTCAACAGCCACAAGACCGGAGACCTGATGGCCCGGTTCACCAATGACCTGCAGGCTATCCGCATGGCAGTGGGCATGGCGGTGGTGACGGTGTTCGATGCGGTGGTGATGACGGCCATGGTGCTGGTGAAGATGGTGGTCTATGTGGACTTCAAGATGACCCTTCTGGCCCTTGTGCCCATGATCCTCATCTCCATAGGCTGCTACTTCTACGGAATCGAGGCGAAGAAGCGCCAGACCAAAAGGCAGGAGGCTTTCTCCAACCTGTCGGACAAGGTGCAGGAGAGCCTGGCGGGGGTGCGGGTGCTGAAGGCCTTCGTCCAGGAGGAAGAGGACTTCAAGGCCTTCGAGAAGGCCAGCCGCAACAGCATGGAGAAGAACCTCTCCGTGGTGAAGCTGCGGGCGGTGTTCGGCCCTGCGCTGGACACGGTCATAGGCATCAGCCTTTTGATGACATTATTGTTCGGCGGGCGGCTGGTGCTGGCTGGAACCATATCCATCGGGAAGTTCGTGGCCTTCAACTCCTACATCGGCATGCTGGTGTGGCCCATGATTGCCTGCGGAGACTGCATCAACAACTTTTCCCAGGCGGCAGCGGCATTCCAGAGGATCGCCGCCATCTTCAGGGAGGAGCCGGACATCGTGGACAAGGCCCCGACCTCCCTGGCGGGAAAGGACGTACATATCAAGGGGGACATCACTTTAAAGAACCTGACCTTCACCTATCCGGACGGGGAGACGCCGGTGCTGAAGGATGTGAGCCTTCATGTGGAGGCAGGGGAGATGCTGGGCATCCTGGGCCGGACGGGCAGCGGAAAGTCCAGCCTGGCGGATCTGCTCCTGCGGGTCTACGACTGCAGGGAAGGGGCGCTGCTTGTAGATGGCAGGCCGATTACGGATTTCCCTTTGGCCGTGCTTCACAGGGACATGGCCTATGTGCCGCAGGACAATTTCCTGTTCTCGGATACCCTGGAGGAGAACATTGCCTTCGGGCTGGAGCAGCGGATCAGCGACCACCCGGAGCTGCGCTCCAGCATCCGGAAGGCGGCCCGGGCCGCCTGTATCCATGACAATATCGTGGAGTTCCCGGACGAGTACAGGACGCTGGTGGGTGAGCGTGGGGTGACCCTGTCCGGGGGCCAGAAGCAGCGCAGCTCCATCGCCAGGGCGCTTCTGATGGACGCTTCGGTATTGATTCTGGACGATTCCCTGTCGGCTGTGGACACGGACACGGAGGAGCAGATCCTGGAGAATCTGATGGAGCTGCGCAAGGGGAAGACTACAATTGTAGTCGCGCACCGCATCTCCACCCTGCAGAAGGCGAACCATATCGCGGTGCTGACGGAAGGGGAGCTGACGGAGTACGGCACCCACGAGGAGCTTCTGGAGCTGGGGGGCTTTTATGCGCATATCTATGAGAAGCAGCAGCTTGAGCAGGAGCTGACGGCTATATAGCCGGTATGCCGGTGCATTGAGCCTTGAGCAATCGGCACGCGCTGTCCGCCGCGGCTTTGTTGTCGTCAGCCGACGATGCCTTGTCCCGGCATGGATATGGAGGGCTGATTGCTCTGAAATGGATGTGCTGGTGTACCGGCTGGGGGTGCGCCGAAGGGACTTTATACTGCAGACCGCCAGGATTTACAGTGGCATCTCCGGGAAAGTGCTTGGCTGGCGGTCTGCAGTCAGGTTGCACTGCAAATTTAAACGGTGTGCAGTATATCCTATAGAGCTATCGCGCAGCGATTTTAATTAGGAGGATTTCAGATGAGCGCTTTGACGGAAGATAAGATTGAATCCAATTATAAAGGGAACGCACTGCTTCATCTGCTTTCTTATATGAAGCCATACGCGGGGTGGATGGCAGTCTGCCTGGTGCTGGTCCTGGTGCTGACCGGGTTCGATCTCTACCGCCCTATTCTGATAGGCGATGCCATCGACCTGTTCGAGACCCAGGGGGACTACGGCGTCATCGTGGACACGGCTGTGAAATACGGCATTGTCCTGGTGCTGAGCTTTGTGTTCAATATCACCCAGAGCTGGCTCCTGCAGAAGACCGGGCAGAGCATCATCCTCACTGTCCGCAAGGAACTGTACGCCCATATCCAGTCCCTGAGCAGCCGCTATTTCGACCTGACCCCTGTGGGGAAGCTGGTGACCAGGGTGACCAATGACGTGGAGGCCCTGGACGAGATGTACTCCGGCATTCTGGTGCGGCTGTTTAGGAACATCGTGAAGATCATCGGCCTGGCCGCCGTGATGCTGATGCTGGACTGGAGGCTGTCCGTCATCTCCTTCCTGCTGCTGCCCGTGGTGGCGGTGCTGACGGTGGTGTTCCGCAAGATTGCCAGGGAGACCTACCGCATCTCCAGGACCAGGCTCACGGACATCAATACCTTCCTGTCCGAGAACATCTCCGGCATGCGCATCATCCAGATATTCGGCAGGGAGAAGCGGAAGTTCGAGGAATTCAATGACAAGAACTATAAGCTGTACCGGGCCTTCTACCGGGAGATGATGGTGTTCGCCATCTTCCGGCCCCTGATATTCATTCTCAGCATCCTGGCTTTGATGACCGTGCTGGGGGTGGGCAGCAAGGACGTGCTGAACGGCACGATTTCTATCGGTACGCTGTATATTTTTGCACAGTATATCCAATCCTTCTTCGAGCCGATTCAGGAGCTGGCGGAGCAGTTCTCCACCCTGCAGTCCTCCATCGCCTCGGCGGAGAAGATTTTCACCATCATGAGCGAGGAGCCTCTGGTGAAGGAGGACGAGAATCCGGTGGTCCTGCCGGAGATTCGGGGGCGCATCGAGTTCTCCCATGTGTGGTTCGCCTATGACAACGAGAACTACGTGCTGCGGGACGTGTCCTTCGTGATAGAGCCGGGAGAGAGGGTGGCCTTCGTGGGCGCTACCGGCGCGGGAAAGTCCTCTATTTTGAATCTGATTGGGCGGTATTACGATATCCAGAAGGGGAATATCTACATCGACGGCGTGGATATCCGGAAGCTTTCCAAGAAGCAGCTGCGCAGCGCCATCGGGCAGATGCAGCAGGACGTGTTCGTGTTCGAGGGGAATGTGGAGTACAATATCCGCCTCCACGACGGGGACATCTCGCCGGAGGATATCCGGGAGGCGGCGGAGTACGTGAACGCCTCCCATTTCATCGAAAAGCTCCCCGGCGGCTATCAGGAGCCTGTGACCGAGCGGGGATCCACCTTTTCCGCGGGGGAGAGGCAGCTCCTGTCCTTCGCCAGGACCCTGGCCCACAAGCCCAGCATCCTGGTCATGGACGAGGCCACGGCCAATATCGATACGGAGACGGAGCTGCTGATCCAGGAGGCCCTGGAGAAGCTGATGCAGGGCCGTACCACCATCATGGTGGCCCACCGCCTGTCCACGATTCAGCATGCGGACTGCATCATGGTCATGCACAAGGGCAAGATCAGGGAGCAGGGCACCCACCAGGAGCTGCTGGCCCAGGACGGCATTTACAAAAAGCTGTATGAGCTTCAGATTCATCATGAGGCTACGGCGTAGAAAAGACTGCGCAGTAATTCAGATGTGGTAATAGGAAGTAAGAGGGATGACGATGTTAAGAGACGCGGTGGCAGCCAATCGTTTGGAGGAGGTCAGGCGGCTGTATGAGGCCTCCTTTCCGAAATCGGAGAAAAAGCCCTTCGGGTTCATCATGAAGAAGCGGAAGAAGGGCTTATTCGATGTCTTGTCCATTGAGGACGGGGAAGGGCGGTTCTGCGGCCTGGCCATCATGATGCTCTCCGGCGGGCGGGCATTGCTGGACTACCTGGCCATCGCGCCCCGCTGCCAGAGCAGCGGCTTTGGGAGCCGGACTTTGGAGGAGCTGGGGGAGCGCTACGGGAAAGAGCGGATCGTGGTGGAAATCGAGAGCACCGCAGGAGACGGGGACAGCGCAGGGGAGCCCGCGGGGGAGAGGGGCCTGAGGCTTCGCAGAAAGGCCTTTTATCTCAGGAACGGGATGGTTCCCATGGCGTTCGTGGTGAATCTGTTCGGGGTGGAGATGGAGGTGCTCACCTTTGGGAGCGCGCTTACCTTTGAGCAGTATCATGCCATCTATAAGGAGGTCCTGCCGAAGGGGATGGCGGGGAAGGTACGGCTGCAGCCCTGATGCGCTTCTGGACTCCTTTTCAGGACAGGTAAATTTGCACATACTATATATTGTATCGCAGGTCTGTTTTTCTCAGGCTGATATCAATATATAGTATGTGTTTTTTGTTTGCCCGTTTTTGGGGCAGCTGCATTTTCTACGTCTGCAGGACCGGATTTGGCTTGCATATGTCCCGGGATATGGTATGATGTAAGTGGGAATCAGCCCATGTCGATAATCTGTTATCACGGAAATGCTTAAAGATTCTGACGACTCAGTAAATTTTCCGCTAATCGCATGTTTCAGGAAAGGAATTTGCCTATGGACAAAACAAGTGTTCCGTCTGACGGCAGTCCTGCCCAGCGCCCGGATTACCTGGGCATGGCAAAGGGGCCTGTCGTCATCCGACTTACCAATGATTACCTGTTCCACGTGCTTCTCCAGTATGACAATGAGGCGCTGAAAGGATTTATCTGCGCTCTTCTGAGGCTGAAGGCGGGACAGGTGAAGTCCGTCGTAGTCATCAATCCCATTGAGCTGGGCGCATCCATCGAGGCCAAGGATTTCATCCTGGACATCAAGGTGCTGCTTAACGACAGGGCCATCATCAACCTGGAGCTGCAGGTCATCAACCAGCATAACTGGCCGGAGCGCTCTCTGAGCTATCTCTGCCGGGCCTTTGACAACCTGAATCCCGGCGAGGGGTATCAGATGGTGAAGCCCGTGATCCATATCGGGCTGCTGGACTTTACTCTGTTCCCCCAGCTTCCGGAGTTCTATGCCACCTATCAGCTGCTGAACATAAAAAATCACATGCTGTATAGTGACAAACTGCAGCTTTCTGTGGTAGACTTGACTCACATAGACTTAGCCACACAGGAGGACATGCAGCATGGCATAGACCGCTGGGCAGCGTTCTTCAAGGCGGCCACATGGGAGGAGATCAAGATGATTGCACAGAGAGATGAAAACATCGCAAAAGCGGCTAACACCATCTGTAAGCTCAGCCAGGAGGACAAAATCCGTCTCCAGTGTGAGGCCAGAGAGGATTACTACCGCAGCCAGCGGGACATGGAGAACTACATGAATAAGCAGGCGGGGATCATAGCCCAGAGGGAGAGGGTGATGGCCCAGCAGGCCGAGCTGCTTTCCGAGAAGGATTCCACCATAGAGGCCCTTAAGGCTGAACTGGAACGCCTGAAAGGGAAAACTCACCAGGAATAAGTGATAAATATAGAAACGGCATTGAATTCTTGCCAGTCACATAGCACGGTACGCCATGCCGTTTATCCGGTTTTGGGGCAGGATTTAATCGCTGCATATATATACTCACGAGCGATGAAATTTGCCGCAAAGTCCCCATTGGCTTTCGCTCGTGAGTCGGGCTGCTTGGCAGATTTTAGTGATCGTCAATATAGATTATGACATGGGCTGCCCCAAAATCTGGAAGCGTGGCAGGGGCAATGACAATAGGAGTGGTACGGAATGGCAGGAAAAAGAAAGGTGCTGATTGCTGAAGACGAAATTCTGATACGGGAGGGTCTGAAGAGCATCGTTGACTGGGCGGGTCTGGACATGGAAATCGTGGGATGCGCCGTCAATGGGAAACAGGCGCTGGAGATTTACGAAAAGGAGCGCCCGGACATCCTGCTGACGGATATCAGGATGCCGGTGATGGACGGGCTGGAGCTGATTGCCCATATCCGGGAACGGGACAAGGCCATCCGGATTGTGGTGCTGAGCTGCCTGGAGGAATTCCGGTATCTGCAGGAGGCCATGCGCATGGAGGTGTCGGATTACATCCTGAAGCTGAAGATGAAGCCCGCAGAAATCGAGAACGTCATGCGCAGGCTCAAGCAGGAGCTGGACAAAAGCGGGGACGGCAGGCAGATGCCCGACCTGCGGCTGCAGAAAGAGGAACTGTTCAAGGAATACATCTTCTACCACCAGATGCCCGTGAGCGTGTTCCGGAGCCGCATAGAGCCCATGGGGCTTGCCGTGCAGGAGGAGTCGTTCCTGCTGTGCCGCCTGGTGCTGCTGGAATACAAAAAGGTTCGCCCCACCCATGTGGACGACGGAGGGATGCTGGTCCGTTTTCTTGTCCTGAACATGGCGGAGGAGATTGTTCGGCGATATGGGACAGGGGAGCTGATCTGGGAACGGGAGGACTGTTATCTGTTCCTGACCAATGCCCCGGGGGGACAGGCCGCGCCGGAGCGCATGCTGCGGGAAATCGCCAGGACGCTTTCCGAGAGCCTGGACGTGCGGGCAGTATGGATCGTCAGCAGCGTGGCGGAGTCCTGGGAGCGCCTCCCCGGCCTGTACCGGGAGTGCGTAGGCGCGCTGGAGGAGACCTGGCTGGGAAAGGACATCGTCTATGCCGCTCTGGCAGGCCGCCGCGCCCTGCTCTGGCAGAGGAAGGCCCAGGAAGCCTGCCGCCGCATCCGGACGCTCCTGCCCTGGAAGGAAGAGCAGCAGGAGCGCCTGTGCGCCTTGCTTACGCAGTGGGCGGCGGAGGGGGAGCTGGACAAGAGGAGGGCCGTGGGCATTCTGACAGAGGGGCTTGCACTGTGCGGATTGGAGACGGATGAAAGCCGGGACGCGAAGGTTCGGGAGAGCGGTACATTCCTGGAGGCGGTATCGGTCTACATAGAGGCCTGCCAGCTGGCACAGAGGCAGGGCCAGGAGAGGCTCAGCGTGGAGATTTATGAGGCCCTGGAGTATATCGACGGGCACTTGGAACAGAAGCTCTCCCTGCAGTCGGTATCCGGCCGGGTGGGCTTGAGTCCCAATTATTTCAGCAGCCTGTTCAAGAAGGAGATGGATGTCAGCTTTGTGGACTATGTCACCCAGAAGAGGGTGGAGCGGGCCAGGGAAATGCTCATGAACACGGACCTAAAGACCTGGGAAGTGGCGGAGAGGACGGGATTCGTCAGCGACAGCTATTTCTCCCGGACATTCAAGCGGATCACGGGGAAGCAGCCCAGCTTCTACAGAAAGCGGGAGAAGAAATGAAGATTCCTTTTTACAGAAGCGTCTTTTGGCGCATGATGGCGGCGGTCTCGTTCAGCTTTCTGGCAATTCTCTCCGGCAGCTTTCTATTCCTCTACGCCAATGTGAGCGATTCCCTCAAGGAGAGGACGGACGCGGAGAAGATTCAGTCGTTCCACCAGCTGGGCTATAATATCGACACTTTCTGCCAGGATGTGGAACGTTTGACGGAACGCCTGATTTCGGAGACGGCGCTGACGGATATGGTATATGTAGGAAAGGAGAGCCCGGGGACGGAGTACTCCATGCGGGCGGCCTACTTCCGGGAGCTGGGGCAGATCCTGACGCAATATCAGTACGTGGAGTCGATCTGTTTCTACAACGCGGAGGGACTGGTCCTTTCCATGGATGGACGGCAGAACACCATTCAGGGGAAAGAGCAGGACAAGGGCATTTTCTATGAGGAGAAGCTGGAACCGTTCTGCTCCGGGGAAAAATATGATTATGGGGGAGTGAAATGGTTCGGAGGCTATACGAACAATGATTTTTTCCCTGCGCTGAGCAAGTATGACGAGACGGTTTATTATTTGTCCGCCTGTAGGCCTATGTATTGGGGTGCTTTCCAGGCCTGGGTGGTGGTCAATGTGAACCTGGACTATTTTACGGATATCTATAACTCCGATGGCAAGGGGGGCGTGCCAGAAGAGCAGACATACATCGTGGATGCCCAGGGACGAATCATCTCCCATCCTTTGCGGGAGGCTTTGGGGAGGACGCGGCCAGGTGATTGGAGGCGGGAGGAGGCCGACGCGATTTACTCATTTGAGGAGAACGGCTGCCAGATTCTGTGCTATCCGCTGACCGTTGCAGGCTGGACCATGATTGACGAAATGCCTCTGGAAGCGATTCTGGAGGATGCAAAGGACATGCGGATTACTTTCCTGGCCACCATTGCCGTGGCGGTGTGCCTGGTGGTCTTGTTCTCGGTATTCTGGGTGAATCGTCTGGTACAGCCCCTGCGGGCCACTACGGAAGCCCTGCGCCGTATGGAGGGCGGCGAGCTGGAAATCGCGCCTTTGAAAGGCGGGGAGAGCCGGGATGAAATCGGGCTGCTGGTACGGCAGTTCAACCGGATGTCGGGCAGGATTGAGGGGCTGGTGGAAGAGAACGCCGCCATGGAGAAGAAAAAGCGGGAGATGGAGATTCAGTCGCTGAAGTCCCAGCTGAATCCCCATTTCCTCTATAATACTCTGAATACGGTCAAATGGATGGCCGTCCTGAAGGGAGAGGAGGACATGGCGGACTGCCTGGATGCGTTGGGGGACATATTGCGGCCCATGTACCGGGGCAGCAGCCCGTTCTGGAGCTTTGCGGAGGAGATGGACTATATCGAGGATTACGGGAGGGTGATGCGCCACCGCTATGGGGACCAGGTCTGTCTGGTCCTGGAGCCGGAGGAGGAGACGCTGGAGGCCGGTGTGCCGAAATTCGTTCTCCAGCCGCTTGTGGAGAATGCGTTCCTCTATGGGAGGAAGGAGGAGGGCACGGCGCTTGAAATCCGCGTAAGCAGCAGAAGGGAGGACGATATTCTGCTGCTGCAGGTGACGGATGACGGAGACGGAATCGAGGGGGAGGCATTGGAAGCGCTGCGGAAGAATGTCCGTTTGGGAAAAAAGACGGCGCATATCGGCCTTTCCAATGTGAATGACAGGATCCGCCTGCTCTGCGGGGAAGGGTATGGGCTGACAATCGACAGCGCGCCTGACAGGGGATTTGTAGTGCTGGTTCATCTTCCCTATCGGGATTGGGAAAATGAGAAATCGTAAGATTGTTATACTATTTGTTAGATTGTACAAATATATCTTTAAAAAAATGAAAACAGAAGAAGATTTGGACAAAAATCGGAGAATAGGGAATGGAACCTTTCTCCGATTTTTATTATAATGACAGCTATGAAACGCAGGTGGAAACCGGATGCAGGAAAAGGGGGAGCGGGGAAGATGCAGGGCAGAGGAGAGGAAAGCTTGCTGGTGAGGCGTCTATGCAGGCGAAGGGTCAGAGGGCTGAAATATACGCTTTTAGCGGTTCCCTTTGTAATCTATATATTTGCTATGAACTATGTACCGTTGATAGGGTGGCTGTATTCCGTATTCGATTACAAGCTGGGACAGAGATTCCTGGATTTCGGGAACATGGTCTTCGTAGGACTGGACAATTTCAAGAAACTGTATAATGAGCGCTCCGAGGTGATGCGGGTTCTGCGCAATACCCTGGTGATGAGCGGCCTGGGCCTTTTAGCCACGCCACTGCCGGTGGTGTTCGCTATCCTGTTCAATGAGATAAAGGGAAAGCATTTCAAGAAATTTGTGCAGACCACTACCACGCTGCCGAACTTCATCAGCTGGATTACTGTGTACGGCATCGCCTTTGCCTTTTTCTCCGTGAACGGATTTGTGAGCACAGTGCTGCGGCAGTTCGGGATTGAGCCGTCGCCCACGGGCATCCTGGGGGATGTGGATAAGGTATGGCTCCTGCAGTGGTTTTTGGGCATCTGGAAATCTTTCGGCTGGTCGGCCATCATCTACATCGCAGCCATCGTAGGGATAGACTCGGAGCTTTTCGATGCGGCCAGGGTGGACGGTGCGGACAAGCTGCAGACGATCTGGCATATCACGGTGCCGGGCATCCTGCCCACCTACGTGGTCATGTTCCTGCTGGCGGTGAGCAATATCCTCACCAATGGCTTCGACCAGTATTTCATGTTCTATAATCCGCTGGTGGCAGACCGGATAGAGGTGCTGGATTATTATGTGTATAAAGTAGGATTCATCATCAATGACTATCCCTATTCCATCACGCTGGGGATGCTGAAGTCGCTTCTGAGCATAGCCCTTTTGTTCACAGCTAACGGACTGTCAAGGAAGATTAGGGGAGACGCCATAGTTTAGTGCGCAGATTGCACAGGGGGTCTTGCACCAGTTGTTTACGATGAAGCATACGGGGGTAAAAACATGAGGCACAATAAAAGTACAATCAAAGTTTCGGGACAGGAGAGGGCATTACAGGTGGTGAACTTCCTCTGCATGGCACTGGCAGTATTCCTTTGCATGTATCCTTTCTGGTATCTGATTATCTATTCCCTTTCGGATCCCGCCCAGGCATCCCGGGGCGTATGGCTGCTGCCAAAGGGCTTCACCATCTACGCCTACCAATGGATCATGGAGAACACGAATTTCGGGCATGCGTTCCTGATTTCCACATCCAGGACGCTGATCAATACGGTGCTCTGCCTGCTGGGCTCTTCGCTGTTTGCCTACCTGGTGACCCAGAGGGACATGATTGGCAGAAAATTCATCTACAGATTCGTAATCATTACTATGTATCTTGGAGCCGGACTTGTTCCATATTATATTACTATGAAAAGCTATCATCTCAACAATTCCTATCTGCTCTATATCATACCGGGCATCCTAAATGCCTACTATGTGATTTTGATAAAAACCTTTATCGAGCAGATTCCCGCCTCTCTGGAGGAGTCCGCCAGAATGGACGGAGCGGGATTCTTCAGGGTCTATGCCAGAATCATACTGCCCCTGTCCAAGCCTATCATCGCCACAGTGGCGGTGTACGCGTCCGTAGGGGCATGGAATTCCTGGCAGGACAACTATCTGCTGGCCCAGAGTCCGAAGCTGCAGACAGTACAGCTGCTATTGTACAACTGCATTAACCAGGCCCAGGTCCTGGCTGACAGCATGAAGCAGGGCCTGGTACAGGCACCGGGGGCAGTGGCTCTGTCAGCCGAGACCATAAAGATGGCTACCACTATCGTGGCGGTGCTGCCGGTAATGATGGTATATCCTTTCCTGCAGAAGTATTTCGTAAAGGGAGTCATGATGGGGGCTGTAAAGGGGTAATGACCTTTTTTATAGTAGCAATAGTGGAACTGGAAGAAAAAAGCAATTTGGTGAAATGTCAAGAGGAAAATAAAAAAGATTTTCTGGAAGAAGG
>CAJUFO010000002.1 GCA_910585615.1 uncultured Acetatifactor sp.
ATACCTGAGCGAACAGGTCCGCCAGCTGAAGCTGTCGCTTGGCAGGGAGAATGGGAATCCTGCCCATGACAACAAGGATACCCTGGACCGGGAGGACAGGCTAAAATCGTGGCTCAAGAATACCCCCATCTATCTGATCCTACAGTGGTTTGACGTAGTAGAAGAAGTCAAGGTTTCAACAAAGCTGCTGTCAAGACGATGGACAACCGAGATCACTGGGCGGGACCAATTATTTCTTGACAAACTGGGGGTTCCAGCGTTCTGACGTTTTGAGTACTGATTATCCGACTTTTAGCTTGATAAATACCAATTGCTGATGGAAACAATTCCAAGCACAGCATTAATCCGAAAAGTCAAAGGTGGTCGAAACCAAATCAAAATAGGGGTTTTGGGGTTCCTTTCGCTGGTCATCTCAACTTTTGCCACCACATGGATAGAACAGAAGATGTTTCTTTCAGGACAATTAACGATTGCGCAGATTGATTCACAATTCATTATAAAATTTTGCCTGCTTTTTTCATCTATTGAATTTGCATTGATTATCTTAGGCTTGATTATATATAAGATTGGCCTATCATGGGTCAAGAAAAAGTATCAGCGTAATTTGCTCTGATGACATGCCATGTGTTGGTTACATGTTGGATGATCACCTGCCCCGATTTATAGAAAAATCAGGGCAGACTGTTTTCAGGTAACATATCCCCTGTCGCTAAATGGCAAGAAGATTCAAAAGGGCAGACATCCCGCTTTCCCTATAGGATGCAGACATACTACAGAACCCTACTGTAAGCCCTTCGACACCGAGAAATGCATCTCGCTCCCTGTAATCCCCGCCCCCATATAATTCTCCACGAACTCAAAATATCCATTCGGCCCCGCCTTCTCCCAAGTATCTATAGAAGCTTTAATCCTTAACAGACACATAACCGGCTCCCGATAATATTCGTGGAGCTCTTCCGGTGTCTGCTCCCCAAGAACCTCCCTGACTTCATCGTTCGTGAACGGGTCGAATGCCATCAGCAGCGCTTGCTCCAACCTGGCATTGTCCTCATCACGGAAACTCTCCACATCATATTCGCTTTGCGTATACCGGCTCTTCACATCGAAGAGCACAAGGGCGATTGCCTCCCGCAGCCGGCGGCTGTTCGACTTTGGGTTCGCCCGATGTATTTTCAAGGCATTACCTTCCATGGGGAGCATCAGCATCGCATAGCTATCTTCTGTCCCCTTTTTCATCTTCCCGAACTCCTTCTCCATCTCGGAATAAATCCTCTCAAACTGGTATCGCTGCATTTCTTCCTCCTTTGTATTTGCTGGATTGGTAGAGCAGGTAATTATTACATAATAACGAGACTGACGAGGATATCTTTTGTTAAAACGATTCGTTCCTATAAAATCAATCACAAAGTCAATCAGTTTTTCTCCCGTCAAACCATTTTGTTCTTTCGCAATCTGGGTGATATGCCGGGTCTGGATAGCCCTTTTGCTTTTTCACGGTCCAATGGGGCACAATTGGATATATTCTAATTTGCCATTTATACTGCATAACGCTGAATACTGCCTAATGCAATCATGCGATTGAACCGGTCAGCGTTATGCAGTCTGATTTCACGGCAAGTGAAATCGTTAAGCAGTATATTTTACACATAAATGACTTCATAGCATTCAGCTCCGTATAGCCCGCAGTAAAAAAACACGCAACGCGCTTTCCTTTATTCATTGCGGCCAACCTCCAATCATAGGATCCCCAATGCGGTACAAATCGCCAAGCGTCCATTCCCCCAATTCCGGCCGCATTTCTTCCCTGTCCAGTTTCCGCAATGGAGTCCTGCTGACTGGGTCAAAGACAAATACTCCTACATCACCGGAGAGAAATTCATTGGTAAATTCATCCAAAAAGTCTGGCGAATGCGTACTGAGATTCATTTCAGGTTCATCTATGGCCAGCATCGAAATGCCATTCTGCTCAGGAAGATTCAGCATCATCAGCAGCAATAGCAAGTGGACTGTACCGTCGCTGAGCTCTGACAAAGGGAAATAATATCCGTTCAATTTCAGTTCCATCCATAGCTTCCCTCCTACCTCAGGCACACGGTTATCCTCATAGGAGCTTACCAGCTTTTTCAACACAGTCAAGTATCTGTCTTTAAATCCTGAATCTGTATTCATGATATTCTCAAACACATTGACAAAGTTCGAACCATCTTTTTTCAGATAACTGCCATCAGCTTGCTCATCTTGCATTTCGCGGATGGCTGCAATATTAAATGCTGTACAGGAATAGGAAAAAAAGCTACGGAAATAGGCGCGCATAGATTCAAGCACATTTCGTATCTCGTCACGCACAAAAGGAGTGCTGAACAATTCCTTATTTTCAAAAAATAGATTGTCCATCTGTAATAGGACTGACTCATACTTATTGACATCTGTATACAGGCGCTTATTCCTTGCCCCTGTCATTCCGGCTGTCGAAAAGGCTCCGCTTCCCACTTTAGGGGAATGGCACCGGAAAAAATTAAATGGTACCAAAGCACCCTCCCGTGCCTCGGAGCTGTCCAGCGCTTCTTCAACAATATAATTTTCCTCTCTCTTTTTACCGGCATTGGCGCAGAGCATATAGGACACAGAACGCCCTCTCAGCAGTTCGAGATTCCAGACAAATCTGAACGGCGAGTTCTGCCCATGCCTGTCTATGGCCGTATTCCACCCATTCCGCTTCATTTCTGACAGAAATCCTGTCGTCTCGGTTTTGGGGCTGCTGACCATGTTGGCCGCAAAGGATAATGCCCTGATAAAATTGCTCTTTCCTGCATTATTTGCGCCAATCAGGATATTTATCCTTTCGAATTCCAAATCTTCGCAAGAGATATTTCGGAAATTTTATATGCATCATCCAACGGAACCTGTTGCGCTTGGCGGGGGACAACCGATGATAATGGCTACTACCCTGAGAAGAACCTGGCGGAGCTGCTCCATGCGCATTTCGGCTTCATTACGCTAATCAAGACCAGCATCAAGTGGGTCAGGAAAGAGCTAGATGCCCATCTGGACGATTTCCGCAGCACCAGCAGCGCATGCCCGTTCGATACAGACACCCATTGCGTGACCATCATGCGCATGTAGGAGTTCTCCATGCCCCGCAGATATGCAAGCCAAAAGAAGGGGCTGCAGCCAGGTGATGAGGACAGGTTCAGCCGCAGGGTCTACCTGCACTTGTATTTCAATCCGATGAGGCGGGTGGAACAGGATTCCTTATTTGACAAGAACCTCTTTGGACTGAAGAACCTTATTGAAACCGACTCCACCGAGGAGGAGCTGTCGGAAAGCGCCATTGGAAAGGTGCATAGATACCTGCTTGTCCGTCATCATGGGCGAAGATGCACGGTTGCCTTCAATGAGAGGGCAATAGCAGCGAAAAAGAAATACCATGGATATTTTGCCCTAGTCTCCAACTACGAGAAAGATGCACCTGAATGCCTCCGTAAATACCGCGCCAGGGAAACCATGGAGTTCTTCTTTGAGTCTTGAAAGCAGCGGGCGGACGGTTCCCGGACCAGGGTATGGTCAAGCGAATTGCAGCGCTTGAACTCTACTGCTGTATTTCCTCACAGTTCCAGAAAGGATGTCGATTTTTCGGCAGCCATTCTTATATACATCCATGGAACTATGCCAGAGCTTATTCAAAATGCACCGTATCCAGTAACCTCCGAATCTCTTCTACGCCAAGCCATTCCACATTCGTCCCCGAGCTGTAGGAAAAGCCCTCAGGCACTTTCCGGCCGGTAGGGATTGCCCTGCGCCTTTCGTCCCAGACTATCTGGGGATATACAATGAAATGCTTGTCATATTCATAGGTATTCAAGGAATCTTCCGCGGTAATCATGATTTCATGCAGCTTCTCGCCCTCCCGTATGCCGATTTCCGGCTTCTTGCACCTGGGAAGCATCGCTTCGGCCAAATCCGTCACTTTAAAGGAAGGAATCTTTGAAATGAAGGTTTCGCCGCCTTTGGCTTCGCCCAAAGCTTTTATCACGAGCTCTACGCCCTGTTGGAGGCTGATCCAGAACCGGGTCATGCGGTAGTCTGTGATGGGCAGTTCCGTACCGCCGCTCTTTATGATGTTGTGGAAGAGGGGGATGACGGACCCCCTGCTGCCAGCCACATTACCGTAACGGACTACGGAGAAACAGATGTCCTGACTGCCGGCATAGGCATTTGCCGCGATGAACAGCTTGTCCGACACCAATTTGGTTCCGCCGTAAAGATTCACGGGATTCACAGCCTTGTCTGTGGACAGGGCCACCACTTTCTGTACATGGCAGTCCAGCGCCGCGTCAATGACGTTCTGGGCACCGTTGATATTGGTTTTGATGGCCTCCGCAGGATTATATTCGCAGGCCGGCACCTGCTTCAGCGCGGCGGCATGGATTACATAGTCCACACCGTTGAAAGCCCGCAGAAGCCTGTCCCTGTCTCGTACATCCCCGATAAAGAACCGCAGCTTGGCTGCGTGCTCCTTGAATTCGTTCTGCATGATGTACTGTTTGAATTCATCCCGAGAGTAGATGATGATTTTCTTCGGATTATAATGGGCCAGGATATATCTGGTGAAAGCCTTGCCGAAGCTTCCTGTTCCGCCTGTGATGAGAATGGATTTATTGTTCAACATATGTTCCTCTTTTCCTTATAAGATTGTCTCGACTTCTTTATCATGCCATATCATACCATATCATATACCAAAAGGCAATGGAATCGCAGTTTATTTATTTTATGATTGGCAGGGGAGAAAGAATCTGTTATAATAAATAAAGTTTTATCGGAGCGGGGCTGGGACGAGGCGGAGTATGGTAGACAGTATGGCAGGCTTGTGGGATTCATTTAAGAAAAACAAATATATGTGGTGGTACGCGCTGTGCTTTGCCCTCCTGGGACTCATAGACCAGCGCAGGGGAAGCGCCCTGGGAGGCGTGCAGATGGCGATGACGAATCTGACAGGGCCCGTGCTGGCCTGCCTGCTCCTGCCGTCCATGAAGAAAGCGTTCTTCCGCACCAGATTCGCGCTGCTCTGGACAGGGGCCTGCATCATAGGCACCCCGCTGGGCATTCTGCTGGGACGGCGTGTCTGGGATTATGCCGGGCAATGGAATATAGGGGTCATCAATGTAGCGGTGGCGGGCTTTCTGATTCTGTATCTGGTATGGGATTGGAAGGAAATCAGGGGAAGGAGGCGCCTGTGCAAGGCCTGTTTTTTGACTGTCATGGTCATGCTGGCCCTGATGCAGCTGTCTGTAAATGAAGCGATATGGCCGGTATGGTTCCTGGTCTATTTCGGCTGCTTCTACTTGATAGGGATCCCCGCAGAACTGGAAAGCATCTTCATCCAGGGTATGCTGGCTGGAATCATAGTGTGGTTCTTCGTGCAGCAGATCATCGCGTTCGGCTTTCGGCCATATGATTATGTGCGCTATCGGGGGCTCTATTCCGGGGAGACCCAGAACGGCCTCTTTTATATGATTGTGTTCTGCGCCTTTACGGGGATGTGGCTCCAGCTGCGGAAAAGGAAGGCGCATTGGTCCCTGAAGCTGTTGTGCTTTGCGCTGTCCGCGGGAAGCATCGGCTTCCTGCTCCTGACAGGGGGCCGTTCCTCCCTGATAGGGGCAGTGGTGGCGGCAGCGCTGGCATATATGTTGTATGATGTCTATCTGCTGGACAGCTTTAAGCACTGGATCGTGCAGGGGATTGGGCTGTGCCTCTGCATCGTGCTGCTGTTTCCGGTAGTGTACGGGTGCGTGCGCTATCTCCCCACCATACTGCACCACCCTGTCTGGTTCGAGGGGGAGTATGATCCGTACCGCAGCATACACTCCTACGATTCATGGGACAGCGAGAAATATATTTCTTTTGAGAAGGTTCTCAACATGAACCTGGGGCGTATCCTGGATATGTTCGGCATTCACTTCTCGATTGGCGTCAGCGGCGAGGACGAGGTGGGGATAAAGACGTCGTTTGGCCTGACTGCCCATGCCGCCGCGCCCGGGGAGCCCGGGAGCAGCCCGGACACCCCCTATGAAGAAAATGAGGAGGAATATGGCACCCCCATGGGGGCCCGGAAAATCATTTACCGTTATTATGGCACGCATCTGAATTTTAGAGGGCACACAAAAGAGCAGCTGCCTTTCTATTATACACATTACGCAATAGAGGGAGACCATACCCACAATATGTTCCTGCAGATTGCGTTCGACCATGGCATCCTGCCAGGTCTCCTTTTTCTAGTCTGGAGCATCGCCTGTTTCATCAGGCTTGTCATGCGGAAAAACCTGGAGGGCATTATTCTGGTGACGTTCTTCAGCGCCATATTCGTATATGGGCTTGCAGAAATGGCAGTGACGCCGGGCCAGATTACACTGGTGCTGATGTTCTTGATATATTATTTCGCGATTCAGAAACGGCAGATGGCTTAGCGCGTCTGTCTCGTTCAAGCGCTGTGTGGGCGCTCTTTCACTCATCGTCGGTGGCGCGGACGGCGGTGGGTTTCTTATCGATTTTAATTTTCGTGGAAAGAATCGAGAAAAATTTATGTCCTCTAGCAATCTTTTACAGAGAAAGGACCCATATGAGTCCCATTTAATTCCGGTTTTGGGATAAAATAAAAGAAAAAGTGGACCAGAAATGGTACATAAGCAGAGGTGCGGACTTTGGAACAGAAGATAAAACAGGATCAGGGCGGAAACATAGGGAAGAACATCAGGGAAATCAGGCTCGAGAGAGGGATAGGGCAGACAGAGCTTGTCCGTATGCTGGATTTGAAAGGGATTTCAATCACAAGGGAATGCCTTGTGAAGATTGAACGAGGCATACAGCATGTCCAGGTACAGCAGCTGAAAGGGATAAAGATTGAGCTCAGGACAAGCTTTGACGAGCTGCTGAAATAGCCTGATAAAGGATGCCGATGCGGGCATGGGGCTGAGGACAGGAAATCCATGTCCGCAGTGTGGCACAAAAAGTAGGGAGAAAAATGGCGGCTTTGGCATCTGCAAGGTCGCCAATTCTATATTTCCAGTAATTTTAGGGACTGATAACGACATTTGTCGAAATTTTTCGAATTTGGGATTGACAAATGTGGTAAAGATGGTGCATTATGATTACAGACCTGTAATCATACAATAAGGAGGACAAAGTTTTGATTAGACTACTACATGTTGTATCCGACAGCAAAAACAATAATCTGCATGTCAGGATGGCCCAGAAGGACGCAGAGATTTCGGCATTGAAGGCGAAGGTGAGCGAACTGTACGCCCAGAACGATGAGCTGGGACGGGAGAACAGGAAGCTGAGCATCCACAATTCCGAGCTGAACGTGGCGTACAACAGCCTGAAGGAGATACTCCGGAAGCGCGGCGCATGCACGCCGTGACCAATATTGGAACGGAATGGTGCGGGATGAAAAGAATCCTTTGACAAGACTATTTTAATGTAGTAACATTAAGGTGTACACGAAAAGGAGGTGAATGAGGAGTGAAAGCCAATCACAAAATAACTGGAGCAGAGCGCGAGGTCATGGAAGTGCTGTGGAAGTATTCCGAGCCGTTGCAGACAAGGGAGCTTCTGGAGGAAATGAAGGAGAGGGGAAAGAAGTGGAAGAGACAGACACTGAATACCCTTTTGTTCCGTCTGGAGGAGAAGGGCATCGTAAGCCGGAAACGGGCTTATGTGCAGGCGGCCCTGTCCGAGGAGGAGCTGCTGCAGGTACAGACACAGGAGCTGCTGGATGATCTGTATGGCGGTGAGTACGGCAATTTCTTTGCCGCTCTTACGGGCAACAAACGGATAGACAGCGAAAGCAAGGCTTTACTGGATGGCCTGATGAACAAGCTGAAGAAGAAGTAGAGTGAGGCGGACGGCTTGCCGCGGGGCGGCAGGCTGTCCATTTGACCAGGCGGGATCAGCGGCGGCGATGCCCGGACAGCCGGGCGTCTGTCTGGATGTCAGGCGGGCATGCGGCGGCGCGGTCATATCGCCGGGCGGTAATGCTGCAGGGATTTGCGTATTGCTTTCAGAGGCCGGATTTGCTGGCGGATGTGGCGCTGAGCGCGGCGAGCGGCGGCGCGGCAGGAGAGTGGATGCTCCAGGCCGGTGGATTGCGGCGGATGTACCAAAGAAAAGAACAGCCGCGGGGCGGGAGCCCGGGTCGGCACGACACAGAAACACGAAAGAAGAGTTATAGAAAGGGCGAATTTGATTATGAAGACACGAAAGATGAGGAACTTTAGGAAAGCTATGGTGGCAGGTGCTACCGCGTTTTTGATGTTTGCAGAGTCCGTCACGGCGTTTGCATGTCCCGCAGAGCCCCACGACGAGACAGCCTGCGCATGCGGCGAGGAGCATGGGGCGGTTGTCCTGTATGATGAGCAGTTTGTGGATGAAGAGGGGAATATTACTCCGGCGAGTGGGATTGAGGGGAGAGTAATCTGCTTTAAGCATGATATTATTTCGGGGTATTACCAGACGCATGTAAAAAATGACAAGGGTGGATGTACAGTTAAAACGTACGAAGGTACACAGTGTATATATTGTAATACGATTTGGCTAGGTGATTTATATGAGGTAGCTGAGTACGTTAAATGTCCGCATGCTAATGTTAAATAAAGACTAAAATAGTAGGAATGATAGTATGGAAAAAGAAAATTAAGGTATAAAAATGTAGTATAAAAGCCTTGATATTGATATAAGCTATTAAGATTGTTTACCGCAGTTGTCGATAACATGACATAGGCAAGTAAAGCAGATTATCAAGAAGGTATGATATTGGCGGCTTCTGCATTAGGAGGCCGCTGATTTATTAGAATATACATGGAGAAAAGAAAAACAAAGATGAAATACTTATTGCTGATGACATTTTCTGGAAGTGGTCTTTTGGTCGGATATCTTTGCTGGGAAAAACTATTGGGTAAATCGTTGACTCAGTGCATGAAATACAGGGCGCTGATGATTGTAATGCTGGTTTATGTGATGCCGTGGGCGGGGCTCAGAGAAGGATATAGAAGTATTTTTGGCCCTTTCTGGCGCATGGGAGCAATTGCTGCGGCTAAGGGAATAGTGAATGCTGCAGATATTAAGACAGAGGAGTCTGTTTATCAAACAGAGGAATATCAATTATGGATGCTGGTGCTGGCAATATGGTTTGCAATTGCAATAGGGATTATGCTTGTCCGAATAGCGAGATATATAGCAAAGAGAAATGCTCTTCATGCCTTAGCAATCGAATGTGGGGATAAAGATTTAGAGAAGGCAATGGCTTGCGTACGAGAATCATGTCAATATAAATGCAAACCGGAAGTTGCCTGGACAAGGGTTGATAACGAGACTTTTACACTTGGTATCTTAAAACCAATAATTTTTCTACAGAAGAAATATGATAAAAAAGAGCTTTACTGGATTTTGAAGCACGAAATGACGCATATTGTCAGAAAGGATTTGCTAGTAAAGTTATTCCTAGAATTTGTTTGCTGTTTGCATTGGTTCAATCCATTTATATATCTTCTAGAGCAGAAGATAAGGTTTTTATGCGAGACATCCTGTGACGAGTTTGTAATTAAAGGCTGTACGGAAGAAGAATGTAGAGTATATATGGCGCTATTAGATGAAAACAAGGGCGGGAACAAATTGAGGATTCCGTTTAGTAGTGCACTTAAGGATAGTGATGAAGAGATTGAGAAACGAATAGCGTTGATGAAGGGACGAAGAAATATAAAGCATAGAGAGAAGATTATTGCTATAGGTGTATTTGGATTATTAGTATTTTTGGATTCACTGACTGCATTGGCGTATCCAAAAGTGTATCATGTTAAGAATGCAGTTACAGAAGCAGCTGAAGATTCTCTTGGTGGAGGTAATTTCTGGATAAATGATTGTACAGAAGATGGATATGGTATATTTTCGGACACGATACTATATGATGAACAGTTTGTCGGAGATGATGACCAAATCTATCCAACGGATTTTAGTAATGAAACGAAAGTGTGCTCTTTGCATGTCAAGATGCCAGGTGTTGTTCAGATGCATGTTAAAGACGGAGCTGCTGGCTGTATAATAGAAATTTACGAAGCCAGCAGATGTGCGAAATGCGGCATGGTGTGGAAAGGTGAATTGCTTTATAAAGTTCGTAAAGACCTTTGTGTCCATCAAACTGTTTCTGTAGAGTGAACAGACACGAAAATAGCTAAAAGTATCCTACTGTCAACATTTGTCGATAAGTTTTACTTTACAAGAAGTCAATGATGTCTTATAATAACAACATAAAAGGGGAATTGAGAACAGTGGCATTAGCTTCGGCGAAGCCGCTGTTTTCACATATGGGTATCATGGGTATTCCGAAATCCAATAGAAGTTCCTTCAATCTGCCAGAAACCCATTAAGCCTTAATAGACGAAAGACGCCATGCCTACCTTAAACCCCCACTTACTGATTCGTAACCGCTCTAAAATATCATTCCCCTCCGCAAAATCCGCGTAATTCACTCCTAATCCCACGCTCCACACCAATTTAGTGTATAATTATTATTGGCAGAGGGAGGGAGCAGACTAAAAATAAAAGGGAAGCAGAGAAAATCCACACTTCCCAAACATGCAGAAATCCTTTATGATGTTAACGACGAAGAAAACAAAAGAAGGAGACTGCATGATGAAGACTATTGTAGAGGAAAAACTGGTATCATTCAAGACCCTGGAGCAAAAAATCTATAAATATATATGCACCTATGGAGCAGAGCTTACGCGGATAGTGCTGGAGAAGTATGATGACGAGCTGGCAGAAGGAAGGGACAGGAGAGCATACCGCGACAAAGGGAAGCGTGGGACAACCATAAAGACGGTATATGGGGAGGTGTGCTATTCCCGGAGGGTATATGAGAAGAGGGAGGAAGGAGGGGAAAAAAGATATGTGTACCTTCTGGACGAGGCGATGCAGATGGAGAAGATAGGGCTGCTGTCGGCAAACCTGGCAGAGAAGATAGCCATGACGGCGGCGGAGAGCCCCTACCGGGTGACGGCCGAGACGATAAGCAGCACCTGCGGCCAGAGCATGGGCCATGGAGGGGCATGGAACCTGGTGCAGCGCCTTGGGGAAAGGATCAGCAAGGAAGAGGCCTATGCGGTAAGGCAGATGGAGGCCGGGGAGGCGGCAGGGAAAGAGGTGCTGCCGGTGCTGTTCGAGGAGATGGACGGGGTATGGCTGTCCATGCAGGGCGAAAGACACCAGAAGATGAAGAAACAGGAAATGAAAGTGTTCACGATGTACGAGGGGTGGAAAGCGGAGGACGGGGGCCGCAGCAGCCTGGTGAACAAGACGATGCTTGCAGGGATGGAGAAGAGCGGCGGGTTCCATGCAAAGAGGGAGGCATTGATAGAAAAGAGGTACGCGGCAGACGAGATCGTGCAGCGCGTGCTGAACGGGGACGGCGGGGGCTGGGTGAAGGAGCCGTATGACCCGGAGGCGATCGTGCAGCTGGACAGGTACCATGTGTACCAGGAAATCCTGCGCAAGATCGGGGACAAAAAGGCGCAGAAGGAGATCCGGGAGCTGTTCGACAGCGAAAAGCCGGATGAGATGCTGGATTATATAAAAGCCTATGCCGACAGCGTGGCGGGCGATGAAAAGACGGACAACCGCAGGAAGAAGGCCCTGGAGCTGTATAGATACCTGCACAACAACAGGGAGGGCCTGATCCCCTGGCAGAAGCGTGGGATAGAGATACCGGCACCGCCGGAAGGAATCGTGTACAAAGGGATGGGGGTGCAGGAAAGCCAGAACTGTACAGTGATAACGTTGCGGATGAAGCACCGGAGGATGCGCTGGTCGGTAAACGGCGCGAACAACATGGCGAAGATACTGTACCGGAAGGAGAACCGGGAGCTGGCCGAAACGATAGAGAGGTATACAGATGGGTTCCTCCCCATATCCGGGATGGAGGATGCCGTCAAGATACTGAGCGCTGCGAAAGCACCAAAGAAGGAAGGGAAAGGGAACCCTTATGTGGACAGGATGGGCGGCCACATGTCTCTGCTGGATGCAATGCGGACAGCATCCAGAAAGGCATTCATAGCAGCTTTCGTTGATTGAAAAGTAAAACAAGTCTATATCAGAAATGCAAACTGAATTATCAGAAAACAGCAAAAAATGTCGGACATCTACAAAAAAGAGAAAAGTGCCAATTAGGACTTGACACATACCGCGCCAATTTTTAAGTTGGAAATCCCCCCACAATCTGCTATACTATAAAAAATACAGCACCAAGGCTAACGAAACGGAGCCAATTGCCCCAACCAAACCCCAATAAAAAGCAAACCAACCAAAAGTAAAACAAAAACCACCCCACAAAAACAAAAACTGGAGGAAAAACGGAATGAAATACGACTACCTAATCGTCGGTGCCGGCCTGTTCGGCGCGGTCTTCGCCCAGGAGGCCAAGAAAAAGGGAAAAAAATGCCTGGTAGTGGAACGGCGCAACCATATAGCCGGAAATGTCTACTGCGAGGAAATTCACGGCATCCAGGTGCACAGATACGGTGCCCACATCTTCCATACCTCAGACAGAAAGATATGGGACTACATATGCCGGTTCGCGGAATTCAACCATTATATCAACTCCCCGGTGGCGCGCTACAAAGATGAGCTCTACAACCTGCCCTTCAATATGAACACCTTCAGCAGAATGTGGGGAATTGCCACGCCCGGGGAGGCGCAGGACATCATCGCGTCCCAGATTGCCGATCTGGGCATCACGGAGCCCAAGAACCTGGAGGAACAGGCGCTCTCCCTGGTGGGTCGGGATGTATATGAGAAGCTGATTAAAGGGTATACTGAAAAGCAGTGGGGACGGGACTGCCGGGACCTTCCGGCCTTCATCATCAAGCGTCTGCCCCTGCGCTTTACCTATGACAACAATTACTTCAATGACAGATTCCAGGGCATCCCCATAGGAGGCTACACCCGGCTGGTGGAGAGGCTCTTGGACGGCACGGAGGTGCGCCTGAACGTGGATTATCTGGAGCACAGGGGGGAATTGGACCCGCTGGCGGATAAAATCATCTACACCGGAATGATCGATCAGTTCTACGACTATGAGCTGGGCGTCCTCCAGTACCGCAGCGTGCGCTTCGAGACAGAGGAGCTGGACATGGAGAATTTCCAGGGCAACGCGGTAGTGAACTATACGGAGCGGGAGGTTCCCTATACCAGAATCATCGAGCACAAGCATTTTGAGTTCGGCAAGCAGCCCACCACCATCATTTCGAGAGAATACTCCAGCGAATGGAAGCGGGGCGACGAGCCCTATTATCCGGTGAACGATGCCCGGAACAATGCCCTGTATGAACAATACAGGGAAAAAGCCCAGAGCGGCACCAAGGTGGTCTTCGGCGGCAGGCTGGGGGGATATAAGTATTACGACATGGACAAGGTGATAGCCGCGGCGCTGGAGCTGTGCGATTCAGAACTGAGACAGGAGGAGGGCAAATGAACATTATCTTATTATCCGGTGGAAGCGGGAAGCGCCTCTGGCCCCTGTCCAACGATATCCGATCCAAGCAGTTCATCCGCATGCTCTCCGATGAAAAGGGAGGCTTCGAGTCCATGCTGGGCCGGGTCTACCGCCAGATTTCCGCGGTGGACGCCCAGGCGCGGATTACCATAGCCACCGGCAAGAAGCAGGTGAGCCTGATCAAGAACCAGTTGGGGGACAGGGTGAGCGTCTGCGTGGAGCCCTGCCGCAGGGACACTTTCCCTGCAATCTGCCTGGCTGCCAGTTTCCTGCGTGACGTACAGGGAGTGGGGGAGGACGAGGCCGTAGTGGTATGCCCGGTAGATCCTTACGTGGAGGCCTCCTACTTCGAAGCCCTTAAGGAAATGGCCGGGATGGCCCAGGGGGGCAGCGCGAACCTGTACCTGATGGGCATAGAGCCCACCTACCCCAGCGAGAAGTATGGCTACATCATTCCGAAATCGGCGGAGCGGGTCAGCGGCGTGGACACCTTCCGGGAGAAGCCGGATGTGGCCACCGCGGAAAAGTACATCGCCCAGGGGGCGCTCTGGAACGGCGGCGTGTTCGCGTTCCGGCTGGGATACCTCCTCCGCAAGGCCCATGAGCGGCTGACATTTACAGACTACCAGGATTTGTACGCAAGGTATGCCGAGATGGAGAAAATCAGCTTCGACTATGCCTTGGCAGAGCGGGAAAAGGAGATTCGCGTGCTGCGCTTCGGCGGTCAGTGGAAGGATCTGGGCACATGGAACACCTTCTCCGAGGCCATGGCCGACAATGTGCTGGGCCGCGCGGCCCTGAATGAGACCTGTGAGAATACCCATGTGGTGAACGAGCTGAACATCCCCATCCTCTGTATGGGCTGCAGCGACATGGTGATTGCCGCCAGCAGCGATGGCATACTGATTTCGGACAAGGAGCAGAGCAGCTATATCAAGCCCTATGTGGAACAGATAGAGCAGCAGGTCATGTATGCGGAAAAGTCCTGGGGGAGCTTTACTGTCCTGGATGTGCAGGAGGACAGCCTGACCATCAAGATAGTCCTTCTGCCCGGACATGCCCTGCACTATCACAGCCACGAGCACCGTGACGAGGTGTGGACAGTGATGAGCGGCAGGGGAAAGGCCGTGATTGACGGAACGGAGAGGAAGGTAGGGCCCGGGGACGTGATTTCCATGCCGGCGGGGTGCAGGCATACCATATCTGCGGACAGCGAGCTGAAGGTTGTGGAGGTGCAGATCGGCAAGGATATCTCCGTGGAGGACAAATGCAAGCACGAGCTGTAAAATATTCGGCTAAAAATTGCCTTTTCAGGCATGATATGGTATGATAAGACACAGTAAGCCAGAGACAGGCTTGCCGTGAAGGAGACGGACTATGGAACAGTTAGCGATTTTTGGCGGCACTCCGGTGCGGGAGACCCCGATCTTCTATGGCAGACAGTGCATAGAGGAGGACGATATAGCGGCAGTGGCGGAGACGCTGAGAGACGATTTGATTACCTGCGGCCCGAAGGTGGCGGCTCTGGAGGAAAAGCTCTGCCAGGTCACAGGCGCGAAATACACGGTGGTGGTGGCGAACGGCACAGCGGCCCTTCATCTGGCGGCGCTGGCGGCGGGCTTTCAGGAGGGGGATGAGGTGATCGTCAGCGCCATTACCTTTGCAGCCTCTTCCAACTGTGTGCTGTACTGCGGCGCCAAGCCCGTGTTCGCCGATATCAGGCCGGACACCTACAATATCGCCCCGGAGGCTGTGGAGAAGCTGATTACGCCGCGGACGAAGGGAATCGTGGCCGTGGACTTCACCGGACAGGCGGCGGAGTACGATGCACTCAGGGAAATCTGCAGGAAGCACGGCCTTGTCCTGATTGAGGACGCGGCCCACGCAATCGGTACGAAATACCGGGGACAGCCGGTGGGCAGCATTGCGGACATGACAGCTTTCAGCTTCCATCCGGTGAAGACCGTCACGGGAGGAGAGGGCGGCGCCATCACCACAAATGACGAGGGGCTGTACCGCCGCCTGATGCGTGTCCGCACCCATGGAATCACCCGCGTTCGGGAGGAGATGGCGCATCCCACGGATGCCGGATGGTACAATGAGCAGGTGGAACTGGGATACAATTACCGCATGACGGATTTCCAGGCGGCGCTGCTGTTGAGCCAACTGGGCAAGCTGCCCAGGTTCGCGGCCCGCAGGCGGGAAATCGTGAGGCGGTATGACGCCGTGTTCTCCCGGATGCCGGAGCTGGTGGTGCAGAGGGAGATTCCGGAATCCGATACGGTCAGACATCTCTATGTGCTGCGGCTGAACCCGGAGAAACTTACCTGTGACAGGCGCCAGTTCTTTGACGCGCTCTATGCGGAGAATATCTGCCCGCAGGTCCATTATCTGCCGGTTTACTGGCATTCCTATTATGAAAAGCTGGGATATGAGAAGGGGCTGTGCCCCAATGCGGAGAAGTACTATGCGGAAGCCCTGAGCATTCCCCTGTATTATGGCCTTACGGATGAGGACGTGGAGGATGTCATCCGAGCCGTGAGGAAAGTGGTCGCATACTATCGGAGATAGATAGGACATCTTGATACGAAAGGACAGCGGACGATGGACAAGATAGCTGTATTGATTCCCTGCTATAACGAGGAACAGACGATCGCCAAGGTGGTGGGCGATGTCAGGGAGGCCTTGCCTGAGGCCACGGTCTATGTCTATGACAACAATTCCACCGACAGGACGGTGGAGCTGGCCAGGGCCCGGGGGGCGGTGATACGCTATGAGCACAAGCAGGGCAAGGGGAACGTGATTCGGAGGATGTTCCGGGAAATCGACGCCCAGTGCTATCTGATGATTGACGGGGACGATACCTATCCGCTGAACTGCGCCAGAGAGATGGCGGATCAGGTCTTGGAGCACGGCGCGGACATGGTGGTGGGCGACAGGCTTTCCTCCACATATTTTACAGAGAACAAGCGCCCTTTCCACAATTTTGGAAACAGCCTCATGCGCGCGGGGATAAACGGGCTGTTCCGCACGGACATCAAGGACATCATGACGGGCTACAGGGCCTTCAGCTATGAGTTCGTGAAGACTTTTCCTGTGTTTTCCAAAGGGTTTGAGATAGAGACGGAGATGACCATCCACGCGGTGAACTACAATATGCAGGTGGAGAACGTGGTGGTGGAGTACCGGGACAGGCCGGAGGGCAGCGTGTCGAAGCTGAACACTTACAGCGACGGGTTTCGGGTCATCCGGAAGATGCTGCAGCTGTACCGGAATTACAGGCCCGCCCGCTTTTTCGGGGCCTTCTGTCTGCTTCTGGTGGCGGCGGCAGTGGTGCTCATGCTTCCGATTTTCAGGGAATACCTGGCCACAGGGCTGGTGCCCCGCTTCCCCACGCTGATTGTCTGCGGGTTCATGGTCCTGGCGGGAATCCAGTCCTTCTTTGCCGGCATGATTTTGGAGGTTCTGGCGGCGAAGGACAAGCGTGACTTTGAATACCGCCTGATCAGTGTCAGCGCTGAGAAGAGAAAGAAGGCCTAGATGGTAGATAAAATCATAATCGGGGCCGGTCTGTACGGCCTGTATTCGGCGCTGTACTGCGCGAAGAAAGGGCAGCGGGTCACGGTGCTGGAGATGGATGGCGCGGCTTTTTCCAGGGCTACGTACATCAATCAGGCCAGGGTGCATATGGGATACCATTATCCCCGCTCCCTGGCCACGGCCCAGAAGAGCGCAGGGTATTTTAAGCGGTTCGTGGAGGATTATTCCTTCTGCATCCATTCCCGGTTCCAGCAGGTGTACGCCACCTCCAGACATTTTTCCTGGACGGACGCGAAGGAGTTCGTGAAATTCTGCCAGGATGCGGGGATTCCCTGCGAGGTGCTGCCCGTGGAGCGGTATTTTCGGGAGGGAAGCTGCGACGGGGCTTTCCTGACAGAGGAATACACTTATGACGCCCACATCCTTCGGGACTTTTTTTTAGAGGAGCTGAGGAAGCAGAAGGGGGTGGAGCTGCTCTGTCAGAGGGATATCACCCGCATCCTGAAGCGGGAGGACCGCTATGAAATCCATGCCCTGCACCAGGGAAAGGAGGAACGGTACGAGGCTCCCTTTGTGCTGAACGCCACCTACGCTTCTGTGAACCAGGTGCTGCAGCTGGCGGGGGCTGAGGCGGAGGGTTCCTTCGAGCCCTTCCGGATCAAATATGAGCTGTGCGAGATCATCCTGTGCAGGGTGAACGACCGCCTGCGGGACATCGGCCTGACGGTGATGGACGGTCCCTTTTTCTCCATCATGCCCTTCGGGAAGACAGGGTGCCACTCTCTGACCTCGGTCACCTTTACGCCCCACAAGACCAGCCATGAGACCGTGCCGCGGTTCTCCTGCATGGAGGGCGGCAGCTGCGGGCGGTGGCTTGGAAACTGCGATGCCTGCGAGAAGAAGCCGAAAAGCGCCTGGGAATATATGTCCGCTCTGGCCAGGAAGTATGTCAGGGAGGAGTACCGGTTCACATATGAGAAATCACTGTTCTCTATGAAGCCTATTTTGAAAGCTTCCGAGATAGACGATTCCAGGCCCACGGTAATCAGGTATGCCACCCGCCGCCCCACCTTCATAAGTGTGCTGTCGGGGAAAATCAATACAGTCTACGATTTGGATGACTTTCTGGACGAAAAATAAAGCAAGGATGGAATGCTGAGGGAAATGCTACAGAATAGGGAAAAGAATTTTGTGTCCTGCGTGATTTATCTCCATAATGAGGGAAAGCGGATCAGGGATTTCCTGGGCCTGGTCTGCGGCGTGATGCGGGAGAACTTCGAGAAATATGAAATCGTCTGCGTCAATGACGGCTGTGTGGACGATACGGTGGGGCAGGTGAGGTCGTTTCTGGAGAAGGAGCCCTGCAAGCCTGTGGTCAGCCTGATCAATTTAAGCTACTACCAGGGCATGGAGAGCGCCATGAACGCCGGCAGGGATCTGGCTGTGGGCGACTTTTTGTTTGAGTTCGACGCCTGTGAGCCGGATTTCGAGCCCTCTCTTGTGATGGATGTATACCGCAGGGCCCTGGAGGGCTATGACGTGGTGGCGGCCACGCCCAGGACAGGAATCTCTTTAAGCTCCCGGCTCTTCTACATGGTGTACAACTGGGGGAGCCGGTTCCAGGGGAAAATCAGGCAGGAGCGTTTCCGGCTGGTCTCCAGGCGGGCGGTGAACCGGGTGAACCAGATGAACGCGTATATCCCGTACCGCAAGGTCATGTACATGAACTGCGGGCTGAAGGTGGACACTATATGCTATGACAACAAGGCGCTGGCCAAAAAGCACAGGAACCGGGAGGAATGGGGGAACCGCAGCGCCCTGGCCACGGACACGATCATCATCTTCACCAATGTGCTGGAGAAGCTGTCCGTGACGGTGAGCGTGGTGCTGTTCGGCGCGTTGCTGATTATGTTCGGATACCTGATTTATTCCATCTTCAGCGAGACCCGTCCCGTGGAGGGATGGCTGTCCATCATGTCGCTGATGTCCTTTGGATTCTTCATGATGTCGGTGATGCTGACGCTGATTTTGAAGTATCTGTCCGTGCTTTTGAATATGGGCTTTAAACGGCAGCGCTATGTGATAGAAGGGGTGGAGAAGCTGACATAATGAAATGGACGATTATTTTTCCTGTGCTGAACGAGCGGCTGCGGCTGGAAAGCGGCGTGGTGCGCACTGTGGAGTACCTGGAATCTATTGATTTCCGGGATTATGAGATTATCATCGTGGACAATGGCTCCGAGGACGAGACGCCCCGGATTGCGGCCGGGCTCTGCGAGAGGTACGGGGCCGTGAGCTATGAGAGGATTTCCACCCGGGGGGTGGGCGCCGCCTTCCGCCGGGGCGTGGAGAAGTCCCGGGGCGAGATCGTGGGCTATATGGACATCGACCTGTCCACCAATATCCGGCATCTGGGGGAGGCCATCCGGATTTTTCAGGAGAGGCCTGAGATTGCCTATATCAATGGCAGCCGCTTCGCCAGGGAGTCCGACACCAGAGGGAGGAAATGGTACCGCCGAATTACCTCTCAGGGGCTATTGATTCTGCTGAAGCTGTTCCTGGGGATGAAATCCACGGACGCCATCTGCGGCTTTACCTTCGTGCGGCGGGATGCGGCATTGTCCCTGGTGAAGGGCTGCAGCCAGGACAATGGATGGTTCTATATGATTGAGTTCCTGCTGCGTGCGGAGAAGCGGGGGGTGGACATCCTGGACTACCCTGTGGAGTGGCAGGAAGACTACAATACTACAGTCAAAGTCTTCAAGACGGCTGTCAACTATATGGTACAGATAGCCAGGCTGTTCTGGGAATTTTATATCAGAAAGAATATCTGAGAGGAAGCTGCATGAGCACACACATCAAACGCATCGATTTGACCAGGGACTATAATGCCCACAGGGAGGAGTACCTGGAGGCCATTGAAAGGGTCTGCCGGGACACTGCCTTTTCCGGCGGGAAGTACGCGGATGCCTTTGACAGGGAATTCGCGGAATACGTAGGAGTCCCTTACGCCTGCGGCGTGAACAACGGCACCTCCGCGCTGCACCTGGCCATGCTGGCGCTGGGCGTAGGGCCGGGGGACGAGGTCATCGTACCGGCCAACACCTATATCGCCACGGCATGGGGGGTCAGCTATACCGGGGCCACGCCGGTGTTCGTGGACTGCACGGCGGATACCTGGGAGCTGGATACGTCCCTGCTGGAGGAGCGGATCACGCCAAGGACCAGGGGCATCCTGGGCGTCCATCTGTACGGGCAGCCCTTTGACTATGCGGGCGCCAGGGCCGTTGCGGACAGGCACGGCCTCTTCGTGGCGGAGGACTGTGCACAGGCCCACGGCGCGAAATTCGAGGGAAGGAATGTGGGCGCTTTGGGCGATATCGCCTGCTTCAGCTTCTATCCCGGCAAGAACCTGTACGCCTTCGGGGAGGGCGGCAGCGTCACCTGTAAGGACGAGGGCCATTACAGGCATATGACCCGGCTGAAGAACCAGGGCTGCGATGTGACCTATTATCATGACGAGATCGGATATAATTATCGTCTGGAGGGGCTGCAGGGGGCAGTGCTGTCCGTGAGCCTGAAATACCTGCCTCAGTGGACGGCCAGACGCCAGGAAATCGGGAGACGCTACCACAGAGAGATTACCAATCCCCTGATTCAGATGCAAGTCCATCCCGGAAATACGGAGACGGTCTTCCATTTGTTCGTCATACAGGTGGAGGAGAGGGACAGGTTCATACAGTATATGGCGGACGCGGATGTGGAGTGCAACAGGCATTATCCGGTGCCCTGCCATCTGCAGAAAGCCTATGCCCATCTGGGATACGGGAAGGGGAGCTGTCCGAACGCGGAGCGGCTGGCGGAGCGCTGCGTGACACTGCCGCTGTTCCCCGAGATGCGGCAGGACGAGATTGAAAGGGTCATAGAGCTGTGCAACGGGTTTCACTGAGGAGAGGAGGGGCCGGACATGGAAGGATACAAGGACATGGAGACGGGCATTTACCTGCGTCTGATGACCCGTGAGGATACGGATCTGATTGTCGCGTGGCGGAATCAATATGCCGTGCGCAGGAACTTCATCTATCAGGAGCCGTTCACCAGGCAGGGGCACGAGAGCTGGATCAGCAACATGGTGGAGACAGGAAAGGCCGTGCAGATGATTATCTGCGAGCTGGACACGGACAGGCCTCTGGGAAGCGTCTATATTCGGGACATCGACAGGCAGCACCACAAGGCGGAATACGGCATCTTCATCGGGGAGGGCCAGGCCCGGGGCCGCGGGCTGGGTACTGCGGCGGCAAAGCTGATGCTGCGCTACTGTTTCCGGGAGGCAGGGCTGCACCGGGTCTACCTGCGGGCCCTGGCGGACAATGCACAGGCCATCAGAAGCTACGAAAAGGCCGGCTTCGTGCGGGAGGGATATCTGCGGGACGATGTGCGGATAGAGGGAGAGTACCGGGACATTGTCTGGATGGCCGCGCTTGGGCCGGGGGAAGGGCAGGATGGGAGACAGGAGGTCTGTGGGACAGGATGAAGGGGAGTGGACTGGCGAACTGGTGGAAGCGGGAATGGGGGACCTGCCTGAGGGCGGTGCTTTTGGCTTTGCTGCCGGTCATCGCCTGCCTGGTCTACTGTGTCGGCAAGGGGCAGGGCATCGGCCAGATTTATCTGCCGGCCTCGGAGCGCAACGACGAGCTGATCTATTATAAGCAGGTGGAGGCGATTTTGCGCTGCGGCTATCCTCAGGGATATTTCGGGTTCAACGAGAGCCATGCCCTGCGGCTCTCCTTTGCGGCCTGGAGCCCTGTGCTGATGCTTCCCTGGGTGCTCTGGGGGCTGGCCTTCGGCTGGAATCTGATGTCACCGGTTTTGTGCAATATCTTTCTGCTGACGGCGGCCATGCTGCTGTACGGGCTGCTGGCGAAGCCGAACTGGAAGCAGGTGGGCATAACGGCGTTCCTCTTTTTCCTGTTCCTGCCTTTTTCCTGGTACATGCTCTGCGGCATGCCGGAGATTGGCTGCATCAGCCTGCTCATCGTCTTCTATGGGATGGCGGTGCGCTATCTGCGCCGGGAGAGCGGGCTGCTGCTGGGGCTGATGTTCGCGCTGGCCGGTATCCTGACCCTGATGCGGCCTTATCTGCTGCTGTTCCTGTTCCTTCCGGCGTATCTGTGGATTTCCCGGGGCGCCGGAGACAGACCGGAAGGGGCCATAGAGACAGGAGAGGCCGGGAGGGGCGCGTCCAGGAGGCTTCTGCGCGGGATCGCGGCCAGATGGAAAGCGATTCTGGGAACGGCGGCCATCTTCGCGGCAGTGCTGGGGGCCTATGCCGCTATCAACTTCTTTCTGGCGGCGGAGTACCTGGAGCCCCTTTTTTATATGGACTGGCTGACGGCTTTCTTTGAGAGAGGGCTGCTTGGCGGAATGCGGAATTTCCTGGGTTCCGTGTATTACGCCGGGGTGGAGTTCCTGCGGTATATGAAGCAGGGGGCCGTAAGCGGACTGGTGTCCGGCGCCATCTTCTGCTGTTATATGGTGATGTTCCTGCTGCTGCTGTATCAGGGAGCCAGGGATTTCGCCGCTCTGCGCAGACACAGGAGGAGCGGGGAGGATGCCGGAGGGCTCTACGGCCAGCTTGTGCTGGAGGCGCATTTGGCCTTTGCCTTTCTGGGGATGCTTTTCGCGCAGCTTCTGATGTACAATTTCTTTGACGGATGCAAGCATCTGCTGACCTTCCTGGCGGTAGGCATCTTTGTGGTGGCCAGGATGAGGACCATGTACCTGAAGAAAGCGGTGCTTGTGGGGGCGTCCTTCGCCTATTTCTTTTTCTACCACGGGGCGGGCTTTGAGGCCTATGAGCCGGACTTTGCCCAGGAGGCCGTGGTGGAGCGCATGGACAGCTTTACCCGGGCTGTGGAGAGGAATCTGGCCCTGACCGGGGAGGTCAGGCCCAATTATGACAATGTCGTCATATGGGTACTGGCGGAGGAGCTGCCGGAAGGCACGGCATATACGGGCTGGCAGTATCTGTACTCGCTGCCCGCGGGCTTCGGCATCAGCTGCTGTACGGCAGACTATGTGGAGGAAAACTTTGATTCCCTTTTGAGCAGATACCTCTGCACGGTGCCGGAGGGCCCTATCGAAGACAGATGCCGCCTGGAGGGATATGAAAAAATCGCGGAAAATGAATACGCGGTGCTTTACCGCAGATATTAAGGAATTGTCAAGATAATTCCTGCAAATTGCTTCGCAATTAGCCGGAACGCAGTTCCCGGTGCGGAATGAAGGGAAGGAGTGGACGGGACAGATGAAGAAAATCAGCTTTGTGATTCCCTGCTATCGCTCGGAGCATACGCTCCCCCATGTGATAGCGGAGATAGAGGAAAAAATGGAGTCCCTGAGGCGGTATCAATATGACATTTTCCTGGTGAACGACTGCTCCCCCGACGACACGCTGGGAACCATCCGCAGGCTCTGCGGAGAGCATGACAACATCAGGGGCATCGACTTCGCGAAGAATTTCGGCCAGCATTCCGCGCTGATGGCGGGGCTGCGCTATTCTGACGGAGACTATGTGGTGTGCCTGGACGACGACGGGCAGACTCCGGCCAATGAGGTGGACAGGCTGCTGGACAAGCTGGAGGAGGGGTATGACGCTGTGTACGCCAGGTACGACCATAAGCAGCATTCCCTGTTCCGCAATCTTGGCAGCAAGGTGAACGAGAGGATGACCCGTTCCATGCTGGGAAAGCCCGCGGATTTATATCTGTCCAGCTATTTTGCGGTAAAGCGCTTCGTGGTGGACGACATGATTCGCTATGAGAATTCCTATCCGTATATCATCGGGCTGGTGCTGCGGGCCACCAGGAACATCGCCAACGTGCCTGTGAACCACAGGGAGCGGGAGGAGGGTTCTTCCGGTTATACCTTCAAGAAGCTTTTCTCCCTCTGGTTCAACGGATTCACGGCATTCTCGGTAAAGCCTCTGCGGATTGCCACCGCTATGGGAGGCGCCAGCGCCGCCATAGGCTTTCTGTACGGCTTCTATACCATCGTCAAGCGCTTGGTCAACCCTGACGTGCCCATGGGCTTCAGCTCCCTGATGTCGGCGCTTGTGTTTTTCGGAGGCATGATCATGCTGATGCTGGGGCTGATCGGGGAGTATATCGGACGCGTTTATATCAGCCTGAACAATTCGCCCCAGTATGTCATCCGGGAGACGATCAACATGGACCAGTGACGGAGGTGTGTTGCATGGAGAAGTTTTTGGCCTGGTGGAGAAGAGGGCAGAGGGACGACATGCTGTTGAAATCCCTTGTGCTGGCGCTGCTGCCTCTGCTGTGCTGCGTGGTATACTGCGCGCTTCAGGGCCGCTGGATTGGGGATGTCTATCTGCCCGCCTCCCAGTGGAACGATGAGCTGTTTTACTATAAACAGGTGGAAAGCATCTTAAACGGCGGATATCCCCTGGGGTATTTTGGGTTCAACGAAAGCCACGCCCTGAAGCTTTCCTTCGCGGCCTGGAGCCCCGTCCTGGTATTTCCCTGGGTGCTCTGGGGGCTGGTATTCGGCTGGAACCTCATGTCGCCCATCCTCTGCAATATTTTCCTGATGTCCTTAAGCTGCTTTCTGTATGTATGGCTTGTGAGACCGTCCTGGAAGCAGATGGGCGTTCTTGGGCTCTTGTTCTGCCTGTATACCAATTTCCCGCGGTACATGCTCTCCGGTATGGCGGAGGTCATCTGCTTTGCCATGCTGATCTCCTTCTATTCTCTGGCAATCCATTACCGGCGGCGCGGGAAGGGCCGGGAGCTGGCGGTGCTGTTCCTGATGTCCGGCCTCATGACGCTGATGCGCCCCTATCTGGTGCTGTTCATGCTGCTGCCCTCTTTCTTCTGGATCTGCAGGGGAAAGGGCCGCCTGGGCAAATGGATAGGAGCGCTGGGCTCCGTGCTGGCCATTGGCGCGACCCTTGGAATCTATGGCTGCGTGAACCATTACCTCAGCGCGGAATATTTCGCGCCGCTGTTCTTTACGGATTGGTTCCAGGCCTTCTTTGAGCAGGGGTTCTGGGGAGGGCTTAAGTTTACCCTGGACAAATTCCTGGCGGCGGGGGAGGAGTTCATCGCCTTTGCCAAGCAGGGCATACGGGTGGGCACTACCACGGGAACCGTCTTCGCCGGGTACCTGGTCTGTCTGTGCGTGCTGTCAGTGCAGAGCTTTGAAGAGTGGGCGGCGTCCCGCCGTCCCGGCGTAAAGAGGGCTGAGAGCCTGGCGGCCATAGAGGCCCACCTGGCACTGAGCTTCCTCATCATGCTGCCGGCGCTGTTCCTCATGTACAAGCTGATAGAGGGGAGCAGGCATCTGCTGACTTTCCTGGCGGCGGCCGTGTTCGTGATTCCCCTGGCCAGGATGAGGCTTCCCGCCAAAGCGGCCTGCGTGGGGGCGGCGTTCGCGTTCCTCTATATCTACCGGGCGGTCTCGCCCTATGACTATCAGGTGCCCTTTGTGGAGGAGGAGAGGCAGGCTTCCATGGAGGAATGGCAGGATGTGTTCTCCGGGTATCTCGCGGTGGACAGGGAGAATGCGCCCAGCTATGACAATGTCATCATCTGGACGTACCATGACCTGGTGGACGGAGAGTCCGTGCACACCGCCTGGCAGCTGCTGTACGCGCTGCCAAAAGGCTACGGGATCAGCTGCTGCATGCGGGACTATTTGGTGGAAAGCATAGGCTCCCTCAAGAGCCATTACCTGTTAGGGCCCGTGGGAGGGGAGATAGAGGCGCTGTGCGAAGAGGCCGGCTATGAAATGCTGTACAGCGATGGGGCAATGATTCTCTATGAAATCAGGCAGTGACGGCGTCCGTCACGGAAGGTTCTCTTCCATAAAGTACATGATATCGGCGGCCATGGCAAGCCGCCCTCTTTCGTTGGGATGATACCCGTCTGACAGATAGTCCCACAGATTGTTCTGGGTTATGACAAAACTGTCATAATTGTCGAGATAAAACGTATCCATCTCTTCCGAGATTTCCTGCAGGGCGGAACAGTAATCCGCCAGCGGGATATCGCCCTCCTGATTGATGATGTGGGTGGGCGATATGAGGATATAGCATGCGTCCGGGTAAGCGGCCTGAAGCCGGGAGACATAAGTGCGCAGCGCCCCTTTGTAGGTGGTTATGTCAAAGGGATCCGACGGATTTTCCAGGGGCGTGCCGGATAGGTAGTCGTTGATGCCGAAATTGATGAGGAAGCAAAGCTTTCTGCCCTCGGCCCCCTCCGGCGCCTCTCCGTGGCTGAACACCCGACAGCCTTTTGAGACAAGGCTGTCCCCGGCCAGGAAGGAATCTGCCACCATGGGAAAGTCGGAACCCTTCTCTGAGCGCAGGGAGGCGCTGCTGCCGCCCACGGCGTAGTTGTAGACCGTGGCGCCGGACAGGCCATTGATATATCCGGGGATGGAATAGCTGCCGTCAAAGTTCCCCAGGATGCTGTCCCCGAACAGGACAAGGCTCCAGCCGGATAAATCAGGATAACGGGTGGGGCTGTTTTTTTCACGGAGGATGGTTTCCCGCAGAGAGCGCAGGACATCCTCCCCGTTCTGAGGGGTAATCTGGTAGACGGCGTCGCAGAAGGTGTACAGGAAGAGCTTCTGAGCCACGATTTCGTTGACGTCGAAAAGAGATTCCTCATAGTTATCGGGATTGATCATGAGCCAGAATTCCTGGCCGGGAAAATAGGTTTTCACATTCGGATAAGCGCACAGGCCGTCCACCAGGCTGCGATAGAGCGTGAGCAGGGAATCCAGCTTCTTTTCGCTGAAGGAGAGCCAGTAGTCTATATATGGATAGGGGAGCAGGACCTCGAAGGGGACATCCGGGTGGGCCTCTATATAGGGATACAGATATTCGCTGAGCGAGCGGCTCCATCTGCGGCTGTTCCCGCCCGCAGCGTTCCAGAGAAGCTCCGGATCCAGACTGAGGTACACATGGGAAATCCCATTGCCGGAACGGAAGACGCAGTCCAGATAATCGGACAGTTCCGCAAGGTCCAAAATGCAGTGGGAAGCAATCAGGGCGTCCTGATTCAGGAAGACGGAAAAATCCTCTTCCTGAAAGCTTTGGGTGGAATGCATGGAAAGCAGCACGCTCTCATAGGACTGCGCGGAAAGCCGCGCCAGATCCTCCGCCATCCTGCCGTCATCCTCCTGCAGATTGCAGGAGCCCCGGCGGCTGTAAACCACCACCGCCAAAAGACCGACAGCCGCCAGCATGATACCCCACAGGAAGTGCAGGGGCTTTCTCTTTTTGCCCGATTTAAAAACAGACATGGACATTGCTCCTTTCATCCGGCTATTTTCGGCCGGGCCCGGGCGCTTTGGATATTACGCGCCCCGCTATCCTCTTTATGGCTTCCAGGGCCACGGAATACAGCAGGCAGACGGCCAGCAGGAGCAGGAAAGTGATTCCCGCGTACCTGAAGCGGTAGATATACTGCCGCCATAGTATCAGATAGAAAAACGTATGCACCAGATAGATGTTCATGGAATGCTTCCCGATGAAGGCCAGGACCTTTCCCGGTACAGGCAGGCTGCCGATCAGCGCCGCCGCCAGGAAGATCAGGAAAAGGGACAGCGGGGCGTCCACCAGATGGATATAATATTCATGCACCACATAATTCTGCCGGATAAGGACGCACAGGAAGAAGCCTATGGTTCCCGCCGCCCATTGCGCAGCCGGGTGGAGCTTCAGGTTCAGCAGCCTGTCCGGCCACTTCCCATAGGCGGCGCAGACTCCGAACACCGCTGCGAACAGATAACGCCTCAAGTCAGGCTGGACGGCCACGGCGGAGGGCAGGAAAAAGGCCAGGAGCAGAATCGGATACCCGATTTTCCCTGTGAGCCAGGTGAGGAATGGAATCAGGAAAATCAGGATGTAGGCAATCTCCATATACCACCAGGTGGCGTTCAGGGTGGGCGTGCCGAAGAACATGGACAGCCCCAGGGCATCGGTGAGCATGAGCAGCGCCCCCTGTTCACCGGCCCCGTAGAGGGAGGCGTAGTCGAATTTGTGCCACCACAGCAGGTTCACGCTTGCGTAGAGGATGGCGAAATTGAGCATCAACCGAAGGAACCGCTTAGCGGCCTGACGGTAGGCCTTTTCCCAGAAAGCCGGGCCTGACAGGAATTCTTTTTGCGCCAGCAGCCCTGTGGCGATGCCGAAAGCGGTCAGGAACACGAAAACGGACACGCAGACATTCCCGAATTCGGAAAAGCGCAGGAAACCCTCCTGCGAAAAGGGGGCGTGATTCACTTCCATGGAGACGAGCGTCTCCTCCTCCCCGAACAGATGATAGGCCAGCAGCAGGAGAATGGCCAGCCCTTTTGCCATGTTGGAATGGGCCTTGGTGAAATCTTTTTGCATGGTTCCCTCATTTCCGCGCCGCTTGCCGGGCAGCGGGCGCAAGTGTCAGTGTAAAGCCGTACAGGAACGGGAGGGTGAACAGGATGGGAAAAGCGTATCTGGGATGGCCGAAGAAGCAGGGCGAGGCCATGCAGATCAGGAGGCTCACCCACAGGGGCGCTCCGGCACAGAGGGCGGCAGCCTGTCCATGCCCTTTCTGGTAAAAGGTGAGGAAGAACAGGGCCCATACGCCGAGCCCTATATTCTCGAGAAAGCCCAACGGCGTGCGGCCCGCGAACCGGTAATAAAATATCAACAGCTTCTCCGCGCCTGGGAACAGGCCCCCCTGCCGGATGGCGTCATAGGCATCCGCCTCATAGCGGATGGAATTTGCGACGGCGGGGGTAAACCAGCCGTATATATGCAGGAAAAAGGCCTCGAAATAGGTGCCGGGATGCCTGGTGAAGCCCCGGAACCAGGCCTTCATATAAGAGGCCAAATCTCCGGCGGAGGCCGTCCGGTCGAACAGGGCCTTCACCGGGTCGGCGCTGGCGGGATCGTATTTTGCCGCCACCGTGCCCGCGTCCCCCAGCACTGCCTGGATGGCGTCCCGTTCCTGGGAATCGATTTCATCCTGATAGAGCTGGAGGTAGCGGGCGGTCTGCTGGAAGGGCAGGGACATCATCTCGCCCATGCTCCCGGGAGAAGCGCTGCAGGTGAAGGCCAGGAGCGCCAGGATTGCCCTGGCGGCCAGGGCGCTGCCTCCGAAGGAGGCAAACAGGCAGAGGATTCTCTCCCGGAGCCCGTATTTCCGGAACAGGTAGAAGAAGCTCACCATGCCGGCCAGCAGTACGACATAGAGTCCGTTGTTGCGCAGCAGTATCACGCCTAACTGGATAGAAAAGAACGAGAGGACGAACTTCCGGCTCCTGAGGCGCTCCGGCCGCTCCAACAGCAGGGCCAGACAGATGACATACACGATTACGCAGGCGGAATAGGGTACGTCCTTTAAGGCGGTGGAGGCTATATTGGAATAGACCGGCGTGAGGCAATAGAGCAGGAGCATGGTCAGCAGCAGGCCAAAGCCGGCGCCGCGCCTGGACAGGACCGAAATGGTGGCGGCCAGCGCCGCCGCCAGTGCCGCGTCCTGGAGCAGCATGTACGTGAACAGGCCGATTTCCGGGGAATGGAACAGCGCCTCTCCCGCTTTCACCAGGCCGCCCATGATCAGGGTGTGGAACAGGGGATGATGGGCGCTGTAGGGCGCATCGCCGATGACCTGCTCTATCTGGCCGATCGCGTCCCAGCACAGATTGCCGGGAAAGGCGAGGAGCAGGAAGGGGAGGTAAGCGCCCAACAGGATAAGGAAGGACTTTGAGAAGGCCCGCTCTGTGAAAAAGTGCTTTCCGCCGCTTTGGAAGGAGTGGGAATCCAGGGCATCCCAGGCAAGCCCTGTCAGGGCGTGGAACAGACAGGAGAAGCCCGCGAAAGCCAGGGCCGATTTCAGGAAATTGACCAAGCTTCCAAAGAGCAAAGAACTGTCCCCGGCCTCATGGTAGCTTTGGCCCAGCAGGAGGAACAGGGCGAACAGGCATGCCAGCACTGTGCGGGAGCGCCCGCCGCAGTCCTTTCCCTCGAGCCGCCTGGCCGCAAAGCCGTAGCAAAAGGCGGAGAGGATTGACAGAAGCAGGAATTTCAGGTCGTAGGCCCCCAGCAATTCGTAGATGGAGGCGATGCATAAGTCTATGGCAGTCTCATATTGCGAGGGATCCAGAGGGGCATGGAACACGGCGCACAGGGCATATGCGGTCAGGAAGCTTTTGCAGGATATGTTCAGGCAGGCCGTCTTTGTGCAGGCGGGTCGGTTTTCTTTCATGGGACAATCCTCTTATGGCATATTTTCGGTAGGGCTACTTTCCTATTTTATATCAACCCTGCCAGAAAGACAAGCCGGAATTGCCTAATTTGCTTGACAAAAGGGGGATGGGTTCGCTAGAATGTCACATAGAAACGAGACGAGGCCTTTAGGTAGAGAGCCGCCTGGCGCGGCGGAAATGAGAAAAGATGGAAACCAAAAATGAAAAAATGAAACGGGGCGCGGTGTGGCTGCTGTGGGCGGGGATTGCGGTGTATGGGGCGTTGTGCCTGTATCTGTTCTATATGCAGTCCATACAGCCGCTGGATTATGACAACCGGTATTTTCAGTCGGATCTGCCCTATCATATCAGCATGATTGTGGACGACGGCTGGTACTACAGCTTTACCGCGTATATTTATCAGCTTCTCTATGGGCTGGCGGGAGGGGGCACGGAGCTGATAGCCGCTTTCCTGGCGGCGGTGGCGGTGCTGTCGGTGGCGCTGACGGACAGGCTGCTGGGCAGGCTGCTGGGCAGGGAGAGGACGGACGCGCTGACCCTGTCAGCCGCCTTCGGGCTGAATCTCGTGATGCCCTTTTTCTGGGCCTATGCGGGGCAGTTCCGCTATGTGAGCTACCAGTCCGGCAATATCTGGCACAACTCCACCTATCAATGCATGAAGCTGCTGGCCATTGCCGCCATGATTTATTACCTGAAGGTGGAGGAGGGCTACCGGCAGCGGGTGACGCCGAACCAGTGGCTGGCCCTGGCAGCGCTGCTGGTGGCCTGCACGGGCATCAAGCCCAGCTTCCTCACGGTGTTCGCTCCGGTGCTGGCGGTGAAGCTGCTGGTGGATTTGTGCGGAAAGGTGCGGTTTCGGCAGGTTTTCCTGCTGGGGAGCACGGTCCTCCCCGCCTGTGCCGTGATTCTGTGGCAGAATACGGTACTGTTCGGGGAGGAGACCGGCCATGGCATAGATTTTTCCCCCTGGTATACCTTTTCGCTCCACGCGAACAGGACAAAGCTGGCGGTTCTCTGTTCCGTTGCGTTCCCTTTGGGCGTCCTGTTTTTTTCCCTGCGGGAGCTTTGGAGGGACAGGCGCTATCTCTTTGCGTGGGGCATGACAGGGGTGGGATTTCTGGAAGCGCTGTGTCTGGTGGAGACGGGGAGCCGCTCCAGAGACGGCAATTTCCTGTGGGGCTACTGCATCGCAATCTTTCTGGTATTTGTGGTCAGCTTTGAAAAGTGGCTGCATCTGTGGAAGAAGAGGAGCCAGGGCCTTTTCTACAGGATAGGATTCCTGGCCTGCGGATGCGTGCTGGCCTATCAGGTCTTCTGCGGGGCATATTTCTTTGCCAGGCTTCTGCGGGGCGAGACGTATTTCATGGTGGGATAGGCTATGGGGAAATTAAGCGGTATGCGAGAAAGGATAAGAAAAAGGAACGTGGTGCAGGCGGCCGCGCTGATATGCGTGGCGGTGGTGCTGTGCTGCTTTGTGGCCCGCAAAGAGGGATATCACATGGACGAGCTTTTGTCTTTTGAGCTGGCCAATGCCCAGTTCAATCCCTGGATTGTGCCCACCCAGCCGGAGGGGAGGCTCGCGAAGTTCGTCCGGGAGGAGATCAGGGGGGATTCCTTTGGGGAGACCTTGGGGAATCTGGCGGACACGGTACAGGACTTGGTGGAGAACAGAGGGGACAGTAAGCTCCTGCAGTATCGGGCCGATGTGTACCCGGAGCCGGTGTGGATAGACGCGGAGCGGTTCCGGGACTACCTGACCGTGGGGAAGGACGACGGCTTCAATTATCTGTCGGTGTACTTTAATGTGAAGGATGACAATCATCCCCCGCTGCACTTCATGCTGCTGCATACCATGTCCTCCCTCTTTCGGGGCACTGTGTCGCCGTTTGTGGGATGCTTTCTCAATATCCTGGCCATATTGGGCTGTTGCGCCTGCTTCTTCTGCCTGGGAAGTCTATTGGAGGATCAGGGGATCCTGCCTGCCGGGGCCGGAAGGATGGGAGGAATCTGCGCCTGTCTTTTGTATGGGCTTTCCCCTGGGGGCATCGCTACGGCGCTGCTGATCCGGATGTACGGCTGGATGACTTTTTTCTGTGTGGCGCTGTTTTATCTGCATGTGAAGAAATGGCTGGAGGGAAGCTTCGACAAGAGGAACAGGGGGCTGGCGGCGGTGACGGTGTGCGGCTTTTTGACCCAGTATTTTTTCCTGTTCTACTGTCTGGTGCTGGCGGCGGTGGCGGCGGTGTCCCTGGCGGCGGGGAAAAGGTATCGGGAGCTGAAGGCCTATATCCGCACCATGGTGGTGGCCGCTGTAATCGGCGTGGCTGTGTTCCCCTTTTCCATTCAGGACGTGTTCGCCAGCGGCAGAGGAGAGGAGGCGCTGCACAATCTGGGACAGGGTCTCTCCGGCTATGGGGAGAGACTTGCGGCATTTGGGGGCATCCTTATGCGGGGGAGCTTTGGCAGCCTGCTTTTGGGGGCTGTGCTGCTGATTTGTATGGCGCTCTGGCTTGTCCGAACCTGCAAATCCGGCGCAGGGACGACGGAAAAGCGCGAAAAGGTGCTCTGGCTCATGCTGCTTCTGCCTTGCGCGGGCTATTTCCTGCTGGCGGCAAGGATGTCGCCCTACCTGGTGGACCGCTACATCATGCCTCTGTTCCCCTTTGCGGCCATGCTTCTGGCATTGTTCCTGGTGAGGGCATTCGGTAGCCTTGGCCCGGGGCGCAGGTATCTCATGGTGCTGCCGGCGTTAGTGCTGGGAATCCTCAATGTGGCGTCCTATGACGGGACATATCTGTACAGGGGCTATGAGAAGCAGCTGGAGGTAGCCGCGCAGTACGGGGAACTGCCCTGCGTCTGCCTGTATGACGGGCTGGGGTATTATTATAATCTCGTGGAATTCACCCGGTATGAGCGGACACTGCTGCTGACGGCGGCAGAGCTGGAGAACCGGCAGGAGACGGCCGACCTGACGGAACCGGAGAAAATCGTGGTGCTGAAAAAGGCGGGCGTGGAGGAAGAACAGGCCCTGGGGGCTCTGGCGCGGTATGGCTGGCAGGTGGAGTCGCTGCTGCTCTCGGAGGGCGAGAGCGTCTACGGGGACACGGTCTATCTGTGTACCAGGAAAGAGTAGGATGCGCATTTTCTTAAATTTTTTTGAAGACTTGGCGATATATATTTCCTAATCGGGAAATCGTGGTAGAATGTTGACATGGCGGGACGGATGCAAAGGAGGACGAGGAAGTGCGGACAGGACAGGAGATGTATGATTTCGCGGGGAAGCTGTTCCCCATAGGGAGGAGCCTGACGGGAGAGGGCGTGAGGGAGACCCTGCGCCTGATGAAGGAGCAGGTGCCTGAGCTGGAGATCTGTTCCGTGCCCAGCGGCACCCAGGTGTTTGACTGGACCGTGCCCAAGGAATGGGAGATCCGGGAGGGCTATATCGAGGATGGGCAGGGCAGGCGCATTGTCAGCTACCAGGAGAACAACCTGCATGTGATGGGATATTCCACTCCTGTGGACAGATATGTGACTTTGGAGGAGCTCCTGCCCTATATCCGGGTGGAGGAGGACCAGCCGGATGTCATCCCCTATGTGACCTCCTACTATTCGCCCAGATTCGCCTTCTGCATGTCCAAGAATCAGAGGGACGCGCTGCCGCCAGGCACTTATCACATGGTAATCGACAGCAGGCTTTTTGACGGGGAGCTGAATTATGGGGAACTGCTTTTGCCCGGTGCCTCAGGCAAGGAGGTGCTGTTGTCCACCTATATCTGCCATCCTTCTATGGCAAACAATGAAGTATCCGGCCCGGTGCTGGCCCTGTGGCTGGCAAAATGGCTCAAGACCTTGGACAGGAAACTGTCCTACAGAATCGTCTTCGTCCCGGAGACCATAGGATCCATCGCCTATCTGAGCCGCCATCTGTCGGAGATGAAGGCAAAGACCATTGCGGGCTTCGTGCTGACCTGCGTGGGGGACGACAGGACCTATTCCTATCTGGAGACCAGGAAGGGGAATACCTTGACGGACCGGGTCATGAAAAATGTCCTTTCCTTCGCCTACCCGGAATACAAGACTTACAGCTATCTGGAGAGAGGGTCCGACGAGCGGCAGTACAACGCGCCGGGGGTGGATCTGCCTGTGTGCGATTTCTGCCGTTCCAAATACGTGGAATATCCGGAGTACCACACTTCCGCGGACGATATGGGCCTGATTTCGCCGGCGGGCCTGGAGGGCTCCTATGAGATGATGAAAAAAGCAATCAATGCGCTGGAATATAATCGGTATTACCATGTGACCTGCCTCTGCGAGCCCCAGTTGGGCAAAAGGGGGCTGTATCCCACCGTGAGCCGCAAGGGGATATACGAGGAGGTGAAGAAAATCACCAATCTGATCGCTTATGCGGACGGTACGGAGGATTTGATTGCCATCAGCAGCCGCATCGGCGTGCCCGTGGAGGAGCTGATACCCATCGTGGATAAGCTGTGCGGAGCCGGGCTGCTGGAGGCGGTGGAGGAAAGGTAAGGCAAAATGCCTGGGGCAGACGACCCGGACGGGAGGGAGACAGGATGAAGCTTTCCTATATAGAATGGCTGGCGGCTGAAAAATGGATTGGAAGAGGAGACTGCATCTATGTGATTTCCGATGTGCTGGAGCTGGCGAAGGCCTACAGGGCCCGTGGGGAGCGGCTTGGGCTGGACGACTTGATCGAGGGGCTCCAGGGGCTGGTGGGACAGGAGGGCACGCTGCTCTTCCCTACCTTCAACTGGGATTTCTGCAAGGGAATCGCCTTCGACTATCACAAGACGCCTGTGCGGACCGGCGCGCTGTCCAAGGCGGCCCTAAGGAGGGAGGACTTTGCCAGGACGTCCCATCCCCTGTATTCCTTCGCGGTATGGGGGGCAGGGAAGGGGGCGCTGCTGGCGGACAGGTCTGTGGATTCCTTCGGCCCGGGCACCATATTTGAGAAAATGTACCGGTGGGACGCAAGGATACTGGCCATCGGACTGCCGGCGCTGAAGGGCGCCTCCTATATCCATCATGTAGAGCAGACAGTGGGCGTGCCCTATCGTTACAATAAGGAATTCACGGCCCAGTACAGGGACGCGGACGGACAGTGCGGGACGCGGACTTACCGGATGTATGTCCGGGACCTGGACAGGGATCCCCGGCATATCGACGGCTTCCGACCGCTGGAGGAGAAGATGCGGCGAGAGGGGCTGATATTGTGGGGAAGCTATGAAGGAGTGCCCTCTGGCTTTGTGCGGATTGCGGATTTAGACGCGGAGGCGAGAAAGGATATACTGGAAAACGATTCCCGGAATATGTATGATTACCATAGAGGGTGATTTTGGCCGGCGTGTTTGGAGATGGGGCGATGAAGGATAGGATTTATGTATGCCATACTTATTATCATGTGTATGTGACCTTTTTGAAGGAGCTGGCCCTTTCCGCGGACAAGCGGGGGCAGGCCACCTTGCTGCTGAGCCGGATGTCCATCGACTTCGAGCAGCTGAAGGATCGGGTGGAGGCCACTGGGCTCTTTGAACGGGTGCTGGAATACGATGAAAAGCATCATAGCTGCTTCCCGGAGCTGGCCAAGTACAAGCGGGACAGGGGGAATATTGTATTCAATATGTTCTTTCGGATTCTTTTCACGAAAAAGCTCGCAAGGCTCAATGCACCCTATGTGCCTGTGGATTTCCGGGAATATAGAGACATCTATGTCTTCTGCGACAGCGACCCCGTCGGCTATTATCTGAATTGGAAGAGAATCCCTTATCACGCGGTGGAGGACGGCCTGAACACACTGGTGCATATCGATGCCGCCAGATATGACAACAGGGGACATTTCGGCATGAAGGTCTTCTTCTCCCAGAAGCTGAATCTGATATTTATCCAGAACGGTTACGGGAAATACTGTATCGATATGGAGGTCAATGACATCGCTGCCATCCCCTACCCCTGCCCCAAGTATATCCAGGTGCCCAGGCAGACTTTGGTGGACAGGCTTACGGCCGAGGACAAGGATTTGATCCTCCGGGCCTTTATCCGGGACAAGGAGGCGCTGGAGCGGCAGATTGCGGCCGGCAGCCAGGTGAATGACAAGATATTGATCCTGACGGAGCCTCTGTGCACCCTGGATGTGAGGGAGAGGATTTTCCGGGATCTGGCCCGGCGCTATGGGAAGGAGGGCACGGTGTTCTTAAAGCCTCATCCCAGGGATCTGCTGGACTATCGCCGTCTCTTTGCCGAGTATCCCCAGTTCGACCCTACGGTTCCCATGGAGATGCTGAATTTCTTTCCGGGGCTCAGGTTCCGGAAGGTGGTCTCTGTACTGACGGAAATCAAGGCGATTCAGTTCGCGGACGAGGCGGTGCGCCTGGGGCCGGATTTTCTGGATAAATACGAGGATCCCAGCGTCCACAGGCAGAATGAGATGATTTGACTTAAGGTAGGAGAGCGAACGGCTTAGGAGAGGGCAGCGAATGACGCAGATTCTGAAAAAACTGAAGGTATTGTTGGATAAGAAGCAAAAGCTGACCATGGCAGGGCTCGTGGCCCTGATGGTGGTGGGCGCGTTTCTGCAGACCGCGGGCATAGGGCTTTTGGTGCAGGTGGTCAGCGTGGCAATCGACAAGACGGCCCTGGAGAAGGATGGCATCGTGAGGGGCTTCTACGATTTCCTGGGCTGTCAGAGCTTCGAGAGCTTTTCGGTGACGGTGATGGCTCTTTTGATCGTGGTCTTTGCGGTGAAGAACGCGTTCCTGTTCGTGCAGCAGAAGCTGACCTTCGCCTTTGTGTACACCAATCAGTTTAGGACTTCCGAACGGATGATGCGAAATTACCTGCGCAGGAGCTATGAATTCTACCTGAACGCGGATACGGCGGTGGTGCAGCGGAGCATCACTTCAGATGTGAACAATATGTATGCATTGATTTTGGCCCTGCTGCAGCTGCTGTCCGACGGGGTGGTGTCCCTGTTCGTGGTGGGATACTGCCTGATGACCAACGGGGGCATGACTATACTGCTGGCGGTTTCCCTGGTGGCCCTATTGGCGGCTATCAAGACGGTGCTGAAGCCCATCATGCACAAGGCAGGGGAGGACAACCAAAATTACTACAGCGGCCTCTTCAAATGGATTTCCCAGACGGTGCAGGGCATCAAGGCAGTCAAGATCATCTGTAAGGAACAGTACTTCGTGGAGGAGTACCGCAAATGCGGAAGGGGCTATGTGAACGCGGTCCAGCGTTACAGCCTGTACAACAATGTGCCCAAGCTCCTGATTGAGACGGTCTGCATCGCGGTGATGATGGGCTACATGATTGTGCTGACCGTGACGGGGACGTCCACGGAAACTATGCTGGAGGTGCTCTCTACCCTGGCGGCCGCGGCCTTCGTGCTCCTGCCCGCGGTGAACCGCATCAACAACCAGATTAATTCCATCGCTTATTTTGAGCCCTTCTTCATGGGAGTCAGCGACAACCTGCAGGAGGAGATCGAGGACGACAAGGTAGACATGTCCTTTGCCACGGAGGAGGAGAAGCTTCCGCTGAAGCAAGCCATCGAGCTGAGGGACATTACCTATGCTTACCCGAATACGGACAAGCTGATTTTCGACCATGCGGAGCTGACCATAGACATCGGCTCCGCAGTGGGCATCGTAGGGGTCTCCGGTGCGGGGAAGAGCACTATCGTGGACGTGCTGCTGGGGCTTTTAGAAGTAAGGAGCGGGACAATCTACGCGGACGGCGTGGACGTAAAGACCTGCTACAGAAGCTTTCTGAAGAATATCGGCTATATCCCCCAGATGATTTTCATGCTGGACGACACCATCCGGCGGAATGTGGCCTTTGGCGTGCAGGACGAGTGCATTGATGAGCGAAAAGTCTGGGAGGCGCTGCGGGAGGCCCAGCTGGACGAGTTCGTAAAGTCCTTGCCGGATGGGCTGGACACCGGTATCGGGGAGAGGGGCATCAGGCTTTCCGGAGGGCAGCGGCAGCGCATCGGCATCGCCAGGGCACTTTACTATGACCCGGAGGTATTGATCCTGGACGAGGCCACATCGGCCCTGGACAACGATACAGAGGCTGCCATCATGGCCGCCATCAACAGGCTCCACGGCAGGAAGACTTTGGTCATCATCGCCCACAGGCTCCAGACCATCGAGAAATGCGATATGGTGTACCGGGTGGAGGACGGGAAAATCGTCCCGGAGCGCCAGGGAGGCGGCCCGGAGGCAGCACAGAGGAGAGCATAAATGCAGCTAAGCGTCATCGTGCCGGTCTATAATATGGCCGCGGAGGGAAAACTGGAATATTGCATGGACTCCCTGGTAAACCAGACCGTAGAGGACATGGAGATTATAGCGGTGGACGACGCCTCCACGGACAGCTCCCTGGAAATCCTGCGCTCCTATCAGGAGAGATATCCGGAGAAGGTGAAGGTGATCGCCTGTTCCGTGAACAGACGGCAGGGCGGCGCGAAGAACCGGGGGCTTGAGGCAGCGGCAGGGGAGTGGGTCGGCTTCGTGGACAGCGACGACTGGGTGGCGCCTCGGTTCTATGAACGGCTGCTTGCAAAAGCCCGGGAGACCGGGGCGGATGTGGTGGGCTGCGATTATAGCCTGGTGTCCGGACATACCTATGAGCAGGGCAGGATCGTGGTGAACAACACCCCGGATCAGACCGGCATTCTGGATCGGGAGCGGCACAGGAAGCTGCTTCTGCAGCCTGGCAGCATGGTGATAAAAATTTATCGGCACAGCGTCATACGGGAGAACGGACTGAGCTTTCCGGAGGGCATTTTCTATGAGGATAATTGTGCGGGGCCTTTGTGGTCACTCTACTTTACCCATTTTGAGCGGGTGGAGGAGCCGCTTTATTATTACTATCAGCATGAGGCTTCCACAGTGCACCACATCACGGAAGAGCGGTGCCGGGACAGGATGCGGGCAGAGGAGATTTTCTATGAAGAGTGCGAAAGGCGGGGGATTCTGGAGCGGTATCGCCCCGAGATAGAATACCGGTTTTCAGAGCTGTACTATGTGATTACGCTGTTTTCCTATATGCAGGGCGTGAGGCGTCCCAGGCTTTCCTTCGTGAAGGAGCTGAGGGAGGGCGTGGAGGCGCGATTTCCGGATTTCAGGGAGAATGAATACTACAGGCAGCGGATCGGGAGCGAGGAGCGCAGGCTCATCGCCATGCAGCGGCAGTCGGACCTGCGGTTCTTCTGCTGCTATCGGATGAAGCTTGCGGTGCGGCGGATGAAGGCTGGTTTTGGGAAAGGCCGGGCCTGCTTTTAGAAGGAAAATAGAAATAAAATCAAGAGAGCAAAGGACAGAGAGGAATCATCATGAGACAGATAGCAATCATCACGGCCAGGGGAGGGAGCAAGCGCATCCCCAGGAAAAATATCAAGGAGTTCTGCGGCAGGCCCATTTTGGCCTATTCCATCGATGCGGCGCTTAGGTCCGGCACCTTCGATGTGGTGATGGTGTCCACGGACGATGAGGAGATTGCGGAGGCGGCGAAGCGCTATGGCGCGGAAGTCCCCTTCTTTCGGAGCCCGGAGATGTCCAATGACTATGCCTCCACGCCCCAGGTGCTGACGGAGGTGATGGGGGAATACAGGAAGCGGGGACAGGAGTTCGACCTGCTGTGCGGCATCTACCCTACGGCGCCCTTCCTGCGCCCGGAGACGCTGAAGGCCGCTATGGATCTGCTGGCGGAGTCCGGTGCGGACGCGGTCCAGCCGGTGGTGCGGTTCGACTTCCCGCCCCAGAGAGGGGTGGTGATAAAGGACGGGGAGGTGCAGTTCAAGTGGCCCCAGTACCGCGATTTCAGATCCCAGGATTTGGAGCCCTTCTACCATGACGTGGGGCAGTTCTACTGCCTGAACGCCAGGAGCTTTGAGGTGCAGAGCATGTTGGTGATGGCCCGGACGCTCCCCTTCGTCATGTCGGAGCTGGAGGTACAGGACATCGACACGGAGGAAGACTGGAAGCTGGCGGAGCTGAAATACCGGCTGATGCACGAAAATAAGGTTGCTGAAGTATGAGATATAGAAAAAAGGAAGAAGAAAATGCAGGCAAACGTATTGGAATGGCTGGAGGGGACGGCGGCGCGGCTGCCGGACAGGACGGCCCTCTGGGATGAGACGGAGCAGATGACCTACCGGGAGTACAGGGAGGGGAGCGTGAAAATCGCGGGCGCCATCCTGGACACGCTGGGACAGAGCAAGTGCCCTATAGTGGTATATATAGAGAAGAGCGTGAAGGTGCTGGTGTCCTTCATGGGGATTGCCTACAGCGGCAACTTCTATTCGCCCATTGACATAGACATGCCCAGCCAGCGGGTGGACCGGATCCTGGAGGTATTGCAGCCGAAGCTGGTGATCACCACCAGGGCGCTGCGGCCGGAATTCGGGAAATTCGCCTTTTCCGGGGAATTCCTGATTTATGAGGATGTGCTGGCTGCCAAGGAGCAGGCGGACATGGAGGGGCAGGTGCTGGAAGCGGCGAACCGGATTATAGACACAGACTTGCTGTATGTGCTGTTCACCTCGGGCTCCACGGGAATCCCCAAGGGGGTATGCATCACCCACAGAAGCGTAATCGACTACACGGATTGGGTTACGGAGACTTTCCAAATCTCCCGGGAGGACCGGTTCGGGAACCAGGCCCCCTTCTATTTTGACAATTCCATCCTGGACATCTACTCCACCATGAAGACGGGGGCGGAGCTGGACATCGTGCCGAAAAAGCTGTTCTCCCAGCCCGTGCGGCTGCTGGAGTGGATCAGAGAGCGGCAGGTGGACACCATCTTCTGGGTTCCGTCGGCCCTGATGGTGGTGTCGAAGCTGAAGGCATTCCGAAACGTGGATTTGTCGCATACGCTGAAGCGTGTATTGTTCTGCGGCGAAGTGATGCCGAACAAGCAGCTGAATATCTGGAGGAGGCACCTGCCGGATGTGCTGTACGCCAATCTCTACGGCCCTACGGAGATTACGGACGCGTGCACCTACTACATCGTGGACAGGGAGTTCCAGGACGATGAGAGCCTTCCAATCGGCATCCCCATGAAGAATACGGAAATCATGGTGCTGGACAGCGAGGACTGTCTGGTGACGGAAGCGGGTACAGTGGGCGAGCTGTGCGTCAGGGGAACCAGCCTTTCCACCGGCTATTACAATAACCCGGAGAAGACCGCGGCGGCTTTCGTGCAGAACCCTCTGCAGACAGCTTATGAGGAGAAGATATACCGGACAGGGGATTTGGTGCAGTACAATGAGCGGGGAGAGCTGATCTACCTTTCCAGGAAGGATTTCCAGATCAAGCATATGGGCCACCGCATCGAGCTGGGAGAAATCGAGACGGCGGCATCCTCTCTGCCGGAGATTACCATGTGCTGCTGCCTGTATGACGAAAAAAAGAGCAGAATCGTTCTGTTTTTGGATAAAGAACTGACCAGGGAGGAAATCGGCGAGAGGCTCCGCGCCATGATACCGGAGTATATGCTGCCCGGAAGGGTCGTGTACATGGAAGATATGCCGCTGAACGCCAACGGCAAGATAGACAGAGTGAAGCTGAAGGAATATTTGTGATGGCATATACGAAATTTGAGAAAATCATTATCATAGGATACGGCAGGGTAACGGGCCAGGTGCTGGAGCATGTCTGCGACCGGAAGAGCGATTATGGATATTCGGTGGAGTATATCGAGCATGAACCCCACCCTTTCAGCACTCTGAAAAAGACCTGCCAGGCCCGGGGAGTCCCTTATTTCTCCATACCGGAGAAATGGGAGCTTGGAAGGAGGCTGGAGGCGGTGGAGGAGGAGACATTGATTCTCAGCGCCAGCAACAATTTCCTGTTCCCGGCCTCCGTGGTAGAAAAGCCCAATGTGGCTATCGTGAATTTCCACAATGCGCTGCTTCCCAGATTTCCCGGCAGGAACGCCCCCAGCTGGGCCATCTATGAGGGGGAGGGCAAGACCGGCATCACCTGGCATTATGTGACGGAAGGGGTGGACGAGGGCGGGGTCATCCTTCAGAAGAGCTGCGGGATAGGCCCGGACGTCAAGGCCTATGAGCTGACGGAACGCCTGATGGCGCTGGCCTATGAGGGATTCTGTGAATGCTTCCCGGGAATTCTGGAGGGGACCGCGGAGGCCAGGCCCCAGGAGGCCCGGCAGGGGCGGAGGCTTTACCGGTCGAAAGAGGTGCCCGGAGGAGGGCATTTCGACACCCGGGACGCGCCGGAACAGATTTACCGGCTGCTCCGTGCCCTGGATTACGGGAAAAGCGCCATCTTTCCCCGGGCTACGGCGACCCATGAGGGAAGGGAGATCAGGATCCTGCGCTACAGGAAATTGGATCGGGAAGCCGCACAGGAGGACGGCGGAGGGAAGGGATTTCTCTATCTGCCGCTGGATGAAGCGTATGTGCTGAGATTGAAGTACGAGGAAATCGGGAAAGGGACGGAGGATGAGCATGGAAGAAAAGATACTGGAGCTGTTGGCTGAGATAGACGAGGGAATCCTCTCCTATGACGGGGACGATTTGTTCGAGGCGGGACTGTTGGACTCCTTTCAGGTGATAGAGCTGGTGGAGATGCTGGAGGAGAACTTTGACATGGAGATAGACGCGGAGCATGTGGTGGCGGAGAATTTCGCCACCAAGGAAGCGATATTGGAGCTGATGCGTCGGCTGCTGGCGTGAAAGGGCGTAAGCGCGGCGCGGACGGTTCCGGACTGACCGGCAGACAGGGGAAGCCGCCAGGCCCCAGGGAGGGATGAGAGATGGACAGAATCAAGGTGGGAAAACACTCTATCGGCGAGGGATGCCCCGCGTATCTGATAGCGGAGATGTCAGCGAACCATGCGGGCAGCCTGGAGCGGGCGAAGGAAATCGTCCACGCCGCCAAGGAGAGCGGCGCCAACTGTATCAAGATACAGACCTACACGCCGGATACGCTGACGATTGACTGCAGCAACCGGTATTTTCAGGTGGGGAACGGCACATGGGAGGGGGAGAACCTCTACAAGCTCTACGGAAAGGGATATACGCCCTGGGAATGGCAGGCGGACCTAAAGGCGGAGGCTGAGAAGGTGGGAATCGACTTCCTCTCCACCCCTTTCGACAGGACCTCCGTGGACTTCCTGGAGGAGCTGGGACTGCAGTTCTATAAGATTGCCTCTTTCGAGATGATAGACCTGCCGCTGGTAGAGTATGTGGCCTCCAAGGGCAAGCCGGTCATCATGTCCACGGGCATGGGGACTTTGGAGGAAATCAGGGAGGCGGTAGAGGCCGTGAGGAAGACCGGAAACGGACAGCTCGCGCTGCTGCGCTGTTCCAGCGCCTATCCCGCAGATCCCGCACAGATGCATCTGTCCACCATACAGGACATGAAGAAGCGCTTCGGGCTTCCCGTAGGCCTGTCGGATCATTCCTTGGGTTCCATGAGCGCTGTGGCCGCTGTGGCGCTGGGGGCGAAGATCGTGGAGAAGCATTTCTGCATCAGCCGGGAGATAGAGAATCCCGATGCCTCCTTTTCCATGACGCCACAGGAGTACAAGGCCATGGTCCGGGACATCAGGACGGTGGAGGAGGCCATAGGGGAGCCTGCCTATGGGGTGAGCCCTCAGGAGGAGAGCAGCATGGTGTTCCGTCGCTCCATCTTTGCGGTGCGGGATATCGCCGCAGGGGAGAGGCTTACACCGGACAATGTCCGCATCATCCGGCCCGGCTATGGCCTGAAACCGAAATATTACAGAGATATAATCGGGATGAGGACGGACAGGGCCCTGGAGAGGGGCACCCCCCTGTCCTTTGACGCGCTGGAAAAGGGAGCGATTCTTTTTGTTACCAACAATGGGAATACGGAGGATTTGTACCGTTGGCTTTCGGAGAGGGAACCGAAGGTATACAGGATTGAAAACAAGCTGACCCCGGAGGCGATGGAGCAGATGGCGCCGTCATTCATCATCAGCTTCAATTACCGCCATATGATTCCTGAGGAGGTTCTGCGGAGGATGCCGGGCAGGGTCATCAATCTCCACACCTCCCTGCTGCCCTATAACAGAGGCTCCAGCCCCAACTTCTTCAGCTTCCTCTGTGACACGCCAAAGGGCGTCACCATCCATCTGGTGGACAGGGGGCTGGATACAGGGGACATCCTCTGCCAGAGAGAGATTTCCTTCGACGAGGAGAAGGAGACATTCGCCTCTTCCTACGACAGACTGCTTCTGGAGGTCAAGGAGCTGTTTCGGGAAAACTGGGAGAAAATCAAGCGCGGCGATGTGGTGCCCAGAAGGCAGGAGGGAGAGGGAAGCTTCCACAGGATGCGGGAGCTTACGGCCATCCGGGAGCAGATGCCCTTTACCTGGTTCGAAACCGTGGCCAATTTCAAGCGACGCTACAGGGAGGCCGAAGCGGGCAAAGGGGTGCAGGCATGATATGGATTCGGGCGGACGCCAACCAGGAGGTGGGAAGCGGGCATGTGATGCGGTGCCTGTCCATCGCGGAGGCCCTGAGGCGGCAGGGGCAGCAGGTCTGTTTTTTGACAGCGGACGAAAGGGCGGCGGGGCTGCTTGAGGCCAGGGGGATGGAGTTCAAAGCGCTCCACTCTGACTATCGCTGCATGGAGGGGGAGCTGGAGGCGCTGGAGGGATTGCTGGCCGGAGGGGGAGGGAATTTTTTTCTGGCAGACAGCTATTTTGCCACGGCCGGGTATCTGAGCAGGGTAAAAAATTACCTTCCCGTGGGGTATCTGGACGACAAATGCCGCCTGGATCTCCCGGTGGATCTGCTGATCAACTACAATATTTTCGCGGAGAGCTCCCTGTATGAGGGAGCCCGGGCGGCAGAGCTTCTCCTGGGGCCTGCGTACGCGCCTTTGCGGGCGGAATTCGGAGAATGCGCCATAGAGGTGCGGGAGCGGGCGGCCAGGGTGCTCATCACCACAGGGGGCAGCGACAGATACGATCTGGCCGGACAGATTCTGCGGGAGTGCCTGGCCCATCCGGGGGCAGCAGGCCTGGAGTACTGGGTGGTCAGCGGAATCTACAATGGGCATCTGGGGGAGCTGAAGGAGCTGGAGGGGCAGCACCCGAATGTGAAGATATACAGCAATGTGCCCAGGATGTGGGAGCTGATGCAGGATAGCGACATCGCCGCCACGGCGGGGGGCTCCACCATGTATGAGCTCAGCGCCGTGGGGGTGCCCATGGTGGCGTTTTCCTTTGTGGACAACCAGGAGCGCATCGTGGAGGGCTTTGTGAAAAAGGGGCTGGTATGCTTTGGAGGAAATTATCTCGCCCAGGGGGAGGGCATGGCTGCGGAAGTGGCGGAGAATATCGCGCTGCTGGCCGGGGATGCGGCCCTGCGGGAGGCGTACAGCCGAAAGCTTAAGGCCGTGGCGGACGGACGGGGAGCAATGCGAATCGCAGAGCAGATAATGGCGAGGGCCATGGAATGAAGCGCGATTCGCATAGCAAATCGCAGAGCAGATAATGGCGAGGGCCGTGGAATGAGGCGCGATTCGCATAGCAAATCGCAGAGCGGATAATGGCGTGGGGTGGCGGATGAGGAGATGGACTGAGAGGAAGAATATTTTATGCGGGCTTGGGGCCGTCCTGGGATTTGCCCTGCTGTTCGCGCTCACTTTCCACAGCCGTGCTCGGACAGGGCAGCGGGCGGTAGAGCTGGTGGCCTTTGGTGACAGCGTGTTTACGGACATCGGGGACATGACGGCCATTCCGGACAGATTGGCACAGCTTCTGGACGTATCGGTGTACAACGCCTCCATGGGGGGAACCTGTGCCGCCAGGCTGGAGACAGAGAGGCGGCTGGACTCCGCCAAGGGCTCCCTGTCACTGGTAGGGCTTACGGGGGCTATCCGCAGCAGGGACTTTGACGTACAGCAGACGGCCAGAATCCGGGACAGCAACACGGAGAGCTTTCCGGGAATCATCGATGGACTGGCAGAGGTGGATTTCGGGCAGGTAGAGGTGGCGCTGATTCAGAAGGGGGTCAACGACTATCATGGAGGCGTCCCCATTGACAACGAGGAGGATCCCTATGATGAATATACCTTTTTGGGGGCCCTCCGCAGCGCGGTGAGGGATCTGCGCAGAGTCAACCCCCACATCAGGATTCTGTTCATCACGCCTACCTACACATGGTATACGGCCACAGGGCTGACCTGTGAGGAGACGGACAACGGCGCAGGAGTCCTGGAGGATTATGTAAATGCCCAGCTGGGGCTTGCAGAAGAGCTGGACGTGGAGGCAATCGACCTCTATCATGATTTCTTTCCACATGAAAGCTGGGAGGACTGGAAGGAGAGCATGATGGACGGGCTTCATCCCAACGAGGCGGGAAGGGAAAGAATCGCGGAGAAGATTGCGGACATCCTGCGGTCTGAAAATAAGCAATAAACTGTGACCGGAAGAAAGGGCGGTGGAGAGATGACGCCGACGCAGGCATTCAGGACATTATATCATAACATCCGGCGGGAATGGAAGGTGGCCTTTTTCACCTGCTTTGTGGCAGGGCTGCTGATACACATGCCGGTCTTGATCTCGGATATTCCCAATCATGACGGGCTTGACAGCATCTACGCCGACCAGAATATGATTACCTCGGGCAGATGGTTCCTGACAGTGGCCTGCGGCCTGTCTTCCTATTATAATCTGCCGTGGCTGATTGGTATCTTAGGGCTTGCTTATCTGGGATGCGCCGCGGCTGCCCTGTGTGAGATCCTGGAGGTGCGCAAGCCCTGGGCGGTGATGCTTGTCAGCGGCCTGCTGACAGCCTTTCCGGCGCTGGCCTCCACTTTCGCCTATGTGTATACGCTGGACGGCTATATGCTGGCGCTGCTGCTTGCGGTGCTCTCGGTGCTCCTAGTGAAAAAGTACAGGAGAGGGTTTCTGCCGGGGGCTGCGTGCCTGGCCTTCAGCATGGGGATTTATCAGGGGTATCTCTCTTTTGCCATGATTTTGTCCATATTCTCGATTCTGATGCTGCTGTGCGGGGAAGCGCCCACAGATTCACGAAAAAAAGGAATAGGGGCGTGGAAGCCTGTACTGTCTCAGGCGCTGCGCTATGTCTATATGGGGATGCTCGGGGCCGTGCTGTATTTCGTTATCCTGCAGGTGCTCCTGCGGCTTCAGGGAAAGGAATTGGACCATTATCAGGGAATCGACGGCCTGGGCGCAGGGGCGTTGTCCCTGCAGGGCAGCGCAGCTATGGTGCGGGATATGTACCGCGATTTCGTGAGCTTTACCCTGAAAGGGAATATCCTGTTCCAGAATGTGTTCTCCCTGGCGGCCTGCTGCGTGCTGGCGGCGCTGACCGTGGCTATTGCGGTTTTGCTGATCTGGAAGAGAAAATGCTGGAAGAATTGGGGCTTTTTCATTATAATAGGATTGATGCTGGCGGCGCTGCCAGCGGTGACGAACATCATCCTCCTGATTTCCCCCGCCGTAAATTACCATCTGTTGATGCGCTATCAGTGGATCCTGTACCCCATCGGGGCGGTGGCTTTGGTAAGCGGGGACTGGAGGATGAAGAAGGGCGCCTGGATGGAATGGCTCGGGCTGGCGGCGGCCGTTGTGCTCATTTTCTGCTACAGCGTCACGGACAATATCGCGTATTCCAATCTCCGGAAGCGGTATGAGAAGACCTATGCCTACTGTGTAAGGCTGCTGGACAGGATTGAGCAGACGGAAGGGTACTATATGGGCATCCCCATCGCTATGATAGGCGTGGTGGGGGACCGCCAGTATCCTGTGACGGATATCACCCTGCCCGTGACCTCCAATATGATCGGGATGAACGGCGACATTCTGCTGTACACGGGCAAAAACTATCGCCTGTTCATCCAGCATTATCTGGGGGCCACCCTGAACATTTTGCCTGAGGATGTCATGTCCGATATGTATGACTCCGAGGAATACCTTGCCATGGACAGCTTTCCGGGGCCGGATTCCATCCGCGTCATAGACGGGGTCATGTATATCAAGACGGAAAATATAAATCACTGACGACAGGAGAGACGGAATGCTATTATCGATTGTGCTGCCGGCTTATAATGAGGAGCAGAATATTCCCAATACCGCAAAGGTCCTGGCGGGGCTTCTGGAAGAGAACTCCATTGATTACGAGCTGGTCTTTATCAGCGACGGTTCCAGGGATGCCACCTTTGAACAGATACAGAGGGCGGCCGGGGAGAACCCCAGGATAAGGGGGGCGGAATTCTCCCGCAACTTCGGAAAGGAGGCCGCTATTTTTGCCGGGCTTGGGCTGGCGGCCGGGGATGCCGTGGTGGTCATGGACTGCGACCTGCAGCATCCCCCCGAGGTGGTGCCTGAAATGTGGAAGCTGTGGAGGAGCGGCGCGGAGGTGGTGGAGGGCATCAAAGAGAGCCGGGGGAAGGAAAGCCTGGCCCATAAGCTTTCCGCCGGACTGTTCTACAGAATCATGAGCAAGCTGATAAAGATGGACATGAACGCCTCATCTGATTTCAAGCTGTTGGACAGAAAGGTCGTGGACGTGCTGCTGAGCCTGCCGGAGCGCAATACCTTTTTCCGGGCGCTGAGCTTCTGGGCGGGCTTCCGCAGGGAATACGTGTCCTATGAGGTGAGGGAGAGGCAGTTCGGGGAGAGCAAATGGTCTGCCCTAAGCCTGATGAAATATGCCGTCACCAACGCCACCTCCTTCAGCACCCTTCCCCTACAGCTGGTGACAGTGATGGGCGCGGTATCCATCCTGTTCAGCATCGTGCTGTTCATCCAGACCTTTGTGAAGTATCTGTCGGGAACTGCCGTGGAGGGCTTTACTACGGTCATCCTGCTGATTCTGGTGATCGGCGGCTTTCTGATGCTGAGCTTAGGGATTATCGGCCACTATATCGCCAGGATTTATGAGGAAGTGAAGGGCAGGCCCAAATACATCATCAGCAGGATGGCGGGTGATGTGGGGAGAAAGAAAGACAAGGAATGCGAGACAAGAATGGAGGTAGATGCAGAATGATAAACTTTAACGTACCGCCCTACGCGGAGAAGGCCATGGACTACATCCGGGAATGCGTGGAGAACCAGAAAATCTGCGGGGACGGGGCATACACGAAAAAATGTAATGAATGGATTGAGGAAAAGACCGGCACGGCCAAGTGCCTGCTGACCACATCCTGCACCCATGCCACGGAGCTGGCCGCCCTTCTGCTGCCGGAGATTGGCCACGGGGACGAGGTCATCATGCCGGCCTACACGTTCGTCTCCACAGCGGACGCCTTTGTGCTGCGGGGGGCTGTGCCTGTGTTCGTGGATATCCGGCCGGATACCATGAACATCGATGATAGGCTCATAGAGGAGGCGGTGACAGAGCGGACCAAGGCCATCGTGCCAGTCCATTATGCCGGCGTGGCCTGTGAGATGGACACAATTATGGACATCGCGGACAGGCATCATCTGGCGGTGATAGAGGACGCGGCCCAGGGCATCATGTCCACCTATAAGGGGAAGGCTCTGGGCACCATAGGGGACTTCGGGTGCTTCAGCTTCCATGAGACCAAGAACTACAGCATGGGAGAGGGCGGCGCGTTATTGATTAGGGATGAGAGGGATGTGGAGGCCGCGGAGATCATCCGGGAGAAGGGGACGAACCGCAGCAAGTACTATCGCGGCCAAATTGACAAGTACACATGGATCGATTACGGCTCCTCCTATCTGCCCAGCGACATGAACGCGGCTTACCTGTACGCGCAGCTTGAGATTGCGGAGGAAATTAATGATGCGAGACTGAATATTTGGAATCGGTATTACGAAAATCTGGCCCCTCTGGCAGAGGCGGGGAAGATTGAGCTGCCGGTAGTGCCCGAGGGCTGTGTGCACAATGGGCATATGTTCTATCTCAAGGCCAGGGACATCAAGGAGAGGACAGCACTGATCGCTTATCTGAAGGACAATGGGATTCACGCCGTGTTCCACTATGTGCCGCTCCACACCGCTCCCGCGGGCCTGAAGTTCGGCCGGTTCCACGGGGAGGACAGATATACGACAAGGGAGAGCGAGCGCCTGCTGCGCCTGCCCATGTACTATGGACTGGAATTGGGGCAGGTGGACTATATCTGTGAAACGCTTGGGAAATTTTATCGATAAACGGTCTGACGGTGGGAGTGTCCATGGGGTATGTGAAAAAGGCGGCGCCGTATGCGCGCGCCGTGTTGAGGGGAATGCTTTTCATAGGCTTCAGCGTTCAGATTGTCCTGGGAATCTGCTGGACGTGCTGCAATTTCGGGGGGATTCAGGGCTTCGGGGAGCCTGACTCCGCTTTGTACGCAGCGGTGCTTGGACTATTGGGGGGGACTGCGCCCGTCATGTACCTGCTTCAGCTGGCCGCTGCTTTCCTGGCGGGATATCTGCTCCTGCAGAGGCTGCAGCCTGTGGGCAGGGGCCTTGCGGTCTGGCGCGGCCTGGCGCTGCTGACCTTTCCCTTTGCCCTGCAGTGTCATCTGGCCCTGCAGCCCTATTCCCTCATGGGCTCCTGTTTCCTCCTGCTGCTCCTGGCCTTGCTGGAGCTTTGCCGGAAAAGGGCTGCGCTTCCTTTGCTGGCCGCATTGGCCTGTGGCGCCATGTTCCTGGGACTTGGCGGCGTGTTGGATTCCGACAGGCAGGAGAGCCCGGCATACAGCCCGGAGGGCGCTCTGGCAAGCCGCTTCGCATGGCCCACTCTGTGGAACGATTATGATCATTACGAGGAGGAGCTGTGGACGATCGTGCAGCCCTGTGCCTGGGAGGCCTCTCTGAGCCCGGACAATATGGGGCCGCTGTTGGAGCGGCTGGAAGACCAGGTGGGAACAGAGGCTGCGAGAGCGTATTATCTGCAGATGGCAAAGGTGGCATGGGATCGCCACGCCCCCGGCATCCTGCGCCAGATATGCTGGGACATGCTGGGATATGCGGCGATTCCCGTGATCTTCCCGCTGCAGATGGAGGGAAGGGCGTATGACTCCTACAGCGCGAGGAACTATGAGGTCATGCGGGAAGGCGCACCGATCCTCACAAGGAATTATGTGGATTATGGATGCTGGTGGTTCGCGTGGATGCTGGTGATCTCCGTTTTCCTGCTTTTGCTTCGGCCTCTGGAGGAAAACGGGGGAGGGATTCGCGATGAGCGCAGGAGATGGGGCAGACGGGTGGCTGGGGGAATCTGCATTCTGGCCTGCGGCATTCTGGTGGTGGCGCTGACCATGCGGGGAGCCGGGAGGATGGATTACAGGGAGACGATAGCCGTGGACATAGTATGGCTGACAGGGCCGCTGCTGCTCCTTGGCAGGGAGTGGCCGGTTGCGGCCGGGCGGAAAGGGAAATGAGTGCGGTGGCGATTCAACTATTGATATTGGCGCTTTTATTGCTGGCGGTTCCTGCTATTGTGGGCAGTCTGTGCATACATGCGGGAGAATGGGGCGGAAAACTGATATTTCAATGGATAAGCGGCCATTTTCTGCTGTGGGCCGGCTTCCAGGTCATCTGTGTGCCCATGGTCCTAAGGCAGTGCAGCGTCACGGGACTGACGCAGCTGTATTCCGGATATATGGCAGTCCTGACGATTCTGGCAGCGGCGCTGGCGGTCAGGCGCTGGAAAAAGGGCCAGGGCTGCTGGCCGTGGAAGGGATGGAGGAAAAAGAAGCTGGGCGGGGGGGCCTTGCTCTGGGCGGTTTTCGGTGCGGTCCTGCTCTTCCAGCTGGCCCAGGCGGTAGGGATGGTCTTCGAGGACGGGGATGACGCGTACTACGTGTCTGTCGCCTCCATCGCGGAGAGCTCAGACGCCATGTACCAGGTGCATCCCTACGGAGGCGGGGGGACACAGCTGGACAACAGGCATGCATTGGCCCCCTTTTCAATCTGGATAGCCTTTCTGGCCAGGCTGTCCGGGATGCGCACGGTGGTGGTGGCCCAGGTGATGCTGCCCGTGGTGCTGATCGCCATGGCCTATGGGATCTACTATCTGTTTAGCCTCTCCCTGTTTCCCGAACAGGGCGGCCAGAGGGCTCTGTTCATGATATTTACGGAGCTTTTGGTTCTGTTCGGAAATTATTCGGTGTACACTTCAGAGACATTCCTGATCGGCAGGCTCAGGCAGGGGAAGGCCATGCTGGGGAGCATTGTGGTTCCTTTTCTGCTGCTTTTGCTGTTGGAGCTGTTGAAGAAGCTGCACAGAGGCGAGAGGATACCGGCCCTGCTGTATCTGCTGCTGGGAGCCGCGGCGGTGACAGGATGCCTGTGCAGCACATTGGGGACTCTGCTGATTTGCATGGCCATAGGGCTGTGCGGCGTGCTGGGGGCGTTCTGCTACAAAAGGCCCGGGATATTGCCCCCGCTGATGGCCTGCTGCATTCCCTGTGGCGTCTATGCGCTTTTGTATATAGTGCTGAAATGAGGGAGGTTGTATGTGGAGTGATATGGGCAGTGCGTTCCGGGGATATATGGGAAGCGGTTTGATCGTGATATGCTATCTTTTGGCGATTGTTTATCTGTGGAGGAAGGAAGAGCGAAGATACCTGAGAATCCTTTTCCTTTATATGCCGCTGGCGGTGCTGGCGCTGTTCTTTAATCCCCTGTTCGCGAAATTCGTGTACCGCATGGCGGAGGCAGAGATTTACTGGAGGATGCTGTGGCTGCTTCCTATGACGGCTACGCTGGCATATGCCTGCGTCCGCGTCTATGGACAGCTGCACCGGGAGAAGGGGAAGCGGCCCGCGGAAGCGGCCGCGCTGTGCCTGGCCGGAATCATTGCGGTATCGGGCGGCTTCGTCTACGCAAGTCCGTCTTTTTCCCGGGCGGAGAACATCTACCATGTACCGGACGTGGTGGTCGCTATCTGCGAGGCCATCCATGTGCCCGGCCGGGAAGTGATGGCTGCGTTCCCGCCGGAGCTGACGCAGTATGTCCGCCAGTATTCCCCTTTAGTCTGCATGCCCTACGGACGTGAGATTTCAGTGGACGGCTGGCATAATTATCATCCTCTTCGGGAGGAGATGCGGCTGGAGGTAGTGGACCTGGAAAAGGTGGTTCCCCTCTCCAGGGAGAATCTCTGCCATTATGTGATATTTGGCCCGGACCAGAAAATCCAGGGGAAACCGGAGGACTATGGCTGGGTGCGGTTTGGGGAGATGGAAGGGTATGTCATTTATCGGGATCCGGAGATAGAACTGTCCATTCCGGAGCTGGACTGACCCTTTTGCAGCGCCTCCGGTCAGTCCTTCTCCCCTTCCGCGGATCTGTTCTGGTTATAGTAGTTGAGCGCGTAAGCAAAGCGCTCGGCTACTTTTTTTCTGCCCTTCACATTCAGGTGCAGATGGTCGCTGAGATATTTCTTCGCATTGTCCTCGTTGAAGGTATTGTAGATATTGTCGATGAAGGTGACGCTTCTGGAGACGCAGGAGGCGTACTGCAGAATGGCATAGGTGCTCAGCACGTCCTGGCCATAGCGCTTCATATCGCTGCTGATGTACTTCCCGTCGTCGTCCAGGGCGAAGGCATAGGTGGGCGAGAGCACGATGATGCGCACATTGGGGAAAAAGAACTGCATATACTCGATGACCGCCTCCGTGGTCCCGGTGAACGTAGTGATGTCGGTGGCATCCTCGGGATTGAACATGGGCAGTCCGTCCAGATAATCGCTGGCATCATACATGAGCACGATGGCATCCACGGTGTTGAAGTCTATGGACTGCAGAATGTCATAGACTTCCCTGGCCTCCGGCGGCGCGGCGCTGCCCAGCACCTTCAGGGCCTGCTGATAATCTTCTCCGGCGGCTTCGTTTTTGGCGGCTATGTTGCATAGCCAGTATGGATTGAAGACATCCCAGGGAGCCTTTTCCGGATCGGGCTTTTTCAGCTGTGCGGCCAGGTGGCTCCCGCTGATGGAGCAATTGTAGATTGTGGCGCCGGTCTCCTGCTGCATGATATTCACGAGATTGTCTTCGGAGCCTCTGTCGTCCGCGAAGGGCGCGTTTCCGAAAGCCAGGATGGTGGATCCCTGGCTGTAGTCCTTGTACACCGGGTTGTTGGAGGCGTCCAGGAGGGGCAGGATTGTGTCGTAGGAATCATCGTACTCTCCGGGGCCGTCCGCGAAGATTTCGTCCAAATCCACATAAACGCCAAAATTTTTGACCTTGTATACAATGCCCACGACGAACAGCACCGCCACCGCCAGGAGCACCATATGGACATTGATGCGGAAACGGCGGTTCGGGGCCTTTGCGGAGTCCTTTTCTTCGCTTGCGGGAGGGCTGTCCGCGGACTGTGGGTCGGAAGGACTGTCGGACGCCTGCGAGGCAGAGCGGTTTTCCTTTTCCAAATCTATGATATCCAAATCCGGTATTTTGTGCTGCTGTGAATTCCCAGGGGAAAGATTTCTGCCTTTCATAGGTACGCTCCATTCTCTGATGATGCATCTATTTTACTATTATGGCAGGAGAAAGTCTACATTATTGATGGGACTTTATAAGTTTTTAAAAGATTTTAAGAAATTATGAAGAAATGGGATTGTTACTTGAAGATGGAAAAAAAGGATGCTATACTATTACGGAATTATTACGTTCTGTTTTTGGAAAGGATACTTATTCATGAGAAAATCATTGGGTAATTCCAATAAAAAAGGCCGGCCCTGGGAAGAGCGCGATTATGACTGGGACAGCGCGGACGAAGCGTATGCCGATGAGGACAGGGAGGACGCGTATCTCTATGAGGAAGAATCCCCCTGCTATGACGAGGAGGACGGCTGGACGAAAGAGGCCGGGGAAGAGGAGGCCTATCGCTATGAGGAGACCGATTCCTGGGATTCCCCGAAGGGCTATAGGAAGGGGCCGGTGCTTGAGAGAGCCGTCCCTCCCTCCGCCCAACGGCCCGCAAGGAATAGGGGCGGCAGGCCGGGGAAGAGGCCGCCTGACAGCTTCCTGACAAAGGTCGGCAAGGTTCTGAGCGGCATGGACACCCTGGATAAGGTGATGGTCTGCACTGGCGCGGGCGTGCTGATAGTGGCTATCGTGCTGTGCAGCGTCTTCTTCCGGACAAGCGCTACGGACAGGCAGCTGGCCGATTTCGCGGATGTGGGCACACAGCTGGCCGGCATCTCCATGATTGGCGAGGAAGGGCTGCTGGCTGTGGCCAATGCGAAGCTGGAAGCCGCATCGCCGAATCAGGGTGAAGACCAGGACGAGGACGACAGCAAGAAAGGATATGACGAGACCGGATATGAGAGACAGGTGTCCGTTCTGCCCAGCTTTACCTCCGTCCAGAAGGATCTGAAGATTAAATTCGTCAATAAGAAAACGGATAAGCTGGTTCCCAATGTGCCTTTTGCGGTGACCATTACCGACCCCTCCGGCAAGAACATCATCTGGTCCGATGACGATATGGACGGCATCATCTACAAAAAGGACATTGCGCCCGGTACATATCAGGTGGCCATGGAGGCTCTGTCCGATGAGAAGTATGCCGACTATGTCCTGTTCACGGACGCGCAGTCCGTGGAGGTCAAAAAGGAGATAGACTACAAGAAAGTGGACGTCTCCAATGAAATCAAGAAGGAGAGCGAGGTAAACGCCAAGAAGGAAGACACCAAAAAGAACGAGACTGTGGTGGAATCCAGCCTGCAGGATACTGTGGCATGGGTGGAGAGCACGACTGCTGCCTCCGCCTACGACGTGGTGGACAAAAGCACGATTCCGGATCCCCTGACCCTGGCGCTGGGAAAGAGCTTTCTGCGCATGAGCGGCAGCACCGCGGCAGAGGAGGGAATCTCATCTGGGCTGCCGGAAGAGTCGGCGGCCACGGATGAGGGGGAGCCTGTCCAGACCACAGCGCCCCCGGAGCCCACGCAGGAACCCACACCGTTGCCGGCGACCCCGGAGCCCACGCAGGAGCCCACACCGCCGCCGACCCCGGAGCCCACACAGGAGCCTACGCCGCCGCCGGCGACCCCGGAGCCCACGCCGCCGCCGACCCCTGAACCTACCCCGGAGCCCACGCCGACCCCGACGCCTATACCGACGCCCACCCCCACCCCTGTCCCTACGCCCACGCCTACCATGTCTCCGGTGTCGGTGACAGTGACCCCGTCGTCCCTGACCGGGGCAGCGGGAGGCACCATGGCAGCCATTGCCAGCGCCAGCGGCTCCGCGGAGGGCGGTACCATTGAGTATATCATCAGCTCTGACAACGCGGCGGTGGCTTCGGCAGTGGTGGATGACAGAGGCAATATCACCGTACAGGGCAAGGCGGCCGGGACGGCGAACCTGACCGTGACGGCAAATTACCGCAACGGCACGGCGGAGACGGCCGGGACAGCTGTGCTGACTGTGACCATCAGGGGCAGCATGGCGATGCGGCTGGACAAGAACGCCATGACCGTATATAACAAGAGTTCGGATACCATCACCGCTACGGTCACTAACGCCGCCTCGACGGTGAACGTATCGGCCACATCCTCCGACACGGAGAAAGTGGCCGTCAGCGCAGAGGGCAATATCGTCACCGTGACGGGCGTGTCGGAGGGCAGCGCGGTCATCACCATACTGTATACGGAAGGGACGGAGACCGTCAAGGCCACCTGCACCGTTACCGTGAAGAAGAATCCCCGGGAGGATACCACGACGCTGCTGAGGGACACCAGCGGCCGTCAGATCTATGTGATGGAGAACGACAGCTACCGGGAAGCAAAAAGCGCCGATTATTATACGGCAGAGGTATTCTACGTGAAAGCCGGGGCAAAATATACAGGGTGGCAGACAATCGACGGCAATGTATATTATTATACAGCGGAGGGCGAGAAGGTGACCGGGGAGCAGGTCATCCAGGGGGCCAAGTACACCTTTGCCAGCGATGGCGCCCTGGTGGTAGGCAACGGCACCACGGGCATCGACGTATCTAAATGGAATGGAAAAATCGACTGGAACGCGGTGAAGAACTCCGGCATCTCCTATGTCATCATACGTAGCGGCTACAGAGGCTCTTCGGAGGGAAAGCTGATTGAAGACCCCAGATTTGGGGAGAATATCCAGGGGGCTACGGCAGCCGGCCTAAAGGTGGGAATCTATTTCTATTCACAGGCCATAGACGAGGTCGAGGCTGTGGAGGAGGCGTCCATGGTGCTGGATCAGATTAAGAATTATAAGATTTCCTATCCGGTGTTCCTGGACGTAGAGGCCAGCGGCGGCCGCGGGGACAGGGCCGACAATGCCACCAGGACGGCCGTCTGCAAGGCGTTCTGCCAGACCGTTCAGAACGCGGGCTATACGGCAGGTGTCTATTCCAACAAAAACTGGCTGGAGACCAAGCTGGATGCCCAGGCCCTGGGTGCCTACAAGATATGGCTGGCTCAGTACGCGTCGGCCCCTACCTACAAGGGCAGATATGATTTATGGCAGTACAGATCTACCGGCAATGTCAGCGGCATCAGCGGCAATGTGGATATGAACATCAGCTATCTGGGCTATTGACCGGAGCCCGGCTGCGGCATATTCTGACAGGCTCCGCAGTAAGGGGCGTTGGCCCGACCGTCAGTGCAAAGGAGAGCGTGTGGAGAGATGCAGGCTGTGATTTTTGGGCTCATGATGCCCGTGATACCTTTATTGATTCGGAAGCTGTACAAAAAGGACGAGGCCCTCGCCCCGGCACAGATAGGAGGACGCTATGTGGTCTACGCGCTGCTGACCACGCTGTCCACCAGCATCGTCATGGTGGCCCTGTGCGAGGAGGGGACTTCCTTTGTGGAAAAGACAGACCAGGTTCCCATGTTCCTGCTGAAATATGTCCTCCTTGAGGCTGTGGCCGCAGGGGTCATCGCGGCGGCAGAATGGGCATACACCACGGGAAAAGTGAAGGTAGCTATAGACTGGGACGGATACCGCAAGTGTGGGGCGGCGACGGTCTGCAGGAAGTTTTTGTTTCCCGCAGGCCTGTATCTGCTGGCGGCGCTGGTGGCATGTATGAATTTCGGGCTGATGTTCGACAATGTGGTATGGGGGGACGAGGCTTACTCCTGCAATGCCATACGCCATGGGCTGGATGGGATTTTCCAGATTCTGACTCTGGAGGAGAACCATCCGCCGCTGCATTTTTTGTGGCTGAAGGGTTTTGCGGAGCTATTCGGATATAGCATTCCGGTGTACCACTTTGCTTCTTTTGTGCCTTTCTGTATCGGCATCATCCTGGCGGTCACATTGCTCCGAAAGAGATACGGAAACCTTCCGGCGGCTTTCTTCGTGATGATATCGGGCCTGTCGGCACCCTGCCTGGAATATAATATGGAAATCCGCATGTACGCCCTGGCTTTTCTGGGCGTGGCGGGATGCTATTACTGCGTGTCCCGCATCTTAAGCGGCAGCAGGGCGGCGGGGTGGATAGGCATGGTGTTCTGGGCCAGCGTTGCGGCATATTCCCATTACTATGCCCTTGTGGCCGTGGGCATTATGATGTTCGTGGCCAGCGTGGCCGCCTGCCTGCGATACGGGGGGCGGACATGGATAAAGGGGGCGGCATCCATAGCGGCGTTCGCCGTAATCTATGCGCCCTGGCTGAGCCAGCTCTTCCGGGCCACGGAAAGCGTCAGCCAGCGCTGGTGGATGACGGAGATCGAAGGGATGGACAGCAGCCTTGCCATGATAGGCTGCGGGGCCAGCATGAGCGGAATCGTCCTGGGGCTTGCGCTGTTGCTGGGCGGAGTGCTGTTCCTGACGGAATCTTCCCTGTTCCGGGTGGAGAAAAAGGAGGACAGGCTCCTGGTGGACGTGACGGTGCCGTCCACAAAGGGATGGTCCGCCGAGACATTTGTCTATGCGGTAGGCCTTTTGACCATAGTGGGCACAGTGGCATTTGCGTATGGGCTCAGTATGGTCATGCAGCCGCTGGTGACAGGCAGATATCTGTATCCCCTCTGTGCTGTCACGGCCATTATGCTGACGGCAGGTGCCAAGCGCGTGCTGGATAAGCTGCGTGGCCTGGACGGACGGCTCTCCGGGCGATGGCTGGAGGGCGCTGGGAAAGGAGCGCTAGTGCTTGCGCTGGCCCTTCTGTTCATCAAGGGCATTGGCAATTACGGCAGCTACAAGGACACGGTGGAGAACGAGGACATCAGGACAGGAGAGGTGCTGTACTATATCGGCGAGCCGGATGAGGACACACAGTTCGTGAACCATGGAATCCAGCATATCGGCTGGACCGTGCTCTCTTATTATTTCCCGGAATCGGAGGTCGTCAACGGCAATTTTTCGCAGGCCTCAGCGGATGATGTGTGGTATTTCACGCCCGACTTCCTGAATGAAGACCAGATCGCGGAGGTGACGGGCATGGGGTACAACGTGATAGAAAATTACAGCAACCAGCAGTTGGGCAAGTATCCGTTCATACTCTATCATTTTGTGAAGGAGAAGGCGGAGGGCTCTGCGAAGTAAGAAGGAGGAGAAAAATGCGTACTTATCTTGTGACAGGAGGCGCCGGCTTCATCGGCTCCAATTATATCCACTATATGTTCCGGAAATACGGGAACGAGATCCGCATCATCAACGTGGATCTTTTGACCTACGCGGGCAATCTGGAGAATCTGAAATGCCTGGAGGGCAATCCGGGCTACACCTTCGTGAAGGCGGACATCTGCGACAAGGAGGCCATCTCCCGGATATTCGCGGAGAACAACATCGACCGCGTGGTGCATTTCGCGGCGGAGAGCCATGTGGACAGGAGCATCCGGGAACCCGAGGTGTTCGTGCGCACCAATGTGCTGGGCACGGCGGTGATGCTCAACTGCGCAAAGGAGGCCTGGGAGCTGCCGGAGGGCGGCTTCAAGCCTGGGAAGAAGTTCCTGCATGTGTCCACGGACGAGGTGTACGGCTCCCTGCCGGATGACGACAGCGCGTTCTTCTATGAGGACACGCCCTACGATCCCCACAGCCCCTATTCCGCCAGCAAGGCGGGGGCGGACATGCTGGTGAAGTCCTATATGGACACCTACCGTTTCCCGGCCAACATCACCAACTGCTCCAACAACTACGGCCCCTATCAGTTCCCGGAGAAGCTGATTCCTCTGATTATCAACAACTGCCTCCAGGGAAGGAAGCTCCCCGTGTACGGAGACGGCAAGAATGTCAGGGACTGGCTCTATGTGGAGGACCACGCCAAGGCCATCGACATGGTCCAGGAGCAGGGAGAGCTCTTCCAGACCTACAATATCGGCGGCCATAACGAGAAGCAGAACATCGAAATCATCCACATCATCATAGAGACCTTGCAGGAGATGCTGCCTGACGACGACCCCAGAAAGGCGCATGTGACCACTGACCTGATCACCTATGTGGAGGACCGCAAGGGACATGACCGCAGATACGCCATCGCGCCGGACAAGATTAAGGCCGTCGGCTGGCAGCCGGAGACCATGTTCAAAGAGGGCATCCGTAAGACCATAGAGTGGTTCTTCCGGAATGAGGAGTGGATGAAGAATGTGACCAGCGGCGATTACCAGAAATATTACGATGATATGTATGGAAAATAAGGGATTGTTCAGAAATGGCCTGAACAATTCCTAAGAAAATGGGGACGAATCACATCGTTCCCATTTAGCGCGTTTTTGAGCGCAGGCGCTATGGCCGATTAGAGAGGAATGGAGGTATGTTATGAAGGGAATCATATTGGCGGGAGGATCCGGCACCAGGCTGTACCCTCTGACAAAGGCAGTCTCCAAGCAGATTATGCCCGTATACGATAAACCGATGATTTATTATCCTATGTCTACGCTGATGCTGGCGGACATCCGGGAGATTTTGATTATATCCACGCCAAGGGACCTTCCGGTATTTCGGGAGCTTTTGGGGGACGGGAGCCAGCTTGGCATGGAACTGTCCTACGCGGTACAGGAGCATCCGGGCGGCCTGGCGGAAAGCTTCCTGATTGGGGCGGACTTCATTGGCGGCGACAGGGTGGCGCTGGTGCTGGGGGACAATATCTTCTATGGCCAGAGCTTCTCCCGGGTCCTGCGGGAGGTGGCGGCCAGGGAGAAGGGGGCCACCATCTTCGGCTATTATGTCCGCGACCCCAGGGAGTATGGGGTGGTGGAATTCGACGAGAGCGGGAAGGCCCTCTCCATCGAAGAGAAGCCGGAGAAGCCTAAGAGCAATTACGCGGTGCCGGGCCTCTATTTCTACGACAACAATGTAGTGGAAATCGCCAGGAACGTGAAGCCCTCCGCCAGGGGGGAGCTGGAGATTACCAGCGTCAACAATGAGTATCTCCGGAGGGGGAAGCTGCGTGTAGAGACGCTGGGGCGGGGATTCGCATGGCTGGACACGGGGAACCATGATTCTCTGCTGGACGCTGCGGATTTCGTGGCGGCTTTCCAGAAGAGGCAGGGGCTCTATATCTCCTGCATCGAGGAGATTGCGTACAAGAGAGGCTTCATCGATAAGGAGCAGCTGCTTTCGCTGGCGGAGCCCCTGATGAAGACCAATTACGGAAAATATCTGGTAGAGGTAGCAAATGGACTCTAAAATACGCAGAATGGCCATTTTCGCTTCCATGGGAGTGATTTTGCTGGTTACGCTGCTGGTGATGTATACCAATGGGGATACGGACGGAGGCGGGGCGCCGGGGAAGACGCCGCCGCCCCGGACGGAAAGCCAGGAGGAGTCCGCGGGCAGCCAGCCGGGTGCGGGACAGGACGGCGTGGTGAACGGGCAGATTGGAAACGACCTGTCGGCGTTCCTTAAGGACGAGAACTTCTTCGACCCGGAGAAGAATCCTGTGCTGGATGCGGCAAAGGACAACGCTGCCAGGCTTTCCATGGTAGTGACCTCCGTGGAGAAGGATTTGCGCATACAGATTGTGGATCTCCAGGGGAACCTGGTCACCGGGGAGAGCTTTTTCGTAAAGCTGGACGGGCTGGGGGAATACAAGGATCTGGATAAGGACGGCATCATCTATATCGGCGATTTGTCGGCAGGAGAGTACTATGTGGAGCTGATGCCCGCGGAAGGATATCGGGTGCCGGAAAATCAGACGAAGGTGCGGGTCAAGGACAAGGTGGAGTATGTGGCTATCGACGATATCTCCCTCCTGCTCCTGACAGAGGCGGATATAGACGTGGCCGTGGAGGATACGGAAGTAGCGGATGCCGTGGCGGACGCGGACAAGACGGAGATTCAGGAGCTCCAGACGTCCACCGCCAATTCCAGAGTGGGCATAGATGTGTCCAAGTGGAACGGTGAAATCGACTGGGACAGAGTGAAGAACGCGGGCGTGGAGTTCGCTATCATCCGGGCGGGCTATAGGGGCTCCACTACGGGGGGCCTGGTGGAGGATTCCTGTTTTGCCGCCAATATGCGCGGCGCTGCCGCCAGCGGAATGCCGGTGGGGGTCTACTTTTTCACCCAGGCGGTGAACGAGGTGGAGGCCGTGGAGGAGGCTTCAGCGGTGCTGCAGCTGATTCGCGAGTACGAGCTGGACTATCCTGTGTTCATCGACACAGAGGGCGCGGGAGGGAACGGCCGCGCGGACAATCTGGACGCGGACACCAGGACGTTGGTGTGCGAGGCGTTCTGCCGCACCATTGCCAATGCAGGCTACAGGGCAGGGGTCTACGCCAGCCGCAACTGGTACAACAACAACCTACATGTGGACAACCTGGAGCAATACTGCATCTGGCTGGCGGAGTACCGGCACACGCCGCTCTATCAGGGATATTACCATATGTGGCAGTACACCTCCAAGGGCGCGGTGGACGGCATTGCGGGGAATGTGGACATGAACGTGAGCTATCTGCAGATACCGTAGATCGACGTAGCCGAGAGGATAAAAAATCAGGATAAGAGACAGGATAAAAGAGAAATCAGATGGAAGAAGGAGGGGCTTACGATGGGAAAGATTCAGGTAGAGACATGCGGGATAGAGGGGCTCAAGGTCATTACACCGGCGGTTTACGGGGATGAGAGGGGATATTTTTACGAATCCTACCATTACGAGGCATATAAGGAGGCGGGGATTCCGGAAGTGTTCGTTCAGGACAACCAGTCGGCGGGGAGGAGAGGGGTGCTCAGGGGCCTGCATTTCCAGAAGCAGTTCCCCCAGGACAAGCTGGTGAGGGCCATCCGCGGGGAGGTCTTCGATGTGGCCGTGGATTTGAGGAAGGGATCGCCTACGTTTGGAAAGTGGTATGGCGTAGTGCTGTCCGAGGAGAATAAAAGGCAGTTCTTCGTGCCTAAGAATTTTGCCCACGGATATCTGGTGCTGTCGGACTATGCGGAATTTTGTTATAAATGCACCGATTTTTACCATCCCGGGGATGAGGGCGGAATCGCCTACGACGATCCGGCCATCGGTATAGAATGGCCTGTTCCGGAAGGAATGGAGCTGGTGATGATCGACCGGGACAGGAACTGGGGCGGTCTGGAGGAATATAAGAGGCAGATGCATGAAAATCAGTAAGAAAGGCGGGATTTTCCTGTTTTCCCTGGCGGGGCTTTTGATGGCGTTTTCCATCGTCATCCATCAGAATCCCGGCCCCAGCGCAGACCCTCAGGAGGAGCTGTTGAAAAAGGTCCTCTCCTTAGGGATGATTCTGGTCGCCTGTGTGATTTTTGCTAAATGGTATGAGAAGTTCACTACCATTCCGGTGGAGCTGTACCAGAGCAGGCATCTGATCTGGAAGCTGGCGAAGAACGACTTCAAGAAGCGCTACGCCGGATCCTATATGGGAGCGCTGTGGGCCCTGGCCCAGCCGGTGGTGACCGTGGTGATGTATTATATTGTCTTTGACAAGCTCATGGGCGGAGCCGGACGGGGCGTGGAGGATGTGCCCTTTGTGCTCTTTCTGACGGCGGGGCTGGTACCCTGGTTCTATTTCAACGAGGCCTTGAACAACGGTACCAATGCCCTGCGGGAGTACGATTATCTGGTGAAAAAGGTGGTATTCAAGATCAGCATCCTGCCAATCATCAAAATCATCGCCGCCTCCTTCATCCATGTGTTCTTTGTGGCGGTGCTGCTGATAGTGGCGGCGCTGTACGGGTATCATCCCACGATTTATACTACACAGATCTTCTATTACAGCGTCTGCCTGTTCGTGTTCGTGCTGGCGCTGTGCTACACCACCTGTTCTATTGTGGTGTTTTTCAAGGATCTGACCCAGATTATAGGTATCGCCTTGCAGATCGGAATCTGGGCCACGCCTATTTTGTGGAACATCGATTCCGCGCCCGAGGAGTGGGTGGTGATCCTGAAGCTGAACCCGCTGGTCTATATCGTAAACGGATACCGCAGCGCCATCTATGAGCGGAGCTGGTTCTTCGAGGATTTCTTCTCCACCATGTATTTCTGGATAGCCACGGTGGTGCTGTTCGGAATCGGGGTGGCGGTGTTCAAGAGGTTGAAGGTGCATTTCGCGGATGTGCTGTGAGAGCAGGCAGAGGCAGGAGGATTTTATGGAAGGATTTCGGGAGAAGATAAAGAAGGGCTTAGGATGGGGGCCTGGTATGGGAATAGTGGCTGTGTGCGCGGTGGTCGTCCTGCTGCTTTTGCTGCTTCCCCTGCTGCGCCTTGCGCTGTATGCGGCCCCCTGGTATGACGACTATAATTACGGAAAGGTAGTAAAGGTATGCCTGGCCCAGGATTATAGCCTGTTAAGCGCCCTGAAGGGAGCGGTGGAGTGCGCGCGGAGAGAATGGTGGGCCTGGCAGGGGACATTCTCCTCCGTCTTCTTCATGTCCTTGATGCCCGGTGTATGGGGGGATGAATATTATGCGCTGGGCCCTATATTCCTGCTGCTGCTCCTGACGTTTTCCATATGCAGGCTAGTGAAGGTGCTGGCCAGGGACGTGCTGAAGGCGCAATGGCCCTTCTGCGTCATCTGGCAGGCCGCGGCATCGGCCATGGCATTGGTGCTGGTGCATAATTCCCAGATGGGATTTTTCTGGTACAACGCGGGAATCCACTATATGGGGATGCACTCGTTTTTCCTGCTGCTGCTTGCGTCCTGGATCGGAGTGCTGGTGGCGGAAAGGAAAGCTTCCCTGCCGGTTCGGGTATTGTGTACCTGCGTGGGCGCGGTGGCTGTCTCAGGGGCAAATTATGTGACCACTCTCCAGGGGCTGGTGGTGGGAATCAGCCTGCTGGCCCTGGCGGCGGTGCTGCGGAACAGACGGGCCTTCCTGCTGCTTCCGTCCCTGATGATCTATGGCTATGGATTCTATAAGAATGTGGCCGCGCCGGGCAACATGAAAAGGGGCGTGAGCTATCAGGGATGGGGCTTGGATTCCATATCCGCCATAGGGAGCTCCTTTTTGGAGGCATTTCGATATTTCGGAAGGTTTACGGGGCTGATTACGCTGACGGTCCTGCTCCTGCTGGCACCGATTATCTGGCTGGCGGTCAGAAAGCTGCGGTTTCGGTTCCGGTATCCGGGGCTGCTTCTCCTGTGGTCCTTCTGCCTGTATGCCACGGGATTTACCCCCAGCCTGTATACGCTGGGCCATGCGGGGCTGGACAGGACGCTGAATGCCGTAAAACTCACATTGCAGATATTGCTGCTTGTCAATGAAGTCTATTGGCTGGGATGGCTGCATGGACGGCTGGCTGGGTCCGGCCGCCTGACCAGGGAGCTGAAGGAGGGGGAGAGGATTCCGTTTGCGTTCTACATCGCCGTCCTGGGCATGGCCCTGGCGGTGTTCATGACCAGGCCCAACCCGGTGGGCGGATACTCCTCCTGGGATGCCTATGACTGCATCCATAAGGGAGAGGCTTATAATTTCCATCAGGAATATCTGGAGAGGGTGGAGACCATAAAGCAGGGCGGCTCCACGGTGACGGTGAAGCCCTATGGATTCAGGCCCTGGATTCTGTCCCCCGATGAACTGTCGGAGGATCCGCAGAACGAACCAAACAGATCCATGGCCATGTGGTATGACAAAGAGGCGATTATCTGCCAACCGTAAAGTACTATTCTGATGTATGACAAGAGGTAGCATGGAAAATCGAGAAAGCAGGATACAGGTACAGGAGGTGGCGCCTCCTGCAATAGAGATTACGGATCTGGTAAAAGTATACAAGCTCTACGACAGGGCCAGGGACCGGGTGAAGGACGCCTTCGGCCTAAGCAGGGGGAAGGCACACAGGCTGCACTATGCCTTGAACGGCGTGAACCTGTGCATCCGCAAGGGGGAGACCGTGGGCATCATCGGCACCAACGGCTCGGGCAAGTCCACCATCCTGAAAATCATCACGGGGGTGCTGAACCCCACCTCCGGCCAGGTGAGGGTGGACGGGCGCATTTCCGCGCTGCTGGAGCTGGGGGCCGGCTTCAACCAGGAGTATAATGGCATAGAGAATGTGTACCTCAACGGCACCATGATGGGCTTCTCCGACAAGGAGATCGACGAGAAGCTGCCGGAGATCCTGGAGTTCGCCGACATCGGGGACTATGTGAACCAGCCGGTAAAAACCTACTCCAGCGGTATGTTTGTACGCCTGGCATTTGCGGTGGCCATCAACATCGAGCCGGAGATTCTGATCGTGGACGAGGCCCTCTCCGTGGGGGATGTGTTCTTCCAGGCCAAGTGCTACCACAAATTCGAGGAATTTAAGAAGATGGGGAAGACCATCGTGTTCGTCAGCCATGACTTGAGCGCCATCAGCAAATACTGCGACAGGGTGTTCCTGCTGAACAAAGGGGAGCTGCTGGGGGAGGGCTCGCCCAAGGAGATGATCGATATCTACAAGCAGGTGCTGGTGGGGCAGTATGAGATTCACAGCAGCAAGGAGCATGCGGACTTTCTGGAGGACGTAAAGCAGGGCAGCCAGGAGCGGGAAGCTGGGGTGAATCCTGATCTGCTGGAATACGGCACGGGCCAGGCCAGAATCGTGGAGTATTATGTGACGGACGACAGCGGCATGCGGACCACGGCGGTGCTGAAGGGGAGCCTTTTTACGCTGCACATGCGGGTAAACTTTGAAGAGCATGTGCCGGCCCCGATTTTCGCGTTCACGTTCAAGAACATCATGGGGACGGAGATCACGGGGACCAATTCCATGGTGGAGAAGGCGTTTCTGGAGAGCGCGGAGCCGGGCCAGGTGATGGAGATCACGTTCACCCAGAAGATGAGCCTCCAGGGCGGGGAATATCTGCTCTCCATGGGGGTCACGGGATACGATGGGGATACGTTCCAGGTGTACCACAGGTTGTATGACGCTTTGGACGTGACGGTGGTCTCGGACAAGAACACGGTAGGATACTATGATATGGATTCGGCGGTGCAGGTGAGGCAGGTCTCCGGGGAGAGCGGCCCTGATGCCTGCCCAGGATGAGGAGCGGTATGGCGGAAGTGAGAGAGGAACGGGCAGAGGAGAGAGGGAGGATAGAAGAGGGCGGACAGGGCAAGGCACAAGCCCAGGGGAGGACAGATTCCGGGAAGTGGGAGGAAGTGGGAAAGGTCAGGCTGGACTACAGCCAATACCCGGGGAAAGACCTCTACAGCGACGGCGATGTGGAGGACGAGCTGCTGGACATCGTAAAGCACAGGCTCTCGTCGGAGTACGGGGACATCATTGCACAGAGGGCCAGCTGGCCGCTGCTCTACCATCTGTCGCCCCTGAGGGGGAATATCCTGGAATGGGTCCCCTTTCCGGCGGGAAAGACCGCCAAGGTGCTGGAGGTGGGCAGTGGCTGCGGCGCTGTCACGGGGGTGCTTTCCGCCAAGGCGGCCTCTGTGACCTGCGTGGAGCTGTCCAGGAAGCGGAGCCTGATTAATGCCTACCGCCACAGGGAGTGCGACAATATCCTGATTCGTGTGGGGAATTTCAAGGATATGGAGCCCAAGCTGGAGCGGGACTATGACTTCATCTGCCTGACAGGGGTCTTTGAGTACGGACAGAGCTATATCGGGGGGGATGCGCCCTATGAGGACTATTTAAAGCTCCTGTTGGGCCATCTGGCGCCGGGGGGCCGGATCCTGATCGCCATAGAGAACAAATATGGCCTGAAATATTTCGCGGGCTGCAAGGAGGATCATCTGGGGACTTATTTCTCCGGCATAGAGAACTATCAGGGGGGAGAGCGGGTCCGCACCTTTGGCAGGAACGGGCTGGAGCGGATCTTCCAAAGCTGCGGCGTAAAGGAATACCATTTCTATTACCCCTATCCGGACTATAAGTTCATGAAGATGCTCTACAGCGACGAGTATCTGCCCGGAAAGGGCGAGCTGGCATATAATATACGGAATTTCGACAGGGACAGGATGTTGCTGTTCGATGAGAAGAGGGCTTTCGACGGCCTGACGGAGGAGGGGCTGTTCCCGCTCTTCTCCAATTCCTATCTGGCGGTGATCGGGGAGGGCTTTGACGTAAAGTACGTGAAGTATTCCAATGACCGGGCGCCGGAGTACGCGGTGAGGACGGAGATCGTCATGGACGGCAAGGGGCGGTTTTCCGTCAGGAAATGCGCTTTGAGCGAAGCGGCGGCGGAGCATGTGAGAGGCATGGAGGTGTCCTGCCAGAGCCTGAAGGAGCGGTATCGGGGAGGGCGCCTGGAAATCAACGACTGTGAGCTGGAGGAGGGGGACATCCCCAGGGCCCGGTTCGCGTTCGTGGAGGGCAGGCCCTTGTCGGAGCTGATGGACGGCTGTCTGGAGAGAGGGGATAGGGAGGGCTTCTATGGATACTTCCGGGAATATGTGGAGCGCATCGGCTATGGCAGCGACTATCCGGCTGCTGATTTCGACCCTATTTTCTCTAATATTCTGGTGAATGGGGACAGATGGACGCTGATCGACTATGAGTGGACTTTCGGAAAGCCCATCGAGACCAGGGAGCTGGCGTTTCGGGCGGTGTACTGCTATCTGCTGGAGGACGGCAGACGGAGCCTGCTGGATATAGAGCGGGTGCAGCGGGAGCTTTCCGTCCCGGAGGAGGAGGCGGAGAGGTATCGCGCCGCGGAGGGGGACTTCCAGGACTTTGTGACAGGGAACAGGCTGGCCATGGCCCAGCTGCGGGAGAAGATTGGCCGCAGGGTGGTGGTCCCCCAGGACTGGATTGACAGATACGAGGACACCCGGGCGGTGAACCGGGTCCAGGTCTACGAGGACAAGGGCGGGGGATTTGGCGAGGAGGATTCCTATTTCGTGAAGGAGGCCTACCGGGGGGAGAACCTGATAGAGCTGGAGCTGAAGGTGAGCGGGGAGGTGCGGCAGCTGCGGATAGACCCGGCGTTCGGCCCCTGCGCGGTGAAGCTGCGGGAAGCGACCTGGAACGGGGAGGCTGTCCCCTTAAGCAGGAGGAAGCTGCTCTATGCCAATGGGCGCATATCGTTCCCGGCCAGGAGAGGGCCCGGGGCCAGGGGAGAGGAGGGGAGCTGTCCCAGCATCGTGTTCCCCACGGAGGATCCGGGCCTGTGCATCCGCCTGGAAAAGCTCCCCCGCCAGATGCCCCGCCAGGCCGAGAACATTCTGCGGGCAAGGATGGAAATCGTGCGCATGCCCCTTTCCATGGCAGAGGACCTGGCCGGGGGCAGATTGCTCCGCAATTAGCCGGAACCATAAATAGCGCATTGAGAGTCAATTCGGAACGGTTCCTAAGAGGAGTGGCGGCATATGGGCATCAGGAAGCTGGTAAGACAGACACTGGAAGGCATGGAGGACAGGCGCTACAGACAGCGGCTGCGGGAGAGGCAGACGGTGTACGGGGCATGGGCGGCTGCGCTGGAGGCAGGGCAGCAGGCGCCGGTGGCGGATCCTGAGGGGGACTTCGCGGTGTTCTGCGCAGGGAAGGGCAGGATGGCCCGGGGGGCCTGGGAGGCGATCGGGGCGTATTTCGCGGCCAACCCACAGGTGCGGATCCTGTACGGGGATGAGGATGTGTGGGGGGAGGGCGGAAAAGGCCCCGCCGCCGGGGCGCCGGGGGAGAGGCGCCTGCCCTGGTACAAGCCGGACTGGTCGCCGGATGTCCTGGACAGCTTCTTCTATTTCGGAAGCCTGGTGGCCATCCGGGGGGAGCTGCTTTGGGCGGCGGACTTTGCGCCGGAGGGATTCGGCGTCCGTCCGGCAGGGGAAATTCCGGAAGGGGCTTCCGGGAATCGGGCTTTCTACGAAGTGACGGATTTCCGGGTGTATGAAAAGGCCGTACAGGCCTGTGTGGAGCTGGCGGGGGGATATGAGAGGGCCGCTGCCTGTGTGGGACATGTAGGGAGAATCCTGTTCCATGCCCAGGGCCCGGAAGAGCAGGACATATTCTTCCTGCCGTCGGCTGTCCGGGAAAAGAGAAGACAGCTCCGTCTTCTTACTCTTGGCGGAATGCTGGAAAGGCGTCGGGGACAGGGGCCTTTCCTGTCCGTGGTGATTCCCTCCAAGGACCACCCGGAGGAGCTGAAGGCCTGCGTGGAGGGTTGCGTGCTGGCGGCCCGGCCCGTATCCGGGGAGGCTGGTCCCTTTCCCTTTGAAATCGTCCTGGTGGACAATGGCAGCGCCCGGGAGAACCGGGAGCGCATCCAGGACCTGGCAGGGGAGCTGGAGGGACGGGCGGGCTGCCAGATCAGGTATCTGTACAGGCCCATGGAGTTCAATTTCTCCAGGATGTGCAATCTGGGGGCCTCCCAGGCGCAAGGGGAGCTTGTGCTGTTTTTGAATGACGACGTGACCCTGTGCCAGGCCGGCACCTTTGCGGAGATGGCGGCGCTGGCGGTCAGGGACTTTACAGGGGCGGTGGGTCTGAAGCTCTATTATCCGGACTCTGTGCGCATCCAGCACGGGGGCATCGCGAACCTGCCGTCGGGGCCGGTGGACAGGCTGCGTTTTCTGCAGGACCACGGAAGCCATTACTATGGGGCCAACCGGGGAAACCGCAACGTGCTGGCCGTGACGGGGGCCTGCCTGATGGTGCGCAGGGACAGGTTCTTGGAGAGCGGGGGGTTCGCGGAGGCCCTGCGGGTGGCGTTCAATGACGTGGATTTCTGCTTCCGGATGTATGAGGCGGGATACCGGAACGTGTGCGTGAATGGAATGTACGCCTATCATCATGAATCCCTCAGCAGGGGAGAGGATGAGGCGCAGGACAAGCGGGAGAGGCTTCGGGAAGAGATGGAGATGCTGTATGCCGCCCATCCCGCCCTGAAGGGGGAGGATCCCTATTATTCTCCCTGGCTGAACCGGGAGAGCCTGCACACCACGGGAATCCGTCCCGCCTATCTGACGGCTGGGAACAGGGTTCAGAGGGCTGTGGCGCCTGTGGCCTTTGGGGCTGTGGGGGAATACAGAGAGGATGCCTGTTTGGCGGTGAGCATAGAGGAATGCGGCGAAGGCGGCGTGCGGGGCTACGGGGTGGTATTGGGGGACGACAATGCCTGCTATGAGAGGGCGCTGCTGCTGCAGAGGGCTTCCGAGGAGGGCGGCGGGATATATGCTTTGGATTTAGAGGAGATGTATCGGCCTGACTTGGAGGAGAATATGCCTGACCAGAGGAATGTGGCGCTGTGCGGGTTTGCTGTGGAGATAGAAAAGGCGGCGGTCCCTGCCGGAAGATACCGGCTGGGCATGGCTGCGCGGAACCGGGTCACAGGGCTTGGGCTGCTGAACTGGAGCGGCCGCTTCTGGGAGGCGGCATTCCCGGGAGCTGGCCGGGCCAGGGAAACAGAGGATGATTCATAAATAAGGTCATAGAGGGATGGAAGATGAAGGAGACGGATTACAGGGAAGCCTATGAGAGGGAATGCCAGAAATGCGCCGATCTGACGGGCCGGCTCGCCGACCTGGCAGACAGATACGCCAATCTGGAGATGGAGAACGAGGACCTGAAGTGGAGGCTGGACCGGATCAAGGGCAACCCCCTCTGGAAGCTCAGCAGGCCGCTTAGGGCCGTGGCGCGCTTTTGCCTCCGCCAGCTTGACAGGCTGCGCAACTGCGGCGGAATCAGGGGCGTTTTCCAGAAGCTGGCCTATAAGAGGCGGGAGCGGAAAGCCAGGCAGCAGTTCGGCACAGCAAGCTTTCCCTCCCCCGACCAGGCTGCGGCCCAGCGGGCGGCTGTGTTCCCCCGGATGGTGAAGGTCAGCATCCTGGTGCCCCTGTGGAATAATTCCAGGCAGTTTCAGGTGGAGCTGCTGGACTGCGTGATGAACCAGACCTATCAGAACTGGGAGCTGTGCCTGGCGGACGGCTCTGACCAGGCCCATGGCTATATCGGGGAGATCTGCCGGGAATATGCGGCCAGGTCCCAGGGCAGGATCGTCTACCGGCATCTGGAGAAGAACAGCGGCATCTCGGGCAATACCAATGCCTGCCTGCAGATGGCCACGGGGGAGTATATCGGTCTGCTGGACCAGGACGACCTGCTTCACCCCAGCGCCCTCTATGAATATGTGAAAGCCATCAATGAACAGGATGCGGATTATCTGTATTGCGATGAAATCACCTTTCAGGGCGACGACATCGACCATATGCTGACCATGCACTTCAAGCCGGACTATGCGCCGGACAATCTGCGGGCCAACAATTATATCTGCCATTTCAGCGTGTTCTCCAGGGAGCTTTTGGACGGGGAGGAGCTGTTCCGGCCCAAGTTCGACGGCAGCCAGGACCATGACATGATTCTGCGCCTGACGGACAATGCCAGGAAGATCGTCCATGTCCCCAGGCCCCTGTACTACTGGAGGAGCCATTCGGGCAGCGTGGCCTCGGGCATCCAGGCCAAGCCCTATGCCATCCAGGCGGCCAAGGGGGCGGTGGCGGAGCATTTGAAGAAGCACGGCTTTACGGATTTCAAGATTGAGAGCACCAGGGCTTTCGAGACCATATTCCGCATCCGCTATCAGATATTGGGCACGCCGAAAATCTCCATCGTCATCGCCAACAAGGACCATGGGGAGGATCTGCGCCGCTGCGTGTCCTCCATATTGATGAAGTCCACCTATGATAACTACGAGATTATAATCGTTGAGAACAACAGCGTCACGGAGGAGATTGCCGGGTATTACAGCCAGCTGCTGGGGCGGGAGTACCGCCTTGATGCCAGGGAGCGGACCGCAGAGGGGGCCCGGGACGGGGAGCCGGGCAGGGCCGTAGTCCAGAGGAGCCAGGACGACAGGATCGCGGTCGTGGCCTACCGGGGGCCGTTCAACTACTCCGCCATCAACAATCTGGGCGCTAGATGCGCCACGGGGGATTATATCCTGCTTCTGAACAACGACACGGAGGTCATCACGGTCAGATGGATGGAGGAGCTTTTGATGTACGCCCAGCGCGCCGATGTGGGGGCAGTGGGGGCCAAGCTCTATTATCCCAATGGCACCATTCAGCATGCCGGCGTGGTCATCGGGCTGGGGGCCCACAGGACCGCGGGGCATACCCATTACAGGCAGCAGCGCCAGAACCTGGGATACATGGGGCGGCTGTGCTATGCCCAGGACGTGACGGCGGTGACCGGGGCCTGCCTGATGGTGAAAAGGGAGCTGTATCTGGCGGCGGGCGGCCTGGACGAGGGCTTTGCCGTGTCCCTGAACGATGTGGACTTCTGCCTGAAGCTGCGGGGCATGGGGCTTTTGAACGTATTCACGCCTTTCGCGGAGCTGTTCCACTATGAGTCCGCCTCCAGAGGCGCGGACGACACCGGGGACAGGGCCAGGCGCTACGCCCAGGAGTCGGAGCGGTTCCGGGAGAAGTGGAAGAAGGAGCTGGAGGCGGGGGATCCCTATTACAATCCCAATTTCTCTCTGGACAGGAGCGATTATTCGTTAAAAATTACTGGGACAAACGAATGATACGCGAATAATAGGCCAAGGGAATATTTGACTCTTACAGGGTTCCGTGCTAAAATAGGATTCAGGCAAGACGCAGAACTGGGATAGGGGATGTATGCATGGATAGCAGGGACTATGAAAAAATTTTAGATGCCATACCGACCACAGGGATATATGTGGTAAGGGAGGATAATCACGAAATTCTGTATTTTAATGAACGTATCAGGAAGATGGTCCCCAATGTGGAGAAAGGGATGGTCTGCGACACAATGTGGGCGAATTCATGCTCCAACTGCCCGATTCTGGACATTGGCGACAAAAAGGAGAGCAAATCCATCCTAAGCGACAATGTCCTGGGCACCATGGATATGGAGGCCAAGCGGATGCTGTGGGAAGGCAATATACCGGCTTTCATCGTCACGCTGACCCCCCATGTGGACGAGTTCAGCTATGTCTACCGCAAGATACTGCGGGTGAACCTGGGCCAGAACAGCTATGAGGTGGTGAAGTCCGGGGCGGAGGAATGGGCCATCGACAGCAAGAAAGATACTTTCACCCAGTGGCTGGAGCAGTTTAAGAAGAAAGGCGTCATACATCCGGATGACATAGACAGGTTCTTGAGCTTCACCCATCTGGATTATCTCAAAAGCGTCCTGGGCACCGGGCGCAAGCATCTGACCTGCAGCTATAGGCGCAGCTCCCCGGAGGGGTATCGCTGGAACCTGCTGGAGGTGACGCCGGATTCCGGGTACATGGACGGAAACCAGACGGTACTGATCTATATCAAGGACGTGCATGATATGCTGAAGGAGAGCCTGGAGCTGGACGAGACCAGCGTGCGCCTTCAGGAGGTCACCCGCACTCTGGGAGAGCAGAACTTAGGGATATATACCATAGACTTGAAGGACGGTAACGTCAACCTGGTCCGGGAGGGCGGGTACAGCCAGGAGGGATGGACCACCCAGACGCTGATGTGGGACGTGGTCATGCAGTCCCGGCTGGTCGGGCAGATTCATACCGAGAACCGGGAAAAGTTCCGACAGAAGTTTTCCCTGGAGGGGCTGATTCAGGCCAGGGACACCGGAATGCAGAAGCTGGATATGCTGTGCCAGTGGCAGGTGGGGGATAAGTACCGATACGTGGCCGTGATCGCCTATTTCGGTCGGAACCAGGGCACCAGGAACTACACTGTCCTGGCGCTGCAGGATGTGGATAAGCGCGTGCGGCAGGAGCAGATTCTCTCCCAGAGGGATATGCAGATGGCGGCTATCCTCAAGTCCCGCTTCCATGTCATGACCACTGTCCATCTGAGGGAGGATCGGTGCGAGCGCTTCTGGCTCAACGAGAGCGCTCAGCCACAGAATGTCGGGACGGGGAGGTATACCCAATTCTATCAGAGGGCACTGGAAAACTCCGTCAATCCGGAGGACAAGGACAGCTTCCGGAGGTTCATGAGCCCGGAACATATGCGCAGCCAGGCGGAAAAGACCGAGAACTATTCGGAGGAAATCTGCAGCTACCGCCTGAAAGGCCCCGAGGAGCAGTGGCTGGAGCAGCATGTGACCTATATCCGCAGGGACGGACAGGTGCTTGTGAATATCCTGGGCCGGGACATCACCAAGGAGAAGCTGGCGGAGGCGCAGCGCCAGAAGCTGGAGCAGGAGCAGGCAGGCATCATCGAGAGCCTGAGCAGCATGTTCTTCGCCACCTATTACGGAGATTTGGAGCAGAACCAGATGCGGGGCATGAACCAGCTGGAGAACGTGAAGAACGTCCTGGGAGACCGGACAGACTATGACACGGCACTGCGCGTTTACGCGGAGACCTTCGTCCATCCGGAGGATCGGGCGAATTACCTCTATACCATGAGCAGCAGGAACCTTCGCCAGGTCCTGAAAAAGGAGCAGCCCTTCGTGACCTTTGCCTACCGCAAGATGCCGGAGAAGACAGACACCGGTATGGAGGATTACGGCTGGATACGGGCCACCGCGGTGATGGCTCAGGCCGATGAGGAAGGAAAGGCCGGCGGAATCGTCTACGCGGCCCAGGACGTGACGGAGAGCAAGCGCAAGGAGATGCGGGATCAGCGTGCCATCCAGGCGGCCTGTGAGGCGGCCAACCATGCCAATGCCTCCAAGAGCGAATTCCTCTCCCGGATGAGCCATGACATCCGTACGCCCATGAACGGCATCATGGGCATGGCGAAGATTGCGTCAGAGAATGTGGAGGACAGGGAGAAGGTCCGGGATTGCCTGGGCAAGATTACCGCATCCGGCAATAGCCTCCTTTTCCTGGTAAATGAAATATTGGATATGAGCGAATTGGAATCCGGCAATGTGGATTTGGTGTCGGATGAGTTCACCATTTCCGGGCTGATACAGGCTCTGTCTACCTCCATCCAGCCTCAGATAGCGGAGAAGGGGCTGAAGCTGGAGGTGTCCCCTGTCCGGGTGCAGCATGAGGAGGTCATGGGGGATAAGGGGCGCATCAGCCAGGTGTTCATGAATATTTTAGGCAATTCCGTCAAGTTCACCCCGCCAGGCGGTCACATCGGCCTGAAGGTGGTAGAGCGGGAGATGAAGAAGTACGGATGCTGTTTCTATGAATTCATCTTCGAGGACAATGGCATCGGGATGGCGGAGGATTTCCTGCCCCATATCTACGAGCCTTTCAGCCGGGCGGAGGATTCCCGGATCAGCAAGACTGAGGGAACCGGGCTGGGAATGACGATCGCCCAGAACATCGTGCGCATGATGGGCGGATTCATCAAGGTGGAGAGTGCCCTTGGGAAAGGGACCAGGGTGACGGTGACATTGCTTCTGAAGCTGCGGGGGACAGGCGCGGCTTCTGAGGACGCGGTACAGAAGGCGGAGGAGGCCTCTGCGGATGCCCGGTTCACGGGCAAGAGGATTCTGCTGGTGGAGGACAATGTCATCAACCAGGAAATCGCCATGGAGATTATCGGCGCCACCGGGGCCGCCGTGGAGTGCGCGTCCGACGGCAAGGAGGGACTGGGACGCTTCGAGTCCATGCCGGAGGGGTACTTCGACATGATACTGATGGATATCCAGATGCCTGTCATGAACGGCTATGAGGCCACCCGGGCCATCCGCAAGCTTCCTAGGAGAGATGCCCTGTCCATACCCATCATCGCCCTGTCCGCCAATGCCTTTGCGGAGGATATCGCGGTAGGCAGGGAGGCGGGGATGAACGAGCACATGGTCAAGCCCCTGGACGTCGCGCAGCTGACCGCCGGCATGGAACGCTGGATGGGCGGGTGATTTGGAATAGTAATGCCGTAAACTGTAACATGATGCACACAAAACGAGCAAGAGAGCTCATTTTGGCGCATGCTGTCTCGGGATTTTCATGCAAAATACGCATAAAAACACCTCGCGGCGGCACCGAGTGAACAGTAACCGGATGCATCATAAAAGGGCAGAAATCTGTTCCTTTCTATGGAATGATATGGATATATGTGGTAAAATGTTAAGAGATATCATGTCTGCAGAGGCGCAGGATGCAGACCGCCTGAAACCATGAAAAGCTGCGCAGAAGAGAGGAGAGGCAAAATGAGCTATATGGACGAGTTCAATTTCTGGCTGGAGGACGACTATTTCGACCAAAACACAAAGGATGAGCTGCTGGCCATCCGAAACGATGAGAAGGAGATTGAGGAGCGGTTCTACAAGGAGCTGGAGTTCGGTACAGGGGGACTCCGGGGCGTAATCGGGGCCGGAACCAACCGCATGAACATCTACACGGTCCGCAAGGCCACCCAGGGGCTGGCCAATTTCATCTTAAAGAAGGGGACGCAGGAGAAGGGCGTGGCCATCGCCTACGATTCCAGGCGTATGTCCCCCGAGTTCGCGGACGTGGCGGCGCTGTGCCTGGGAGCCAACGGCATCAAAGCCTATGTGTTCGATGCCCTCCGCCCCACACCGGAGCTTTCTTTCGCCCTGCGCACCTTAGGCTGCACGGCAGGCATCGTGGTGACTGCCAGCCATAACCCGCCGGAGTACAACGGCTATAAGGTTTACTGGGAGGACGGCGCCCAGGTGACGGCTCCCTTCGACAAGCAGATCATCGAGGAAGTCCAGGCCATCAAGGACTACCACGCCGTGAAGACCATGGACAAGGGGGAGGCCATGGACAAGGGCCTGTACCAGGTCATCGGCAAGGAGATTGACGACGCCTACATGGTGGAGCTGAAGAAGCAGATCATCCACCCCGAGATTATCGAAGAGGTGGCGGACGATATCAAAATCGTATACACGCCCCTGTGCGGCACGGGCAATGTGCCCGCCAGGCGCATCCTGTCGGAGCTGGGCTTCAAGCATGTGTACGTGGTGCCGGAGCAGGAGAACCCTGACCCCAACTTCACTACGCTGGAATATCCCAATCCTGAGGATCCCAAGGCCTTTACCTATGCCCTGCGGCTGGCTAAGGAGAAGGACGCGGACATTGTCCTGGCCACGGATCCCGATGCGGACCGTCTGGGCGTATATGCGAAAGACTCCAAGACCGGGGAGTACGTGTCCTTTACCGGAAATATGTCCGGTATGCTGATTGCGGAATACATCCTGCGGGAGCGGACCGCCACCAAGACCATGCCCGAGAACCCCGCTCTGGTGACCACCATCGTCACCACCAATATGACCAAGCCTATCACCCAGACCTATGGCGTGAAGCTCATCGAGGTGCTCACGGGCTTCAAGTTCATCGGCGAGCAGATTAAGCTCTTCGAGCGAAGCGGCAGCAATCACTACGTGTTCGGCTTGGAGGAGAGCTACGGGTGCCTGGCCGGGACACACGCCAGGGACAAGGATGCCATCGTGGCGGTGATGTGCCTGTGCGAGGTGGCGGCCTACTGCAAGAAGCATGGCAAGACCCTGTGGGACATGATGCTGGATACCTACGAGAAGTACGGCTATTACAAGGAGTCCCAGTACACTATCACCCTGAAGGGCATCGACGGCTCCAAGCAGATCGCGGAGATTATGGAGAAGCTGCGCCAGAATCCGCCCAAATCCTTCGGCGGGCATCAGGTGCTGAAGTTCAGGGACTACCAGACGGACAGGATTGTGGACATGGCCACCGGGGAAGAGGGAAAGACCGGCTTGCCGAAGTCCAACGTGCTGTATTTCGAGCTGCCTGACGACGCATGGTGCTGTGCCCGTCCCTCCGGCACGGAACCCAAGATCAAGTTCTACATGGGCGTGAAGGGAACGAGCTTAGAGGATGCGCAGGCGAAGCTGACCCAGCTGACGGAGGATTTGAAGGCTGTGCTGTAAGGGAAATTCACCGGCGATATGTTTTTTTGGATAGAAATACATGGAATATAGTCAAGATGCAGGCAGGAGGCAGGGGCTTCCTGCCTGTTTTCTGCCCGATTTCGGAGATTGTATTGATATATTTTAAAATTGTGTTATCCTAAAAGGAGAAAGAGCATTGTTTTTGGAGGGACAGAAATGGGGATTTTCCTGAATCCGGGGAACAGGGGCTTCGAAAGTGCCGTAAAATCGCAGATATATGTAGATAAGACGCAGATGCTGGCCTATACCAACTCCGTGCTGGATTCCGAGCAGAGGTATCTGTGCGTGAGCAGGCCCAGGAGATTCGGAAAGTCCATCACGGCGGAAATGCTGGTGGCCTATTACGGCAGGGGCTGCGATTCCATGGAACTGTTCCGAAATTGCAGGATTGCGTCGGACAGCCGTTTTAGGGAGCATCTTAACCGATATGACGTCATCCATGTCGACATCAATTCCTTCAGAAGAGCCGGAGAGCCGGAAGAGGGCATCGTATCCAGGATACAGGGCGCGTTGCTTGGGGAGCTGCGGGAATGCTACCGCGAATGCGTTCCGGGGGATGCGGTTTCCCTTCGGGAGGCACTGGCGGGCATCAATAATGCCAAAGGAACGAGATTCGTTGTCATCATCGATGAATGGGACGCTGTTTTCCGGGAGGAGAAAGAGGACAATGAGGCCCAGACAGAATACATCGATTTCCTGCGGGGCCTATTCAAGGACGCGCCCTCCAAGAAATTCATCAAGCTGGCCTATCTGACGGGAATCCTCCCCATCAAAAAGTACGGAACGGAATCGGCATTGAACAATTTTGATGAATTTACCATGCTGGAGGCGGATGTCCTGGCAGAGTATGTGGGCTTTACGGAATCAGAGGTTCGGGAGCTGTGCGAAAAGCATGGAATGGACTTTGAACGGACAGCACAGTGGTATGACGGATATGTAGTAGAAAAGGGGCTGCATGTCTATAATCCGAAATCGGTGGTGGACTCCATCCGCAGGAAGAGGATTGGCAACTACTGGACGAATACAGAGACCTACGAATCCCTGAAAAGCTATATCAGTATGAATTTTGACGGCCTGCGGGACGCTGTGGCCAGGATGCTGGCCGGGGACTCATGCAGGATAAATCCGGCGAAATTCCAGAATGATATGACATCCTTCAAGAGCCGCGACGATATCCTGACGTTGCTGATTCACTTGGGATATCTGACCTATGACAGAGATACGGCAAGCGTATGGATTCCCAATGAGGAGGTGAAGGGAGAGTTTGTCAACGCCATTGAAGATGCGGGCTGGAAGCCTGTGATGGATGCAATTAACGCATCGGACAGGCTGCTGGAGGCGACATGGCAGATGGATGCGGAGGCGGTGGCGGAGAGAATAGGCGCAGTGCATATGGCGAATACATCCGTGCTGTATTACAATGATGAGAATTCTCTAAGCTGTGTCATTACGCTTGCATACTATAATGCCGTGAAAGAGTATACAATAGTCCGTGAAATGCCTGCTGGAAAAGGGTATGCGGACATTGTCTTCCTGCCCAGAAAGCATTCTGATAAACCAGCTATGGTCGTGGAACTGAAATGGAACCATTCGGCCAGGGGCGCAATTAGACAGATAAAGGATAAGAAATATGTCAGGGCCTTGGAGGGCTATGAGGGAAAAATACTGCTTGTAGGGATAAATTATGACAAAAAGACGAAGAAATATAAATGCAGCATCGACCCCATGTGAGCAGAATTGCGGTCGCTGCGGATGAAGAGGGGCAGAAAGCGAAATGGGAGGGATTATATGCGAAAGAGAATAGTCATTGTCCTGCTGGCGGCTGTCTGTATTCTGGCGGCGGGCCTGTTTGCCCTGAGTCCTTTCAGGTTTGGCACGGGAATCTACATCGCGGCGGACAGTCCTATGATTCTGCTGGACAATGGGTCGGGGGAGCCTGTGGTCATGTATGGAGGAAGCTGGGGTTATCAAACAGGAGACAAGGTGCTTATCCTCCACAACGGCACGATGATGCTGAGCTATCCGGCGCAGATGAGCGTGTACCTTTGCATCCGCCTGAAGAAGGGGGATGAGCGCGATGTGCCGCAGTCCGTGCTGGATTCGCTGGAGGAGATGGGGTGGCTATCGGGAGGAGAACTTGGGCAGAATCAATAGGGCAAATCTGAAAAAAACCAAATATTATATGAAGCGGAACGGTATCCGCAGGACTTGGTATGCCGTTTTGGAGAGGCTGGAGGAGCGGAAGCGCCCGCCCTATGTCTGGACGCCCCCCACAGATGCGGAGCTTACAGTCCAGCGGGAGGGGTGGGAGCGGGAAGGCCTGTCCGCCACATTCAGCATCCTGGTGCCCGCGTACAGGACGAAACCGGAGTATCTGAGGGAGCTGGTGGAGTCCCTGCGCTGCCAGACTTATCCCAGGTGGGAGCTGATTCTGGCGGACGCTACGGAGGATGACAGCGTGGAGAGGGCGCTGCGGGAAAGCCTGGAGCCGGGTGTGGTGGACTTTGGCGGTCAGGGGCCGGATGGCCCGCGGCATGATTCCGCTGCTGCCTTTTCGGGTTTTACCGATAGAAGGATTCGCTATGTCCGTCTGCCCCGTAACGCGGGGATAGCCGAGAACACCAACCAGGCCCTTCCCTATGCCACAGGGGATTACATCGGCCTGCTGGACCATGACGATATCCTGACGCCGGATGCCCTGTATGAAATGACGGCAACAATCAGACGAGCAGAGGAAAAGGGCGTAGAGCCTGCGTTCCTCTATTCCGACGAGGATAAATGCAATGGCGACAGGACGGAATACTTTGAGCCGCATTGGAAGGAGGATTTTAATTTCGACCTGCTTCTGAGCAATAATTATGTCTGCCATTTCCTGGTGATGAAGCGGGAGCTGATGCAGAAGCTGGAATTCCGCTCAGAATATGACGGCGCGCAGGATTTCGACTTGGTGCTGCGGGCTGTGGCCGGCCTGAAAGGAAGGGAGGAGGCCATCCTCCACATCCCCAAGGTGCTCTACCACTGGAGATGCCATCCCGGCTCCACCGCGGAGAACCCGGAGAGCAAGCGCCATGCCTACGAGGCCGGGCGCAGGGCGGTGCAGGATTTCGCGGACTCGCAGGGCTGGGCGGCGGAAGCGGTGGACACAGCCCATGTGGGCTTCTACGCTCTGCGGTACGAGGGTAACCCCTTGGCAAGTGGTAACCCCTTGGTAAGCGGAAGCCCCGCTGCAAGTGAAAGCTCCTTTGCGGGCGGCAGTATTTTTGACAGCCGGACGGATGTGGGGGCCATAGCGGGCAGGATTGTCCAGAGCGGCAGGGTAGCAGGTGGCCGCCTGGCGGAGGCAGGGGAGCATGTAAGCGCCTCCCTGCCCGGAACGGAAGGGAACGGCACAGGGCCGGTGCAGGCAGGGGAAGCCCTGTACCGGAATCTGCCGATCCATTACAGCGGCTACCTCCACCGGGCCGTGCTGCCCCAGGACGCCGGCGCTGCAGACATCAGGAACATCCGGGTGCGCCCGGAGTGCCGGGAACTGTTCCGGCAGGTGACGGGAGTCCCTTACCGGCAGGTGACGGGAACCGACAGGTTCGATGCCTCCACCCTGCCGGAGGGCAGTGACATACGCAAAATCAGCCTGGAATTGGGCCGGGCATTGCGGGAGGCCGGGTACAGGATTCTGTATCTGCCGGAAAAAAGCAATGACGTGGAAGTCTGACGGGGGCAGGCGAAACAGATGCCTGCCATCCTTTGAAGATCGGCATAGAAGGATGGAACGAAACCGAAAACCACAGCCGAATCTATGGGGAAGCCACAGATTCGGCTGTAAGACCCGAAAGCAGCGCTTGTAAATGCATCGCCTCACGCGAAAGCATCGAACCTCCTGTATACAGCAGGATGCTCCTGCAACATCTCCTGGGGCTGGACACAGTCCGGTTCCGACATATCCGCCGCTTCCGGCACTTCCGCTGCCGGTTCCCGATTCAGAGAGGCCTCCGCCTCGGACATATCCTCCAGGGCCTCCGCTGCCTTGTCGGCAACCTGGTCCAGGACATCGTCCAGCAGCCCTTTCTCCTCCTCGATGCCCAGGGCTTCCTCCACGGCCTCTTTCTTGCGCTCTTCCGCGGTCTTGGGCTCGCTGTCCTCTATGGCCTTGGCGATTTCCTCTCCCCGCTCCTTTGCCTCGTCCATCAGATGGAACATCTGGGCATTGTTGTATTCCGCCTTGGCGGCTGCAATCTGATCTTCATAGGAGTGGAGCAGCTCCAATACCCGCGCCACTTCCTCCGGACTGGAGCATTCGATGTTCTTCAGGTTCGCTTTCTGGTTTTCAAAGAAAGCCACCTGGCTGTCGCGCTTGGCCTGCCGCTCCAGCTTCTGTGCAGTGCTTTTCATCATCCCATTTGCGGAGAATAGGCTCCGGCCCGCTGCCAGAGGATTCGGATTCTGTAGCCTGATATTCATGGTGACCTCCCTTTTGCTGCTTTTATAGCAATTTTACCTGTCTCTATGTCTGGAGTATCGGCTGCGTGGGGGAATTCTTTAGGAAAATGTCATGAACCGTATTTTAAAAGTCATTTTCGTAAGAATTTCTTAAATTGTATTCCTGCCCAGGATAGCCTATAATAACAGAAAGGAATCACGGGCTGGAAGCCGGAGGCAAAAGGAGAGCATTATGCAGAGGACAACAGTGGTCATCCCGAATTTCAACGGAATCGGATTCATAGGGAAATGCCTGGAATCGCTTCTCGCTCAGGATATCCCTTCCTCAGAGTATCGCATTATTGTAGTAGACAATGGCTCCACGGACGGAAGCAGGCAGCTGGTGGAGGAAGCGTTTCCACAGGTTTCGCTGATCGCCCTGGCTGAGAACACCGGCTTCTGCCATGCCGTCAATGTGGGAATCTGTGAGGCTGGGACCCCTTATGTGATTCTGCTGAACAACGACACGAAAGTCCATCCCCATTTCGTGGGGGCGCTGTGCGACGCTCTGGACGCAAGGCCGGAGGCCTTTGCCGTCAGCGCCAGGATGCGCATGTGGGACAGGCCGGATGTGATGGACGATGCAGGGGACAGATACTGTGCCCTGGGCTGGGCCTACGCCCGGGGGAAAGGACAGCCTGCGTCCCGGTACGATGCGCCCGGGGAGGTTTTTTCCGCCTGCGGCGGCGCGGCCATCTACAGAAAGAGCATCCTGAATCGGATTGGCCTTTTTGACGAGGCCCATTTCGCCTATCTGGAGGATTTGGACATTGGCTGGCGGGCACGCATCCAGGGGTGGCGCAACTACTATGAGCCGAGGGCGGAGGTAGTCCATTACGGCAGTGCTTCCACGGGGGCACGCTACAATGCGAGGAAAACGGAATTAGCGGCAGCTAACAGCATATATGTCGTCGCAAAGAACATGCCCGTCCTGCAGTGGATTTGGAATCTGCCGTTTCTATTGCCCGGATTTCTGGTAAAATTTTTATTTTTCTGTAGGAAGAGAATGGGGATACTGTATTTAAAGGGAATCAGGGAGGGATTCGGGAAAGCGCTTTCCGCGCGGGGAAGGGAGAGGAAGATTCCTTTCCGCTGGAAAAATCTGGGCAATTACCTGGCAATTCAGGGTCAGCTTTACGTCAATACCTTAAGACTTATTAAGAAAACTTAAGAAACAGCTTCATAAAATCATAAGTTGTACTTTTTATAATAATATTGTATGGTATTCCTTGGGTGGCGCTTATGATAAAGGACAATCAGAAAGTATTCAACCGATTGATGGTGATAATCGATGTCGGCATTACCGCGGCATCCTTTATGCTGGCCTATGGTTTCAAATTTTATTTTTTAGGTGACGGGCCGGGACTCGGTGTGCTTCCCCTGGAGGAATACATTAAGCTCCTGCCTGTTGTGTTGCCTGTATATGCGCTCATTTACTACATTTGCGGCGTGTACGCGCCCAAGCGGACAGTGCGGCGGCGTTTTGAGATTTTCGGAATCATCAAGGCCAATAACATCGGAATCGTGGCGCTGATTATCGTCCTGTATATGATTATCCGCGAGATAAATTTCTCTCGGTCCGTGATAGGCTTTTTTTATATCATTAATGTGCTTGTCACCTCCAGCTTCAGGCTGGCCCTGCGGCGGGGGCTGCGGACGATTCGCAGGAAGGGCTACAATCTGAAGCATATCCTGCTGGTGGGCTATTCCCGTGCGGCGGAGGAATATATCGACAGACTGTCTGACAACCCTCAGTGGGGCTATGTGGCCTGTGGGATTCTGGACAATCATATCCCGGCGGGGACTATGTACAAGGGAGTCAAGGTGCTGGGGAGGCTTGGGAATCTGGAGGTCATCCTTCCGGAGAACAAGCTGGATGAGATTGCCATCTCCCTGTCCCTGAAGGATTACGACCACCTGGAGAGCATCGTGGCCATCTGTGAGAAATTCGGCGTGCACACAAAGTTCATCCCGGACTATAACAGCCTGATTCCCAGCAAGCCTTATACGGAGGACTTGATGGGGCTGCCCGTGATCAACATCCGATATGTGCCTTTGACGAACACAGGGAATATCATCATGAAGCGGATCGTGGATGTGGTGGGCTCGCTCATGGGCATTGTGATTACGTCCCCGATTATGCTGCTTTCGGCATTGCTCATAAAGCTCACCAGTCCGGGGCCTGTGATTTTCAAGCAGGAGCGGGTGGGGCTCCATAATAAGCCCTTCCATATGTACAAGCTCCGTACCATGGAGCGGCAGGCGCCGGGGGAGGAGAAGAAGGCGTGGACTGTGCGCAATGACCCGAGGGTCACGCCTGTGGGGAAGTTCCTGCGGCGCACCAGCTTAGACGAGCTGCCCCAGCTGTTCAATATCCTGCGCGGGGATATGAGCCTGGTGGGACCCAGGCCGGAACGCCCCCTCTTTGTGGATAAATTCAAAGAGGAGATTCCCAGGTACATGGTGAAGCACCAGGTGAGGCCAGGTCTCACCGGCTGGGCCCAGGTGAACGGGCTGCGGGGCAATACCTCTATCCGGAAGCGGATTGAATATGATATCTATTACATTGAGAACTGGACTATGTGGTTTGACATGAAAATAATCTTTATGACTTTTTTTACAGGATTCATCAATAAAAATGCGTACTGATAAGGAGACGGTATTATGGCTACTGGAGGAAAAATGAGCGCGAGGCAGCGGGCTGCAAGACAGAGAAGAAGAATGATTCTCTTCGTTTTTGAGATTATCATCATCCTGGTGATGGTGGCGGTGCTGTACCTGGTGATGAACAAGACCAGCGAGGGACCCAAGGTGACGGTCATGGATCCGGAGAAGCTGGCCATACCTTCACAGGTGCAGGAGATGAAGGAAGAGGGCGGCACCATGCACGGGTATATGAACATCGCCCTGTTCGGCGTGGACGCCCAGACGGACGGACAGCTGTTCAAGGGGAGCCGCAGTGACAGCACCATGATTGCCAGCATCAATCGGGATACGGGGGATATCAAGCTGGTCAGCATATACCGTGACACTTACCTCAATATCGGCACGGACGAGTACCAGAAGTGCAACGGGGCCTACTCCTATGGAGGAGCGGAACAGGCGGTGAAGATGCTGAACATGAACCTGGACATGGACATCACCGATTTCGTCACAGTAGGTTATAAGGGCTTAAGCGAGGTCATCGATGGCCTGGGCGGCGTCTACGTGGACGTGGACAGCGAGGAGCTGAAGCATATCAACAACTACCAGCTGGACGTGTCCAATGTGCTTAAGTGCGAGTACGTTTCGGTGACGGAGCCCGGCTACCAGCTGCTCAACGGCGTGCAGGCTGCCGCCTACTGCCGCATCCGTCAGACCAAGGGCGACGACTTCCAGCGCGCCGCGCGGCAGAGGGAAGTGATACAGGCCATAGAAGAGCAGGCGAAGAAGATGGATCTGGCCACGCTCACAAAGGTGTTCAACGATTGCATCGATGACATCTATACCAGCCTCGATTCCAAGGATATCCTGGATTTGTTGGGGAACATCGCCAATTACAGGATTGTCGAGGAGGAGGGGTTCCCGCAGCCGGATCTGCGGGGAAATGCCAACATGGGTGCAAAGGGCGCCTGCGTCATCCCCACGGATCTGGTGGCCAATGTGGAATGGCTGCACCAGTTCCTCTTCGAGGATGCGACCTACACGGTTTCGGACAGCGTGAAGGAGTACAGCCAGAGAATTGTATCTGATACCTCCCAGTATATGGAATGAGAAAAGCCTGATGCTTATCTGAAAAGGAGAGAGTGCGCTCTCCTTTTTTGCGCAGACCGGATTGCCGCAGGACGGCATCTGACGGGACAAGGAGCGGTTCATTTGAAGATAGATATCATCATTCCCGTATATAGACCGGGCAAGGAGCTGTTTGCCCTGCTGGACAGACTGGAAGGGCAGTCTGTGCCCATCCATAAAATCATCCTTATGAACACAGGGGAGGAGTACTTTGCGGAGCTGATAAAAGATAAGGGCTTCGCGGGGAGATATCCCAATGTGGAGGTGCACCATCTGGAAAAGAAGAATTTCGACCATGGAGGGACAAGGCGTGAAGCGGTGGGCTACTCTGAGGCGGAGGTCTTTGTGATGATGACCCAGGATGCCATGCCGGCGGACAGACATCTGCTGGAGCGGCTGACGGAGAACCTCACCGGGAAGGTGGCGGTCTCCTACGCAAGACAGCTTCCGGGCGATGCTTCCTCTGAGCTAGAGAAGGCTTCCAGACAGTTCAACTATCAGGAGGCTTCACGGGTGAAGACGGCGGAGGACCTGAAGGACCTAGGTATAAAGACATTCTTCTGTTCCAATGTATGCGCCGCCTACAGGAGGGATATCTATGAGGAATTGGGAGGCTTTATCCGACATACTATTTTCAATGAGGATATGATTTATGCCGCCAGTGCCGTGCAGGCCGGGTACGGAATCGCCTACGAGGCCCGGGCCCGTGTCGTCCATTCCCACAATTATACGAATATGCAGCAGCTTCGCCGGAACTTCGATTTAGGCGTGTCCCAGGCGGAGCATCCGGAGGTGTTCGGGAAGACGGCGTCCGAGTCCGAAGGGATGCGGTTCGTGAAGGGGACCTGGCGCTATCTAAAGGAGAATAAGCGCCTGCACCGCTTCCCGGGATTCTGCCTGCAGTGCGCCTGTAAATACGCCGGATACCTTCTGGGGAAGCACTATGACCGCCTGCCCCGCGGCCTGGTGTTGCGTCTCACGTCCAACAGGGAATACTGGAATCAAGAGAACGGCTGACAGGAATGCAGCCTGTGGAAAGGATGGGGAATCAATATGTGTGGAATAGTAGGATATATTGGAAAGGAGCAGGCGGCGCCTGTGATTTTGGACGGCTTGTCCAAGCTGGAGTACAGAGGCTATGACTCGGCCGGCATGGCCGTGTTCGACGGGGAGCGGATTCAGACGAAGAAGGCCACGGGACGTTTGAAGGTACTGGAGAACCTTACCAGAGGAGGAGAGGATATGCCGGGCCATGCAGGCATCGGCCATACCAGATGGGCCACCCACGGAGCGCCCAGCGACCTGAACGCGCACCCTCATACCAATGGGGAGGGCACCATTGCCGTGGTGCACAATGGCATCATTGAGAATTATATCCCTTTGAAAAAGAAGATGGAGGGAAGGGGCTACGCGTTTGTGTCCAACACGGACACGGAGGTGCTGGCCCATCTGCTGGATTATTATTATAAGGGGAATCCGCTGGAGACCATTATCAAGGTGCTGCAGCGGGTGGAGGGCTCCTATGCCCTTGGCATCATGTTCGCGGATCATCCCGGCGAGCTTTACGCCGCCCGCAAGGACAGCCCTCTGATTGTAGGCAGGAATCAGTCAGGATGCTTCATCGCCTCGGATGTGCCTGCTATCCTGAAGTACACCAGGACGGTGTACTACATGGACAATCAGGAGGTAGTGGTCTTAAAGGAAGACGATTTGAGCTTCTATTCCATGGATGAGGAGGAAGTGGCGAAGGAGGCGGCTTCTATAGACTGGGACGCGTCCGCGGCGGAGAAGGCGGGATATGAGCATTTTATGCTGAAGGAAATGTACGAGCAGCCCAAAACGGTGGCGGACACCCTGTCGCCCAGGGTCCGCGAGAAGAAAACCGGCAGGGACATCTGCATCGATGAGCTGAACATGACGGACGAGGAGCTCAGGGCAGTGACGAAGCTGCATATCGTGGCATGCGGCTCCGCGTATCATGCGGGCGTAACCGGAAAATATGTGCTGGAGGGACTGGCGCGGATTCCCGTGGAGGTGGATTTGGCCAGCGAGTTCCGCTACAGAGAGCCTTTACTGGAGGAGGGCTGTATGGTGATTGTCATCAGCCAGTCCGGAGAGACGGCGGATACGCTGGCAGCACTTCGGGATTCCAAGGCCAAGGGCTTTCCGGTGTTGGGCATCGTCAACGTGGTGGGCAGCTCTATAGCAAGGGAAGCGGATGCCTGCCTGTACACCTGGGCGGGGCCGGAGATAGCAGTGGCCACCACCAAGGCTTACAGCGCGCAATTGGTGGCGTTATATATGTTGGCCATGAAGCTGGCCAGGGTACGGGGAACCATGTCGGATGAGGTGTTTGAAGGTCTTTTGTTGGATTTGAAGCGCCTGCCCCATCAAATTGAACTGCTGTTGGGGCAGAAGGAACGGATACAGCGCTTTGCGAACCGCTATCTGGGAGCCAGGGATATCTTCTTCATCGGCAGGGGAATCGATTACGCTATTTCGCTGGAGGGCTCCCTGAAGCTGAAGGAAATCTCCTATATTCACTCGGAGGCCTATGCAGCGGGGGAGCTGAAGCATGGGACCATCTCCCTGATAGAGGAGGGGACGCTGGTGGTGGCCGTGTCCACCCAGCCCAAGCTGTACCAGAAGACCCTGAGCAATATCGTGGAGGTAAAGGCCAGAGGCGCCTTTGTCATGGCTGTGACCAATGAGGAGAACAGGGCGGTGGAGTCTGTCTGTGACTATTGCCTGTATCTGCCGGAGACCAATCCCTGCTTTACCAATTCCCTGGCCATCATACCCCTGCAGCTGTTTGCGTATTATGTGGCCGTGGGCAGAGGCTGCGACGTGGATAAGCCCAGGAATCTGGCCAAGTCCGTGACAGTGGAATAAAAATTTCGTTTTTTCACAATCGTTTCATATAGAGAACACAATTCCAACACAATTGGAAGATATACTGAAGTACATAAAGATGAAACAACAAGTCAGATATTCATAGAGGAGGTAATCATTATGTACGAAAACGATATCTATTCCAATTCCGACAACGGCAGCTACACCACCTATCAGACAGACGGAACCGGCAGTCAGCGGACGGACTTCGTCATGGCCCCCGATTCCGATAAGGGCAAGAAAAAGAAGAAGGGGGGCTTCCGCAAGCTTCTGTTCAGCATGGGTATGGGACTGGTATTCGGCTTGTTCGCCGGGGCCGGGTTCTATGTGGTGCATATGGGGGTGGAAAGGATAGCCGGAGGGGAGGCTGCTGAGGTCTCCACGGACGACACGGCCCAGCCCAATCTGCCCGACAAGACAGGCGAGGGCCTGCTGCAGAATGTGAACACCATCACCTATGTGAACAGCGACATCTCCAACGTGGTGGATAAGGTGATGCCGGCCATGGTATCCATCGTGAACAACTACACCCAGACCGGGACCACCTTCTGGGGGCAGCAGTACAGCCAGCAGGGTGCGTCCAGCGGCTCCGGCATCATCGTGGCCGAGAATGAGAACGAGCTTTTGATCGTATCCAACAACCATGTGGTGCAGGGCATGGACACCCTGGAGGTGACATTCATAGACGGCTCCGTAGCCCAGGCCTACATCAAGGGGACAGACGCGGACATGGATTTGGCGGTAATCGCTGTGCCTCTGGAGAACGTGACCCAGGAGACAAAGGGCGCCATCACCATCGCCACCATGGGAGACAGTGACAACCTGAAGCTGGGCATGCCCGTAATCGCAATCGGGAATGCGCTGGGATACGGACAGTCCGTCACCAATGGCATCATCAGCGCCCTTGACCGTGAGATGACCCTGGACGACGGCTCCACAGGCATCTTCATCCAGACCAACGCGGCCATCAACCCCGGCAACTCCGGCGGTGCGCTGTTAAATATCAACGGAGAAGTAATTGGCATCAACTCCAACAAGATAGCGGCTTCCCAGGTAGAGGGCATGGGCTATGCCATCCCCATCAGCTCCGCCAGCCCCATCATTGCTGACCTGCTGGAGCGCCAGACCAGGACCGACAAGGTGGCAGACGGCGAGGTAGGCTACATGGGCATCACCATGCAGGACGTGACGGATCAGATCACCCAGATGCTGGGCATCCCCGGAGGGGTGTATGTATATGAGGTGGCGGAGGACTCCGCGGCAGAGCAGGCGGGCATCCAGCACGGCGATGTCATCGTGAAGTTCGATGGCCAGAAGGTCTCCACCCGCGTGGAACTGAAGCAATTGGTCAGCTACTATAAGGCAGGCGAGACTGTCAAGGTGACGGTGAAGCGCGCCCAGGGCGGCCAGTATGAGGACGTGGAGCTGGATGTCACACTGGGCAGCCAGCCTACGGAATAGGGTCTGCGTGAAATAGGAACGGAATCACCGAAAGGAATCACAGAACCCCCGGGCGGGGAGACCTGCCCGGGGTCTTTGGCTGTATATGGGGATTTATAAAAAGTTCACTTGTATACGGAGGCATTTTCAAGTATACTGGAGACAGGCTTCATAAGCATACCATACAATACGCAGAATAAGGAGACAAAGCCATGTCTGATATATATGATGAAAAAGAGGAAGAGAAGAAAGCCGGAGAAGAGGCCGGGGACGGGAAGACGGATCTGACCCAGGGCCACCTGGACGCCTCCGCCACCAAGAACGCCGGAAAGAGCGACAATAAGGACTACGAGGATGTCTGTTTCATCTGCCGCCGTCCGGAGAGCAAGGCGGGGAAGATGTTCAAGCTGCCCAACAATATCTGTATCTGCAGCGACTGCATGCACAAGACCATGGAGACCGTGAGCCAGTTCGATTACCAGGGGATGCTCAATAACCCTCAGCTCCAGAAGGATTTGGACCAGATGAGCAAGCAGGGAGGCTTCCCCAACATCAGCTTCGTGAACCTGGCTGACCTGCGGGGGGACGGGGGCATCCCCAACAAGCAGAAATTAAAGAAAAAGAAGAAGGAAGCGGACACGGCGCCTGCGCTGGACATCCGCAATATCCCCGCGCCCCATAAAATCAAGGCTAGCCTGGACGAGTACGTGGTGGGACAGGACCATGCCAAGAAGGTCATCTCCGTGGCCGTCTATAACCACTACAAACGTGTCGCCACCGGCACCATGGACAATATCGAGATTGAGAAGTCCAACATGCTCATGATTGGCCCCACGGGCTGCGGAAAGACCTACCTGGTGAAGACCCTGGCCAGGCTCTTGGACGTGCCCCTGGCCATTGCGGATGCCACCTCCCTGACGGAGGCGGGCTACATCGGTGACGACATCGAATCCGTGGTGTCAAAGCTCCTGGCCGCAGCGGACAATGACGTGGAGAAGGCGGAGCGGGGCATCATCTTCATCGACGAGATCGACAAGATAGCAAAGAAAAAGAACACCAACACCCGGGATGTCAGCGGCGAGAGCGTCCAGCAGGGGATGCTGAAGCTCCTGGAGGGCGCGGAGGTCGAGGTGCCCGTGGGAGCGGGCAGCAAGAACGCCATGGTGCCTTTGGCCACGGTGAACACCAGGAACATTCTGTTCATCTGCGGCGGGGCCTTCCCGGATCTGGAGGAGATTATCAAGCAGCGGCTGAATAAGACCGCGGGTATCGGCTTCAACTCCGAGCTTCGGGACAAGTACGACAAGGACAAGGACATCCTTTCCAAGGTGACGGTGGAGGACATCCGGAAGTTCGGCATGATTCCGGAGTTCATCGGCCGCCTGCCAATCATCTTCACCCTGAAGGGGCTCACCAAGGAGATGATGGTGAAGGTCTTGAAGGAGCCCAGGAACGCTATCCTGAAGCAGTACCAGAAGCTCCTGGAGCTGGACGAGGTGAAGCTGGAGTTCACGGAAGAATCCCTGGAGGCCATCGCGGACAAGGCCATGGAGCGGGACACCGGAGCCAGGGCCCTGCGCTCCATCATCGAGGAGTTCATGTTGGACATCATGTACGAGATACCCAAGGACGACAACATCGGCCGGGTCACCATCACGAAAGAGTATATCGAAGGCACCGGCGGGCCTGTCATCGACATCCGGGGGAACCTGCTGCTGGAGACGGCACAGAGGCCCGAGGGGATACCGGTGCAGTGAGGGACAGGGAGCCAGGGGCATGAGGACTCCCTCGGCGGCTTTCACCTGCCCAATGATAAAGTCCAGCCGTTCCTTCGCCTCAGGGACGGCCTCCCCTTCGAAGACCAATTTGCCTTCGTGTCGATAGGAAAGGTCTGCCATGGACGCGGAATCCGCGGCTGCCTCAAAATTGGAAAGGTATGCATCCTGCACCCAGGTCTTATCGCCCTTGCCGTAAAGCGGATAATGGTCGTAGGATAGATAGGGGGAGCGACTTCTTCTGCGTAGCGTTTCAAGTATTCCCGGTAGGATACGCCGTTAAGCTGGCGCCGGTTGGCATAACAGGGGAACAGGTTGATGATGGGAAGCTTGTTCCCGCTAAATTCCAGATAAGCCTATGCGGGCAGCCCCAGCCGCGGCAGGTCATAGACCCCTGGGCTCGTCCCGCAGCACGGCAATCAGTACTTTCTCTTCGCTTTTTCAAGCATGGACTTCATGGACAACCCCCTTTTGGCTTTATTCTAACTGAGCACTATTTGTGAATCTGAAAAAATGTCTGGGCACCTGCTTTGACATAGTCTACCTGATAGCCCATTTCCTCAAAGATAGGTATGCAGCTATCGTTCAGGCACCAGATATTCGCATCTGTATCCGGAAGCTCATCGGCGGAACTTAGCTCATGACAGTCCACCAGCAGGGGCCAGTAGCGGAAGGCCTGGCCATCATCCGCATAGTCCATGACATAGTGTTCCATCTCCGGAAAGTAGGCCTCGCAGATTGACAGATCCTGAATATAAAAATGAAGGAAGATATCCTTCTCGGAGGCGTTCGCCGCAATATAATCCCGCAGCCCTTTCTGAGAATAGGTAGCGCGCTCCTGATATGAAGCTTTATAATTGTATACAAAGCATACTGTAAGCAGAAGCAGCGCCGCTCCCAGGACGGGCTTTGAGGAAAGCCTGGTATAACCGAATAGTACGGGCAGCCATGCCAGCGGCAGCAGGGTCAGCAGATACCTGTCGATGAGGATGGGCGTGCGGATACAGGAATATCCGATGCCAAAGGCGAACCACAGCAGTATGACCACATAGCACCCCAGCATCCAAATATTTTTGCCATCCCTTTTAAAGCGCAGGAAAAAGAGGAACAGTCCGATTAAGTAAAAAGCAATCAGAAGCAGTCTGAGCGCTTTCGGCTGCATGTTAAAAAGCAGATTCCAATAGGAGCTCAGGGAATCCAGCGTGAAAGGGGCGATCCAATAATCTCCATTGATGGCTGACATTTGCCGGAACAACACCGGAAGCCATGGCAGATAGAGCACGATCATGCCTCCGCAGTAGAGGCACCATGTCAGAAACATCTTTTTCCGGCGGCCTTTTTTCCATAGAAAAACGATGAGCAGAAAAAATGAAATCGCTGCCGCGGCCACCCCGGCAAAATAATGGGTATAGGCGGCCAGCACATTGCTCAGGGCCAAAAGGAAGAGGTATCTGCGGCTCCTGCCGTAATTCATGCTGCTTAGATGATATACGACGATGTACGCCAGATAGAAGGATACTGTCACGAACAACATCGCCATGCTGTACATCCGCAGCTGGAGCGGCCCCATCATCAGCATGCTTGGAATCGCGCAAAAGGCTGCTGTGACAAGGAAAGAAGCCTCCGGCGAAAAATATCTGCAGAAAAATAGGGATGTGGCCACGAGCAGCGCCCCGTAGCACAAAATCGATGTCAGGTAAAAAGAGAAAATATTTTCCCCAAAGAGCACGACACACAGCCTTACGGCCAGGTAATACAGCGGGGGGTGAACATCCATCGCGGTCAGGCGGATCAAATCAGGCACCTTTCTCCGGACCAGATTGATCGTAAAGCTTTCATCAAACCATATATAACATTTCGTTGCAATCAGAAATAAGCTGGCCAGTACCATTCCAATCAAAAGGAATTGCACCAACAGATATTTTTTCGTTTTCGTACTAAACATTGTGCGCATATGCTGTGTCCCTCGCCTTATGTGATGTCGATTCATTATAGCACTGTCGGGTTTCGGAATCAAGTTTTTCGTAACATGCAGGGCCTTCGCTGCTTATCATTTTTGGAGAAACGTCCGATATAATAAAAAAGCTGGTAAACGCAAGGATGCGGCAGAGGGACAAGGGGGTCACGATATGAGCATAGAGGTCAACACAAACAGGAATACCGGCGTAAGACAGATTACCATAAAGAGGCAGGACGGCTCCAAAGTAGGCACGATTACGATTCACAGCCAGAGCTTGAAGAAGCTGAAGAAGCTGGGCTACAAACAGAGGCGGATTTCCACCATGATCACACAGGCCACCACCTCCGGCAACGCTAGGCAGGTCCTGGCCAGCGCCAAGACCGAGACCGTGAACCTGCGCAGGAAGCTGGCCAGCGGCAAGTACAACGACAGAGAGGTCAGGGCCGCCATCCGTCATGCGGAGCGGATGGAGCGGGTGGCAAAGAAGCGCATGAAGAATCTCCAGCAGGAGGAATATATAGAAAAACACGGCGGCGGCACATGGCAGGCAGGCTTGGACGAAGAGGACAGGAGTAAGGAGGGTCAGGAGCTGGATGCCGCCGAATTCGCCGAGATGAGCGCCGAGGAGATGGAGCAGCTCATGGAGGAGCTCCAGGAGGAGATGGAGCAGCTGGCCCAGGAGCAGGAACTGGAGATGCTGGAGCTGATGCAGACAGCCCGGACGGACATGGATCCCCAGGAGCTGGAGCAGCTAAAGAAGAAGCACAGGGCGGACGAGATGCGGGAAATTGTGGAGGCCGACATGAAATATCTGCGGGCCCTCTTCAGCCAGCTGGAAAAGGAGAGGCAGGATGCCGCCTCGCAGGGGGGCGACAGCGGCGTAGCCCTACAGCTTGCCGGCGTGGAGATACCGGTTCAGGCGGATACAAGGTCTGCGGCGGAGGTGGCTTCCACAGCTGCGCCTCCGCCGGCCGGCGGCACTATAGACCTTGCCTTATAAGGAGCAGAACAAATCACGGAGTCTCCATATCTCTGCGGGCCAGTCCCACCGCTCCATGGGCCGCATCTGCCCGGGCCTCTGCGATGCGGAGGGAGGGGAGCCTGACAGAGAGCGCCTCCGTCAGCGACTCCGCGATTCGCGCGTTATTGCACAGCACGCTGCCATGCAGGACCAGAGGAAGTTCAGGCCTGCCGCAGCGTGCCTTCATTTTGCCGTAGACGGCAATGACCATTTCCAAAAGCCCGGCCACCGCTCTTTCGATAATCTGTGACACGGCTCTGTCACCCTCGTTTTCCGGCAGGGAAATCAGGCGGGCCAGCCTGGCGATTTCCTTCTTTGTGTGCCCCATGTCGTACACATATCCTACCAGCTGTGAGGAATCGGATATCCCCAGATGCCCGAACAGGGCGTTTCTGAGGGCGGTTTCGGGCCCTCTGCCGTCCTCCGCTTTCACCACCGCGGCCGCGATGTCCCGCCCGATGGCATAGGCGCTGCCCTCATCGTCGATGAGATGCCCGAAGCCTCCGGCCCGGTATCTCTCCAGCCCGCCGTGGGTCTGTCCCAGGCAGATGGAGCCTGTGCCGGAAATCAGCAGGAGGCCGTCCTCCTCCCCGAAGGCCCCGTACAGCGCCGCGTCCGCATCGCTGCAGATGGTGACCGGGCAGCGGAAGCCGCAGCCTCTAAGACAATCCCGCAGAAGGGCGGAAGCTGCAGGATTGTTGTTCCCCGCGGCACCGATGCCGATTCCAGCGCAGTCCGCGGGGATATAGCCGTTTTCCAATAGATTGTCTGCCGCCTCCCGCAGAGATTTGGCGATGCGCTCCGGTGGGAAGCTGTTGCAGTTGAGTCCTTCTGTTTTTGTCAGAAAAAGGTCTTTTCTGCCGTCTGACACCAGAACGGTGGTTCCCGTCCCTCCGGCATCCATTCCAATGTAATATTTCCCCATACCAAACTCCCTGTATCGCGATTCCCTCAGCGCTCTGCGCCGTCTGCCGTGGAAGCGTCCGGCGGGGCGGCGATTCCCAGCCTGGAGAAGGCCTGGCGCAGGTTGCCGCTGCTTTCGTCAAGCACAGCCTGTGCCGCCGAAGCGTCCAGCCCGGAGAGGTACATCAGTATGGCCAACTTCGTGCGCATATTGGCGGCGGCCAGGAATTCTCTGGCATCCGCCTCAGACCCGCCGGTGATGTCCCGGAAAATCCGCTGGGCCCGCTCTACCAGCTTGCCGTTGGTGGCGTTCAGGTCTACCATGCGGTTCCCATACACCTTGCCCAGCTTAATCATGGTGGCGGTGGTGAGCATGTTCAGCACCAGCTTCTGGGCCGTGCCGGACTTCATCCGGGTGGAGCCTGTGAGAGCCTCCGGGCCTGTCAGGGGCGCGATGCAGACATCCACTTCCCTTTGCAGGATGCTGTCCGGATTGGTGGTGATGCCGATGGTCTTCGCGCCCGCTGCGGCAGCCTGCCTGACCACGCCCAGTACATAAGGCGTCCTGCCGCTGGCGGCGATGCCTGTGACCACATCCGCGGCCGTGATGCCCAGCCTTCCGATTTCGGCCCTGCCCAGCTCCTCGCTGTCCTCGCTGTCCTCCACCGCATTGCGCAGGGCCGTGTCCCCTCCTGCGATATGGCCCTGTATCAGGTCGTGGCTGACTCCGAAGGTGGGGGTGCACTCGGAGGCGTCCAGGACGCCCAGTCTTCCGGAGGTGCCCGCGCCGAAGTAGAAGAGCCTTCCGCCGCCCCGGATAGCATCCACGATCATATCCACCGCCCGGGCGATGTGGGGAATCTCCTTTCCTACCGCCTCCGGGACGATTCTGTCCTCATCGTTGATCATGTTCAGGATTCCGGCCGTATCGCAACGGTCGATTTCTTTTGTTCTTTCATTGACCTGTTCGGTCAAAAGGCTTGCCAGATAGTTGTCCATCATACCTCCCGTCTGTCCCCCCTTGCAGGGGCGGAACCGCTGTGCTTTCGTTAGCTACATTTTAGGGGCATTAGGGCCTGGTGTCAACAGCCGATAATAAGAAAAGTTGTCCAAACAGGTGGAAAATCCCGGGAAACTGGGCTTTTTGGGCAGAAAAAAGCGCAAAAGAAGAACCGACTCCGGAGGAAGAGCAGGAAGATATGCCGAGAGGTTTGTCACATTTTTGGCATTATCGAAAGGTATACCTTTTGGGCCGTGCTTTGGGAGCGAAGATTGAAGACGGAAACTATTCCAAGGGGGACGGTCTATGGAAGCTACGAAGAAAAAAAGCAAATTACTTGAAATCTGGAAAGCGAGGTACCTGTACATACTTCTTTTGCCCCTGCTGGTCTGGCTGGCAGTGTTCTGCTATGCCCCCATGTACGGTGTGCTCATGGCCTTCAAGAACTACAGCGCAAAGCTGGGGGTTTTGGGGAGCCCGTGGGTGGGGCTGCAGCATTTCAAGAGAATTTTCATTACGCCGGACGCTATGAGGTCGATCAACAATACCATCGTGATCAGCGCCAGCAGGCTGCTTTTTGAGTTCCCCATGCCTATCATCATGGCTATCATGATTACCGAGATGCCCGGTAACCGCACGAAAAAGATATATCAGACCATTTTTACGTTCCCCCATTTCCTCTCCTGGGTCGTGGTGGCGAACATCGTGACCAACTTCATGGCCCAGGGCGGCGCGATCAATATCCTTTTGGATAACCTGGGATTTGAGAAGATTAATTTCCTGACCACCAAGCCTCTGTTCAGGCCTCTGCTCTACATCACCTCCAACTGGAAGGAGATGGGATGGTCCGCCATCATCTACATGGCGGCCATAGCGGGCATCGACACCACGCTCTATGAAGCGGCCAAGGTGGACGGCGCCACCCGGCTGAAGCAGATATGGCATGTGACCCTGCCCGGCATCCTGAGCACCATCGTCATCATGTTCATCCTCCAGGTAGGCGGCATGATGAACGCCGGTTTCGACCAGGTCTTCAACCTGCGCAACAGCGCGGTAAAGGATATCTCCCAGATCCTGGACACCTATGTCTATGACATCACTTTCCTGAGCACGCCGAATTACGGTTTCTCCACGGCGGTAGGATTGTTCAAGTCCGTGATCAACTTCTTCCTGCTGTTCCTGGCGAACACGGTGACGAAGAAGATCAGCGGACAGGGAATGTTCGCTTAAGCGAAGACAGGAAAGGAGACAGAGAGTATGAAGAACCCGAAAATCAAGAAGAGACATAAATGGCAGGGCACGGAGATCTTCTCCGTAATCGTCCTGACGATCATAGCCATATTGATAGTCGTTCCTTTCTGGAACGCGGTGGTGATTTCCCTGGAGACATCGGCCGCTTTCAGCCGCAAGCCCTTCTCCTGGCTGCCCGGGGAGTTCACCCTGGCCAACTATGACTACCTGCTGTTCCAGAACAGCGGCGCCATGATTACGGCATATAAGGCTACCATAGGGATTACGGTGGTAGGCACATTCTTGGGAATGCTGGTGTCGGTCATGGGGGCATATGCCTTCTCCAGAAAGTTCCCGGGGAAGAAGTTCTTCTTCATGGCCATGCTGTTCACCATGTTCTTCGGCGGCGGCCTGATTCCCACCTACCTGCTGATCAAGGGCATGGGGCTGCTGGACACTTACACCATATTGGTGCTGCTGGGCATGATTTCCACCTACAATATCATCATCATGAAGAACGGTTTCGAGAGCACGCCCATGGATCTCCAGGAGGCGGCCATGATAGACGGAGCCAACGACCTGACGGTATTCGCCAAGATTATGCTTCCTCTGCAGAAGCCCCTGATTGCCACGTTCTCCCTGTTCACCGCAGTGGGATACTGGAACAGCTGGTACTGGCCCATGCTCCTTTTGAGCAGCGGCGACAAGACCGTGCTGCAGCTGTTCCTGCGCTCCATCGTCAATGCCCTGACATCCCAGGAGGGCACCAAGAATATGGCGGCTTCCGGCCAGGCGTTCCAGAACACCTTCTCCCAGGGCGTGAAGATGGCGGCAGTGTTCGCGGTCATGCTTCCCATCATGGTGGTATACCCGTTCTTGCAGAAGTATTTCGTAAAAGGCATGCTGGTAGGGGCGGTGAAGATGTAGTTCCGGATATCTGTGAAAGTATTATGAACCCGGCGCCGGGGAACCGCGCCGGAAGTAATACAAATATAAATTCATTTCCATGAAAGGAGAGTATTATGAGAAAGGTAAAAAAGTTTGCTGCACTGTTGCTGTGCGGCGCGCTGACGCTTTCCGCTCTGACGGGCTGCGGCGGCGATGACGGAGGCTCTTCCAAGGAGAGCAGCTCTGCTCCGGAAGAATCCAAGGCGGAGGAGAGCAAGGCAGAGGATGCCGGCGGCGAGGCGGAAGATGCCGGTGGCGAGGCAGAGGACGCAGGCGGCGAAGCCGCAAGCGGAGACGCGGTCCACTTCACCTTTACGGCTTACAACTGTATCGCCGGTAAGGACTACAAGGATCCCCTGTTCCTCTGGATCAACGAGAAATTCGGCGTGGACATGGAAGTCATGGCCAATGAGCCCAGCGGCGCTGACGAGAGGTTCCGTACATGGGTCATGGGCGGCACGCTTCCCGACTGTGCAAACTGGGAAGGATTCACGTTTGCCGAGTATTATTCCTACATCGATCAGGGCCTGCTTGGCGCGCTGCCTGACGGCTGGGAGGAGAAGTATCCCAACATCGCCAAGATGGTAGAGGCCTCCGGCTACGCGGAGTATCTGAAGGTGGACGGCAAGACCTATGGCGTTCCCCACGTTGTGTTCAACAATTTCCTGAAGATGGATCCCCCCATCAACCATGCGACCCTGTTCTTCAGAAAGGACTGGGCGGCAGAGGTAGGCATGCCTGACATGGGCAAGGACTACTACGTCACCATCTCTGAACTGAAGCAGTATCTGGAGAAGGTAAAAGAGGCGGGCCTGACCAACGATTCCTTCGTGAGCGACAGCCCCGGAAACATCGACCAGATGTTCGGATATGCCACAGGCACCCCTTATGGCCGTACCTTCATCGAGACCCCGGAAGGCTTTAAGTATACCTTCGTGGATGACAGGGACAAATGGATCAACATGATTGAGATCATGAGGGAGTGGTATCAGGCAGGCCTGATCGATCCCGACTATGTGGTCATCAACGATATCTATGATGCCCGTGCCGCTCTGATGGCAGGTACGCTGGCTGCCATGTACGACAGCGGCGACTGCGGAAATACCAATACCTATATGACAGGTTACCAGGGGAACTTCCCGGATCAGGATCCCTACGATATCATCGGCGGAGCCCACATCGTTCCAGATGAAGGCGTAAGCGCCGGCTCCATCCTGGAGGTAGGCAACTACTGGACCGTGCAGGTCTTCAATCCTGATACGGATGAAGCTACGATGGCGAAGATCATGGAAGTCATGGATTGGGCCTGCACGGCTGAGGGCGAGGCTTCCGTACAGATTGGTATCCCCGAGGTGGACTGGAAGTATGCGGATGACGGCAGCATCGAGCCCATCAACAACATCGATATCACCGTGTATCCTTCCACCGAGATTCTGGGAACGGCATTCAGCCACTGCCAGGACGAAATCGGATATTCCGGAGCAAGGGCAGATATGGACAAGCGCGCGATCGACCAGGCGCTGGCTGTCTTTGAGGTCAAGAAGCAGGGTACTGTCATTCCTTACGAGAAGAACTACACCATCTTCAGCAGCCCTACGAAGGATATGTACTCCGTGGCTTATGGGGATAAGATCAACGAGCTGGTTACCGGCACCGATGACATCGCTTCCACATGGGATGCCTTCTTTGAGGAGAACAGAGGTATGTGGGAGCCCCTGCTGAACGAGCTTAACGAGCACTTCGGCTATTGAGAAGAGCGCGGTGCGCGGGAAAGAGCACAGAAAGCATTGAAATAGCGAAACACAGCAATGATATGACAGAAATGAAGTAAGCACGGACGGCTCCCTTGTCCCCTTATGAAAAGGGGCAGGGGAGCCGAAAGTATATATAAAGGCAGCGGACTGCCGCAACGGGCAGCAGCAGGCAGCCTGCAATGCGCGGCGCTGAGATAAGGAGGTTGTCAATATGGGAATTCCAAAGCTTTATTTTTACGGTGACATCGAGGGCCTGGTTCCGGCTCTGAAGGGGCTGGAGGGGGACGGATATTTCAGGCTGTGCGGCAAGGACGAGGGAGGCTTTCCGGTAAAGGCGGAAAGCGGGGCGGAGAATCTGGTGAGCTGCGACGGGCAGAGCGCCTGCATCCGCTTCGAATCCAGGACGCTGTTCTTCCGTCAGTTGGGGCGGCTGCTGGGGCGGCTGCCGGAAGCCTTTGAGGAGAAGACGGTCAAATATTTCGATGAGCTGGGGGCCATGTTCGACCTTTCCCGGAACAATGTGATATCCGTGGAGGGCTTCCAGGGCTTCATGAGGAAGCTGGCGCTGATGGGGTACACCTATATCTTCTTATATATGGAAGATACTTATGAGGTGGAGGAGCTGCCCTACTTCGGGTACATGAGGGGCAGGTACACCCAGGAGGAGCTGTCCCGGATGGACGCCTACGCGGCGGATTACGGAATCGAGCTGATTCCCTGCATCCAGACGCTGGGGCATCTGGAGAAGTACCTGCGCTGGCCGGTGGCGTTCCCTATAAGGGATACGGAGAACGTGCTGCTGGTAGGCGCGCCGGAGACGAAGGAGTTCCTGCGGAGCATCCTGAAGGCAGCCACCGCGCCCTTCCGTTCCTCCAGGATCCATCTGGGCATGGACGAGGCCTGGGGGCTGGGAAGCGGCATGTACCTGGCGAAGAACGGCTACAAGCCCTCTCTGGAGATTCTTCGGGACCATCTGGAGATGGTGATGGACGTGTGCCGGGAAATCGACCTGGAGCCCATGATTTGGAGCGACATGTTCTTCCGGCCTTTGAACGAGAGCGGCGATTATTACGACCAGTCCCCCATCGAGGAGAAGACCCTGGAGCAGATCAGGGCCTCCATCCCGGAGGGGCTGTCGCTGGTATACTGGGACTATTACCACGCGGAGAAGGAGGTGTACTCCAGGCTGCTGGAGAAGCACCAGCAGCTCACGGACCGCATCGTCTTCGCAGGGGGCATCTGGACCTGGAACGGCATCTCCCCCAACCAGGGGAAGGCCTTCCGCGTCACCAGGGAAGGCCTCGGGGCCTGCAGGGAGCGGGGCATCCGCAATGTCTGTACCACCATGTGGGGGGACAATGGCGGCGAGACCTCCAGCCTCTGCGCCCTGATCGGGATGCAGCTGTTCGGCGAGTATGCCTACAATGAGGATCCCACCAACGAGGAAGTCTTCCGCAGCTTCCGGGCGTGCTGCCGGGAGGACGGCCAGGCGTTCTACGACCTGCGGCTGCTGGATGAAATCCCCTCCGTGCCGGAGGAGAACCTCCACAGCGCCAATCCCTCCAAGTTCCTGTTGTACCAGAATCCGCTCTACGGTCTCTTCGACAGGCATGTGGAGGATTTCCTGAAGGATGCGCTGAAGACGGCAGGGCGCGACCCGGAGGATCCGGCCCAGATGGAGGCCATCCTCTTCGGGGAGGACGAGGAGCTCCACGGCCTGTACGATTACTATATGGATCTGGCCGGAAAGCTGCGGGGCTATATGCGGAAATCCGAGGGGAACGCCCTGATGTTCGCCCACTACGCGAACCTGGCACAGTTCCTGGCGGACAAGGCGGAGCTGGGCTGCGCCATCCGCTTCGCCTACGACGCGGGCAGGGACGACCTGACAGAGGAGTGCATGGACAGATGCGCAGGGCTCCTGGAGCAGTTGCCCGCGCTGGCGGACACCTGGCGTAAGCTCTGGAGGAGCACCAGCAAGGCTGTGGGCTTCGAGGTGATAACCATCCGCCTGGGAGCGCTGGAGGCCCAGTTGAAATACGCGCTGGAATGCCTGGATGCCTTCTGCCATGAAGGGGCAAAGATAGAGGAGCTGGAACTGGAGCTTCTGCACTACGGCTCCATGCGGCCCAGGCAGGAAGGGGCGGCCCTGGACATCAACTGCCCGTTCTGGGACAGGATCGCCGCCATGAACCCTGTGGGCGGAGTATGATGAAGGTGTAATATAAGAACGTGAATTAATCAAATGAGGCTCCTTTCCGAAAGGGCGGAATTCCGCTGTCTTTCGGGAGGGAGCCTGTTTTTTGCTTCTGTTATGTTCCACAAAAATATAGCTGTAATCGGATTCGGCATCATATTGCGATGAGATTCTTGTGCCTGATTGGGGGAATGCCTCAAGTCGTCGGATTCCTTTCGTTATCTTGCCCATAATCTTTTGCGAGCCGCTTTCTCCGTAGGCTTGCGTTAATTCGCTGCGGAGCTTTTTAGCTTTCTTCTGACGATCTGTGAATATTCCAATTTAGCCAAATCATGACACCCCCAGCTCTTTTTCTAATTCATCTGCGGATATGGTTCCTTCAGCAATCACTGATTTTTCGGCTTCCTGAAGCTTTAGCAGCAACTGATTTAAGGCCTTCTGCTTATCCAGCTCATCTAATTCCTGCATGTCGATAATGGCGCAGGAGCCATGTCCGTTGCGGGTAAGATAGACTCGGTTCCCATAGGAAACCTCATTTACCACCGCTGTGTAATTTCTCAAGTCTGATATGGGTTTTATATTCGGCATTTCGCATCCTCCAATTCTTCCAAACTTCCAGTCGGTTCTCTACACACCTTTCTGATAGTATTATACCAGTTGTCTGCCGTCGCCTGCAACAAATTTGCATGGAAATTTACAGCAAAATTTATGGCATGTGGATGCGCGGCTGTCTGCCTTTACATCCTTGCCTCCATAAGATTGCTGGAGGCATACCGCCGAAGCCCACGGTAGAACACTGCTGTCGCCAGGGCGCAGATCAGGACGGTGTAGAACAGGATTCGGGCCAGGCTTCCCATATCGAAATCCACCATCACATGCACCGGCCGGTAGATGACCATGCCCACGGGGAGGACCTGGTAGAGCAGGAACCTGGCCGCGCCGTGGAAGATGCCGTCCGGGTAGGTGGAGAAGCTGATGGAGCTGTTCATCAGATGCTGGGCGAAGGCGTCGGCCCGCAGGAACCAGAAGGACAGGCTCCCCAGCAGCAGGGCGAAGGCCGCCAGGATCACAGCCCCTGTCACCGTGAACAGCAGGAACAGGAACAGCCGCTTCAGGCTGAAGCAGAAGACGCACAGCAGGATCAGTCCGTAGAGCAGGTCGCCGATGGCCGAGGTGTTGGTGGCGGAGGTGATTACGCTAAGCAGCACGTTCTTGGGCTGTACCAGGTAGGAGTCCAGCTTCCCGCTGACGATCAGGTCGGGCAGGGAGAAGGCTCTGGCAAAGAGGATTCTGGACAGGCCGAAGGTGCTGGCGGCCAGGCCCCACAGCAGCATGACCTCCCGCATGGTGTAGCCGCCGATGTCCTCTTTTATATGGAAGAGAATCATCCATTGCAGGATGAAGGCGGCATTGTTCAGGACCATGAAGCCGATGTTGGTGAGGAAGGTGACTTTGTTCAGCATCTCCCGCATGATATTGTATTTTACAGCCAGCAGGCATACCCGCAGCTGATTCTTAACCGCCGTTGACATACAGCTTTTTCGCCCCCTTTCCGTAGAGGAAGAGCATGAGCCCCCAGGCCACCCCCAGGTACAGGGCTTGGGCCAGGAGGATTTCCAGGTACTTTTCCGTGGAGAAATCCACGATCAGCTTGGCCGGGCCGTAACAGACCGTGTAGACAGGCGTGAGCTTCACCAGGGGCTGAAGGGCCTCCGGGAATATCTCCACCGGAAACAGGGTGCCCACCACCAGCAGGAGCTTGCTGTAGAGCCACTGGAAGGGAGCGGAGTCCTCGATCCAGAAGGAGATCATGCTGATGCACAGCCGCAGGACGGCATCGATGGTGATGCCCGCTATGACCACAGGTATCGCCGCCAGCAGGGCCAGGGGGCGGAAACGGGGCAGCGGCCCCACCAGAACCATTCCCAGCCCCGCAGCCAGCAGGGCGAACATGGGCAGCTGGATGCTCCAGCCTCCCGTATACCTGGCCAGGCAGTAGAGGCAGTAGTGATAGGGCTTGCCTATCAGGTAAGCGATATTGCCGCCCCGGATGTCCGCGGCCACCTGCCTGGTCACCATGTGGGACGGAGCGCCGAACCAGATGGTCTCCGTGATCATCACGTACCAGATCATCTGCGCCTTATCGTACCCGGCGATCAGCTCTCCCGGCGAGGAATATATGTAATTCCAGAGCTGGATGAACACAAAGATGATAATGGCGAAGCTGATGAAGCCCATGGCGATATTGGCCGCGTACTGGAGGTTCTCCATGAGCACGGACTGGTAGATGACCCTGTATTTTCGTAAGCGAAGGCTCTTTCTCATGAGATTCCATCCTCCCTCCCCTCTGCTTTGTAGATTTCCGTGATGATGCTTTCCAGCGGGACATTGGAGATATTGATGTCCTCCAGGTTCTCCGCGTCGATCATGTGCAGGGCGTCGTTGATGCGCAGCTTCCCGGTGTCCACCTGGAACTTCACCCGGCTGCCCTTCTGCTTCAGGAGGGTGATGCCCTCCGCGGCGGGCAGGGGGGCCTCCTCCCGGAGCTTGGCCTCCACGATTTTCCGGTCCAGGTAATGGTTCTTCAGATGCTCCATGGAGTCGTCCAGCACGATCCGGCCGCTGTTCACGATGATGATGCGCCTACAGAGCTTCTCGATGTCCCCCACGTCATGGCTGGTGAGGAAGATGGTGGTGCCAAGCTCCCGGTTCATCTGCCGGATTAGGGCCCGGATGTTCTCCTTCACCACGGGATCCAGGCCGATGGTGGGCTCGTCCAGGAACAGCACCCTGGGCCTGTGGATCAGGGAGGCCACGATCTCGCAGCGGATTCTCTGGCCCAGGGACAGGTTCCTCACCGGGGTGTTCAGGAAGGAACCCAGCTCAAAGGTGTCCGCAAGCTCCCTTATGCGGCTCTCCGTCTCCCTGTCGGGAGAATCGTAGATCGCCCCGAAGAAGCGGAAATTGTCGTAGGGCGTCAGGTGGGTCCAGAGCTGCTCCTTCTGGCCGAACACCGTGCCGATTTCATAGGCCAGGCGCCTGCGCTGCTTCGCGGGATCGATGTCCAGCACTCTGGCACGGCCGCCGTCGGGATAGAGGATGCCCGTGAGCATTTTGATGGTGGTGCTCTTCCCCGCGCCGTTGGGGCCGATGAAGGCAAGCATCTCGCCCGCCTCCACGGAGAAGGAGATGCCGTCCACCGCCTGCACCTCTTTGATCCTGGGGCGCAGGATTGCCTGGAGGCTCCCCTTCATGCCCTTTTCCTTCTGCCTGACCCGAAAAGTCTTCGCCAGGTTCTCTGCTTCGATTACATTCATGTCTTCTCCTCCCTCTGTGAATGTATATATGTAGCGATAAAATCTTGCCCAAAACCGGATAAACGGCATGACTGGCTGTGCTATGTGGCTGGCAGGAATTAAATGCCGTTTATATGGATTTCCTGTATGATAAATTCGTGTATAAAAAAAGGAACCGCTCTGCCATATACATCTTCGAGTATACGCTAGCGGCTCCTGTTCTGATTACCGCATAGCCAAACAAGACTTTCCGTCTTTTCGGCCATGCGCTCTTCCGGATGTCCACCGGAATCAGGTCGTGACCGTAAAGTGAAAAATCTGCACGGGCAGCATAATCAGTACATAAGATACACAATTGTATGCAAACATGATGAATTCTCCTGCTTTCGTCTGTTTCAAGCACAGTAATCTGAAATTTCAAGTATGATATCACGTCTGTTTTGAAAAGTCAAGGGTTAAAATCAATAAAATTCTATTGATTTCACAGGCGTGACAGATTACAATAAGAACAGCGGATGTCCGACAGGAGGTCGGTCAGGAGCCTGGAAAGGCGGGCCCGGGGACAGCAGACGGGCATCGAGAGAATGGAGAGCAGGAGGACGTGAGGATATGAAGACAGGGGCACAGCTCTACACCATACGTGCATACACGCAGAATGAAAAGGATTTCGCGCGCAGCATGAAGCGGATTGCACAGATAGGCTACAAGACGGTACAGATTTCCGCAGTGGGAAAGGATATCCGCCCGGAGCGCATCCGGGAAATCTGCGATGAGAACGGGCTGGAGATCGTACTGACCCACAGCGATGTGAACCGCATCCTCTATGACACGGAGAAGCTGATTGCGGAGCATGATATCATGGGATGCAGGTACATAGGCATAGGGGCCATGCCGGACAGATACCGCGCGCCGGAATGGCTGGCACATTTCGCGGAGGATTTCCGGGAGCCGTCGAAAAAAATCGCGGATGCCGGGAAGCTTCTGATGTACCACAACCACAATTTCGAATTCCGCAAGGTGAAGGCGGAAGGCGCCGATGGGGAGAAGCGCATTTTGGAGTATCTATGTGAGTGGTTCGGGCCCCAGGAGCTTGGGTTTACGCTGGACACTTACTGGGTGCAGGCTGCCGGGGCGGATGTCTGCCAGTGGATTGAGCGATTGGCGGACAGGATTCCTTGCGTGCACCTGAAGGATATGGCTATGAGCGCGGAGGGACCTGTGATGGCGCCAGTGATGGAGGGAAATCTGAATTTCCAGGCCATCCTGAACAAGCTGGAAGGAACCAGCTGCAAGTATCTGCTGGTGGAGCAGGACATCTGTCAGGGGAGCCCCTTTGGCTGCCTGAAGCAAAGCTATGACAATCTGGCAGCCACCGGATACCGATGACAGGGGAGAGGACAGGATGGTACTATCGGACAAGACAATCATGAGGATGCTCCGGGAGGGGACGCTGTCCATGTCGCCCCTGGAGGAGGGGCAGATACAGCCCGCCAGCGTGGATATCCGGCTGGGGAACATGTTCAGCATCATTGAGGATCTGCCCAGAGGTGTCATCGACCTGGAGAATGAGATTCAATACCGTACCATGGAGACGGATACCTATGTGCTCCTGCCCGGCCAGTTCGTCCTGGCCACCACCATGGAATACATAGAGCTGCCCGACAATCTGACGGCCTTTGTAGAGGGGCGCAGCTCCCTGGGGCGTATGGGGCTGTTCATCCAGAACGCCGGATGGGTGGATCCGGGCTTTCGGGGAGAGATAACGCTGGAGCTGTTCAACGCCAACCGCTGCGCCATTGAGCTGAAGGCCGGGCGCAGGGTGGGGCAGCTGGTGTTCGCCGAGATGGACGATGCCGCGCTGCATCCCTACCGGGGAAAATATCAGGGACAGACGGGAGCGACGGGTTCTCGTGCATTTATGGACGAAAAAAAGTGAAATTCATAATAATCGTTTAGAATCCTGAAGAATAAATGGACAAACTGCAGTATTTGGGGATAAAATATAAAAAAACATAAAAGAAAGGAAAAGAGATTTCCATGAAAAAGAAAGTACTGGCAGCAATTTTGGCAGCGGCTATCATACTGGTTGGCTGCGGAGGCAACGATGGGGGGAAGGAGGACGATCCGGTACAGACATTGGAACCGGTAGTGGTGGATGAGACGCCGGAACCCAGCCCTGAAGCCACCGAAGAACCGGGTGAGGAAGCGGAAGCGGAACCGGAAGAGACCCGCGAGGGCATGTATCGAAGCGAGCTCACGAATGAGTGGATTGACGAGGAGCTGAAAGACCAGCGTCCCATAGCGGTCATGGTAGACAACGAAAAGATAGCGCTCCCCCATTATGGCCTGACGGAAGCAGACGTTATCTACGAGCTCATGAACAGCACGAAGAACGACAGGATTACGCGGTTCATGGTGCTTGTAAAGGACTGGGGCAAAATCCAGCAGCTGGGAAGCATACGGAGCACCAGGTCCACGAACGTCTACCTGGTGGGAGAGTGGAACGCCGTGCTCTGCCATGACGGGGGGCCTTACTTTGCGCTTGACCTGATAAAGGAGAAGGCCTACTGCGACAACTTCACCGGAACCTTTTCCCGGGTGGATAATGGTAAGGCCACGGAGTTTACGGAATATATCCTGCCGGGGGATTTGGAAAGGAATTTCAAGAGCTCGAACTACAGCACCGAATACAATGAACATTATCCCGGGAAGCATTTTACGTTTTCCAGCGATGAAATCGACCTGTCCGACGAGGCAGGGGCCATCGACTGTACAGAGATTCAGCTTCCCTTCAAGCACAATGGCTCCACGCTGAAATACAATGAGGCCACAGGGACATATGATTATTATGAGTATGGTCAGGCCCATCTTGACCCGCAGCATGATAATGCCCAACTGAGCTTTAAGAACCTTCTGATTCAGGACTGTACGTTCGCCGACCTGGGCGAGGGCTACTTGGTCTACAATGTCATCGACACCACAGGACGGAGCGGATATTATATTACAAACGGGAAAGCGATAGAAGTGACCTGGTATAAGGAATCGGATACTTCCCCTACGAAATTTTACAAAAAGGGGACAAGCGAGGAGATTAAGCTGAACACGGGAAAGACGTATATCTCGATTGTACCGTCTGACGGGTGGAAGGATATGGTCATAAAATAGGCAGCTTTATGGCCATGCCTGGAAAAAGATGAACATGTGACGGTGTTCATCTTTTTCTTTCGGCGGAACCGGAGGAGGATAGGAGAGCGGGTGCAGGGGGGAAGGGAATGGACAGAAGAAAGCGGATTCGCAGGGACAGGCTGATATATCTGGGGATTGCGGTTCTGGCGGTCCTGCTGAATGTGGCGGCATGGAACAGCGCTGCCTTTTCGGATTGGTATATCGCCCATGTCTTCCCTGTCTGGGTGGGCACCTATGGCCGTCTGACCGGACTGTTCCCTTTCTCGGTGGGGGAGTGGATGATTGTGGCCGGGCTGGTGGCGCTGGGGCTGGCTGCGCTGTTCGGCATCGGCTGGGCGGGAATCGGCGGTATTTCGGCAGTGGGGCATCTGTTGGGCAGAAGACATAAAGCGGCTGCTTATATTTCCAGTGCGGGGCTGAGAATCTATCGGAAGATCAGCATCGCATATTATCGGTTTTTCGTATGGACATTGCTGATTGTCTGCCTGGTCATGACGCTGAACTGCTTCATCCTGTACCATGCCTCCACCTTTTCGGAGCAGTATTTCGGCGAGGACGACAATGTGTACGCGCTGGAGGAGCTGATCGGGGTCTATAACATGGTGGCGGAACAGTGCAACCGCTTAAGCGGAGAGATGCTGCGGGACGAGGACGGCATGGCACTGTACCCGGGGAGCCTGGGGAGGGACGGGGAGCTGCTGGACATGGAGGACATGTCCAGGGAGCTGATGGCGCGGCTGGGGGAGGAATATCCCCGGCTGAAGGGCTATTATCCCCGGCCCAAGGCGCTGTTGGCCTCGGACTTTATGTGCCAGCAGCATATGCAGGGGTACTATTTTCCCTTCTCCATGGAGGCCAATTACAACGATGTGATGCACATCCTGAATTTCCCCTCCACCATGTGCCATGAGCTGGCCCATCTGCGGGGGTATATCTATGAGGACGAGGCAAATTTCATCGGCTATCTGGCCTGCGTGGAATCGGAGGACGCCTTTTTCCAGTACGCGGGATATCTCAGTGTATTGGTGTACCTGCGCAATGACATCTACAAGGCGAGGAGGGAGGACCGCGCCGCCTACGAGGAGGCCATAGAGCGGATCGCCCCGGTGGAGGTGGAGGCCCGGGTCTGGGAGGACAATGTGTTCGTGGTGCAGGAGGAGTGGGACCGGATCGACGGGAAGGCCCTGATCGACACAGAGGTGGTGGACAAGGCCGCGGACGTGTTCATCGATACCAACCTGAAGATACATGGCATCTCCGACGGCGCGGTGAGCTACAGCCGCGTGGTGAAGCTGTTGCTGCAGTATTACCGTTAGGGAATCTTTCCTTTCTGTTTAAGGTCAGATATGCGGTTTTCAGGGTTGATTTCTCCCAATAGTTTCATTGTGATGTATAATTGCCCGGAAGGCTTTTTGAAGGGTATAGAGGAATCGCTCGGAATGGAATAGCAGGCGGTTCACCGGATGAGTTAATACGGGAAACCGTTGATTGGTTGACTGACTGCTACCACAGGACAGGGGATGCCATCTGCGGGGAAGCCGCTTGCCAGACAGCAAAGGCCTATAGCGAGATGGAGCGATGCCTGAAGCCCAATGCATCCCAGGTAGGGGAAGCATTGGGAAGATGGCCCAGGAGCGCTGAGAGGGAAAAGAACGTCGGATGGATAACCGAGGATATTGTGCACCGGGTCAGACATGGCATACAAGGGTGCAGATTTTATGGGAGGGGGCATGGCTCTTGGATCTGGAGAGGAAACGGATTTATAGGTTCGAGGAATAAAAGAGCCTCCAGGTAGTGGAAAGATATATAAGGGGAAGAGATATGATATGTATTGCTATCTGTGACGATGATGTGAAGGAAGCCGAGAGGGTCGGTAGGCTGGTGGAAAAGTGCTGTAGAAAAAAGAAAACCATCTGTAGGAATGAGGTGTTCTGTGACGGCAGAGCCCTTTTTTACGAGGTGGAAGAAGGAAGGCATTACGATATTCTTCTGCTAGATATAGAGATGTCGGAGCTGAACGGGATAGAATTAACCAGTAAGGTCAAAAAGTATCTTCCGGATGCAATCACTATCTTTGTCTCATCTTATGAACAGTATGTGTATAAGTCCTTTGAAGTACAGCCATACCGCTTTATCCCCAAAAGGGATGCAGGGAAGATGCTGCCGGCAGCGGTGGAGGATGCCCTTGGACTGGCATTGGAAAGGGAGGGAAAATTCTATATTGCTGAAAACCAGAAGGTATTGGAGAAGATACCTTTGAAAAGCATTACCTATATCTGGCATCGAGAAAAATATGCTTATATCGAAAAGTCGAATAAGGAGCATACAAAAGTTCGCAAGACATTGAGACAGGTGTATAAGGAGCTGCCGGAGGAAGACTTTGCGTGGGTGGATCGGGGGTGTATCGTGAATCTGGCGCAAATTCTCAGGATTACAGGAGATGGCATCATCCTGGGGGATGGGACGCAGTTGGGGGCAGGCAGGGAAAAGATTGGAGAAATGAAGGACAGACTGAGGAGATACTGGGTAAGCAGGGAGGGACTGAGATGACCTTGTTGCTGGCGAACATAGTGGATATCGTCTGGACCTTCAATGAATCTTTCTGGATGTGGCGGCTGGTGGATATGCTCTATGAGAGGAGGAAATGGACTGGTGAACTGGGAAGGAGGAAATGCCTACTTCCAGGGACAATGATGGCAATTGAAGTATTGGCTATTTTTCTTTTAAATCAATTTGTGCTGGTATCGCCGTATACGGTTCTGGCTATATTGGGAATAAGCATAGCATTTACGCTTATTTTTTGGAAGTGCGATTTTGTGAATGCCGTAGCCGTTATAGGGGGCTATATAGTGCTTCTCACTGCGGTAGGAGTAACGGAAGTATCGCTGACAGGTATAATCGGAGGGGAAGAGCTGATTCGTCAGACTACTGCGGAACAGGGGTGGATTCGTATTATTTATCAGATGATAATAGGACCGATTTGGTTTGGGATATGCTATGCCTTGTATTTTTGTCTCAAAAAGAAAAAGGAGCAGCCGTCCTCTATCAAGTATTTGGCATATGTGTCAGCGGTATGGTGGTTTGGCTTTACATTTGTGCTTCAGCAGATGTTGAGCAGCTTTAGTATTGCCATAAGTATAATCTGGTATATTTTTATGGCGGCTGTGTCAGCAGGAATCGGCTTAGGTTATTATGTTGCTAAAAATAGACAGATGCAGGTTCAGATGCAAATGCTGGAGACCCAGAACAGGATGCTCGAGAATAAATATATGCAGGTCCGGGACTTTTATGCCTCCAATGCAAAGCTGTATCATGATATGAACCATCATTTAAATGCAGTGCATCATATGCTGGAAGATGGAGAAGACACGCAGGCGAAAAAATATATTGAAAACCTGACAGGTGTGGGAAAGCCCCGACCTATAAAGAAGAGAACCGGAATTGATATGATAGATGTGATACTGAGCGAATTGGAGAGAAAGGCAGAGGAAAAGGGGATTACGGTGTTGATGGAAACACAGATTCTGCCCCAGGACATGGAGGTGGAGACAAGGGATTTATGTGTCCTTTTTGCCAATCTGATGGAAAATGCTTTAGAGGCCTCTCAAAAGGAGATTCGTGTGGCTGTCAAGAAGATTCAGGGCATGCTGCTGATTCAGGTGTGGAATGATTGCTGCGAGATGCCCAGAAGAGAGAACGGACGGTTCATGACCCGTAAGCGGGACAAGCAGAATCATGGGTGGGGAACGCAGAGCATAGAAGATGTGGTGCGGCGGTATCAGGGGAGCATAGAGTATAAAATACCGGATGGAGAATTCTGCGTAGATGTCGTCATTAATGTGTAGGAGAGAGCGCTGACTAATAGATATTGGATTTAGAAGGAAGGATGTCGTGTATTCGACAGCCTTCTTTTGTTGTGCGCCCGGCGGCGCACGTTTCCAACGGGTGTAAGTCCCGAATCCGCCCGGTAGTGGGAAGGATATAGCCGAAGGCAAGGGTGTCTATCGTGAGGTGGAATCTGAAGGAAGCCGGATGTGGGGAACATACTAACCTGCGGGCAAATCTCTGGTCTGACGAACAGAAACCACATATGAGGTCATGCATGAGGGTAAGGCTGCAACACAATTTGAAGGTCAAAAATAAAGACATTAAGGTCATATGAGCAAATAGGAAGAAAAATATTATACAATCATCTTGTTCCAAACATATGTGAACGTACAGCTCTGAAACAGAATCTTTTTACAACAGATAAAGGGACAATGAAATAACGCGATGTGAAGGGAAAAAGCAGCAATGAAAAAAAGGGTGAAACATTACGGAATGCCGACCTGCCTGGTTCTGGTAATCTTCTTTGTGATATCGATGGACAGAGGCCTTTTTGCAGGGAGGCACGAGGAAGTCAAAGAAGCAGGAGAGGTTTCCGCGCAGAACGTTTCTGCTGAGAAGGCCTTCTGCGGAATGGACATTCCTTATAAGTATAAAGGAGATATAAACGCCAGGAACCGGATAGATGCAGCCATTGATGCGCCGGACATCATCAGGAAGGAAGGCTTCCGAAAGGCGTCTGCTCGCATAGCGGATGTGCCGGAGGCATCCATACTGGCCTTGTTAGAGGAACGCTATCACCCTTATGAGGGTGAGGAGTATGATAACATCAGGCAGTATCTGGGAGAAGATGAAATGTGCCTGAGCTTTTCCAGGATGTATCAGGAGTTTTTTATGCGATGCCGGACGGCGGACTATATCCGGATGGCCTATCGCGACCAGCCCACGGATGATTGCAATAAGGAGCGTTATGCTCTGGAGGCGGAACTGCCGGATTTCCAGCTGGCGGACTGTGACCAGCGGATTAAAGAAGTGTTCCAATCTTACGGCACAGACAGCGGATTCCGCATTGTGCACAGTACCCTTGACCATGACACCATGGAGCAGGAAGCGCTTGAGCTGCACGCGGATGGGACATGGACAAAGCCGGACTATGCGTGGAGTGCGGACGATGACAGCTACTATTGCAGAGTCTGGCAGTTGTGCAATGGGATTCCGGTGGCACATGGATACATGCTGCAGTCTTATGGAGATATCCTAAACCAAGGGAGTCACACCCTTGTTCTGAACAAAGAAAGGATTTTGCAGATGGATATGACGGAGGTCTATGACGTTCGGTATGGCCAGGAGCAGGAACCGCTTTTGGATTTTGATAAGGTTATCGGACGGTATGGGCAGATTACGGAGGCGGCAGGGGAGACTTATGCTATTGAGATTACAGATATTGGGCTACGGGTAATCGGCGTGGACGAAGGAGGCGGGAAGTATCGGATGGCGCCGATATGGATTTTCTATGGGACGAAGACATACGAGGACGGAGGCGCCAATATGCCTTTTGCCATGATGATGGATGCCGTGACAGGAGATGAATTATGGGAGCTGTAAAGAATAGCGGCATCGGGAGGATGCTTAGGATTGACTGCGGCAGGGCATTTCTTTCTGGAAGGTTTGCCGTGAGCGTAATCATGGGGGTAACGGTGTGTTATTTTGCCATGTTGTTTTGCGGCTATCACAGCCCGGCGGTTCATATATTTGTGTACATGCATAGCAAGAGCATCGTCTTCCTGGCCCTGATTGCGGGGGTGCTACCTTATTCCGCCTGTTTTTACGCGGACTTTCTCCACGGGAATATCCGCAATGTGCTGGGGCGCGCAGATATGGGGCAATATGTTTTTTCCAAATCTGTGACGGCAGTGGCTTCCTCGGTGGCGGCGTTTCTGCTGGGAAAACTGATATTTGTGGCTCTTTATTCTGCCAGATACCCTATCTGCCCGCCACAGACGATGGAGGCGCTGAAGGATGTCATATTGTATGAGGATATTGTCGCAAAGGGATGGTATGCGCTGTTCTTTCTACTGGCCTCCCTGCAGATGGCGCTCTACTGCGGTGTGCTGTGCCAGGTGGTGATGCTGGTGTCCATTTGGATTCCGAATCTGTCTGTGATGTTCAGTATCCCCATAGGTGTGTTCTATGTCGTAACATTTCATTTCCGGAATATAATGAATGCCGATTTTTTAAACCTTACCTGTATATTTGACGGTGTTACAAGGGTATGGGAAAGGGATATATGGAATTTTGTGTATGCGCTGTTTGTGGCGGCGGCTTTGTTTCTGCTTTTGTTGCGTGCAACGATTTGGGCTATGAGGAGGAAGATGTATCATGTGTAGCATATGGGGATATTACCGCCACCTGTTCCGTAGGCACCTGCTTTCCGGAAGGATGCTTTCCGTGCTGGTTCTGACGGCGCTGACTATGGATGCCTTTCTCGTAGGTTTGAGGAGTTATTGCTATGATACAGGTGCCAGAGTGAGCCAATGGGGATTTGCGCTTTTGTGGACAAACAAGTATGTAGTGCTGAGTTTTTTGCTTATTTATGTCTATGCTGTTTCGAATTTTCCGCTGGACAGAGTGAGGGAACGATACTCCATAGCACGGATGGGGATAGCCCGGTGGGCAGTGGCCCAGGGACTTTACTTGGTCAGCTTTGGGTGGCTTTACACTGTCCTTTTGGTTGTGCTCCAGAATCTGCTCCTTTGTGGGGTCATGGAGTGGAGTGGTAGCTGGGGGAAAGGCTGGGGGGCATTATCTGATATCAGCGCTGCTGTCGGGGTGGATATATATATTAAAGCTCCCTATCGGATACTCGCCAACTATGCGCCCCTAGAGGCGAATTTCCTCGTGTTTATCATCATGGGGCTTTTGCTGGGGATGCTGGGGGGACTGGTCTTTTGGCTGAATCTTTATTCCCGGGCTGCAGGTGCTGCGGCTGGCAGTTTTATGATTTTTCTGGGCGTGGCTGCAGTGCGGATGAAAAGGCTGCTCCCCTATTCCCCAGCGAACTGGATACAACTGGAATACCATTACAGCATGTTGGAGCCGGGGCAGCCGAAGCCTGGCTATATTGTGGCAATACTGCTTTTGCTGACTTTTTTCGGACTAGTCATGGCCAGACGCAGGGTGGAGCGCACACAGGAGAATAACAGTCCGGCTAAGAAACCATGGTAAGAATATAAATCCAGGCGGCATCCGCTCGAAAATGTCGGATGCGGAACTATAGGAGGTTGCACCATGCAGGAATGCAGTTTAAAAGTGATGGATGCGTCAAAAAAGTTCAAGGAGGGCATTGCCCTGGAACATATCTCTTTCGAGGCCTACGGCGGCAGCATTACCGGATTTGTGGGACACAATGGTTCCGGCAAGACAGTATTGTTCAAATGTATCTGCGGCTTTTATGCAGTCACGGAAGGAGAAATCCTGATTAATGGAAAAACGGTTGGCATTGGAGAGGACATGCCCCACAACATTGCCTTTACCATCGAGGAGCCGGCCTTTATCGGAGAATACAGCGGGCGGAGGAACCTGGAATTCCTCTATGGGCTCCGGCATAGAAAGGACTCTCAGAGGATAAAGGATATCATGGCCACAGTGAAGCTGGATTATGACAGCAGGAAGAAAGTGGCGAAGTATTCCCTTGGCATGAAGCAGCGCCTGTCCATTGCGCAGGTATTGATGGAGGAAATGCCCATTCTGATTATGGACGAGCCGATGAATGGCCTGGATAGACAGGGGGTAAAGGAGGTAAGGGAGCTGCTGCTGGCGGAGAAGAAAAAGGGGAAGATTATCCTTCTTGCTAGCCATAACAGCGAGGACATCGAGTATTTATGTGATACTATCTATAAGTTGGAGAATGGACGGATGATATCATAGATTTGCTGCTTCTCGGACAATGAGGGAAAAACAGCAGGGCCTTAAGCTTCTGGCGGAGTTTAAGGCTTTTGCTGTCAACCTAAGAATGAAGTGTTAGAAAAATGGTGTTAGAAAAATATAAAAAAATCATCCAAAGGTATTGACAAAGAGCCTTTTTCCGTGTAAAATAATCAGTGTTGTGGCGGAGGGACAGTTCCGTTCCGGCTGAAATGAATTGAATAGGTCATTTTTATGCAGGTGTAGTTCAGTGGTAGAACACCAGCCTTCCAAGCTGGATATGTGGGTTCGATTCCCATCACCTGCTTTTTAGTTGTCATCATGCGAGAGATTCTGCCGTCATCCCTATAAAGTAGCTTTACACTTTGCACAAGGGCTGTTATAATGAAAGCATCAGATAAGCACTGGAAGCAATATGTCAAATGGGAGGTGGTTATATGCCGTCAGGTATTGCAGTAACAAAACAGGCCCTTGATGATTTCAAGAAGATTCAAGAGTATATGTTATCAGCAGAAAAGAAAACGCAACTGAGACATATGCAAAGCTTAAGAAAGAATATTTGACAATAAGAGCATTGTTGAATGTTTCTGGCGTGAATCTTACAGACATCGACGAAATCAAGGAATGACTGTCCTGCAACTGAATATTTTCAGTCCTTCGCCGTAAGGTGGGGGACTTTTTGCATAGCGAGGGGCAAGTGAAAGAAACAGAGCATCAGCGGATAAATACAATAAAAGAGAGGAAACACCTGACATGGAAAAGATAGCGAGCTTCACCATCGATCACATCAAGCTGAAACCCGGTGTCTATGTATCCCGCAAGGATACCATAGGCGCGGAGGCCGTCACCACCTTCGACCTGCGCATGACCAGCCCCAACGAGGAGCCTGTCATGAACACGGCGGAGGTGCACACCATCGAGCACCTGGGGGCCACGTTCCTGCGCAACCATCCGGAATACGGTCCGAAGACTATCTACTTCGGCCCTATGGGATGCCGCACCGGCTTCTACCTGCTGCTGGCCGGGGACTACAGCTCACGGGACATCCTGCCCCTGATTACAGAGATGTACGAGTTTATTCGGGATTTCCGGGGCGAAGTGCCCGGGGCTTCCGCGAAGGACTGCGGCAACTACCTGGACATGAATCTGCCCATGGCGAACCTCCTGGCCAAGAGGTATCTGGACAATGTGCTCTGCGGGATTGACGACAATCGGCTGATTTATCCGGATTGAAATGAAAGGATTGCGTTTAGATAAGGAGAACATAATATGACGAAGATAGGCATCATAGGAGCGATGGAGCTGGAGGTAGAACAGCTTAAGAAGGAAATGGCCGTGGAATCGGTGATAAAGAAGGCCGGGATGGACTTCTTCAAGGGCACGCTGAGCAACGTACCCGTAGTTGTCGTCCGCAGCGGCATCGGCAAGGTGAACGCGGCGCTGTGCGTGCAGATTCTGGCGGACGTGTTTCAGGTGTCCCATGTGATCAATACCGGCGTGGCGGGCTCCCTGAACGCGAAGCTGGACATCGGCGACATCCTCATATCCCGGGACGTCCTGCACCACGACATGGACGCCACGATTTTCGGCTACCAGCCCGGTGAGGTGCCCCAGATGGGCTTCCGGGAATTCAAGGCGGACGAGCGCATGATGGAGCTGGCCAGGGAGGCCTGCGAGAAGGCCAATCCTGACATCCATGTCATGTTCGGCCGGGTGGTCAGCGGCGACCAGTTCATCTCCAGCAAAGAGGTGAAGGAGCGGCTGATAGCCCAGTTCCAGGGGGACTGCACAGAGATGGAGGGGGCCTCCATCGCCCATGGCGCTTATCTCAACAGCCTGCCCTTCGTCATCATCCGGGCCATCTCGGACAAGGCGGACGACAGCGCCGAGATGGACTATCCCACCTTTGAGACAGCGGCGGCGAAGCATTCCGCGGCGCTGGTGAAGGAAATGATAAAAGGACTTCTGCCCTGAGCGGAAGTCCTTTGCGGACAGGAAAAAGCATGCCGGACTCAGTCCGGCTTCTTTTTGCGGAAGACGAACAGCTTGCTGAAGATATAGTTGGCGATGACCACCAGCACGGCGGAAATCACGCTGGCCGCCACCAGGTTGATGCCCGCGGCGGTGAGGAACTGCATCACCACGATGTCCAGAATCCATGTAGCCACCCTGGAGAGCACGAATTTCGGCGCTTCCTTCCGCATGGGCTCCCTGCTCTTGAACACGAACCTGCGGTTGGTGAAGAAGGCGAATATGACCCCTGTCACCCAGTTGACGGTGCTGAGCACCGTGTTCTCGAAGGGGGTGGGGTACATGGTGTTGTGGAACAGCAGGGCGTTGGCGATGAACTTCGCGGCCCAGGATACCACGGTGGTCAGGAAGCCTACGATCAGGTAGACGATGATCTCTTCATATTGTCTGTACAGTGCCTTGCATTTTTCTATCATTGGTTTTCTCCTACTGTCGGATTTCGGCGAACCGCCTTTCTTCACATTACTATGGTTTCTAAGAATTGTCAAGGATTGACAATATTTCTGTCTTCCCCGCGCAAAAAGGCGTCGATGTTCCGGTAAGCCTCCTCTACGCAGCGCCTGCGGGCTTCCACGCTGGCCCAAGCCAGATGGGGCGTGATGATCAGACGGTTGCTGTCCTTGAAGCGGCTTAAGGGATTGTCAGGCGCCAGAGGCTCCTTTTCCAGCACGTCCAGGCCAGCGGCGGCTATCTCGCCCGCCTCCAAAGCTTCGTACAGATCGGCATTGTTCACTACCGGCCCTCTGGCCACGTTTATCAGCACTGCGGTTCGCTTCATCTTCCGCAGCGCTTCCGCATCGATGAAGTTTCGGGACAGATCGCTTAGAGGACAATGGAGGGAAAGGAAATCGCTCTTTGCAAGCAGTGTGTCCTTATCCAGCTGCGGATATTCCCCGCATGAATTTTTTCCGGTGATGGAATGGAAGACTACGCTGCAGCCAAAGGCCTGTGCGATTCTCGCCACCCGCCTGCCAATGTTGCCCAGACCTACGATGCCCCAGGTCTTGCCCTCCAGTTCGCAGAAGGGCAGGTCGAAATTGGAGAAGCGGTCCTGGGCGCTGTAGGCCCCGGATTTCACGTAGGCGTCATAGTGGAACAGCTTCTGGCTTAAAGACAGGGCCATGGCAAAAGTGTGCTGGGCCACCATGGCTGTGCAGTAGTCCCGCACATTTGACACCCGGATGCCCCGTGAGCTGCAGTAATCCAGGTCGCAGTTGTCGAAGCCTGTGGCGAACTCGCAGATCAGCTTGACCTTCGGCGCGTCCTCCAGCGTCTCCCGGCGCAGGGGGGATTTGTTGGCGATGACGATGTCCGCGTCCTTTACCCGTTCCCGGACCTCCTCTAAAGTGACAGTGTTGTCATAAACGGTCGTCTCGCCCAGTTCCCTGATGCAGTCCACGGACACGTCCGCGCCTATGCTGCTTCGTTCCAATATCACGATCTTCATCTTTATAATGCCCTTTCTGCAAAATGCCATATATCATAAAAACGGCGGCTGAAAACCAGCCGCCATACTATACCGTACGGAAAGCCCCTGACAGGATTCTGTCCATTCCAGTGTAGCAAAGATAATAGGCAATTTCAAGACAATCTGGGAAATTTTCCGGAATTTCCGGATTCCTTCCTCCTAGGAATTGTCAAAAATAATTTTTTGACAATTCCTTAGGAAGTCAGAAATTCCTTCAGCAGCGCTTCCAGCTCTTCCTCCGTGACCATAGCGGAAGTGTCCGCCAGGGCGGAATCATCTGCCGCGGCGAAACCGGGCGTATCAGGGCTTTCGGACTGAGGCGGGATGGGGGGCATCTGCGGGATGGGAGATGGGGGCGTGTCCATGTCCGTCAGATCCTCCCCGCCTGCGGCCATCCGGTTGCCGATGGGCATCAGCTCCAGCGTGCGCTGCTCTGATGGCCTGATGGCAGCGCCGCGTCCGCTCCGGCGCCGCTTTCCTCTGCTGCCCGCGGTACGGTTTCCTCTTTTTTCCTCGAAGATGGATTCCCCGTAAAGCATTTCGATATCCTGCCTGGTGACATCGATGCGCGGCGACAGGTGGTTCTCCAGATAATCCACCAGATTCACTTTCAACACCCGTTTCTTCCCGTTGACATCTACCACCGTGGAGATGCTGAAATAAGCGTATAGCCCGAAAAAGCTGGCTATGTAGAAGGGCAGCACGTCCCCCAGAGTCCGTCCTGCCAGGATGCACTTGCACACGCCCACACCGGAGCAGACCACAGACAGGAGCATCATCTGGCCGGACAGGTGATAGAGGGTGTCAAAGGACAGATGGCCCAGCGACATCCGGTTCAGGAACTTGTCCACAAATACGGGAATGTTCGCCACACCGCCGCTCAGCTCATAGCAGCTGGCGAATTTCGTCTTGCACTGCCGCAGCAGCCTGTTCCTCGTGGAGGCCATGTTGTCGGTCTCCTTTATCATATTCCGGTACAGCAGTCCTAAAAATATCCGAAGGATGATGCTGATGCCCAGACAGGTAAACATACTGATTGTTATCAGCCTTTCTTCCTGAAATACGCGAAACATAATACGCCTCCTCTCCGTTTTGCGATAGAATGACGGACAAGCCTTCTATGCTTTCAGTATAACGCAAGGGGGTGCAAGTTTACAGATTTTTCCATCGCATTTTTCCCGGCTTTTCTGACAGGAAAACAGGAGCGGCGACAGGAAAAAGCGATTGCAGAATAAGGGAAAATCTGTTAAAATGTACCTTAATAATGAAAACAAAGGAGAGGAAAAGGATGGATTCATTAAAGTACAAGACACATGGGACCTGCTCGCAGCAGATTGACATCGAATTGAAGGACGGCCTTATCGATTCTGTAAAGTTCACCGGCGGCTGTCATGGCAATCTCCAGGGTGTGAGCGCTTTGGTAAAGGGGATGAAGCCCCAGGAGGCTATTGCCCGTCTGAAAGGCATCCGCTGCGGCGCAAAGGCTACTTCATGCCCTGACCAGCTGGCCCAGGCTCTTGAAGAAATGATTTAATCTTGCATCTGAAAGGCTTTGTTTATGAAAAAAATCGTTTTGACAGGCGGGGGCAGCGCGGGGCACGTTACCCCCAATATTGCATTGCTTCCCTCTTTGAAGGAAGCGGGGTATGAAATCGCTTACATGGGGTCCTACGACGGCATTGAGAAGAGGCTCATCGGGGATTTTGACTTGCCGTATGTGGGCATCTCCACCGGTAAATTCCGTCGGTATCTGGATTTTAAGAATCTGACGGATCCCTTTCGGGTCATAAAAGGTTTCTCGGAGGCGAGGAAGTTCCTGAAGGAGTACCGTCCGGATGTAGTCTTTTCCAAGGGCGGCTTCGTCGCTGTCCCTGTAGTCCGTGCCGCGGCATCCCTGGGCATTCCGTGCATCATCCATGAATCCGACATGACGCCGGGGCTTGCCAACAAGATATGTGTTCCAGTGGCCAGGAAGGTGTGCTGCAACTTCCCGGAGACTTTGAAGCTGCTGCCTGAGGAAAAGGCGGTGCTGACAGGATCTCCGATTCGGGCGGAGCTGGCTCAGGGCAATAAGGTGGCCGGCCTGGACTTGTGCGGATTCAATGCCAATACGCCTGTTATCATGGTGATTGGGGGAAGCCTGGGGGCCGCCAACGTGAACAAGGCGGTTCGCGCCGCGCTGCCCAGCCTGCTGGGGGACTTTCAGGTAGTCCACCTGTGCGGCAAGGATAAAATCGACAATCTGCTCCTGAATACGCCCGGTTATAAGCAGTTCGAGTATATCAAGGCCGAGCTGAAGGATCTCTTCGCCATAGCGGATGTGGTAATTTCCAGAGCCGGCGCGAACGCTATCTGCGAGCTGCTGGCCCTGAAGAAACCGAACATCCTGATACCGCTTCCCGCCTCCAGCAGCAGGGGCGACCAGCTGCTCAATGCCAAGTCTTTTGAGGCCCAGGGCTTCTCCATTGTAATCAACGAGGAGGATTTGACGACAGAGCTGTTGGTGGATAAGGTACATGAGCTCTATTTCTCCAGGCAGACCTTCCGCGATGCCATGAACGACAGCGGACAGATGGACTCTGTCAGGAGAATCGTACAGCTGATAGAAGAGGCGATTTCTTGAAAGGCGATAGAGCGCACAACCGGTTCCTGTGTCGAATATAGTAAATAGAAACTAAATAAGGCAGGAGATTCTTTATGCTTATCGCTCCTCTCCTGTTTGGGATTTCGGCAAGCCTGGACGCGCTGCTGGTAGGGATTGGCTATGGGCTCCGCAAAGTGCGCATCAGGCTCTGGCAGAACCTGACGATCAGCCTGGTCACCCTTGTGGGGACCTGCCTTTCCGTAGGGCTGGGGCATCGGCTGGCGGTACTTCTGCCGGAGGCGGTGGGCGCATATGGGGGAAGCCTGGTGTTGATCCTCCTGGGGCTGTACTACATCGTGAAGTGGGTGGCCTCGTTCCTTCGAAGCAGCAGGGCAGCGCCTCCCAAGCCTCCGATGGATTATGGGAAACAGGAGCCGGCAGGGCCTGCCCCGGCGCTGCGGCTGTCAGAGGTATTTGCCCTAAGCCTGACGCTTTCCCTGAACAACCTGAGCGCGGGATTAAGCGCCAGCCTGGCAGGCCTTGCCCTGGCCCCCGCCGCCATCGCAACGTTTGTCTGTTCTGTGCTGTTTCTGGCTTCAGGCAACCGCCTGGGAGGCTGCCGCGCTTTCCAGTTGGCGGGCTGTGGGGCAGAGCCGGTTTCCGGCATACTGCTGATAGGACTTGGGATAGCCTGGCTCTTCCGGTAGCCTTGGATTCCGCAGCTCTCCGATTCTTTCCTGCGAAATGGGAACTAGCCCCATTTCGCTCTACATATGTCTGTTCGCAAGATTTCCACTAAATATAGATTAAATATCGAAAACCCGACAGAAAAGGGAATAAGCCTTGAGAAGATGGGAAAAATGAAGAGGAAGAAAAGCATTGCTTCCGAAAGGTGAAGGACATCATGGCTTTATCCCTTGTTTTAGAAGAGAACATACGCTATATCCAGGAGCATCTGCCGGTCAGGGAAAGCTTCGACTTCATGACGAGACATCTGTATCTGGGCGAGACCCCTGCCTTTTTCCTGGGCGTGAACGGATTCTGCAAGACGGAGGTCCTGCAACAGATTTTTTCCGATCTGCAGAATGCCTCCTATATGGCTGACGGAAAGGTGGACGACATTGTACGATATATGGACGGAAAGCTGGGGTATGCGCAGGCATCCCTGTCGGATTCCTGGGAGGATATATTCCGGAATGTGCTCAGCGGGCCGACGGCCCTGTTTGTGGAGGGTTATGCCCGGGCCATTCTGATAGATGCTCGCACCTATCCTGTCAGGGGCGTGGCGGAGCCGGATGTGGAGCGGGTGACGAAGGGCTCCCGGGATGGATTTGTGGAGACATTATTGTTCAACGCAAATCTGATACGGCGCAGAATCCGTTCGGAGAGGCTGATTTTTTCCATGCACTGTGTGGGGGAAGAAAGCAAAACGGATGTGGCGGTTGCGTATATCAAGAATTCCGTGAATGAGGAGCTGCTGGACAAGCTTACACAGAGGATAGACAGCCTTCGGGTCACCGCCCTGACCATGGGGACAAAAAGCCTGGAGGAGCTTCTGGTGCATAAGAACTGGTGGAATCCCCTGCCCTGCCTGCGGATGACCGAGCGGCCTGACGTGGCCTGCAGCTATCTGCTGGAGGGGCATATCCTGGTATTGGTGGACAATTCGCCTCAGGCAATGGTCCTTCCCTGTACGATTTTCCAGTTCACCCAAAGCCCGGAGGATTATTACAGGAGCCCCTCGGTGGGGACCTATTTCCGGTTGGTGCGCTTTTTGTGCATTCCTGTAAGCCTGCTTTTGCTGCCGCTGTTTTTGTTGGTCACGGCCGGCTTTCCGGAGACAGCAAGAGCCTGGGGGCTGCTTTCGGAGGAGGGGATGACACCGGAGCGGCTGTTCTTCTATGTGCTGGCAGTCGAGTTTCTGCTGGATCTGTTCAAATACTCTTCCTCGATAAGTTCCGGAAAATTTTCCGGCGCGCTGTCCATTGTGGGCGGATTGATTATAGGGGATATTGCGGTGAGCCTGAACTGGGCTACCGTGGATGTGCTGTTCTACGCCGCCATTACGCTGCTGGCATCCCTGGCCATTGTGGATGTCGATTTCAGCGATGCCGTCCGTCTGTACCGGATTCTGCTGATTGCGGGCACAGGGATTGGCGGCCTGCCCGGGTTCCTCATCTGCCTTGGGCTTGTGCTGCTGTCTGCGGTCACCACGCCTACCTTTGGGGGCTTCAGCTACCTCTGGCCCCTGTTCCCCTTCAACAAAAAAGCCCTGGGCAGACTGCTGTTCCGCAGTCCCACGCCCAGGGCCCAACCTTCCAGGATATGGAATCGAGGCAAGGTTCACAGATAATCAGTTCGCCTTCTTGAACTGCAGAGGATACTCCAGTCCGGGAAGGATCTCTCCCTGGCTGGAATCGGCGCCAGAAGGAAGCTCCAGCTTCAGGCTGTCCCCGCTGACAGTGAAGACATCATACGCGTTCTTGTCGATTTCGGTTCCTTCCTCGGCCATGTAGAGCTTGTTGCCCTTGGCCTCGTACTTGCCGTTTGTGGCCATCTCGTTCAACAGGTCGTCCACGTTCACTTCGGCCTCGAAGGTCTGGCGCAGGTAGTCCGAGATGCTGCTGCCATAGGTCTCCTGGAAGGCGGCGTCGGCGGCATCCTTATCCAGCCCCTGACCGGAGAACTCGGTGTACATCATCTCTGTGGCGAAAGTCAGAAACTCGTCCAGCCAGGCGCTGTAATTGGCCTTGAAGGACTCGGGCTCGCCGTACATCCTGAAGGTATTGTCCTCCTTGAACTCGAAGCAGATGGACATCATCAGCGGAGCGCTGAAGCCCTCGAAGTCTTCGCCCATCTCTCCCGCCAGGAGATCCGCCAGGTCATAGTCCAGGGACCATGTGCCTACCAGGTCTTTTCCGCTGTCGCTGCCGCCGCACCCGCATATGGACAAAGCCATGACAAGGGCCAGCAGGACGACCAGCATCTTACTTACTTTTTTCATGTCATTTCCTCCTAAATTATATATTGAATAAAAGCAACATATCTAGTGTAGCACTAATGTTCTTAATTGACAAGAAGAATATTCTGCTACATCAGATTTACAGCAGATTATAGAGCAATCAGAACATAATTGCATAAAAACAGCGGATTGCCCCTTTTAGGAGCTTCCGCTATTTTTCCATAAAAGCGATAGACGGGACTCGAACCCGCGATTTCCACCTTGGCAAGGTGGCGCTCTACCAACTGAGCCACTATCGCATCTGACACAAGCAGTAACCGCTTGCACTTGTATTAGTATACGGCAAACTTTTCACTCTGTCAAGCATAAAAAATGTTTTTATAGAATTTTTATAATTTTACATTTTTTACGGAAAACCTTACGAGACGACAGTCGAGCAGGCATCTTTGGCCTTATGCAGCTCCCTCTGGAACATGCGCAGGTCGTCTTCCGGATAATTGAAAGCCAGAAAAGCGATTTTTCCCGTCATATATTCAATCACGAATATCCGGAAGGGCTTGAGGTAATAGTATATGACTGCAGCCACCAACCCTACGACCAGCAGTATCATGCAGCTCCAGGTGATGGCATCAAGTCCGAAATAGGAATGCTCCACCTTCTCGACGAAGAGCAGGAAGAAACCGGTCAATATGCTGAGCAGGATCACAAACAATATTTCAAACAGAAGGAAAGCGCCGAACCTGGCGGTTGAGAATCCGGAACCGGTGACATCCTTCAAATCGATGGTGTATTCGCCTTTGTCCGACTGGTAGACCTTGCCCGTCTTTTGGAAAAAACGTCCCTTGCAGTAGAGGCGCCGGTCCGTCAGCACGCAGACCCCGCTCATGGGGAAGCTTTTCGTGCGAAGGGGGACGAGATAGCCCTCCCCCAATACAGCAGTCTCTTTTTCTTCCGTATCGATAAACAGATTTTTCAGCGTTTCCATGTTGATATCCCTCTTGCATCCTTTCCGTGATAAGTCCGGTCTATTTTGTCTCACTTAGAACATCCCGGGCGGCAGAGCGCTCCGCCGCCAAGGACGTTCAGGTGAGAATCAAGAACGAGGTGTCAAGCATGCGTCCACACTCTTCACCTCGTGTATATCATAAGGTTTGCAGACAGGTCAGCTCTTCACACAGCAAAAGGCATTGTAATTTTACCACAAATGCGTTATAATACGATTGTGTGTATCGCAGACTCCGTCTGTATCGTGTGGTAGGCAACACTACCAACCTTGCCACAGGGAGTGCCAGCTCCTTGTGGTGGTACACCGACATTATTACGTCCTTGTATTCTCGACTATTATCTTACCATATTTTCTCAATATATACAAGTGGCAAATATTTTTATATGAATTTAGATAAAGATGCATTGCAGGAGGAAATATATGAGCGGTATGAATGCGGCTTCGATGCTGAAGCTCATGAGCGCAAGGAATCAGTTCAACCATAATCATCCAAAGTTCGGAGCCTTTCTGAAGACGGTCTTCTCCAGGCAGATAGAGGAGGGGACGGTGATTGAGCTGAGCGTCGCCAGGCCCGGAGAGGAGCCGGTCACCACCAATCTCAAGGTGCAGCAGTCGGATTTGGAGCTGTTGGAGGAGCTGAAGGGGTTGATGAAATGACATATCTGTCACATTTTTCGTTCCCGGACATCGAGCTGGAGTACAGCTTTCTGATGAACATAAAGCGGACCTGCTATGACAGCTTCTATCCCTTTCAGGTGCTGTCGAAGCACGGTCTGAGAATGCTGGATTTCGAGCCGATTACGATTCTGTACGGCGGGAACGGCTCCGGCAAGACAACGGCTCTGAACGTGATTGCCCAAAAGGTGGGGGCGGCCAGGGAGTCTGTCTACAACCGCTCCAATTTCTTCGAGGATTATCTGCGGATGTGCGATTTCGAGACCCAGGGGCCCGTTCCGGGGGACAGCAGAATCGTCACAAGCGATGATGTGTTCGACTTCGTGCTGAACCTCAGATGCCTGAACGATGGAATCAGCCAGAAGAGGGAGGAGCTGTTCGAGGAATACCTTGAGAATAAGTATGCCCACTTTCAGATGAAGTCCCTGGAGGACTATGAGCAGTTAAGGAAAGTCCACATGGCCCGCCGCAAGACCCAGTCCAAGTATGTGAGGAACAATCTCATGAACAATGTGCGGGAGCATTCCAACGGCGAGAGCGCATTCCTCTATTTCTCGGAGAAGATTCAGGAGAACGGCCTGTATCTTCTGGACGAGCCGGAGAACAGCCTGTCCCCGCTGCGCCAGCAGGAGCTTTCCAAATTTCTGGAGGACTCGGCCCGGTTCTTTGGCTGCCAGTTCATCATATCCACCCATTCCCCGTTCCTGCTCTCCATGAGAGGCGCCAAAATCTACGATATGGATGAGGATGAGGTGGACGTAAAGAGGTGGACCCAGCTGGCGGGAGTGAGGGCTTATTTTGACTTCTTCAAAGCACATGAGGGGGAGTTCGGGCGGTGAGGCTCAGGCTGACGGCCGGAGACAAAGAATCGGCAGGCCTTGCGTGGCCTGCCGATTTGCCAAAAAATCAGATATCTAGTTGTAGTTGTCGATGCAGGGCTGGAACATGCTCTTTGTCACGCCGCACAGCGGGCAGCACCAGTCATCGGGAAGGGATTCGAAAGGGGTGCCGGGAGCAATGCCGTGCTCCGGGTCACCTTTCTCAGGATCGTAGGTATATCCGCAGGGATTGCAAAAATATTTCTGCATAAGTATCAGCCTCCTTATATGATTTATGGTTGTTGATTTCAGGCCGAGGCGTTCGCCTTAGCCGAAGTACCTCTTCAGCAGGCCTTCAAATGCCTTGCCGTGACGAGCCTCATCGCGTGCCATCTCGTGAACGGTGTCATGGATTGCGTCAAGGCCCAGCTCTTTGGCCCTCTTGGCCAAATCCGTCTTGCCGGCGGTAGCGCCGTTCTCGGCATCCACTCTCATCTCCAGATTCTTCTTGGTGGAGTCAGTCACCACCTCGCCCAGCAACTCGGCGAACTTGGCGGCATGCTCTGCCTCTTCGTAAGCGGCTTTCTCCCAGTACAGGCCGATTTCGGGATAGCCCTCTCTGTGGGCCACTCTTGCCATGGCAAGATACATGCCCACCTCGGAGCACTCGCCTTCGAAATTGGCGCGCAGGTCTTTCACGATATCCTCGCGAACGCCCTGGGCAACGCCTACCACATGCTCTGCAGCCCATGTCTTATCGGCAGACTGCGCTGTGAACTTCTCGGCGGGAGCGTGGCAGATAGGGCATTCAGCGGGCGGATTGTCGCCCTCGTGAACATAACCACATACTTGACATACATACTTCATACTGTTGATCTCCTTTTCTTATATAAAATATCTGGTAACCTGTGTCATGAATCCGGCTCTTTATGTAAGCCCGGATTCCGGACCTGCCTGCGAAAAAGTCTGATTCACAGGCAAATCTATGTTTTCAGGCAAGCCTATATTTGTAGGCAAGCCTATATTGTAGGCAAGCCTATATTGTAGGCTTTGAGCAACGGCGGCAAATGCCGTAAAAATATGTCACATGTCCTGTTATATGTCCGTCGAACTGTGCGGCGGCCTTCTCCAGAACAGCACTGATGTCCTCCAGCTTCAGATCCACCACGCTGCCGCATCTCTCGCACAGCAGATGGTAATGGGGCGAGGTGTCGCCGTCGAAACGATCCACCCCGTCTCCCATGTTCAGCCGGCTGATTTCTCCGGCCTGGGCCAGGAGGGTGAGATTGCGGTATACCGTGCCGAGACTGATATTGGGGTTGTGCTGGCGGACGTTCCGATATATGACATCCGCAGTGGGATGATCTGTTCTGGTCATCAGGAATTCCTTTATGGAATCCCGCTGTCTGCTATGTTTCCTCGCAGCCATCCAACATCTCTCCTCAACACAATAATAGTAGCGATTACTGTTTTTATTATAGTAGATTTTGGACAAAAGTCAAGCGGCGCCGCAAGATTTTATATATGTTTTATAAATGGGCCTTTATACCAGCACCCGGTCCAGGCGGGTGCTCAGGCCGCATACGATTTCGTGGCTGATGGTACCGCATTGCTCCGCAATCTGTCCGGCTGTGATTTCTTCCTCCCGGTCGGCACCGATGACGACAGCGGAATCTCCTACCTGGACCTTCGGAATCCCTGTGACGTCCACGATGGTCTGATCCATGCAGATCCTGCCTACGATCGGTGCCCTCCGGCCATGAATCAGTACGCTGCCTCTGCCGCCTGAGAGTTGCCTGGGCAGACCGTCGCCGTAGCCGATTGAAATAGCCGCGATGCGCATATCCTGTCCGGCGGTGAAGGTAATGCCGTACCCGACGCCTTCGCCCGCATAGAGAGGCCGCAGGGATGTGACCTTCGCTTTCAGGGACAGGACGGGCTTCAGGGCATCCTTCCAGGGAGACATGTCGGCCTCATTGTTCAGGAGGCCGTAAAGGACGATGCCGGGCCGGACATAGTCGGCGGCCAGCTTTTGCTCTGCCATGGCGATCCGCCGCTCCGCGAAGCGCCTGGGCTGCCCTTCTTCCTGCTCCAGGCGCGGCCCCCCTCGGCCCTGAAGCAGATTCAGGATGCCGTAGCTGGCCAACAGATGGAGGCAGGGGCAGGGGCACCCTTCCTTCTCCAGGAAATCCACCACCTGATAGAAGGCCATGACCTGTGCTTTGGTAAAGGCTCTGTGCTCCGGCAGGGGCGAGTCGGAGGCGCACAGATGGGTGAAGAGCCCGTCAATGACGATATGCGGCAGGTCATAGACTGCCCTGATGTGGTCTGTGTCCTCGCAGCGTATACCCAGACGGTGCATGCCGGTATCGATGCCGATGTGGACATGGATGTCCGCTTCCGCCCGATCCAGCAGCCTGGCGTAGGGATAATCGATGACGGTCTGGGTCAGCCGGTAGCGGGCCAGCAGGGGGAAGTCCTCGGGGGGCGTATAGCCCAATATTAGGATTTCGCCCCGGATGTCCGCCTCCCGCAGCTCTATGGCCTCTCCGATGCTGGCCACGCAGAATGCGTCCACGCCCAGCGCGTTCAGCTGTCTGGAAATCAGGACGGCCCCATGGCCGTATCCCTGAGCCTTGACGGCGGGCATCAGGCGGCAGCCCTGAGGAAGCCGTGCGCGCAGTGCGTCCACATTGTGGGCCAGCGCCCGGGTGTCCACCTCGATCCAGGCCCGGGAGGCGGGGGAAGCCCTGTGCAGGGGATCTGCCGCCTCTCTGTACCCGGCATGGCTCTCGGATTGCTCCTCCGGGAAATCCTCCTCTGTGGCATAGCCGCCGGATTCCATATCTTCCGCAGCGCCCTCATCCGGACCGTCCGTCAGGGGGATCCCGTCACTGAGACCGGCCTCCTCCAGATAAGCTTCCTCATAGGCATCCTCCGCCTCCTGAGAGTAATCGTAATTGAGCTCATCTTCACATGCTATATCGGACTCCCCTTCCGCCATATCTCCCATATTGTCCCAGTCGCTGTCCCAATCGTCCTCCGCGCCCTCCTCCGTCCATGCGCCGTCGGAAGCCTCAGGCCGCCTTCTGCTCTGGCCGCGGGCTGCAGGGCCCGTTTCCCCGGCGGACTGGCGGCGGGCTTTTAACATGCTCTGGAGCCAGACCATGGCGAAGGCGGCGGCCACGGACAGGATAGACACTGCCAGGTAATGGACGAGACTGTTGTCCACCAGCAGCCCCGTCAGGCCCAGGGGCTTCGCGATGCCTCTGACCACCACGATGAAGGCCGGGTGCAGCACGTAGATCCAGGTGGAGGCTGTCCGGAAGGCCCTGTCGGATTTCACCGGGATGCACAGCAGGAACCGGTACAGGAAGAACATGACAGGAACCAGCAGCAGGTACATGCTGTCGTGGCGCTGGAACTGGAAATGCCGCAGCAGGAACGCCTCCCCGGTCATCAGGGCAAAGGACAGCGCGAAGAGGGAGCAGAGGAACAGCCGCTTTTCGGAGAGTTCCCCGCCGTCCTTGCCCTGGGCCGCCCCTGCCATCCAGGCTCCCAGCACCAGGAACAGGGGCGCGAGGAACAGCCCGTTCCGGGTGTAGGAGGAAATCTGGAACAGGAACCCGTAGAAGGTCTCCAGCGCGGGCACCTTCTCCACCAGCCCGTAATAGCTGTCGCCCAACAGGCCAATTACATACAGCACGGCGGATACGGCCGTCATGGCCCCCAGGCTCAGGAACCTGCTCAGCAGGTACACCAGCGCCACTCCCATGATGCATGCCGGGAAGTACCACAGATGGTAAAAGGTGCCGTCAAAGAAGAGCATGCGCAGCATAATGCCGACAGACATGTCTTTGTAATGCCCTGCATAGATGCCCACCGGCAGGTACAGGATGATGCAGAACAGATAGAGCATGGAAGTCTTGGCAAGAAATTTACGGAACCGCACCATGCTTTTCGTGGAGGGCGCAGCCTTGCCCGACGGCAGGAAGCCCGCCACCACGAAATGCCCTGTCACCATAAAGAAGAAAGGCACGGCGATTCGCGCCAGCACCCTGGTGAGAAAAAAATCCGCCCCTTCATGGAATGTGTCCAGGGGCGAGGTATGGATAGCGATGACTGCCAGGGCGGCAATGATCCGAAATCTGTCCAGCCAGCCGTAATTGGGTTTCGTCCGCATCTGTCTACCTCCATTCTGTCAAAATAAAGCCGTCCGCATTGTTGCCGGACAGAGACCAGGACGCCTCTTCCGGCAGCTCCAGGGTAACCGGCTCCGGCCCTGCTTCGATATAGGAAATGCGGGCCTTCCGCCCGTCATCCGCCGTGAAGCCCAGGCCCTCTCCTCTGTAAGGATATTGTCTTAGATAATCTATGTATTCCTCCAGGGCCATATTCCGGCTCTGGATGATTGCGGCATGGGGCGTTCCCACATAGCGGAAGTGCCAGGGTTCATGGCCGATGCCGGTAATGCCTTCCTTCCCCTCCGGGTAGCGCAGGATGAAGCCGTAGCCCGCGGCGCCTTTGCGGAAGTCCCCGCAGGGACCGGTATAGGGGAAGTCCGGGCGGATGAAGTCGATTTGCTCCCGCTTTGCCCCCAGGTCGATGGCCAGGCCAGTCTGGTGCTCGCTGTGCCCCGGCAGGGCCACATAGGTGCGGGTGAACTCCGGGCCGTTCTCCCGGAGGCTGCCGTCCCAGATTTCCTGCTGCTCCCTCCGGGAGCGCCAGGCGCTGACAAAGGCGATATGCCGCCAGCCGTCTATCTCGTCCATCAGGCGTGCCAGCGCTTCGGCGGCGGGGCGCCTGAGCAGGACGGCGGGGGCGGATTCCGCCACAGGGGCCAGGTCCGCCGCCGCGCTTTCATGGAGGGCATGGGACTGATTCACCAGAATCAGGTCGCCCCTGTGTATGTCGTCGTGAGTCAAGGACAAGGTCTTCATAATAACTCCCTTTGCGGATCGGTTCCGTGAAAGGACGCCGCGGCAGCCCTGCAGCCGCCCGGAATCCGTGTCTAGCGCTACGCCCGGGCCGCGTCCAGGCCCAGCTCCAGAATCCGGGAGATTACTTCCCGGAAAGGAATCCCGGCGGCTTTCATCATGCCGGGATAGCGGCTGTGCTCCGTGAAGCCGGGGATGGTATTCACCTCGTTGAAGACAACCTCGCCTTCCGGCGTCAGGAACATGTCCACCCTTGCGAAGCCCGCGCAGCCCAGGGCCCTGTAGATGCGCTTGGCGGTCTCCTTGATCTCCGCGGCCTTGGCCGGGTCTATCCTGGCGGGTACGTGGATGGCGGAGGTCTTCAGGGTGTATTTTTCCGTAAAGTCGAAGAAGCCGCCGGAGAGCTCTATCTCGTCCACCTCGCCGGTGATCAGGTCCCTGTTGCCCAGCACGGCGCAGCCCACCTCGAAGCCGGGGATGTTCTCCTCCAGGAGCACCTGGCTGTCGTAACGGAAGGCCAGGGCCACCGCCGGGGCAAGCTGCTCCCTGCCGGAGACCTTGGTGACGCCGTAGGAGGAACCTGCCTTCACGGGCTTCACATAGACGGGATAGCCGATTTTCTCCGCGAAGCGCTCCATCTCCTCCGCGGCGGTATCCGGATCCATCACCAGGTGCATGGGCACCCGCACGCCCTCCAGGCTCACCAGCCTGTGGGCCCTGTCCTTGTCCATCCCCAGGGCGGAGGCCAAAGTGCCGCAGCCCGCGATGGGGATGCCGGAGAGCTCCAGCAGGCCCTGCAGGGTGCCGTCCTCGCCGTTGCCGCCGTGGAGCACCGGGAAGGCGATGTCCAGGGGTACGCGGGATACGCCCTCCTTCCCCAGCAATAGCAGGCAGTTCTCGCCCCGGTTGGGGGAGAGGACCGCGGGGGTGCAGTCCGCGGGGTTCTGCCAGGTGTCGTCCAGCAGCCTGTCCACGGGGCCCGCGTAATGGAACCATTCTCCCTTCTGGGAGATGCCAATCAGCACGGGCTCGTACTTTTCTCTGTCCAGGTTCAGGATCACCCCGGAAGCCGAGGACAGGGAGACGCTGTACTCCGGGGAGCAGCCCCCGAAGAAGATGCCTACATTTATTTTTTTCATCGTAATGACCATCCTTTTCTTTGATTCTATGTTTTTGACCATATAAGAAATATCCTACAACTAAAGGGCGGAAAAGTAAATAGCGGGAAGATTAAGATTTTTTTAATGATATTATTTTTCTTATTTTACACTTTCCTGAGAAAAATATGATATAGTAGTGCTGATAAGTTGTAAATGGCAGGGGGAAGACTGTCCGGGTGGGGCAGCCTTCCGGGCCTGTACCGATTTGGCGTAACGGGCAGAAGGGAGCTGGCGATGAAATTCAGGACGCGGCTGCGGGTCACATTCATAATCATCATAGTCCTGCCGTTGATTCTGACGGCGCTGGCATTCTGCGGGATCGGGCTGTATCTGATGAACGCCCAGAAAGGCTTTCCTATCGTGCGGCTGGACTACAGCACCATGACAGAGAACATGCGCCAGGTGGCGGACGCCACGGACGGGGTGTTCTTTGAGCTGAAGGAGCAGATAGAGACGGATCCGGCCAGGCTGGCGGACGTGGAGTACCTGGACAGGGTCAGCGCCCGGATTCCCCAAAAGACCACGTACATCATCGTTCGCAAGGACGACGCTCTCTATTACGCCGGGAACCCCGAGGCGGCGGAGGCAATCTTCCAGAGCCTGCCGGGCTACGGGGAGCGGGACGCCACGGAGAGCACAGGCATCTACTATGACGAGATGGACAAATTCGTGAAGCAATTGGACTTCCCCTTTCCGGACGGCAGCAGGGGGAGCGCCTTTGTGGTCACCAAGGTGAATTCCCTGATTTCCAAAAAGCTGCTGGTGGACATGTTCATCGCGATCTTCCTGATTCTGATTTTTACCAGCGTGGTGCTGACCAGGTGGATCCGCAGGGGGGTGTTCAATCCCATAGGCGAGCTGAACGTGGCCATGCGCAAGATCAAGGAGGGGAATTTCGATTACGCCCTGCGGACGGACATCAAGGGAGAAATCGGGGATTTATACCGCAATTACGAGGACATGCGCCTGCGGCTGAAGGAGACCACGGAGGAGAGCCAGGCCAGCGAGAAGCAGAACAGGGAGCTGGTCAGCAATATCTCCCACGACCTGAAGACCCCCATCACTGCCATCAAGGGGTACGTGGAGGGCATCATGGACGGCGTGGCGGTGACGCCGGAGAAGATGGACAAATACATCAAGACCATTTACAACAAGGCCAACGACATGGAGCGGCTGATCAATGAGCTGACCTACTACTCGGGCATTGACAACAATAGGATTCCGTATAACTTCCATCGGATAAACGTAGCCGACTATTTCGGGGACTGTGTGGAGGAGGTGGGGCTGGACCTGGAGCAGAGGAGCATCAAGCTGAACTACTCCAACCTGGTGCAGCCGGACACCATCATCATCGCGGATCCGGAGCAGATGAAGAAGGTCATCAATAATATCATCAGCAACAGCGTAAAATACATGGATAAGCCCCGGGGGGCAATCGACATCCGAATCCTGGACGAGACGGAGTCCATCCGCATCGAAATCGAGGACAATGGCAAGGGCATCGCCCAGAAGGACCTGCCGAAGATATTCGAGCGGTTCTACCGCACGGACGCTTCCCGGAACTCGGCCCAGGGGGGCAGCGGCATCGGCCTGTCCATCGTGCGGAAGATCATCGAGGACCACGGCGGCTATATCTGGGCCACCAGCAGGGAGGGCGAGGGCACCTGCATCCATTTCGTGCTCCGGAAGTACATCGAGCTGCAGGATGACAAATAGGATTCATGGGATTCACGTGACGGAAGCAAAATCGGCATAAGACATATAATCAGCATGAGAAAGGGCGGACGGAATATGAGCAGGATATTGATCGTAGAGGATGAGGTGGCGATTGCGGATCTGGAGAAGGATTATCTGGAGCTGAGCGATTTCCAGGTGGACATCTGCAACAGCGGGGACGAGGGGCTGGACATGGCCCTGAAGGGGGATTACAACCTTGTAATCCTCGATTTGATGTTGCCGGGCATGGACGGCTTCGAGGTGTGCCGCAAAATCAGGGAGGAGAAGAACATCCCCATCTTGATGGTATCGGCAAAGAAGGACGACATCGACAAAATCAGGGGGCTGGGCCTGGGGGCGGACGATTATATGACCAAGCCCTTCAGCCCAAGCGAATTAGTGGCCAGGGTAAAGGCCCATATGGCCCGGTACGAGCGGCTGGTGGGCACCAACCAGAAGCCTCAGAACGACATCGTGGAGATCCGGGGCATCCGCATCGACAAGACGGCGCGCCGCGTCTATGTGAACGGCGAGGAGAGGACGTTCACCACCAAGGAGTTTGACCTGCTGACCTTCCTGGCGGAGAACCCCAATCATGTGTACACCAAGGAGGAGCTGTTCCGAGAAATCTGGGACATGGATTCCATCGGCGACATCGCCACGGTGACGGTACACATCAAGAAGATTCGGGAGAAGATAGAGAAGGACACGGCGAAGCCCCAGTATATCGAGACGATATGGGGGGTGGGGTACAGATTCAAAGTGTGAGAAGGATGCACATAGTGCGGGCATTCTTCCAAACGCGTCCTTTGCGCTTTGCTTGCACCAGCGTGACAATGGCTGTTTTGGAGGAGAGGGGATATGCTGCCGGAGGCTTTTTTGGAGAGGATGCGGGGGATTCTGGGGGAGGAATACGGGGCTTTTCTGGAAAGCTATGGAATGGGGCATGTGCAGGGGCTGCGGCTGAATCCCGGGAAGGTCGGCGCAGACGGGCGCAGCGCGGCGGAGAGATTTGGAACGGCTGTGGAGCGGGCTGCCTGTAGGGCGGAGAACTCCGGGGACGCCGCAAAAGAGGCTGGCGGAGGATCGGTGAGGGACGTGGGGTTCGCGCACCTGTCCGCGGTTCCCTGGGCGGAGGACGGCTATTATTATGAAGCCCCCGACCAGCCGGGGAAGCATCCCTTCCATGAGGCCGGGGTCTACTACATCCAGGAGCCCAGCGCCATGGCTCCTGTGGGGCTGCTGAATGTGGGGCCCGGGGAGCGGGTCCTGGATCTGTGTGCGGCTCCGGGCGGGAAGAGCGTCCAGATAGCCGGGAAGCTAGGCGGCAGCGGCCTGCTGGTCTGCAACGAGATTCATCCCGCCAGAGCGAAGATCCTGTCGGAGAACATAGAGCGGATGGGCATTGGGAACGCCTGTGTGCTGAACGAGACGCCGGAGCGGCTGGCGGAGGCCTTTCCGGGGTATTTCGATCGTGTACTGGTGGACGCGCCCTGCTCCGGGGAGGGGATGTTCCGAAAGAGCGAGGCGGCCAGAGAGGAGTGGAGCCCGGAGAACGTAAGGCTGTGCGCGGAGCGCCAGGACAGCATCTTGGACTGCGCCGCCGGGATGCTGCGCTCCGGCGGGCGGCTGGTGTATTCCACCTGCACCTTTGCCCCTGAGGAGGACGAGGGGAGCGTCTCCAGGTTCCTTAGGCGGCATGGGGAATTCCGGATACTGCCCGTGGAGAAGGAGCGGCTGGGGCTGAAGGATTGCGACGGCATGCCGGATGTCCTGGAGGAGGTCCTGGAGCAGCGGGATTGCCATAGGCTGGCCGGCAGTCCGGAAGCCGTGGACTGTGGATTCGGCCTGGAGAATGCCCTGCGGCTGTGGCCCCACCGGATACGGGGGGAGGGGCATTTCGCAGCCGTGCTGGAGAAGGATGGAATCCTGACCGAGGATTACCGGAAAAACAATCAAAAAATAACGGCGGACAGAAATCTGCCGGAGGAATTTTTGTGTTTCTGTGCCAAGTATCTTCGGCTTCCAGAGGATGTCCCGGATGTGTGCTCCGGGCTGGCGCAGGAGGTGGGGCTTGGAGGCAGGCTGCGCCTTATGGGCTTCGGGGACAATCTATACTTGGCCCCTGCGGACATGCCTCCCTTAAAGGGCCTGAAGGTGCTGCGCCCGGGCCTGCATCTGGGAGAGCTGAAGAAGAACCGGTTCGAACCCTCCCACGCCCTGGCGCTGGCGCTGCGTCCGGCCTGTGCGGCCCATGTCTGGAACCTGGATTCGTCCGGGGCTGAGATCGCCGGGTACCTGAGGGGCCAGACCTTTCCGGCGGAAGGGGAGAAGGGCTGGTATCTGATATGCGTGGACGGCTTCGGCACAGGCTGGGGGAAGCTGGCCGGAGCCGTCATGAAGAACCACTATCCCAGAGGCCTGCGCAGGTGAGCTTCCAGGCTGGGGACGGCCGATGCAGAGCGAAGAAGGGTTGTGCGGGGCGCGACGGGCCCGAATTCCGACGCGCTGCAGCCTTCCCCGCGGGGCAATACCGCGGACAGGAGGTCTGTAAGACGGCAGACGAAAAGGGGGCTATATGCTGAGCCGAATCCTATATGAAGACAAGGACATAATTGTGGCGTACAAGCCCGCCGGGCTCCCGGTGCAGACTGCCAGGGTGGGGCAGCCGGATATGGTCAGTGAGCTGAAGAACCATCTGTACCGGGCGCGGGACGGGAAGGATACGTCTGCCGGGCGCGGAGAGCCCTATCTGGGCATCGTCCACCGCCTGGATCAGCCCGTGGAGGGAATCCTGGTATTCGCCAAGAACAGAGCCGCCGCGGCCTCCCTCACCGGGCAGCTCCGGGCGCAGGGGGACGGTGGGGGATTCTGCAAGCGGTATTACGCCATTGTCTGCGGTGGGCCCACAGCCCGGGAAGGGCGGCTGGAGGACTATCTGTATAAGCAGGCGGTGAAAAACGGAAAACATATGGATTACAGGTCCATAATCGATAGCCAAAACCATCCCGAAGGCCGGAGAGGGCAGCATTCCTCTGCCGCCGGGGAAGACGAGAAAGCCGTCCTGGCGGTGCTGGAATACCGTATCCTGGAGATAGAGCAGGGGCTGGCGCTGGCGGACATCCGCCTCCACACGGGCCGATTCCACCAAATCCGCGCCCAGATGGCCCACGCCGGGATGCCCCTTTTGGGAGACCGGAAATACGGCGGGCCGGAGGCAAGGGCGCTGGCCGCGGCCCGCGGCATCCAAAACGTGGCCCTCTGCGCCTACCGGCTGGGCTTCGTCCATCCCCTGTCCGGGGAGGAGACGGGGTTTCGGATAAAGCCGGAGAACCCCGCATTTTCCTCTTTCACCTTATAGAAAAGTCCGTCGCTAGACGGACATGGAATCAATAAGGTGCCACAGGCACTTTTTTACAGTTATGATTTTCCCGAAAAAATACCATACTAATACGAGAGGCCGGTCGGGGGCGCAACGCATCCCGGATTCGCGGAAAGGCATGGTGATTGGTATGGCAGAGAAGATTAAAGAAAACAGATTCGCAGTACTGCTCCTGCTCACAGGGGCAGTTTATTTTTTCCTGAAGGTCATCACGCCGCTGACCGCTCCGGTGCTGACGGCCATGCTGTTCGTGACCATCTTCGGCCCGCTCCTCCAGAAGATGCAGAAGAAGCTGAAAATCCACAGGCAGATAGGGACGTTGCTCTTATTGCTTTTGGCAGGCGGAATCCTGGGCATATTGCTGTGGATCCTGCTCTCCTGGATTATAGGGAGCCTCCCCGGCCTGGTGAACGGCCTGGATTCCCTGGAGGCGGAGCTGTCCGTCTTTGTCCATGACATCTGCGATGTGGTGGGGAGGGCATTGGGGATAGACAATCTGTACCTGGAGCAGCTCCTTCTGGCCAGAATCCAGGACGCGATCGACTACTTCCAGCTCCAGTTCCTGCCGGGGATGCTCTCCCAGTCCCTGACCTATGTGAAGATGTTCGCCTCCGTGGGGGGCTTTCTGGTGACGTTCCTGATAGCGGCGGTGCTGCTGGCCAAGGACTATGACGACATCATGAACCGGCTGCTGGAGCGGGAGGAATGCTATGTGTTCCTGGAGATTGTCTGCGGCATCATACGGTATATCGCCACCTTCGTGAAGGCCCAGCTCATCATTATGAGCATCATCGGCGCGGTGGCCGCGGCGGCGCTGGGCGTCAGCGGGATACGAAACGGCATTCTCTGGGGGCTGCTGGCGGGATTTCTGGACGCGCTGCCTTTCATCGGCACAGGGGTGGTGCTGGTGCCCCTTTCCATACAGCAATTCTTCGCCGGAAGCTATGTCAGGGGGGCGGTGTGCCTGTTGGTGTACGTGGCGTGCATCTTCATCCGGGAGCTGTTGGAGCCCAGGCTGATTGGGAAGAGGATCGGAGTGTCCCCCATCGCGATTCTGCTGTCCATCTATGCGGGGATCAAGCTGTTCGGCATGTGGGGCATCATCGGCGGGCCTTTGGGCTTCATCATCATCTATCAGGCGTACCAGAGCCTGGGCAGATGGGAAAAAGGAGGAGTGGAAAAACAGCGATATTCTTGACTTCCCGTACCGCGTCTGATAAGATGTTTTTGTGTTCATGAATCGGACAGGATGACGGCATACATGGAGCGGGATAGGAAGAGAAGATGCAAAAGAATGTAAAAACAGACATAATAAAGCGTTTTTTGGAGAAGCCTGCGATGGAGGCCCTTCTGGTGGCCGCCCTTCTGTTTGTGGGTATCCTGATTAGGTTTTACCATTTCGGAAGCATCCCTGTGGGCGTGCACCAGGATGAGGCTATGGCGGCTGTGGATGCCGCGGCGCTGGCGAAGTATGGGACAGACCGTTACGGGATGCGGTTTCCGGTACATTTCACTGCCTGGATCGGCAGCCAGATGAGCGTCCTGCTTTCATACTGTATGGTGCCTTTTATCAAGCTGCTGGGCTTCTCTACGTTTTCCATCCGTCTTCCGATGCTGTTCATCAGCGGCTTTGGGCTGCTGGCGCTGTATTGTTTTGCGAGACAGGCTGGAGGGCGTTTTGTGGCGGCCGTCGCCCTGGCATTGGGCATTATCTGCCCCTGGCATTATATGCAGAGCAGATGGTCTTTCGACTGCAACGCTTTTCCGCATGTGTTCTTGATGGGGGTGTGCCTGCTTCTGGCGGGGAGAAAGCGGAAGAGCCTGCTGTACCTGTCCATGGTCCTTTTCGGGCTGTGCTCCTATTGCTATGGGATTGCGAATTATTCAGTCCCCTGCTTTCTGTTGGCCATGGCAATCTATCTGTTCCGCACCGGCCAGGTGCGGTTCAGGGAACTGATTTGGTGCTTTCTGGCATATTTCCTGGTGGCTTTGCCGGAATTCCTGACGATGCTGATTAATCTGATGAAATGGGATACCATCGAGACGCCTTTTTTCACCATACCGTATTTTCCCCGGACCATCCGTGCCAGAGATATTTTGCTGACACAGTTTTCCTGGGAGCAGTTATGGATCAATATCAAGTGCACTTTTTCAGTGGTATGGGGGAACGGTGATGCAAGCGTCACAAATACGATTGTCAGGTTCGGCCCCACCTATTATGTGACCAATGTCTTTTTCCTGATTGGCCTGGGCGTGACGCTCTATCGGATTCGGAAGATAAAGGATGCCGGGCAGAAGGCTCCTTACGTGGCGCTCCTGGCCTGGCTGTTGATGGGAATCTGGGTGGGCATCGTCACCAGGGAGGTGACGATAAACCGGATCAACATCATATTTTATCCTGTGCTGATGATGGCGGTCCTTGGGATAGTATGGTGCATTAGGCGCTGCAGACTGCTGGCGGCACCCATTGCTGTGGCGTATGGCTTGCTGGCATTGCTGTTCGTGAGAGAGTACTTCGGCGGATGGACGGATTTAAGCCGCATTTATTACTATGAACCGTATATCAACGCGCTGTATTATGCCAGGGAGATTCCATGTGACCGCTATTATGTGACACCGGATCCTCAGGGGCAGGGCGTGAATATGGTGGGGGAGATTCTGACCATGTACTGTCATGAGATTGATGCCCTATATTATCAAGGCGTCAGCAATGTACAGGGAGGGGAGGAAGTCCTGCCTTACAAGGAGAGGTATCTGTTCCAGGATGTGACGGAGGAGATTGTTGCGGAAAACAAAGGCGAGGATGTGGTGTACATCGTAAATGGGGAGGGCGCGGCACTGTTTTCCCCGGAGGAGTACGACATCTGCTCCTTTTATGACGCGTATTTTGTTGTGTCCGGTAAATGAGCCGTTTGGGCAAAGCTGTGTAGAGGAAAGGATGGAAAATCAATCACCGTTTGGTGGTTGATTTTTTTAAAATTTAAAACCTTTTTTCCATGTGGATAGTTATATAATATGACGGGGCAAAAAGGGAGCGCAAAGGAGCCATCGTGGACGAGCATCAGTGGATTCATGCCATTCAGAAGGGGGATAAGAGATACCTTGAGGATATCGCGGAGAAGTATTACGATGATATCTTCCGTTTCTGCGTCTTTCAGACGGGCAGCAGGGAGGCGGCCTGCGACCTGGCCCAGGAGACCTTCCTGCGGTTCATCCGGTATGTGGAGAGCTATCGCCACCGGAATCTAAAGGGGTATCTGCTGACCATCGCCATGAATGTGTGCAGGGATTATCTCCGGAAAAGGGGCATGGAGGAAAGGATGACCCTGGGACAGGCGGACTGGGAGGGCGTGGCGGAAGACGGAGGGCCGCAGGGAGGAAGGAGAGCGGGGCCGGGGTGGATCCAGGGCAGGGGCGGGACGCCGGAGGGAGGCTGCCAGGGGAGCGTCTGCCGGGCCGGACAGGAGGGGCTGCCCGCGGTGTCGGCGCATTCCGACCCGGAACGGCGGGCGGTGGAGGCGGATGCCCGCCACAGGCTGACGGAGGCTTTGGCGAAACTGCCCCAGATGCAGAGGGAGGCCATCCTGCTGCATTATCTCTATGACATGAAGTACCGGGAAATCGGGCGGCTGACGGACGCTTCGGTGTCCACCGTGAAGTCCCGGGTCAGGCAGGGAATGGACAGACTCCAGGGGCTGCTGCGCAGGGAGGATTTTCTGGATTGAAGGGCTCCGGAGTGGGGAAACGGATTGTGCGATAGAAGGAGAGGGCTATGGGCGATGAGAAAAAGACTGGCAGGAAGCTGGAGGATGAGGTGCGGGATTTTTTGAAGGAGGCATCCCTGTCTCTTGCCCCCGGGGAGGTGCAGCGGGCACAGGCCATGACGGAGATACGTAAAGCCGTCCGGAAAAAGATTATACAACGACAACCATCCCTCCGGGAGCTGCTTATGGTGGAGCTGCGGTACATCTCCCCGGGCTTCTGGGTTCTACAGGGGAGCCTTGTGCTGCTCCTGGCGGCGCTTCTGGAGAAGACGTCGCTGGACGGGGGGGCGCTTTCCGACTATCTGCGCGGGATTTCCGTGCTGGCGGCCTGGATGGGGGTGCTGGGCTGCAGCAGCCTGGGACGGCATTTCTCCAGGGGGATGGCGGAGCTGGAGCAGAGCTGCTATTTCAACCTTCCCCAGCTCTGGACGATCCGTATGACGCTGTCGGGGGCTGTGGACATACTGGCGCTATCGCTTGGCAGTGGATGGATTGCCGGGAAGACGGATCTGCCCTTTGCCCAGGTAAGCGTGTATGTGCTGGTGCCCTTCGTGCTGTCCAATGTGGCCATGCTGCTGCTCTTTACGGTCCTGCGGGGCGGGCGGGGGCGCTACGGGCTTCTGGTGGCGGCCCTGGCGGCGGGAGGGCTGGCGGCGGTCCCGGGCCTGACGTCCGGCGGGGAGGCCTACGAGACGGCGCGGCTGTGGGCATGGACGGCGGCGCTGCTTGCGGGGACCGGGCTATATCTGTGGCAGCTTAAGGTGATGTACGGGAAAATCAGAAGAGGTGAGACGATATGCTGGAACTGACCCTGGACAATTTGACGAAAAGATATGGGGCCAAGGCAGCCGTGAACGGAATTACGTGTACGCTGAACCACGGGATATACGGGCTTCTGGGGGCCAACGGCTCCGGCAAGACCACCCTGCTGCGGATGGTCTGCGGCATCCTGGAGGCCACGGAGGGGACCGTGCGCTACGGGGGCAGCGCCATCGGAAAGCTGGGGGCGGACTACAGGCGGATTCTGGGCTATCTGCCCCAGGATTTCGGGTATTATCCGGAATTCACCGCCAGGCGCTTCCTGCTGTACCTGGCGGCGCTGAAGGCCATCCCTAAGGACGAGGCCGAGCGGAAGGTGGAGGAGCTGCTGGAGATGGTGGAGCTGACCTCCTGCCAGGGGAAGAAGATCAAGACCTTTTCCGGGGGGATGGTCCGGCGGCTGGGGATCGCCCAGGCCCTTCTGAACGATCCGGAGATCCTGATCCTGGATGAGCCCACGGCGGGACTGGATCCAAAGGAGCGCATCCGTTTCCGGAATATCGTCAGCTCCCTGTCCAGGGAGCGCATCGTCATCCTGTCCACCCACATCGTGTCGGACGTGGAGTACATAGCGGATGAAATCCTCCTGATGAAGGAGGGGGAGCTGCTGGCCATGGGGGACATCGGGCAGATGCTGGAGCGGGCCCGGGGCAGGGTGTGGGAGCGCACGGTGAGCCCGGAGGAGACGGAGCGGTACCAGGCCTATTTCAATGTCAGCAGCCTGCGCAACACGGAAAAAGGGGTCAGGCTGCGCATCGTATCCGACGAATGCCCCATGGAGGGGGCCCGGCCTGCGGATCCGGATCTGGAGGATGTGTACCTGTATTATTTCAGGGAGAATTGAGAGGCCCGGGCGCGATTGGGGAGCCGGGAAGGAGGACAGGCATGTTTCGGATGGAAGGTTACCGGATTTTGTCCAGGAAGGTGGGGCTGGCGGCTATGGCCGTGAGCCTGCTGACCGTGTGGTATTTTGCGCTGGGCAATACGATCTGGGGAGAGGGGCTGATTGAGGAGGGCAGGATATACTACGGAGCCGGGGCCATCGCCAGGGACAGGGAGATCGCCGCCGAATTCGCAGGCCCCCTGACAGAGGACACCGTCAGGGCGATTTGGGAAAAATATGGCCCTCCTGTGAACTGTGCCCAGCGCAATACCAGTATGGAGGGCCTGGAGGCGGCTGCAAAGACGGGGGGAAACGACAATTACTGCAACCGTTTCGTGGCGGAACGGTTCGGCCGGCAGGTCCAGGGGGAGGACGGGCGCGCCACTTATGTGCTGGCGGAGGGCTGGACGGAGAGCGCCTATCTGAGCGGGGAGCACATATTCGGATATACAGGGGCGAGAGATTACTGGGATAGATTCCTGTTTGCCTATGTGCTGGCCCATATCAGCATCATCGTGCTGCTGAGCCCCATGTTCTCCGAGGACTACGCCTGCCGCACGGCGGATATCATACTGCCCACGGCAAAGGGCCGCCTCGCCCTCTGGGCACGGCGCATGGGCGTGGCCTGTACCCTGGCATCGGTGTGCTTCCTGCTGCCCTGCGGCAGCGTCTTCCTGGAGCATGTGGCGTGCTACGGGGCGGAGAGCCTTGGGGCCAGCAGCTGGATAGCCGGATTGCCCGTATTTTTCGGGAGGGGCCATGTGCCCATGGGAGAGGCGCTGGCAGCGCTGTGCCTGGGCGGCTGGGTTTCCTCGCTGATGGTAGCGGCGCTGACCTGCGCGGTCTCCGCCTGCTGCAGGCACTCCTTTTCCTCGCTGGTGCGCTCCCTCCTACTTTACATAGGCCCCTTTGCGTTCCTGAGGCTGGTGCTGGACGGGCTGCCCAGGGGATTCGTCAATATCCTGCTGCACTATTTCTGCTACAGCTTTCCCTTTTCCTACCCGGGCATGTTCCTGGAGGCACCGGACAAGGACAGGCTGTTCATGACCATTATCGCGCTGTCCGTGACGCTGGCGGGGGCGGCGCTGGGGGCTTGCCGGTACTGTAGCCATCAGGTGAGGTAGGCAACCGCTCCAGGATAGACGCCGCTTCCGGAACAGGGCTTACAGATGCCCTCAAAGGAACGGCGCCAGGGACTTCAGGGCGTGGAGATCGCCGCCCCGCATAAGGCTTTCGGCCATCTTCTGCAGGGTATTCTGAGACAGGAAGGGGTAGAGCCCGGAAATGTTCACATGGGCATCGTCAGGGAGCTTTTCCAGGATTTTGGCCAGAGCCTCCTCCCCCAGGAACGGTGCCAGGGCAACGATGTGGGACATATCCTTCTGAGGATCCGCGTTTTCCACCAGAGCGCCTAGGGCCTCGCTGCTAAGGAAGGGGGCCAGTCCCCTGATGCCCTTCCAGTCGTCCAAAGACAGCATTCTTTGGACGAGCCTGTCCAGGGTGCCGCTGCTTAAAAAGGGAGCCAGGCTGTGGATTTCGCTGATGTCCCCTTTTTCCTCCATTTTTTTCACCAGGGCGTCCAGGGTGTCGCTGCCAAGGAAGGGGGCCAGCCTCTTGATGCCCTTCCAGTCGTCCAAAGGCAGCATCTTCTGGACGAGCCTGTCCAGGGTGCCGCTGCTTAAAAAGGGAGCCAGGCCGAAGAGTTCGCCAATGTCCCCTTTTTCCTCCGCTTTATCCACCAGAGCGTCCAGGGTATCGCTGCCAAGGAAGGGGGCCAGGCTGATGATGCCGGATATGTCCCCCTTTATGTCGGCCTCTGCCACCAGAACGTCCAGGGTCTCGCTGCTGAGGAAAGGGGCCAGCCCGGCGAGGTCCTTCAGGCTGTGCACCTGGGCCCTTTTGATGAGGGCATCCAGATACTTCTCGTCCAGAAAGGGGGCCAGCCCCGCGATTGCCTTCAGGTCGAGAGGCTCCCCGTCCTCCTGATTGTCCAGGCTGTCGTCCACCAGCCGGGCCATGTCGGCGGGGGGCAGGAGCGGGGCCACCTCCTGGATTTCCTCTATGGTGACGGGCTCCGCGTCCGCCTTGGAGGGCTCTTCCTTTTCTATGATCCGGCTCAGCGTCCTGGAAGCGCTGTCCGTGCCCAGGAGCTCATCCACGCCGATTTCCAGGATCTGGCAGAGCTGCTCCAGCTTGCCGATGTCCGGGCAGGAGCTGCCCCGCTCCCAATTCGAGACGGCCTGATAGCTGACCTCCATGGCGTCCGCCAGGTTCATCTGGGTCATGTTCCGGGCAATCCGGGCCTCTTTGATTTTCCGTGCTACTTTCATGGTATCGAACATAATCTTTCTCCTTTTCTTCTTCGCGCTTTTCGCGGGTGATGGTTCAGGAATGTGCTGCCGGTGACGCGCCTGCCGTCCGTTCCATGGTTCCAGTATAGCCTATCCGCCGTAAAATGGGAATCAAGAGTTGCTTGAGGCGGTATCTTTCCCGGGGCTTCCTGGGCGCGCCCGCGCTGTCCTTCATGGCGGCACGGCGGGGAGGACGGCCCAGGAAGGGCAGGGGATGGATGGCGGCGGGGGAAGTGAACAGGGGCACGTCAAATACATAGTCTTCTTTAAGCAAATTCGTTTCAAACATGGTTTCAAGCATAGGTTTCTCCTCTTTTCCTTTTACGCAGTATAGAAATACCGGTGCATCGGTGGCGGTTGGGCTCACCGGGTTCATGCTGGCAGTATAGCCCATAGACGGGGAACTGGGAAGAAAGCGCTGCTTGAGTTTGGGACTAAACAGGCGCTTGAGGCCGGGATTGGCCGGGGGTATGCCGCATATCCGCGAAAGATTCTTGACAGGGCGGCATGTTTTCATTATACTGAAACTGTGGATCGGGGAGGGCACCCATGGCAAAAAACGGCATTCACGGGGAACATCCAGGGACAGGCCAAAGCGTCGGCGCTGGAGAGGATCGTGATCCGCAGGGAAGTCGCGAACCAACAGCTCCTGGAGTTCTATATGAACGTGTACAAGGATTTTAAGGCCCAGTCGTGAGTTTGTAAAAGCATCCCACAAAAATGCAATGTGAAGAGCATTCATTTTTGTGGCTATAAATGAGCAAAATTGAATTTTTACCAAAATTGCATTAAATGCTTTAAAACT
>CAJUFO010000003.1 GCA_910585615.1 uncultured Acetatifactor sp.
ACAACCGCAGGCATTACCTTACCGCCTACGGCAAGGAGCAGAAGACGGAATTTGACGGCATTGTGGTGGACCGTAACGGCGGGAACCCGGACAGCTATTCCGGCATCGTGTCCGTTTCGGAGGGCATGGTGACCATGGGGGATAACGGCTCCGCCACTTACAGATTTTCCGTATCATCGGCGGGGACTTATGATATCGCCGTGCGCCTGTGCTTCCCCTTCTGGGATAAGAACGGGATATTTATTTCCATTGACGGGAGCAGGAAGCATTTCACGGAAAGCCGCCTGTGGTGGCCGTACTGGAGAAGCACCTTCTGGTCGGCGCTGGCAGAGGGGATATCCCTCTCCGCAGGGACGCACACCGTCACGGCCTTGGTGGATGTGAAAGGGGTGCAGTTTTACGGTTTCCGTGTGTGCCAGTCCTTCACTGAAGAACCGAGTGCCGGCTCCGCTACCTACACGCTTGCGCCGCGGAAATTCAAGGATGTGGACGGGAACATGGCGCAGCCGGACAAAGGCTTCAAGCTGACGCTGGAAATCCTCCGCAGGAAGCCGGACTCGGCTCTCATCTGGTACGAGGACTTCCGGGATGAGAACCCTCTGCCGGAGAGTTACTGGACGACGCTCTCCGGCAAGTGGGAGGTGTGGCGGGAGGGCTATGAGAACCGGCCGTACTCCCAGCTTGAGGGGAGCGGGCAGCTTGCGTGGAAGTACAGCGGATTCACGGAACTGCACCTGCGGGCAAGGCTGGCGTTCCCGGCAGGCGGCAGCGGGAAGGCGGGGGTGTTCTGCGGGGATGTTTTCTGCTGCTTAAATTATGACACACAGAGGGTGGAGCTTTACAAGGGTTCCACCCTTCTTGGCAGTTACAGCCAGACGATCAGCCGGACGGCGAATGCAGACCTCAGAGGGAATCCCGCCATGTACACGGTGGAGATGCGCATCCGGGGGAACAGGGTGCGTGTTTATTCCGGTGCGTCCTATACGCTGCGGTTTACGGCAACAATCAGCGGTTTTTCCGGCGGCTATGCAGGGTACCGCTCAGACAACAGGACGGTCTGCGAACTGATGAGGCTTGGGGATGCATGGACCTATGAGCCCTACGAGCGGTTTGACGTGCGGATGCCGGACGGCAGTTTTAAGTCCTTCGGGCGGATCAGCCGGAGCAGTGCGGCGTGGGATGAGGAATTCCAGGTGTTCACGCTGACCGCCGATGTGGAGGAGAGCGCAACACGAAACGAGGACATTTCGATGGATTACGATTTTTTCCATTCGGATTTGATGGAGATATCCTGCGGGAACAACTACACGGCGGAGGTCATACCGAGGGACATCAATATCTGGATTTCCCGGCTGTTTTTAGGGGATGCGGATGGCTTTTCCATCCTCTATTATCAGGACGTGGACTCGCTGGTCTATTGGGCGAACCAGGCGGCGTACCGCTGGAAGCTGCGGGGGATGTGTATGTGGTCGCTTGGGCAGGAGGACATGAGGCTTTGGGAGTGGCTCCCAAAGCAGATATAAAAATTTCATATTTCCATGGATACCGGGCTGTCCGCTGTTTGGCGGGCGGCCTTTTATCATACAAAAAATCTTTTTAAGGAGGGTTTCACTATGAAGGAATTCTGGAACACAATTCAACTCATTTTTGCAGGTATCGGGGGATGGCTCGGTTACTTCCTCGGCGGCTGTGACGGCCTGCTGTATGCGCTGATCGCTTTTGTCGTGGTGGACTATATCACGGGCGTGATGTGTGCTGCGGCGGATAAGAAGCTGTCCAGCGAGGTAGGGTTCCGGGGCATTGCCAAGAAGGTGCTGATCTTCCTGCTCGTGGGGATTGCCAACATCCTCGATGTGCAGGTCATCGGCACGGGCAGTGTCCTGCGGACGGCGGTCATCTTTTTCTATATCTCCAATGAGGGCGTGAGCCTTTTGGAGAATGCCGGACACCTGGGGCTGCCGATTCCGGAGAAGCTGCGTGAGATTCTGGAGCAGCTCCACGACAGGGCGGAAAACGGGAAGGAGGACGAGTAAATGAAACTGGTAGAAAGCATTCTGACAAGGAACCCCTGCTACACGGCAGGGAGGAAGATCACGGTAAAGGGGCTGATGCTCCATTCCGTGGGCTGCCCGCAGCCGAAGGCGTCCGTATTCATCAGTTCGTGGAACAGCCCGTCGTATGACACTTCCTGCGTCCATGGTTTCATTGACGGGAACGATGGCACGGCATACCAGACGCTTCCCTGGAACCACCGGGGATGGCACTGCGGCTCCGGCAGCAAGGGAAGCGGCAACAATACCCATATCGGGGTGGAGATGTGCGAACCGGCGTGTATCAAGTACACATCGGGCAGCAGTTTCACCTGCTCCGACATGGCCACGGCAAAAGCAGTGGCGAAGCGGACTTATGAGACGGCAGTGGAGCTGTTCGCCATGCTCTGTGAAAAGTACAGCCTTGACCCGCTGGCAGATGGCGTGGTGATCTCCCACAAGGAAGGCTGTGCGAGGGGCATTGCGAGCAACCACGGCGACCCGGAGCATCTCTGGACGCAGCTTGGGATGGGATATACCATGGACGGGTTCCGTAAAGCGGTCAAAGCGGCTATGGGCGGCGCATCTTCCAATACAGACGGATACACGAAGATCATGGGAAATGCCGTAGCAACGGCGGAGCAGATGAAGGCATATCTGAAAAAGAAGAATCCGTCCGTGGCGCAGTCTGTCCTTGACATGGTTCCGCTTTACCTTTCGGAAGGAAGAGCGGAAGGGGTGCGGGGCGACATTGCCTTTGCACAGTCCTGCCTTGAGACCGGGAATTTCACCTTTTCCGGATCTGCGGTCACACTTTCGCAGAACAATTTCTGCGGCATGGGTGTGACTTCTAACGGGGTAAAGGGGAATTCCTTTGACACGCCGCAGCTCGGTATCCGGGCGCAGGTGCAGCATCTGAAAGCATACGCCTCCACGGACACACTCAAGAACGCCTGCATTGACCCGCGGTTCAAATATGTCACAAGGAGCTGTGCGGAATATGTGGAGTGGCTTGGGCAGAAAGAGAACCCGGACGGGAAAGGATGGGCGGCAGGAGCCGGCTATGGGGAGAAGATCCTCACGATACTGAAAGGCATCCTCGGCACGGCGGGAGGGGCAGTTCCTTCCGCTCCTGCAGAAACAGAAATCTGGTACCGCGTCCGGAAGACCTGGTCAGACGCATCCTCACAGAAAGGGGCGTTCAAGTCGCTGGAGAACGCAAAGAAGTGTGCGGATGAGAACCCCGGCTGTTCCGTGTTTGATGAATCCGGGAAGGCGGTGTACACCAGGGCGGCAGCGTTCAAGCCGTATCTGGTGCGGGTGTCCATCCCTGACCTTAACATCCGGAAAGGCCCTGGCACTGATCATGCAAAGACCGGGAAATATACGGGAGCCGGCACTTTCACGATTGTGGAGGAGGCAGACGGTGAAGGCGCATCCAGGTGGGGGCTGCTGAAATCCTACCAGGAAAAGAGAGATGGGTGGATTTCGCTGGATTATGGCAAAAGAGTATAAGTGGTTTGACGCCTGCAGGAGTTCCTTTTGGGATTCCTGCAGGCGTTATTTTTTTTGTGAAAACACCCCGCCAAACCGTGGCCCAAATCTCCGTATAGTGAGGAGGTGTTTGACATGACGGATGTAGATATGGAAAGGATCAGCAGCTTGAAGCAGCAGGGGAAGAGCGCCGCTGCAATTGCGGAGGCGCTGTGCCTGCCATTAAATACAGTGAAGTCCTACCTGCGGAGGCATCCGGGGACGGAGGATGCCCACACCTGCCCGCAGTGCGGAAAGGCGGTCACGCAGAACAAAGGCAGGAAGGAAAAAAGGTTCTGTTCGGACAGATGCCGGATGGGGTGGTGGAGCGCGCACCAGTCGGAGATGAATAAAAAAGCATATTACACGCTGGTATGCCAGCAGTGCGGGAAGGAGTTTGTGAGCTATGGGAACCAGGGAAGGAAATTCTGCAGCCGGGAATGCTACGGGAAGCACAGGCGCAGACCTGCCGGAGCAGTATTCGGCGGATAACCTCATCACATACCGGGTATCGCTTTCCCTGGTTGACAGGCTGGCGTCGGAGGGCGCGCTCACGGCTGCGGAACGGAGGAAGGCTTACACAATCATAGCCAGAAGGCACGGGCTTTCTTTGGACAGTATTTTCGCTGAAAATGCTTGATATAACTGCGGTCCAGAGTGATTAATAGGGTACGCCCGAAGTGGCAGGAATTGATACAAGGAGGGATGGCAACATGGGCAGGAAAGTGACGCAGGTGGCCTTCGGCGCGCCGGAGATCCCGCGGGATAAAAACGTGGCCGCATACTGCCGTGTATCGTCCGGCAAAGATGCCATGCTGCACTCGCTGGAGGCGCAGGTCAGCTATTACAGCGGCCTGATCCAGAACCACAGCGGATGGGAGTACGCCGGTGTCTATGCGGACGAGGCGCGGACCGGGACGAAGGACACCAGGGAGAATTTCGTGCGCCTGCTGGCGGACTGCAGGGCGGGGAAGATCGACATGGTGCTGACCAAATCGATCTCACGCTTTGCCAGGAACACGGTGACGCTGCTGGAAACGGTGCGGGAACTGAAACAGATCGGCGTGGATGTCTATTTCGAGGAGCAGAATATCCATTCGCTGAGTACGGACGGGGAGCTGATGCTGACGGTGCTTGCCTCCTATGCACAGGAGGAGAGCCGGTCGGCAAGCGAGAACCAGAAGTGGCGCATCAAAAAGAATTTCGAGGAAGGGAAGCCGTGGAGCAGCACGCTGCTCGGCTACCGAAACATAAACGGCCGGTACGAAATCGTGCCGGAGGAAGCGGAGACCGTGCGGATGATATTTGACTGGTATCTGGAGGGGATGGGCGCGACCGCCATCCGGGACCGCCTGAACGCCATGGGCATAAAGACGAGGCTTGGGAATAAGTGGAGCAGGAGCCCGATTTTAAAGCTGCTCCGCAATTATGCATATACCGGAAACCTGCTCCTGCAGAAGACCTACCGCGAGAACCACATCACTAAGAAATGCATTATCAACCGTGGGGAAAAGCCGATGTACCATGCAGAAAACACTCACGAGGCAATCATTGACATGGACACATTCAACCAGGTGCAGGAGGAAATCAGACGCAGGGCGGAGCATTTCAAGCATAAAGAAGGGGAGGAAACACCCTCATACCCTTTTACTGGCATGGTGAGGTGCTGCTGCTGCGGGAAGAATTATGTGCGGTCGGGCGCGCCTGCATACCGGACATGGACCTGCAGGACGCGGAGGAAAGAGGGGCTGAAAAACTGCGGCGCGGACATCATCCCGGAGGATGAGCTTTTCCGGCTCACTGCCGAGGTGCTTGGCGGCGGGGTGACGGAGGATGCCGTCAGGGATAAGATAACGGCAATCCGGGCGGAGGAAAACCGCACCCTGGTATTCTGCTTAAAAAACGGGAAAGAAACCGTTAAACAGTGGCAGGAGCATGAGGTGGTGCATATCTGCACGGAGGAGCAGAAGCGGCAGATCAGCCTGAAAAACTCCGGAAGGAAGCAGACGGAGGAACAGCGCAGACGGCACAGTGAACGGATGAAGGAATACTGGAAGGGGCACGAATTCCCAGAGGAGCAGCGCCGGCGGCAGAGCGAAAAGATGAAGGCATACTGGAACGACAGGGAGGCTTCGGAGGCACACAGGCAGACGGTGAGCCGCATGATGAAAGAAATGCGCGCAGGGAACACCGGCGCCGGAAAGGAGGGGGACGGCAATGCCTAATGTGACAGTGATACCGGCAACAAGGAACCTGCATACCGGGGTAAGGAATGACGCAGTGGCAAAGCGGAAGACCGCCGGATACGCCCGCGTCAGCACGGACAGCGAGGAGCAGCTCACCAGCTACGAGGCGCAGGTGGATTATTACACCAACTACATCAAGTCCCGGCCGGAATGGGAATTCGTAAATGTCTATACGGATGAGGGCATAAGTGCAACCGATACAAGGCACCGGAGCGGTTTTAACCAAATGGTGCAGGATGCGCTGGACGGGAAGATTGACCTTATTGTGACCAAATCCGTGAGCCGCTTCGCAAGGAACACGGTGGACAGCCTCACCACGGTCCGGAAGCTGAAGGAGAAAGGCGTGGAGGTTTATTTCCAGAAGGAGAACATCTACACGCTTGACTCCAAGGGCGAGCTGCTCATCACCATCATGTCCTCGCTGGCGCAGGAAGAGTCCCGCTCCATTTCGGAAAACGTGACATGGGGGAAACGGAAGCGGTTTGCGGACGGCAAGGTCAGCCTGGCATACAGTTCCTTCCTCGGATACCGGAAAGGGGAGAACGGGCAGATGGAGGTTGTGCCGGAAGAGGCGGAGACGGTGCGGCTCATCTACCGGCTGTTCATGCAGGGGCAGACGCCCTACGCCATTGCAAAATATCTGACGGACAGGAACATCCCGACGCCCACGGGGAAGGAAACCTGGCGGCACAGGACGGTGGAGAACATCCTTTCCAACGAAAAGTACAAGGGCGACGCCCGCCTGCAGAAGTGCTACACGGTGGACTTCCTTTCCAAGAAACGCAAGGCGAACGAAGGGGAAGTGCCGCAGTATTATGTGGAGGGCAGCCATGACGCCATCATCGAACCTGCGGAGTGGCAGCTCGTGCAGATGGAGATACAGCGGAGGAAGAACCTGGGGCGGAGCCATAACTGCTGCAGCCCATTCTCGGCAAAGCTGAAATGCGGCGACTGCGGCGAATACTTCGGCTCCAAGGTCTGGCATTCCAACAGCAAGTACAAGCGGACGATATGGCAGTGCAATGCCAAGTTCAAGGGGGAAAGCAAGTGCGCCACGCCCCATCTGTACGAGCAGTGGATAAAGGAGCTGTTCCTGGAGGCGGCCGGCATTCTGATGGCGGACAGGGAAACGGTCATTGCAGACTGCAGGGCGGTCATGGAAGCCTTGGCGGACTGCAGCTCCATTGATGCAGAAATGGGAACGGTCAGCGATGAGATGGAGGTGACCGCAGGGCTGATCCAGAAGTTGGTCGATGAGAACGCCACCCGGAAACTTGACCAGCACGACTACCGAAAAAAGTATGACGGGTATGCCAGCCGGTACGCCGCACTTGAGAGCCGGATGGACAGCCTGGGAAAAGAGCGGGAGAGGAAGGAAATCCAGTATGACATTTTGAGCGGCTTCCTTGCAGGGCTAAGCGAGACAAAGGAGCTGCCGGTGGATTTTAATGAGAAGCTGTTCCACAGGCTTGTGGATTACGCAACGGTCTATCCGGACGGCAGGGTGGTTTTCACTTTCCGCAACAGAGTGGAAGTCAGCACAGAAATTTAAAGACAAATACTTTCATTTGCCAACACGAACCCACTGGCTTTAGTCGGTGGGTATTCAGTATCATAATTTTTTGAGGGATATTTCAGTTTTTACAAATATAATAAGGTTTAAAAGCGAAAATGTATTATTGAGAGATAGTTCATTTATAGAAATAAATTCCAATTATAGTGAGATAAGTCGCAAATTTTGTCTTTTGGTCTTGAAAATGGACAACTTATATTGTATAATAGAAAAGGAGATTTGTATGAAAAGTGAAGAATATATTAATGCCATGAAAGATGAGTATATACAAAAAATGATAAAGAATCTTCCGGTGTTACGAGCGTCTATCGGATTAACACAAAGACAGCTTGGTAAAAAAGTTGGAGTAAGTAGGCAAACAATAGTTGCAATAGAAAATAAGAAGCATTCTTTATCTTGGAGTTTATATTTATCCATTATATGTGTTTTTTTTCAATATGAGGAAACTAAGTTGCTTTTGGACAATCTTGAGGTTTTTTCTGATGAATTAATACACAAATTGTAGAGGTGATTTCTTTTGAAATATGAACAAAAAGTGATTTATCAAATATTATTATCGATTCAAGAGAAACAGTATGTAAAAAATTATGAATTAAACATTTCACCAATGGAATTCTACGTATTAATTATGGATTTGGTTGATCAAGAGCTTATAATTAATATTCCAGATCCTGAATATAAAAATAATCAGATTGTTTTTTTCGATATAGAGGGTGCTATATTAACAATTAAAGGAAAAGAAAAACTAGATGAATATCTTTTGGAGGAAAAAATAATGAATAACGAAATATTTATTGTTCATGGACATGATGAGGCATTAAAGACTGAAGTTGCGAGGACTATTGAACGGGTAGGATTAAAGGTTACGATTTTACATGAGAAACCAAATGAGGGACTTACAATTATACAAAAATTAGAAAAGTATGCAGCTACAGCGGGATATGCAGTTATATTAATGACTCCCGACGATAAAGGTAAATCTAAGAAAGAAACAAAATATAAAGATAGGGCTAGGCAGAATGTTGTTCTTGAATGGGGATATTTTGTTGGCAAATTAGGGGCTAATAAAGTTTGTGCTATACATACTGAAAATATAGAATTGCCTTCCGATATAAGTGGAGTTCTCTACATTACTTATGATAGTAATGGTGGTTGGAAAATTCAACTGATGAAAGAATTAGAGAAGGTTGGATATGTTATCAATTGGAGTAACCTCTAAATTTAGAAAGGAATTGTCATGATATCTGATTTTATTAGTTTATCGCTTGTTGAAAAAAAAGAGGATACAACTGTCTTTTTACTTGAGTTACCTGACATATATAATGATGACGAAGATGTTATGTCATCTTGTGGCAGGGTAATTGTCAGAAAGGATAAAGATGGATTCTATTTGATCAATATTACTTTGGATGAAAATTTTGAAAAATTAAGTGAAGGGGAAATTTATGATAGAGATGCTTTGATAGAATCTGTGATGATTAATTTGAAAATTCAGACAGATATATCCTATGCTTTGGTAGATGCTATTTTAGTGGATAATAGTGGTGAATATAAGTGTAGTTTCTAAAGTATACTCATATCAAAGTTAGTAAGAGTTATGTTGGATTATGATTTTCTTAGAGAATATGAACTTAAAGAAAGAAATAAAATAAATAGAATAGAAATACTTTCTAATCATGATCAATTTATTACGACAGCGGATGATTTATACCCTGATATAAATATATCAAATGGTATCGTATATCCACGGGGGAATGTACCCATAAAGCTTTTATTGCTGTTTTATGATAAAATTGCTATATTTGTACCGCCTGCTAATAAATCGTATTTTGAAAAAAAATACAGCATGACCTTTGATGACTTTTTAACATTATCTAGAAAAGGGATTATTCTGCCGGTTATTGCACATCCCACAGATTATGTAAATAATGATGATTTTGATGAGTTGTTTGAATTAAATCCTCCGTCTATATGGGCTAGGGGAATAAGCCTGGTTAATACATTTAATATGGATTTTGATGAGGCAGAAAGAGTACTTCCATTAAAAAGAATAGCAGCCTTTACAAATGTTCGCAAACAATGGCGTAGACATTATCCGGATGTGTCAGAGCAACAGTTAACACAGAATATTATACGAGAATTGTCTACTCTTTTTGCGGATTTGATGGTTTTTGGATATCAGGATGTTTTGTATAATTTAGTTGATCTTAAGATTCCAGAGTTCCAGATGGTGTATTACCTTAAAACTCTCAATGAATTATTAACGTATCCATATTTATTTGGGTTGGGTGGGACACCTGTTATAGATTATAAAAGGGCAAAGGATAAGTTTTCGTATTCCTTTCCTATTACAGGAAGGAAAGAAACAATTCCTGATATTATTTCTCCAAGTTTACGATATATTCTTGAGGATTTTGATATTTATATTAATGATTTATCAATTGCACAGTTGGTTGAGTATCATCAAGAAAATTATGCAGAAAAAATGCGCCAAGCAATTAAGAATTTGCAAAATTCCACAGAAACTATGTTTTCTAATAATACTATTTCTTTAAATAGTATATATGATAAAGCTGAAATAGTAAAATTTGCATTAGATGATTTTCATAAAAGGATTAGTTCAGATATTTCCAGAAAATTGAAGAACATAGAGTTAGAAGTTGCAAATGAAATAAGTTTAAGTAGTTTGTCTATGGGAAATTTTTTGGTGGAAAATCAATATGGTGAGAATGTTGATATAGCTTATTTGAGTAGATTTAATCTGCCAGTTGGTGATATGTTGCCTTCTGATATACAAAAAATAGTTAGCAAAGAGGTTATCTCCAAAAGATTTTCTCCGAGTGTTGCAACATTGTGGGAGATAAGAAATAATTTTATGAAAAAGAGGTAAGATAGGAGCTTCAGTATGTCGATTCAAAAAGTTGTTGTTATATTAGGAACTAATGCTTCTGGAAAAAGTTCAATAGGGTTAGAATTAGCCAAAGAATTTAATGGGGAAATAATATCAGCAGATTCAAGACAAATTTATAAAGGATTTGATTTTTGTAGTGGAAAGGTAACAAAAGAAGAAGCACTTATTATTCCACACTATTTGATTGATATTTGTGATATAGGCGATACTTTTTCTGTTGCCGATTTTCAAGAACATTGCTATCGCATTATTCCAGAAATTTCTAAGAGAGGAAGAATCCCTTTTATCGTTGGTGGGACTGGTCTATATATTGATTCAGTCACTAAGGGATATAAATTAAAAAATAGTTCACCTGACTTATTAATGAGGGAACATTTAGAGGGAAAAAATGTAGAAGAATTACAAAAAATGTTAATAGGTTTAGGCATAGATTATAGAAAGGATGATTCCTCTTTTTTTTCGAATAAAAGAAGGTTGATTCGATTAATAGAAAAATGGAACAGTGGTGAATCCTTAGAGGATGAGAAATGTGAGCCGAGATTCGAAACTTTGCAATTAGGAGTTACATGGCCAAAAGAAATTTTGCACAAAAGAATAGAAGATAGGCTTTCTAAAAGGATAGAACAAGGGATGATAGAAGAGGTACAACAATATATTAATAAGGGAGGAAATATTGACTTTTTAATAAGCCTTGGTTTAGAGTATAAATATATTTACTGGTATTTAAGTGGAAAGTATAGGACATTGGATGAGTTTTATTTGGAAATGAGTAGAGCAATAAAAAGATTTGCAAAAAAGCAAATGACCTGGTTTAGACGTAACAATAATATTATTTGGATAGATATGGAACATGATCCTTTGAGTCAGGCCAACTCGAAAATAGAACAATTTTTGAGTAATTAGAATGGTGTTAGTCAATAAGTGTGTTGGCGCAACAATCAAAGGCTGATATTCCGGCATTCGAAATTGCCCAAAATACGCATACCAACACAGATGTTGACTAACGCCATTAGAATTCTTAAACCTATTATTTGATTATTAGTTAGCAATAATAATATTTATAAAAATGGCTTGCTCTTGGCAAGCCATTTTTATGTCAGAATGCTGTTTCCATATAAAATAATTCGTGGATTTAGGTAAAATATAATTCAAGGACGTTGGGTGCAAAAAATAGCGATAGCACCTCTGAAAAACAGGCTATCGTTAAATTTTACACTATGGAATATCGAAAGTGCGACAATTCCGACTAATAAAACGATAGCCGCCCACGTATGGGTGCATCTGCTTTTTTGAAAAGTGTTCATTTTACTGCGTTTGCGGTAAATGTAAAAACGATAGCACCCAAGAAATAATTGTATCAATTTGGACACGCAATATGGCCTGGGAGGACGGGCCCGTTGACTGCGGACAGTATGTGCGGGAGTATGCGAAATCCCGTTACGGCGGGAGCGACAGCCATCTGGAGCGGGCCTGGGACATCCTGCTGCACACGGCGTACTGGAAAAAGGACATGTACGCCCAGGGGGCAGGGGAATCCGTCATAAACGCAAGGCCCTCCGAGACCTTCCGCTCCGCCTCCACCTGGGGGCACAGCGCCTTTGAATATGACCAGAAGGCCCTGGAACAGGCCCTGCCGGAATTGATTGCGGCCTACGACGATTATCAGGATTCGGAAACATTCCGGTACGACCTGGTGGATGTGGCGAAGCAGATCCTCTCCAACGCAGCCAACAGCCTACACCGGCAGATGATGGCGGCATATTATGGCAGGAATCTGGAGTTGTTTGAGAAGCTTTCCGGAAAGTTCCTGGACCTGATTCGGCTGGAGGACAGGATACTGGGCTTTTGCCCTGATTTTACCCTGGAGACTTGGATTCAGGCTTCCAGGAACGTGCTGGCAGGGGCGGACGAACAGGAAAAGGATCTGTTTGAGTTCAACGCCAGGGCGCTGATCACCACATGGGGGGATTATCAGAACAGCGAGGACTGTCTGCTGGATTATTCTAACCGCCAATGGGCCGGGGTCATGGAGAGCTATTGCCTGAAACGGTGGGAGGACTTCGTCCGGCGGTATACGGACAGCCTGAAGACAGGCAGGGAGCCGGAGCCCTTCGCGTATTTTCCCATGGAATGGGCGTGGACTAACCGGAAGACGAGGGAGGATGCGCCAGAGCATGCTACTTCCGGGGATAGCCTGAAAATGCTGGCAGAAAAGGTTTTCCGGGAATACTCCCAGACGGCCATGGAGAGAGACGAGGCCTATCAGGCGGTTTCCGAGCCCGTGAACCTGGCGCTGGGCCTGCAGGTCACCGGCAGCATGGAGGCAGACCCGGCATACCCTTACGTCAACCTGACGGACGGCAGGCTGGACACAGTGTGGAAAGCGGCAAAGGTACAGTGGCCTGTCTCGCTGACCATAGACCTGGGCCGGGAGAGCTATATCAGCCGGATCGAGTTCTCCATGCCCCAGGTGGCCGGGGATTTTCCTCTGTCCTATTCGGTTGAGGTCTTTGAAAAGGGAGCATGGACGGCCCTCCCTGTGGCGGAGAGAGAGACCCTGCTGGGAACGATTTCCGTCCCATGCAGCTGCATTGCGTCCGGGGTACGGCTATCCCTGCGCGAAAAACAGCCCTGGGGACTGCCGGCGGAGCTTGCCGGGTTCTCCGTATACGGCTTTGAACGGCCATCTCTGTAACGGCGAGGGCGGGGCTGGCGGATGGGGGTTTTAAGAGGTATGCTTTGGAGGGCAGCGAGCCTTCGGAAGGGAGATTGATGCGGAAATGGGAAAAATGTTTGGGGAATCATGGGAAGCGGAATAAACGCATTCCCTGGAAGAGAAGCGGGAGCGCTCCGGGAAATGCGCTGCGGACAGGCCTGCGGCTTGCGCTCATGGCAATCGTGTCTGCCCTGACGGGATGCGCCGACAGCGGGGGAGAGCCGGTCTATGAGGCGGAATTTGTGGATTTGGATATTCCTGAAGCCGAAACCTATTATGGAATCGACGTTGACTTCTCCCTCTTCGGCGATGAACTGTATTATGTCACCCGGAGCAGCGGGGAAATAGACCCCGAGACAGGCTTTCCGGAGGCTATATATAACGCATACTGCCTGCAGCTTGGGGAAGCCGGAGAGGCGCGCAGTCTTCCCATAGAGTGGGAAAGCGATACGCTCATGGAGTATTTTAAGATTCAGCCGGATAGAGACGGGAATTATTTAGCGGCATATAAGAAGGGCAACGGGATTTACCTGGAGAAATACGATGATGCCGGAGTCCAGCTTTTTACACGCCAGGCAGCAATGAGGGAAGAAGCGGAGTCCGGGCAGTATATAAATGAAGGTATTGCAGGCATGGCCCAGGACGGGAGCGGGAATGTATACATTGCGGTGAAGAATGACATCTATCTGCTGGATGCGAAAGGGGAAAACTGCCAGACAGTCTCTCTGGAGACGGAAAGCAACTGGGACGCTGTGGAAAGCATAGCCTGTGGCCTGGATGGGAATGTGTACTGTACTATGAATCGGAAGATGTACCGAATCGAATCCGGCAGGGTCGAAGAGACGGGCCATGTGCCCTCTAATTTCGGGATGGCACCTGTAAACGAGACGGAGTTCCTTGTGGCGGACTATGATAAACTGAACCTCTATCGGATGGAGGAGGATACCCTGACTGACGTGGTAGAGTGGCAGGACTGCGACCTGGACACGGAGCGTCTGCTGGGATTTACAAGGCTTGAGGATGGCAGCACGGCTGTGCTGTTCTGGGAGGATCCGGGGGTGAGGATAGCCCTGATCCGGGAGACAGACGGGCGGGGAGCGCCCCGGCGGGAAACCGTTACCCTGGGCGTGGTGTCGCGAAATGACAGTCTGCGGAAAGCGGCTTTGGCTTACAACCGCCAGGGAGGTCCTTATCGGATAAAGATAAAGCAGTACTGGGATAATATGTTAGGTTCAGGGCAGACAATCAAGGAAGCCAGCGCCAATCTGAACCTGGACATCGTATCCGGCAACTGTCCGGACATCGTCAATCTGCAGTATGGCAGCCTGGGCAGCATCGCCTCCAAAGGAGTGCTGGAGGATCTGACGCGTTTTCTGGAGGAGAGCGAGCTGGAAAAGGAAGATTTCGTGGATGCGGTGCTGGAGGCTTATACAGTTGACGGAAAGCTCCTCTCCCTGCCGAATACCTTCTGCATAAGGACCGTGGCGGTGCGCTCCGACCTGGTGGGCGGGAAGACGGCATGGACGCTGGAGGAGATGATGGAACTGGCGGAGAGCAGGCCGGAGAGCAGGCTGCTGGCATCTGCCACCAAAGCGGATGTGCTTGACTTCTGCCTGAAGATGAACCTGTCTTATTTTATGGACTGGGAGGCAGGTACCTGTAGCTTTGCTTCCGAGGAATTTGGCAGGATTCTGGAATTTTCCAACCGCTTTCCCCTGGAGGAAAGGGAGGGAGAGGATCATGACCAGATCAATGACCGCTACAACAAGGGAAAAGTCCTGTTATATCCGGTAAATCTGGTCAGTCCGGACGAAATCAGCTATGTGTATGAGGGATTCGGCAGGAAGGACGTGACGTTCATCGGTTACCCCACCATGGACGGCAGCTCCGGGCACAGGCTGGACGGCGCCGGGGGCGCATACGCCATTTTTGCGAAGTCCCCTCATAAAGAAGGGGCATGGGACTTCCTGGAGGCGCTTCAGGACAGCGAAGCGGAAGGAATCCTGACATTTGCGGAAGGATTTCCGACGAAAAAGGAAAAGCTGGAGGAGCTGCTGGCAGAATCCATGGAGGATCCCTACAAGGTGGATTGGCAGTCGGGAGAGACCGAAAAGGACAGCAAGGGGAACCCGGTTCGGAGACCCACAAAAACAGAAGCATTTATGATGCCGGATGGCAGCCTCTATGAGAAGCACTACTATGTACCGCTTCCGGAGGAGGTGGAGGAACTCAGGAGGCTGATCGGCCTTGCCAGGCCCGCCTGGCAGGACGAGGAGGTCATGAACATCATCCAGGAGGAGACAGCCGCATATTTCCACGGGCAGAAGTCGCTGGAGACGGTGACAGGGCTGATCGACAATCGGGTGGGGCTGTATATGAATGAGAGGTGAAGGGGGTTCCGGGGGGGTTCCGGGAACCGAAATAAAGCTTTACACCTGGATGCAGGGCTGTTATAATGGAAGAAAGGCATTCCATGGAAGAAGCAAAGAGACACAGAGGCAATACTTTAGAAAGCGGGGTGGCTGCATGTCTGAAAAAGAAATGCTTAAGATATCGGTGGAAGAGTTTTCGCGCTTGCAGGATTACATGGTAGATTCCGACAAAGAGTCTCCGGCGTACAAGAAGATGAAGCGCCGTTATATAGAATTGAAGGTCATCTTGACAGCCTCAGGAATCAATCTGACTGAGCTTGACTACATCAAAGAGTAAGTCCCGCAACTGAATAGCAGATACGAAAAAGGGTGCAAAGTCTTTACCGGGTCAGGCTTTGCACCTTTTTCATTTCAGGCCCGAATCGACTCAAAAAGTCAAGTCTTTCCCCCGAATCCCTGCTATAATGGAACCACGATATCGAAAGGGGCGTGATTTGGATGCGTCGTGTGGAGCTGCTGCTGACAGCGCTGGAATATATTGAAGGGCATCTGCGGGATGACATCCGGACGGAGGATGTGGCGGCCGCATGCTTCTGCTCCAAATCCACCCTGGAAAAGACCTTTCGCTGTGTGAACCGGATATCCGTCCACGACTATGTCATCCGCAGGAGGATGATGCAGGCGGCGAGGCTCCTAGCGGGCAGCCCGGACAGGACCATCCTGGACATTGCCCTGGAGTACGGGTACAGCACACACGAATCCTTTGCGCGCGCGTTCAGGCAGGTATGGAACTGTAGACCATCGGAATTTCGGAAGATGAAGTATGAGCTGTATCCGAGGCTTCGGATACCGGCAGAGAATGGAGGTCAATGTATGATGAGCAACAGGCATGTGGATATCAGTGAGCTGTATGATTTGTTTCAGGAGAGGAAGGACTGCTTTTTCATCTGCTGCGATGTGAAAGAGATGATGCGCATCAATGAGATTTCCCACAGGGCAGGAGATCTGGCCATCATTGAGGCCATGGAGCGCATGAGCGCGGCGGCGGGAGAGGGGGACCTGGTATTCCGCATCGGTGGGGATGAATTCTGCATCCTCACGGACAGCAGAGAGGAGTCCTACGCGGAGGGAATCGCCGAGGCAATCAGGGCCAGGAATGGGGAGAGCTTTTCTGGCGAGGGCAGGGAGGTCCCGCTGTACCTGCATACCACGGCTGTCAGGCTGGAGCAGAAGCATGTACGCTATGACGAGCTGTATACGGGGCTGCATGAGGCGATCAGGGCAGGGAAGGACTGACCGCAGGCGCATGACCGCGGGCGTGTGCAGAAAAAAGTCCCACCTGTGCGGTTGGATGCTCATTCGAGCATCCAACCCAAGCAGACATCCTTCTTGAAACAGTCTTTGAATCCATTTCATGGTTCTGGCGAAATGCACTCATTGGAAAATCCTGCTGGCGCATGCGGATGTATTCGCGGATAAACAGAAGCGTCAGGAACTCTACCGCACATATGGCATTTAGCGCTCGGAGAATAGCTGTGCGCTTCATCCGCTTTGCAGCATACCCTGTCCGCGACAGAAATAGGAAAAAATTATTACCAATCATCTTGACAATCCATATCATTTACATCAGAATAAAAACAGAGTCCGCTTTCCGGCAGGGCACTGTCATCATACACACAAACATCCGACACATACCAAAAACCCAAAAAGGAGGCCTATCACATGAAATGCTACATCAAAGACTATCCGAGACCCCAGTTCGTAAGAGCAGACTGGGAAAACCTGAACGGCACATGGGACTTTTGCTTCGATGATTACAACCGGGGAGAGAAGGAGCGCTGGCAGGAGAAATTCCCCGGCGGCCTGCGGATACAGGTGCCCTTCACCTATGAGACGAAGCTCAGCGGCATAAAAGAGGAGGCTCCCCACAGCAATGTCTGGTACAGAAGGAGCATCCAGGTGGACGCGGGAAGGCTGGAACAGGACAATTACATCCTGCATTTCGAGGGCTCGGATTTCCTGACGAAGGTGTGGGTGAACGGCCGGTATGTCGGAAGCCACAGGGGCGGCTACGCCAGGTTCTCCTTTGACATCACGAACCTGGTCAGGGACGGCGAGAACGAGATAGTGGTGAAGGTGGAGGACTCCTTGGATGTCCAGCAGCCCAGGGGGAAGCAGCGCTGGCTTCCGGAGAGCTACGGCTGCTTCTACGTGCAGACCACAGGCATCTGGAAGACCGTCTGGTCGGAATATGTGCCGAAGACCCATCTGTCCCGCGTGAAGATGACCCCGAACATGGAGGACAGATGCCTGGAGGTGGAATATGAAGTGGAGGCTCCCGCCTATGCCTGGGACGGCAGCCTGACGGTGGAGGCGGTCGTGACCTTCCAGGGCAATCCGGTATGCCGGAACCTGACTGCTGTGAACTGCGGGCTTGTCCGGACGAAGCTGGATGTGATGACGGAGGCCCTGGGCGATGTGGACTGGGTGGTGCGCACATGGACGCCGGAGCGTCCCAATCTGTATGATGTGGAATTCCGTTTGGTAAGAGACGGGGAGGCGTTGGATGCGGTGGGCTCCTACTTCGCCATGCGGGAAATCCGCATTGACGGAAGGCACATCCTGCTGAACAGCTACCCGCTCTACCAGAGGCTGCTGCTGGATCAGGGCTACTGGAAGGATTCCCATCTGACCCCGCCTAGCGAGGAGGCTCTGATAGAGGACATCGACAAAATCCGAGCCATGGGCTACAACGGCGTGCGCAAGCACCAGAAGGTGGAGGACGAGCGGTTCCTGTACTGGTGCGACGTGAAGGGCCTGCTGCTCTGGAGCGAGATGGCCGCAGCCTACCGCTATTCGGACAATGCGGTGGCGGAGTTCACCGCCGAGTGGGTGGAGATCCTGCGGCAGAACTACAACCATCCCTGCATCATCGTCTGGACGCCCTTCAACGAATCCTGGGGCATCTCCAGGGTGAAGACGAACCGGAAGGAGCAGCAGTTCACCGAGGCCATATACCATCTGACCAAGAGCATGGACGGCATGCGGCCCGTGGTCTCCAATGACGGCTGGGAGCACACGCTGACGGATATCCTGACGCTCCATGACTATGAGGAGGCAGGCAGCGTATTGAAGGCGCGGTATACGGAGCAAAAGGACGAGCTCCTGACGGCGGCCATATGCCACAACGGCTTCAAGACGGCTTTGGCGGACGGCTACGGATACTGTGGGCAGCCCGTCATCATCAGCGAGTACGGCGGCATCGCTTTCGACAACAATGGCGACGGATGGGGCTACGGCAATCTGGTGAAGTCCAAGGAGGATTTCATCCGCAGATTCGACGATGTCACCACTGCCATCAAGGAACTGCCCTATGTATGCGGCTACTGCTACACCCAGGTGACGGACGTGCAGCAGGAGGTGAACGGCCTGATGGACGAGGAGCGCAATTTCAAGGTAGAACCGGGAGTCATCCGAGAGATCAACGAGAGGAAGGTTCTCTAAGAGTGTATGGTTTTGTTTCCTGGCTTCCGGGCAAAAAGCATTTGAGCCATATTTTTCTCTTGCCGCTTTTGTGGTATATTTAGTGAAAATTCTTGCATAATGCGGATTGCGGGAGGGTATGCGGATGATCGATACGGGCGGACAGCCCTCAAAGCTGAGAAAGGAAGAGTGGCTGAGGGAAAACCCCATCTATCAGAATACGGTTGCCTGCGAAAAGAGGTTCAATCCGGACTTTTCCCTGTCCCAGCTGCATTTCCATGAATTCCTGGAAGTCAGCATCATCGCGGAGGGCAGCGGCATCCATCGCATCTGGAACAGGGTCCTTACATGCAGGAAGGGCGACGTCTATGTGCTGAACGCGGGCGTGCCCCACGAGTATTTCGTGAAGGACGGGGAGGAAAAGCTGGTCATCCGGAACATCCTGTTCGATGTGGAGGACTGGTTCACAGGGGATCTGGCCTTGCCGGACAGCCCCCGGTTCTGCTACGGGATTTTCGACGAGGACATCCTGTCCGCCTATGTGTCCCTGAAGGGGCGCTCCATGGAGACGGTGGAGAGGATCTATCAGGCCATCGAAAAGGAGACTGTGGAAAAGGAACCTGAGTGGATGGAAGCCGTGAAGTCCCAGCTCGTCCTGCTTTTGATTGCCATAAGGCGGCATTTGGAGAAATCCTCCACGGATTCTTCTGTCACGCCCAGGGACAGGATGGTGGTGTCCACGGCCATGCGCCTGGTGAGGGAACAGTATTTCGATAAGGAACTGACGCTGGAGAGCATAGCAGATTCCCTGTACCTGAGCAAGTCTTATCTGAGCAAGCTGTTCTGCCGTGTCACGGGGGAGCATTTTTCCGAGTATCTCCGCAGCGTCCGGCTGCAGCAGGCCTGTAGGCTGCTGCGGGACACCCAGTTGACCAATGAGCAGATTGTATACGGATGCGGCTTAAAGGACGTGCCCTCCTTCTACCAGCTGTTCAAGGCGAAGCTATCCATGACGCCCAACAGATATCGGACGGAAACGAGAAAAACCATACAAAATAAAGAAGGAAAAGGAGAACCGAACATGAGCATTTTGACAGACATTTCAGAGAACCTGCAGCGGGGCAAGGCGAAGGTGGTAAAGGAGCTGGTACAGCAGGCAGTGGATGAGGGCATTCCTGTAGAGCAGATCCTAAGCGAAGGATTGCTGGACGGCATGGGCATCATCGGCGAGAAGTTCAAGAACAACGAGGTGTATGTGCCGGAGGTGCTTGTGGCCGCCAGGGCCATGAACATGGGGGCGCAGGTGCTCAAGCCCCTGATGGCGGAGGCAGGCGTGAAGGCCACAGGAAAGGTCTGCATCGGCACCGTACAGGGCGACCTCCACGACATCGGCAAGAACCTGGTGAAGATGATGATGGAGGGCAAGGGGCTGGAGGTAGTGGACCTGGGTACGGACGTGGCTCCGGAGACCTATGTGCAGACTGCCATCGAGCAGGGCTGCCAGGTGATTTGCTGCTCCGCGCTGCTGACCACCACCATGGGCGTCATGGAGGAAGTGGTGAAGAAGGCGGAGGAAGCCGGTATCCGGGACAAGGTGAAGATTATGGTCGGCGGAGCGCCGGTGACGGAGGAGTACTGCCGGAAAATCGGTGCGGACAAGTATACCCCGGATGCGGCCAGCGCGGCGGATGCCGCCGTGGAGCTCTGCGCCGCCTGCTGAGAAAATCTGTTGCACATAGCCTGCACCCGAAAGTGGGTTTCGATTGTAGATTTTCAATCGTAGATTTTGAGTGCGAGGGAGCGGGCATGGGGGATAATGTATGAAGAGAGATATGCGAAAATGGCTGGAGGAGCTTCAGGCTGCCCCAGTGAAAAAAGCCATGCCGGTTCTGTCCTTTCCGGCGGTGCAGCTCCTGGGAATCAGCGTGAAAGAGCTGATCTCCGACAGTGACAGACAGGCGGAGGGCATGAGGCTGGTGGCGCAGCGCACGGATGCCGCGGCGGCAGTAAGCCTGATGGACCTCTCCGTGGAGGCTGAGTGCTTCGGCTCCGCCATCCGGGTGTCGGACAGGGAGGTCCCCACCGTCGTCGGCCGAATCGTGGAGGACGAGGAGGGAGCGAAAGCCCTGGCGGTTCCCAGGGTGGGGAGCGCCAGGAGCGGGCTGTATGTGGAGGCCATCAGGAAGGCCGTGGGGCTGATTGAAGACAGACCGGTCTTCGCTGGCGCTATTGGGCCGTTCTCCCTGGCAGCCAGGCTGCTGGACGTCACGGAGATCATGATGGAGTGCTATGACGAGCCGGACATGGTGCACATAGTGATGGAGAAGGCCACGTCCTTCCTGACAGAGTACTGTAAGGCTTATAAGGAGGCAGGGGCAAACGGCATCGTCCTGGCGGAGCCGGTGACAGGCCTGCTGTCCCCTGCCCTTGCGGAGGAGTTTTCCGCGCCCTATGTGAAGCGGCTGGTGGATGCCGTGCAGGATGACTCCTTTGTCATCATCTACCATAACTGTGGGAACAATACCATCCAGATGATAGATTCCATCCTGGACACGGGGGCCGCGGCCTACCATTTCGGAAATGCCATAGACATGGCCCAGATGCTGGCCCGCATCCCGGCCGGGACAGTGGCCATGGGAAATGTGGATCCCGCAGGAGAGTTCTGCCACGGCACGCCGGAATCCATCCGCAGGGCCACGCTGCAGGTGATGGAAAACTGCTGCCCTTATCCGAATTTCGTCATTTCCTCCGGCTGCGATATCCCGCCCATGTCGAAATGGGAGAATATCGATGCTTTCTTCGGGGCCGTGGAGGAATACTATGAACGCCGAGGCGCACAGGGGGTATCGAGATGACAAACAGAGAACGAGCGATGAACATCCTGCATTACCAGCCGGCAGACCGGTTCCCGGCAGTCCATTTCGGCTACTGGAGCGAGCTGCTGGAGGAGTGGGCCGGACAGGGGAAGATTTCAAGAGAGCTGGCGGAGAGCGTGGCCGACGGGAACGAAGCCGACAAGGAGCTGGACCGCATCATTGGCTGGGACTTCGACTGGTGCCGGACAGTGGGCCCCAGGAACGGCCTCTTCCCCTCCTTTGAGTACAGGATGCTGGAGACCCTGCCGGACGGCACCCAGCGGGTCCAGAACGAATTGGGCCTGATAGAGCGGGTGAAGCCCGGAGTGGCCTCCATCCCCTCGGAGGACGATTATGTCCTGAAGGACAGAGAAGCCTTCGAGACCCTCTATAAGCCTAAGATGCTCTATGCGCCGGAGCGGATAGACCTGGAGTATTATAAGCATTTCAACGAGACCAGGCCTATGGACGTCCCGGTGGGGCTGGCCCTGGGCAGCGTGCTGGGGGATATCCGTAACATGGTCTCCGTGGTGGGGATGAGCTATCTGATTTATGACGAGGATGAAGAGCTGTTCGCGGACATCGTGGACACCTATGCGGAAATGCAGTACCAGTGCGTGAAAACGGTTCTGGAGACCGGCGCGAAGTTCGACTTTGCCCATTACTGGGAGGACATCTGCTTCAAGAACGGCCCTCTGCTTTCGCCCGATATCTTTGAGGAGCTCTGCGCGAAGCACTATAAGAAGAGGAACGATCTGTGCCGTCAGTACGGAATCGATATCATTTCGCTGGATTGTGACGGGGTGACGGAAAAGCTCCTGCCCACATGGTTCGAAAACGGGGTGAATACCATGTTCCCTATCGAGGTAGGCGTGTGGGGGGATCAGTTCGAGGCCGCCCGGGGCAGGTTCGGCAAGGGTATGCTGGGCGTGGGAGGCATGGACAAGACCGCGTTCCGCAAGGACAAGGCGGCTGTGGACGCGGAGATTGAGCGCATGAAGCGGCTGGCCTCCCTGGGCGGCTTCCTTCCGTGTCCCGACCACAGGATCATGCCCGGCTCCAGTTTCGAGCTGGTGCAGTACTATGCGGAGGAAATCAAGAGGATAAAGGTATGACCTGGGAGCCTGCCCAATGGGATCCCTAAGGAGGCTGAATGGTGAAAAAAATTGCAGATACCGAAATTTTAGAGAATTTGGTGAAGAAGGCGCTGGAGCTGGGGGCGGATCATGCTGCAGCGATCCCTGTATCCAAAATCGAGACGGATGCCGGCTTCCGGAGCCTGTGCGAGCAGAACACCTGCGGGAGATACGGCAAATGCTGGACCTGTCCACCGGACGTGGGCGACATCGATACGCTGATGAAGACCATACGCACATTCGACTACGCGGTCGTCTACCAGACCATAGGGATGCTGGAGGACAGCTATGACATAGAAGGCATGGAGGAGGCCGCGAAGAAGCACAACCTCCTGATCCGGAGGATGGCGGAAGCGGTGAATGAGGATTCCTTTGTGCGCATCCTGCACCTGGGGGCCGGGGGATGCAATATCTGCCCGGTCTGCGCCAGGGTGGAGAACCATCCATCCCTGCCGATTTCCGGACATGGCCATATCCTCGTTGGAGGCACATGGAATCAATGTGTCCAGGCTTGCTGCGGAATGCGGGATGAAGTATATTAATGGGCAGAATACCGTTACGTATTTTGGGGCTGTGCTTTGCTCTCCCATGTAGCCTGAATGGCTGAAAAATAAAATACCCCGCTGCAAGCAACGGGGTATCAAGCTTGCAACGCTGCAGAGCAGAAAGTGTCCTTCGGACACTTTGGTATTTGACCCTCGCGGCATTCGCCAACTGGCCGTGCAAGCACGGCCGCTTGGCTCATTGCCCGCGGGAATAAAGAAAAGCATTCATGAGGTATTTATGGCGAAAGTCAAGATAAATGGAGTTGTCTATGATGCGGGGCTGGGGGTGTTGCTGGGGGATTTATTGACCGGGCAGCGCTCCGGGGAGAACCCTGCTTTTGGCCGTCAGGGGTCTGACGGGAATTCTGGGGGCTCTTTGATGGGGTTACCCCATGATTCTTTGATGGGGTTACCCTGCGGAGGCCATGGGCGCTGCGGGAAGTGCAGGGTGCGTGCCCATGGAGCATTGAGCCCCCTTTCGGATGCGGAGAAGCGGCTTTTGTCCCCGGAGGATATAGCCAGGGGCATCCGCCTGGCCTGCTGCACTGCCGTGGAGGGGGACTGCAGCGTTGAGCTGGAGCAGCGGGGCAGCGGACAGATCCGGACTGCGGGGGATATGCCGGATATCCGGCTGAAGCCCTCCTTCCAGACCTATGGCTTTGTGCTGGATATCGGTACGACCACGCTGGCGGCACGGCTTTATGACGCCGACGGAAGGGTGCTGGCTGAGGGGAGCGGGCTGAACCCACAGGCAGTCTGGGGGGCCGACGTGATTTCCCGCATCGAAGCGGATCTGCGTGGCGAGGGGCACAAGCTCGCACAGGCAATCCGCGGGGCAGTGGACGGCCTGGTGAGAGAGCTCTCCGGAAAGGCGGGGATTGCGCCGGAGGACATTGACGGGATGGCGGTGACAGGAAATACGGTGATGCTCCATCTGCTCACCGGCACCTCCACAGAGCCCCTGTCCCACGCGCCCTTTGCGGCCGGGCGGCTGTTTGGGGAGACAGTGACGGCGAAAGGCCTGGGGCTTGCCGCCCTGTGCCCGGAAACCAATGTCTATCTGGCTCCCTGTGCGGCTGCGTTCGTGGGCGCGGATCTTATCACGGCGGTTCTGGCGGGGGCTCTGTGTGATACGCCGGGCACGCGGCTGCTGGCGGACATCGGCACCAACGGCGAGATGGCCCTATGGCATGAAGGGGCGCTGTATTGCTGTTCCACCGCTGCCGGCCCTGCTTTTGAGGGCGCGGGAATCTCCATGGGAATGGGGGGGAGCGCAGGCGCGGTGGACAGGGTGGCCGTCAAGAACGGGAAGCTGAGCGCCCATGTAATCGGAGAGGGCACCGCCCTGGGGATTTGCGGAAGCGGCGTGGTGGACGCGGTGGCATGCCTGCTGGAGACAGGCCGGATGGACGATACGGGATACCTGGAAGAGGAGAGCGCAGTGGTCTGCGAACAGGTGGTCTTCACACAGAATGACGTAAGGATGGTACAGCTTGCCAAAAGCGCTATCCATGCCGGCATCAGGACCTTGTTGCACACGGCGGGGCTGGACTGCGCCCGGGTGGAGGCGCTGCTGATTGCGGGAGGCTTCGGCAGCTATCTGGATGTAGGGAATGCGGCGAAAATCGGCCTGTTCCCGGAGGAGTTGCTGCCCTGCATCCGGGTGGTGGGCAATGCCGCCCTGAGCGGGGCGTCCATGTTGCTGTTGAATACGGATTACAGATTTGTCTGCGAAAGCTATGCGAAAGGCGCAAAGCTTGTGGAGCTGTCCTCCAACTCGTATTTCGCGGACGAATATATGGAGAGGATGCTGTTCTGAGAGAGGCATGAAATAGAGAAGGAGGTTTGAAGCAAAAAATGACGAACCCCTGGCAAGGCCACGTATGCCAGGGGTTCGAATCTAATATCAGAATCTGGAATCTATTTTCCAAGCGCCGTCTTCTGAGCCACCTCCGTCTTTTTCTCATAGCATGCAAAGGCATTCTCCACCAGCTTCCTGTCCGGCTTCGGCGTGAACAGGCTCACCACAGGCACGATCACAAGTCCCGCCAGCATGGCGATGGCGCCGCAGTTGATAGGGGACTGCATGATAGCCGGGAAGGAGCTCCTGAAGAAGATATTGGCCACCATCAGCACAGAGCTGAAGAGGAAGCATACCCAGCAGGAAGCTTTCGTCACCCGTTTGGAGTATAGCGAATACAGGAATGGCGCCAGGAAGGAACCGGCCAGCGCCCCCCAGGACACGCCCATGAGCTGTGCGATGAAGGTCACGGAGCTCTTGTACTGAATCAGGGCCAGTATGGACGAGATGGCGATGAACACCACTATCAGTATCCGCATGGAGAGCACCTGCTTCCTGTCGTCCATCTTCCGGAAACAGACCTCCTTCAGGAAATCGATGGTCAGGGTGGAGCTGGAGGCCATGACCAAAGAAGACAGCGTTGACATCGAAGCGGACAGCACCAGAATCACCACCAGGGCGATCAGCAGGGGCGACAGGCCCGAGAGCATGGTGGGGATGATGGAGTCGAATCCGTTTGCCGCCACGTCGATCTGGTCTGAGAACAGCCTGCCGAAGCCCCCCAGGAAATAGCAGCCGCCTGCCACCACCAGCGCGAACAGGGTGGAGATGATCGTCCCCTTCTTGATGGACTCCTCGTTCTTGATGGCGTAGAACTTCTGCACCATCTGGGGCAGCCCCCAGGTGCCCAGGGAGGTGAGGATCACCACGAACAGGAGGTTCAGGGGATCCGGGCCGAAGAAGGACGCGAAGGTGCCAGGAGCCGTGGAGACTGTCTCGTCCGTAATCCTGGCCAGGCCGTCCAGAGCCGCCATGAAGCCGCCCTTGCTCTTCAGCACGGCAGCGATGATCGTACTGATGCCGAACAGCATGATGATTCCCTGGATGAAGTCATTGATGGCCGTGGCCATGTACCCTCCGGCGATGACATAGACAGCCGTCAGCACAGCCATCAGGATGATGCAGACGGAATAATCGATGTTGAACGCCATGCCGAACAGCCGGGAGAGGCCGTTGTACAGGGACGCTGTGTAGGGGATCAGGAAGATGAAGATGATGACGGACGCGCCGATCTTCAGGGGGCGGCTGCCGAAGCGCTCCCCGAAGAACTGAGGCATGGTGGCAGAGTCCAGGTGCTGGGTCATGATGCGGGTCCTGCGGCCCAGCACCACCCAGGCCAGCAGCGAGCCGATGACGGCGTTCCCGATGCCCGCCCATGTGGCGGCGATGCCGTACTTCCAGCCGAACTGTCCGGCGTAGCCTACGAAGACCACGGCGGAGAAATAGGAAGTGCCGTAGGCGAAGGCTGTCAGCCAGGGTCCTACGGAGCGCCCTCCCAGGACGAATCCGTTGACGTCCGTGGCGTGCTTGCGGCAGTAGAGGCCGATGGCGATCAGCACCGCGAAATAGAGTATCAGTAAGATAAGTTTCATAGTTTCATGCCCTCTCCTTTGTCGGTTTAAAGTGCTAAAGCGAGTATAGCACAGTTTGTCAAAATATGCAAACATAATTTTTCTTATAAATATTTGGAAAAATTTTAACCAGGTTGACAGTTTTTCTTATCAATAATAAAATGGAGATACAAAAAGGATACATTTCTGTTTTTTCATAGAAACTGAGATATCACATCATAAAGTCACACCATACAGAGATGAGGGGATATTATGCTGAAGATACTGATAGCGGAGGACGAAGAGCCCATCGCCAACCTGATTAAAATGAACCTGCGCAGGGCGGGATATTCCTGTGTCTGGGCGCCGGACGGGGAGAAGGCCGCCGACCTGATGGACACCGAGAAGTTCGACCTGGTGCTGCTGGACGTGATGCTGCCGGGCATCAACGGCTATGAGCTCATGGAGTACGCCAGGAGCCTGGAGCTGCCCGTCATCTTCCTGACGGCCCTGGGAAGCACGGAGAACAAGGTGAAAGGGCTGAAGATGGGAGCCGACGACTACCTGACCAAGCCCTTTGAAATCGTGGAGCTCCTGGCCAGGGTGGAGGCCGTGCTGCGCCGGTACCACAAGACGGAGACGCTCCTCACCGTATTCGACGTGGTGATCGACACGGCCTCCCGGTCGGTGACCCAGAACGGGGAGCCCGTGATGCTGACCATGAAGGAGTTCGAGCTTTTGCTGCTGCTGGCCAGGAACCGCAACATAGCCCTGTACAGGGAGACCATCTACGAGAATATCTGGGGCGGCGAGTACATGGGTCAGAGCAGGACAGTGGATCTCCATATCCAGCGGCTGAAAAAGAAGCTGAACTGGGACAATGAGATTGCGGCTGTCTACAAGGTGGGATACCGGCTGGAGGGAGAGGAAAAAATTACGAAGTAGGGGATTGGGGATACATGAGATTCGCAGATAAACTGTTTCTGGTCATGACTGCGCTTCTGACAGTGATGTTCGCGGTGTTCGGCACCTGGATGCTCTCCTCGGATTTCTCCCAGCTTCTGAACAAGGAAATCGAACAGGGCAATAACGACAGCCGCACCTTCCTCTTCCTCTTTGAGATGGGATACCAGTCCACGGAGGAATACGGGGAGGACTATGCCATCAGCAGGACGCTGAACAGCATCGCGGGCAGCGTGGAGCGGGACGGGCGGCACATGTTCGTGATACGGGAGGACGGCACGCGCTTTTATGGGGGCGAATATCTGGAGAACATGGGTTTCATGGAGGAGGTGGAGGGTCTGATAGCGAATCTGGAGACCTCGGACGACGCTGACGGCAGCATCCGCAACATGGGCATCCGGCAGATTGAAGGCAGCTATTACATGTTTGCAATCACGAAGTCCGGCGTCTCTGATAACGATGTGTACCTGGGTATGTGCAGGGAGCTGACGGACACCTACAGCGCCAGGGGGAACCTCCTGTCCCGATACCGCATCGCGCTTCTGTGCCTGCTGTCCGCAGGCGGCGTCAGCATCTATTTACTGTCCCGCTATATTACGAGGCCGATCCGCAGCCTGGGAAGGCTGGCCAGCAGGATTGCCGACGGGGACTACACCCTGCGCTCCCAGAACAAAAGCGGCGATGAGATCGGAGCACTGGCCCGGGACTTCAACCGCATGGCCGACCGCCTGGTGGAGGAGATGCAGGTGAAGATACTGGAGGCCAAGCAGAAGGAGGATTTCACCGCCGCCTTTGCCCATGAATTGAAGACGCCGTTGACTTCTATTATAGGCTACGCGGACATGCTCAACTCCCTGAAGCTCTCGGAGGAGGAGTGCCACGACGCCTATTTCTACATCTACAGCCAGGGCAAGCGCCTGGAGAGCCTGTCCCACAAGCTGCTGGAGCTGGTGAGCATGGACAAGAATCCCCTTACCTTCCGTCCCATCCCCACCAAGGAGCTGGAGCAGAACCTGAGGATCACAATGCGGCCAATCTGGAAGCAGCGGGGCGTCCGGGGAAAGGTGGAGCTGGAAAAGGCTGTCATCCAGGGGGACACGGAGCTGCTCCTGTCCCTTCTGTACAATCTGATGGACAATGCGGTGAAGGCGCTGGACAAGGGGGAGCAGAGCTTCATGCTCATGAAGGGTACCTGCCTGAAGGGCTTTTACGAGATCAAGGTGGTGGACAACGGCAGGGGTATCCCGGCGGAGGAGATCAGCCGCATCACGGAAGCCTTTTACATGGTGGACAAGTCCCGTTCCAGGAAGGAGGGCGGCGCCGGCATCGGGATGGCCCTATGCCAGAAAATCATCCAGCTCCACAACGGGACGATGGTGGTGGACAGCAGGCTGGGGGAGGGGACAGTCATCAAGGTGACTTTTCCAAGAAGATAAGTTTCGGGAAGGGGGAACCATACGGACATGGCAGACAGGAGGAAACCGTTCCAAAAGAGGAGGGGTCTGAACCGGAGGAGACAGGTCCGGTATTACGCGGCCATTTTTTCAGTGCTCGCGCTGCTCATAGCGGCGGCTTTCTTCGCGCCCCAGATCCTCTTCCAGGTGCAGGACGCCATCCTGTGCAGGGATACCGTCCTGACGCAGCAGGAAAGCCTGAACGTGGATACCCTCAGCACCACCTACGAGAAGTCCCTGGAGAAGCGGATGCAGAACTTCGCGGAGGGGCTGGGGGAGGGCGACACCTTCTATACCACATCCCAGAGCCTGGCCCTGACCAGTGAGGTGAGGGAATACGTCTACTCGGACAGAGGGCTGTTCAGCAACGTGGTGAACGAATTCGCCGAGAACGGCCTGCTGCCCTGGTATATCTGGGAAGGGGATTACACCATACTTCGGTGGAAGCAGTACGTCATCTACAGCGACGACTTCGCCAAGGGCGTGAACTTCATCCTCTGGTACGTGGAGATGCAAGACCCAAACGGGGTCATAGTCAAGCTCCTGGCAGACGCGGAGGATGGCACGATATATGCCATCAGGACCGAGTCGAACCGCTACGACGATTCGACAGAGAGTGCGGATGTATCAATAGAGGGGAGGAACTATATCGATGAAATCTACTGGAGCGACCGCGGCCCCACACAGATATGGGGCACTCTCGCTTACTGCTACGAGTGCCTGGATGATTCTGAGATAAAGGATTTCCATATCATGGTTGATGAATATGGATGGACAGGCAATAGCATGAACAGCGCCGCCAATGGGGAGAGCTATGGGTACGACGCGGATAAGCCGGCGGCAAGGGAGGCAATGGACAAAGAGATGCTGGCCTTCCATGAGGAATGGGGAGCGCTCCAGGAGAAGGTCCGATACTACAGGGACGGCAACGATGCCATGGGCTTCCAGCTGACCTATGGGGAGGCCAGGCTGGACGTGCTGCTGACGATTCCGCCGATGGACGACAAATCGGTATATGTGTACGGCTATCCGGACATCAGGATAGGGATACGCCAGATTTATGAAATGATCCCGGAATTCTCATAAATGTTTCCTTGTACTAATATATTTAGAAAAACAGTATGGTCATATGAGGTTTTTCGTGGATATAAGGTACAGGATTCTTTGCGGGATTCTTGCGGAGGATATTTTCCTGGGGGCAAGCGGCTTCGGAGCCGTGGACGATTTCATCGCATGGCTGGACGACCTGGTGTGGGGGCCCTGGATGCTGGCCCTGCTTTTGGGATGCGGCTGCTATCTGATGGTCCGGATGGACTTCTTCCCGGTCAAAAACCTGAGGTTCGCTTTGAAGTGCGCTCTGGGGATGGAGGAGGCGGAAGGCGTCCCGGGAAAGAGGGGCAGGGCGGCGGGCGGGGAAGAGCGGCGCGGAAGGGGGCGTTCCGGTGCAGCCGGAGCCACAGGGAAGATTTCTTCCCTGTCCTCCCTGACTACGGAGCTGGCCACCACCTTAGGGATAGGGAATATCGTGGGGGTGGCCTCGGCCATGGTGCTGGGCGGGCCCGGGGCGCTGTTCTGGATGGTGGCCACCAGCGTCATAGGGCTGGCCACAAAGCTGGCGGAGAGCATGCTGGCCGTAAAATACAGGGGCAGGAACGACAGAGGGGAGATCGCGGGGGGCCCCATGTACACCTGCCGGAACGCTTTCCCGCATAAGAGGCTTGGCAGGATGCTGGGCTTCCTCTTCGCCCTGTTCGCGGTGACGGCCTCCATCGGCATGGGGAACATGACCCAGTCCAATTCCATCGCGGATGCCCTGTGGGTGGCCTTTTCCATACCAAAGGCAAAGACGGGGCTGTACCTGACGGTGCTCACTGTGCTGGTGGTGATAGGCGGCATCGGCGTCATCGGGAAGGTGACCCAGGTGCTGGTGCCCTTCATGGGGGTCTTCTACCTCTGCGGGGCCTTTGCCGTGATACTGGTGCACTGGCGCAATGTCCCGGTGGCGGTGGGAGGGATCCTGACGGCGGCTTTCTGCCCCCAGGCAGTGTCCGGCGGCATCTTCGGCAGCGTCACGGCCACCATGTTCCAGTCCCTGCGCTGGGGCGTCTCCCGGGGCATCTTCTCCAACGAGGCGGGGCTGGGGGCCTCCGGCATCACGGCCGCGGCGGCGGACACGGAGGATTACATAAAGCAGGGCTGCATCAGCATGACGGGGGTGTTCCTGGACACGGTGGTTGTCTGTACCATCACGGGGCTTGCCTTCGCGGCCTCCGGCGTGCTGGGGACCGTGGATGCGAACGGGAAGCCCCTGACCGGCACGGCGCTGACCCTGGCGGCCTTCCGCACCGCTCTGGGGGACTGGGGCGGGAGCTTCGTCAGCGTCTGCATCGCCCTGTTCGCCTTCGCCACAGTGATTGGCTGGGCCTATCAGGGGGAGAAGGCCTTCGAATTCCTTATGGGGGGCCGGACGAAGTACAATCTGTGGTACAGGTTCTTCTATGGGCTGGCGGCTTTTCTGGGCTGCATCTGCTCCCTGGAGACCGTGTGGAATTTCTCGGATATCTGCAATGCCCTGATGGCAGTGCCGAACCTGATCTGCGTGCTGGCGCTGTCGGGGAAGGCCTGTAAGGAGATACGGGAGTATCCGGTGCCGGGGGAGAGGCGGGCCAGGGGTTCCCGAAATCCATAGGAAAGCATAGGAAAATGGATTTACGGCTGACTGGCGGCAGAATCACGAAAAGGCAATCTGCCGTTGTTTAAATCTTACATCATACATCGGTGAGGCGCTGTGAAGGTGTAGGTTTCTCTGTCCATGCAGCAGCACTCCTTGTATAAGACTGTTGTAGTCCCTGATAACCAGACTACTACAGTCTTATATTAATATCATAGACAAAAAAGAATTGTGGTTGATTCAGATTCATGGTATGATGGGACCAGACAGCGCAGAAGGGCATGGATTCCCGGAAATATATGATCCTGAGGCGACGTATGGATTCATGGCGATGCGCGAGCCCGCAGAAATGCAGAAAAGAGAGGTCAACAGAACATGTCAAAGACAATCGATTATTTTTTGCAGTACGTAAAGATCGACACCCAGTCCGACGAGACCACCGGAACATCGCCCAGCACGGCGAAGCAGCATGACCTGGCGAAGCTCCTGGCCGAGCAGCTTAAGGACATAGGAGCCACGGAGATCACCTACGACAGGGAGCATTGCTATGTATACGCCACCGTCCCCGCGTCAGAGAGCTGCGAGGACGCGCCGGTGCTGGGGCTGATCGCCCATATGGATACCTCTCCCGCAGTGTCCAACGAGAATACGAAGCCCCGAATCGTGGAGAACTATGACGGCGGGGACATCGTCCTGAACCAGGCGGAGAACATCGTGTTCAAACGGGCTGATTTTCCGGAGATGGCAGAGTATGTGGGCCATGATTTGATCGTGACGGACGGCACCACGCTCCTGGGCGGGGACGACAAGTGCGGCATCGCTGAGATCATGGCGGCCAGCGAATACCTGCTGCAGCACCCGGAGATAAAGCACGGGAAGCTGCGCATCGGCTTCACGCCGGACGAGGAGATCGGAGAGGGCACGAAGCATTTCGATGTGGAGCTGTTCGGCGCGGATTTCGCCTACACCGTGGACGGCGGCGGGTTCGGCGGCCTGCAGGCGGAGACTTTCAACGCGGCGGGGGCGAAGCTCACCGTGAACGGCCGCAGCGTCCATCCCGGCGGCGCAAAGGGCAGGATGGTCAACTCCATGCTGGTGGCCTTTGAGTTCCAGAGCCTCCTTCCGGTGTTCGACAATCCCATGTACACCGAAGGGCGGGAGGGCTTCTTCCATCTGGACAATATCCATGGCACCGTGGACAGGACAGTGTCGGATTACATCATCCGCGACCATGACCGGAAGCTGTTCGAGCACCGGAAAGAGGTCTTTAGACAGTGCGCGGACTTCCTGAATCAGAAGTATGGGGAGGGGACCGTGGAAGTGGAGATGAAGGACAGCTATTACAATATGTGGGAAATGCTGGAGCCCCATATGCATCTCATAGACAATGCCTCTGAAGCCATCCGGGAGCTGGGCGGAGAGCCCGTGGTGAGCCCTATCCGGGGCGGCACGGACGGCGCCAGGCTGTCCTTCCAGGGCCTTCCCTGCCCCAACCTCTGCAATGGCGCGGGCAATGGCCACAGCCGCTTCGAGTTCGCCAGCGTGCAGTATATGGAGAAGGTGACGGAGCTGCTTTTGAAGCTGGCGGAGAAATATGCCGCATTCCGGCAAATGTGACAGCGGTAAGAAATTCTTGGAGCCCCTGGCCTGGGAGGACCGGTGCGGTAAGTGTAGAATGGCATACGCGCGGCGGGAAACCTGTCCCTGCACGTATGCCGTTTTGCCTGCCGGTGTACTCAAATATATACTTGAAATATTGAATACTTTATCAGACAAATAGGATTAGAATCGGCATCTGGCTGACAGCACATTTCGTATTGAAAAACAGATAGGATTAAAGTATAATGACAAAAGATTTTGCATGGAATCCCGGCAAGGGAGATTGAGAGCTGGGCAGTGCAGGGAGGGCATTCCGGGACGGACGGTATGGCGCTGGCCAGGAAGCTGCGGCAGATGGGAGATTCCGTCAGCATCATCTTCGTGACAGGCAATCCGGATTTCGCGCTGGAGGGATACGACCTGGAGGCCGTGTCCTATATCGTGAAGCCTGTGAAAAGGCAGAGACTGTGGGCTGCGCTGGACAGGGCCAGGGAGCGCATCGTCCACAGGGCGGCAATCATCGTGGGACGGATAGGGGAGCGGGGCAGTCATGAGGAGCTTCTGGCAAGGCAGGGGCAGTACGCCGGGATGTGGCATGCCCAGGCAAAGTATTATGTGGAGCAGGAGCCCGGGGTTCCCGTAAATTCATTCTGAAGAAGGAGCCGGACTTCCTCCTGCGTATTGGCCGCGCAGGAGGAAGCCCGGCTTCTCTGGCATATAGGGCTTGACAAAAGGATGACACAGTGTTATATTTTAATAGTCAACATTATGTCATACATAAAGGAGGGCAAAATATGGCGCAACAGATATCCGATGCCGAGCTTGAAATCATGAAAATCGTGTGGGCAAACCCCGAGGAGGTGACTCTGTTCTCCTATATCATGGAGGGGCTGGCGGCCAGGGGCAAGCACTGTCAGAAGAACACACTGATCGTGCTGCTGTCGAGGCTGATGAACAAGGGCTTTCTCGGCGCCAGGAAAATCGGACGCCGCAACGAATATACCGCGCTTGTCTCCGAGGCGGAGTACCAGACGGCGCAGACGAAGAACTTCCTGGATAAAATCTATGAGGGGAGCGCCAAAGGCCTGGTCTCCAACCTGATTTTGGGCGACCTGCTAGCAGAGGAGGAATACGAAGAACTGAAAAGGCTGCTGGAGGAAGGGAGAGGACGATCATGAACCAGATTTTGAAACTCTTCCTGTCCATGTCTTTTTCCGGCAGTCTGCTCATATTGTTCCTGCTTTTGGGAAAAAGATTCCTGAAAGACAAAATCAATCGACAGTGGCAGTATTACATCTGGGCCGTTGTGGTTTTGCGGCTGCTGCTCCCTTTCGGGCCGGAGGCAAGCCTGCTGGGAAGAACCTATCAGGCTGTGGACCGTGCCGTCGCCCGGACCGTCCCGCTGCGGCAACAGTCCCTGCCGGATGCTCCGGAAAGCGTTCCGGCCCCTGCCGCGGGGAGAGGAACGGATAATGTGCATGGGGACAGCCCGGCAGGCGATTTTGCAGCGTTCCACCCGTTTCAGGACATTGGGACGCTGCTGATGGACCACATCTGGCTGGTCTGGCTGATGGCCGCGCTGGGGCTGATGATACGAAAGGCGACCATCTACCAGGGCTTTATACGGTATATCAAAGCCGGTTCCGTCCCTGTTTCTGATATGGAAATGCTGGACCGGCTTTCCATGGCGGCGGAGCAGGCATCCGTAAAAAGGCCCATTGATTTATGGGTCAATCCACTGGTCTCTTCTCCGTTGCTGATCGGTTTTTTCCGTCCATGTATCGTACTGCCAGGTACAGATGTTTCTGAAAAGAATTTTCAGTACATCCTCATGCATGAGCTGACGCACTATAGGCGGCGGGATATGTTCTACAAATGGCTGGTGCAGTTTACGGTCTGTCTGCACTGGTTCAACCCGCTTGTCCATCTGATGGGCCGGGAGATTACAAGAGCGTGCGAATTTTCCTGCGATGAAGCTGTCCTGGCCAGAATGGGATACGAAAACGCACAGGATTATGGGCAGACCCTGCTGGACGCCATGGCGGCGGTCTGGAGATACCGGGAAAACCCGGGAGCCGTCACGTTAAGCGAAAACAAACGGCTGTTGAAAGAGAGGTTGAGCGCTATCGTGAATTTCAGGGAGAAGTCAAAGGCGATGCGGTTTCTGACGGGGGCGCTGACGCTGTTGGTGATATCCGGGGCGGCTTTCATCGGCGTTTATCCCGTTGTCCAGGCAGGCAGTCCCGAGGGCGGCAATCCGGCGGCATATGATTCACAGGCAGTCAGTCCCCGGGCGGAAAAGGGCGGGCAGGGGGACATGGATGGGGTCGGCATCCAGTATTCTCAGATGGCGGAGAAGGGCTATGAAGCGTACAGCCTGCCGTTGTTTCAATTGGCGTTCTGCAGGCTGGACGAGGCGGAACAGGGCGAGTGGCTGGACAGGATTTACGCGGATGGGGAGATCGCGTTCATGGGGGCCGCTGTCGCTGTGGCGGAGGAGGACTGCGCCGCAATCCGGAATTTGGCAGAGCGGATATATGAGGATGGGGAGATTGCTTTTTTCTCCGTGCTGGCACCGCACATGAGCGAGGAGACATTGCTGGCCTGGCTGGACAGGGCCCTGGAGGACGGGGACATATCTTTCCAGTCCGTCCTGTTTGATGCCCTGGATCGGGACGAGGAATATGACGAGCTGAAGGAAGCGCAGGAGGAAGCATGGGACGAAGCGCAGGCGGCGGAATACCGGGCGGCAGGCGTTACAATGGACGGAAAGGATTATTACTACCGGGAGCAGCTTGTGGACATCTTTTTGGATATGCGCCCCGGCAAAGCCTTTTACACGCTGAGTATGAATCCGGAGGGAACCGTCAATATCAGGATCCTGCGCAATGATGAGAATGAAATCACAGGCGTTGCCTATATGACGGAGGCGGAAGTGGCGGAGCTGCTGGGAGAGAGCGGGGAGGATTCGGACGATGAAGCCGATGCGGAAACCATCCCTGTGGATTTGGATACCATAGCGGCCGGGGAGTCTGTCTGCCTGGGGGAATACACGCTGGCCTTTGGGGACCGGATCAGGTATGATATTTTAGCGGAGACAGGAACGGGAATGACAGTCTTCTTCGACAGGGGCGAGAAGAACACGGTATACTGGGCCGCGCACAATCTGCGGCAGGAGGATGAACCGCTGAAATGTAGCGCGGAGTTTACCGTTGAGCCTCCGATAAAGCCCGGAACTTTTAAACTGTACATCCAGGCCACGTACGACACGCTGGAGGAGGTGAAAGGCAGTATTTCCATTGTGCCGGCAGACGCGTCCTGAGTTATATGTAAGACTATCTGTAATAGCCGTCATAAAAGAAGCCGCCCAGTGGGATTTCCCGGGGCGGCTTCCGGGTTTGTTTTTGAAATTGTGGTTTTTGAAATTGTATGCAGATTATCATTGTAATGGCTCGGATAATCCGTTATACTAGGAAATACAGAGGACGGATGGATGGCGAGGTTCCGGGCAGGGATTTTGCGGAAGGAGGCGCTTATGGAATGGAATAATAGCATTCCACGGACAGTGGGTATCGGGATACAGGATTTCGCAAAGGTGGTCACAAACAATTCTGATCCGGGAGGGCAGCCCGAAGCTCAAGACAGTGATGGAAGGGCTGTTGCAGGGAAGGACTTTCCGTACCCTGCTTGACGAGCAGGTTGTGTTCAGTGAGCTGAATCAGGGTGAGGAGGCGGTTTGGAGCCTGCTGCTCGCCAGCGGATATTTAAAAGCAGTACAGGCGGAGTTCAACACGGAATGCCTGGAGATGGAGTACGAGCTGAAGCTGACCAACCTGGAAATCCGCATCATGTTCCTGCATATGATCAGGGGGTGGTTCGGAGGCTGCCGCATGGAGCACAATGCCTTTCTGCAGGCGCTGCTTTCCGAGCCAAAGGAGACTTTGGAGGACGCCGTCAGGTCGGCCTTGCAGCAGATTGAGGAGAAGCAGTATGAGACGGCTCTGCTAAGCAGAGGGATAGCGCCGGAACGAATCAGGAAATACGGCTTCGCCTTTGAGGGGAGCAGTGTGCTGATTGGGAAAGGGTAATCAGAAAAAGACAACCTGGCTATGCAGAGAGTGATTGAGAGGCTCGGCTTTACCAGGTGTGGACTTGATATATGAAAGGAAGTGAAAAGTCGGGCCGCCCCGCCCGCTGAGGAATGCTGGATATCGTACAGGATAAAATCAGGATAAGAACCATGGCTTCCGATGATGCCGTTGTGCTGCTCAAATGGATGACGGATATGCGCGTGCTGGAGTTCTATGAGGGGAGAGACAAGAGATATACGCCGGAACTGATACAGGAAGATTTTTTTAGGCGTGATGAAGAAGGTGACGGAAATGTGATAAAAGCCATACTGGAATACGATGGCAAGCCCATTGGATATGGGCAGATATATAGCATCACAGGTGAAGCCTACGAAGAATACGGATATGAGAACCGAAATGAGACCGTATACGGCATCGACCAGTTCATCGGGGAGCCAGATTATTGGAACAGAGGAATCGGGACGGAGTACCTGAAGCTTGTCCTGAAGTTCCTGCGGGAAGAAAAGCGGGCTGATGCCGTCATCTTGGATCCACATCAGGATAACGCCAGGGCAATCAGATGTTATCAAAAGGCCGGTTTCCGCATCATAAAAAGCTTGCCGGAGCATGAGCTGCACGAAGGGAAGATGAGAGACTGTTATTTGATGGAGTATCGCTATGAGGACAAGGCATAAGGATGTGGAGGAAGTACGTTTCATCATAGAGGGCAGCTTTGAGCATTTACATGTCGATAACATCCGGTTTATGGGCCATGGGAATGACTGTGATGCATATGAGATAAACGGCAGTATGATATTTAAATTTCCAAATATTGATTGGGATGAGGTTGAGCAGTATTTAAACAATATGTTGGAGAATTTGTAGAAATTGCTGAAAGCAAAGAAATCATATACATAGGCAATGATCTTCCTGATGAATACACAGGTTCCAATTATACGGCAAAGTTGAAAGGTGCTCTTGCAAAGGCAAAAGCAAATGCCACACAAGGAATTCCTGAAATCATAGAAATTGCCGAAAATAAGCGATTTCGGGAGAATCTAGCGAAAAAGCATGATAAAAATGCCAGGTTTGGATGGTATCGGTATGATTCTCGTTTTGCCCTTCCGATTTTTGATGACGATGGAGAGGTTTTGCGTTATAATGTGTTCTATGTGGAGATTGTCATAAGACATGCAGAGGATAGGAAGTTGTATTTATATGACATCATAAACATAAAAAAAGAAACGAGTACCCCGCTTGAGCAATAAAGCTGTACGGTTAAAAACTCATTTCTTTCTTTAATTATATGACAACTAAGGGAGAATGTCAAGAAAAAATGTATAATGAAATTGATTTCGATAAAATAGATATAGCTTTATGCCCGCCGATAGAGGAGCCCGCTAGGCAATACTACTTCATGGCGAAATGCCGCAAATGGGTAAGCGCTTTTACACAGAAAAACGGTCGTCCGCCCAAAGCCTGTGTGACTACCTTCGGTTGCCAGATGAACGCCCGGGACTCCGAGAAGCTCATGGGCATCCTGGAGGTCATAGGTTATGTCCCTACCGACAGCGAGCAGGCGGACTTCGTCATCTACAACACCTGCACCGTCCGCGACAACGCCAATCAGCGCGTTTACGGCAGATTAGGAGAGCTGAACCGCTACAAAAAGCAGAACCCCCAAATGAGGATAGCCCTCTGCGGCTGCATGATGCAGGAGCCCACGGTCATCGAAAAACTGAAGAAAAGCTATTCCTTCATAGACCTGATCTTCGGCACCCACAATATCTATAAATTTGCCGAGCTCCTCTGGGCATCCTTCGAGACGGAGGGCATGCTGATTGACATCTGGGGGGAAACGGATAAAATCGTAGAAGACCTGCCGGTAGAGCGCAAATACCCCTTCAAGTCCGGCATAAACATCATGTTCGGCTGCAACAATTTCTGCAGCTACTGCATCGTCCCCTACGTAAGAGGCCGGGAGCGCAGTAGGCAGCCCAGGGAGATTCTCCGCGAGATAGAGCGCCTGGTGGCGGACGGCGTGGTGGAGGTGATGCTCCTGGGCCAGAACGTGAATTCCTACGGAAAAAATCTGAAGGAGCCCGTCACCTTCGCCCAGCTTTTGCGGGAGGTGGAGAAGATAGAGGGCCTGCGGCGCATCCGCTTCATGACCTCCCACCCCAAGGACCTGTCGGAGGAGCTGATAGAGGTCATGAAGCAGTCGAAGAAAATCTGCCGCCACCTCCACCTGCCCCTGCAGTCCGGCTCCACCCGCATCCTGCAGCAGATGAACAGGCGCTACACCAAAGAGCAGTACCTGGAGCTGGCGGAGCGCATCCGCAGGGAGATACCGGATATCGCCATCACCACGGACATCATCGTGGGCTTCCCGGGGGAGACGCCGGAGGATCTGGAGGAGACCCTTGACGTGGTGCGCAGGGTGAAATACGACAATGCCTTTACCTTCATCTATTCCAAGCGCACAGGCACCCCCGCGGCGGCCATGGAGAACCAGGTGCCCCCGGAGCAGGTGAAGGAAGGCTTCGACAGGCTCCTGAAGCTGGTGCAGGAGACTGCCAGGGAGCAGGTGGCGAAATACCAGGGGCAGGTCATGGAGGCGCTGATCGAGGAAGTCAACGAGAGCGACGCATCCTTGGTCACCGGCAGGCTGTCCAACAACACCATCGTCCATTTGCCCGGGGACGCTTCCTTGATTGGGAAAATCGTACCGGTTTCGTTAGATGAATGCCATGGATTTTATTATATTGGGCATTGCATTTTGGACGAAACAGGTGCAGAATAGAATAAACTGGAAAGTACAGGGACGGGATGGAGATGACGGGACAGTTTGCAAGGACTCAGCTTCTGCTGGGAGAAGTGGCGATGGAGCGGCTGCGCAGGTCGAGAGTGGCCGTGTTCGGCATAGGCGGCGTGGGCGGGCATGTATGCGAGGCCCTTGCCCGCAGCGGCATCGGGGCATTTGACCTGGTGGATGACGACAGGGTAAGCCTGACGAACCTGAACCGGCAGATCATCGCTACCACGAGCACCATTGGACGCTGCAAGGTGGACGTGATGCGGGAGCGCATCCTGGACATCAATCCGGAGGCAGAGGTTCGGGTATATCAATGCTTCTTCCTGCCGGAAAACGCCGCATCCTTTCCCTTCGAGGAATACGACTATGTAGTAGACGCGGTGGACACCGTCACCGCCAAGCTGGCGCTGGTCATGCGCGCAAAGGAAATCGGCATCCCCATCATCAGCAGCATGGGAGCCGGGAACAAGCTGGATGCCACCGCTTTCCGCGTGGCGGATATCTACGACACAAAGGTCTGCCCCCTGGCGAAGGTCATGCGCCGGGAGCTGAAGAAGCGGGGCGTGGAGAGCCTGAAAGTGGTATACTCGGAGGAGGTTCCCGTCAGCCCCGATGGAAACGCGATGGAAGCTTTGAGAGACGGCGAAAACCCGGCAGATACCCTGAACCGGGACGCAAGACGGCGCAGCATCCCCGGAAGCGTCGCCTTTGTACCCTCCGTGGCGGGGCTGATCATCGCGGGCGAGGTGATAAAGGATTTGTCAATGAAGCCGTTGTAGAAAGGAAGCTACAATATGAATGACAATGTATTTACACTAAATGATATTGTGAGCCTGGTAAAACCAATCGTAGAAAAGTATGGTGTGGAAGAGATGTACCTATTCGGATCTTATGCAAGGGGAGATGCTGATAAAGACAGTGATTTAGATTTTCTCGTATTTGGTGGCGCGAATTTTAAGCTTACTATGATTTTTGCGCTTGCAGAAGAACTGCGCGAGGTACTGAAAAAGGAAGTGGATGTCTTTGAAATTAGCGAAATCAATAGGGACAGCGATTTTTATCATACCATCATGAAAGAGAGGCTGCTTGTGGCATGAAGTATTCGGATCAACAGCGCGTTCAGAAGATATATAGGTTGTCTTTGAAGAATTGCCTGTTTTGATAGGCCAATTAAAAAAACTCGTATGAATATTTAGTCTGGCGTCCAAGGCAGAGATTTTGCCAGGATGAACGAAACGAGAACATTCCATGCAGGACAAGGAGATACCCCATGAAAGTAGTATTGCGGAATCTGACGAAAAAGTTCCCCAGCCGGGACAAAAAGAACAAGACGGACGTGGTCGCCGTCAGCAACTTCAATTTTGAGATTCCGGATGGCAAGCTCATCGGATTGCTTGGCCCCTCCGGCTGCGGCAAGAGCACTACGCTGAACCTGATCAGCGGCCTGGAGAAGCCCACGGAGGGCCAGGTCTTCTTTGGGGAGGACGATGTCACCAACCTGCCGCCGGAGCACAGGGGCATCGGCCTGGTGTTCCAGAACTACGCCCTGTACCCTCACCTGACCGTCAGGCAGAACATCCTCTTTCCCCTGGAGAACCTGAAAGGCAAGGACAAGCTCTCCAAGGAAGAAATGCTGGAAAAAGCTACAGAAGCCGCAAAGCTGGTACAGATCGACGAGCTCATGGAGCGCAAGCCCGGAGAACTCTCCGGGGGCCAGCAGCAGCGTGTGGCAATCGCCAGGGCTCTGGTGAAGCGCCCCAAAGTGCTCCTCCTGGACGAGCCCCTCTCCAACCTGGACGCCCGCCTGCGGCTTCAGACCAGGGAAGAAATCAAGCGGATCCAGAAAGAGACCGAAATCACCACCATCTTCGTCACCCATGACCAGGAGGAGGCCATGAGCATATCTGACATAATCGTAGTCATGAAGGACGGCACGGTACAGCAGATTGGCAGGCCCCAGGAGGTCTACGACAATCCGGCGAACCTGTTCGTGGCGAAATTCCTGGGGACTCCGCCCGTCAATATTTTCCAGGGACAGGTGAAGGACGGTCAGCTCGTCCTTGGCGGGGATGCCGTCCTGCCGGTAAAGGGAGCGCCGGACGGCCCTGTCCTCGCAGGCATCCGGCCCGAGGGCTTCCTGCTGCGCAAAAGCGGAGCCTTTCGGTGCCAGCTCGACAGTGTAGAGGTCATGGGGCGGGATATCAGCGTAGTGGCCTCTAACAAGGCTGCCATGTCGCCTATGATTCGGGCCATCATAGGCTCTGAAAATCTGGCGGAGGTATCTGTGGATGCCAGCCAGGTCAGCTTTGACCTGAAGCCGAACAAGGTGCTCCTCTTCGATAGGGAGACGGAAGAACGATTGCATTTTAACACAAAATAGCTGATGAGGGTGCGGACATGATTAAATGGAAATCCTGTTTCAACAATATAAAGGGCTGGCTGTACCTCCTGCCGGCAATCCTTTTTCTCGGCTTTTTTATGGTATATCCACTGATAGACGTATTCGTCTATTCCTTTGAGGAGGGCTACAATTCCGCGTCCCAGACCTATTTCGGCATGGGAACCTATAACTATTCCTATGTCCTCCACGACCCCTATTTCCTGCAGGCCCTGAAGAACACCTTCCTGCTGGTGATCATCACAGTGCCCCTGTCCACGGGAATCGCCCTGCTGATTTCCGTGGGGCTGAATTCCATAAAACCCCTGCGGAACCTTTTACAGACCATCTATTTCCTGCCCTATGTGACAAACACCCTGGCAGTGGGCCTGGTATTCATGATTCTGTTCAAGAAGACCGCCTATTCCGACGGTCTGGTGAACCTGCTCATCCAGTGGTTCGGCGGGGAATCTGTGGACTTCATCGACGGGCCCTACTGGGCGAAGATGTTCGTGCTGTGCCTTTATACCATTTGGGTGGTGATGCCTTTCAAGATTCTGATTCTCACCAGCGCGCTGGCTTCCGTCAACCAAGACTATTACAAAGCCGCGAAAGTGGACGGAACATCGAAATTCCGTACATTCATGCGCATCACGCTGCCCATGATATCGCCTATGATCTTCTACCTGGTCATCACGGGCTTCATCGGGGCCTTCAAGGCGTACAGCGATGCCGTGGCACTGTTCGGCACGAACCTGAACGCGGCGGGGATGAATACCATAGTGGGTTATGTCTACGACATGCTGTACGGGGACAGCGGCGGCTATCCGTCCTACGCCTCCGCGGCGGCCATCATCCTGTTCGCCATCGTCCTCACCATTACCTGCATCAACCTGCTGATCAGCAGGAAGAACATGCATTATTGATTCCTTTTCGGAGGAGAGGAGGAGCATCCCATGAAAGAAGCGCATCCGGGAGAAGCAAGATATTCCAAGATAGAACAGACAGCCGAAAGGCGCAGTACGGCGGCCAGAGCCGTTACATATTTCTTCCTGATTCTATGGGCCGTCATCGTGCTGTTCCCCTTTTACTGGATGATACTGACATCCTTGAAGAGCTACGGCGCATATAACTCGGAAAGCATCCCGAAATTCTTCACCCTGTCGCCGACGCTGCAAAATTATGTGGATGCCTTTACGGCGGTTCCTCTTGCACGTTATTTCGCAAATACGGTCATCTTCACCCTGCTGACCACGGCTGTCATGATCGTGGTAATCACCCTGGCGGCCTTCGCCTTTGCCAGGCTGGAGTTCCGGGGGCGGAATGGGGCTTTCCTCCTGTTCCTGTCCCTGATGATGATTCCGGGCGAGCTGGTAATCATCACCAATTTCGTGACCATCACCAATCTGGACATGCGCAATACCTTTCAGGGACTGATACTGCCCTCCGTCACATCGGTCTTCTACATCTATCTGCTGAAGGAGAATTTCGAGCAGGTGCCGGACAGCCTGTACAAGGCGGCCAAGGTGGACGGCACCTCGGACATGAAGTATCTGCTGAAGGTCCTGGTGCCCATATCCAGGCCCACGCTGATTACCGTGACGATTCTGAAGGTGATTGAATGCTGGAATTCCTATGTGTGGCCCAGGCTGATTACGGATGACGAGAACTACTATCTGGTGTCCAACGGAATCCAGGAGATCCGGGAGAACGGCTTCGGCCGGGAGAACATCCCGGCCATGATGGCAGCGGTGGTGGTGATCTCCCTGCCATTGATCGGGCTGTTCCTGATTTTCCACAAGAAGATCATGGCGGGCGTGTCAAGGGGAGGGACCAAGGGATGAAGGACGAGGAGATGAGGAGCCAAGGCGCGGCGGGCCGGAGGGCAGAAGCCCGGGAAGCGAGCAGCCAGGGCGCGGCGGGACAGAGGATGGAAGCCCGGAAGCGCAGGAACCGAAGAGCGGAAGCACGAAAAGTCAGAAACCAAAGCAGGGTGGATTGGCGGATGGAAAGGCCGGAACAGGGAAGGAGTCGGCGCTGCGCCCGCCCGCTTCTGGCGGCGCTGGCGGCCCTCATGGTCTGCATGCTCCTGCTCACCGGCTGCCACGGCTCCAGGGGGCTGGACGCTTTCGTCATGCCGGAGAGCTTTGACATGGCGGCAGAGCACGAAATCACCTTCTGGGCCAAGAACGACACCAACAAGACCCAGACCGCCATCTATGAACAGGCCATCGCGGATTTCGAGAAGCTGTACCCGAACATCCATGTGAACCTGCGTCTGTATACGGATTATGGGAAAATCTATAACGATGTGATAACGAACATCGCCACCCATACCACGCCCAATGTGTGCATCACCTATCCGGACCACATCGCCACATATCTCACCGGCGTCAACCAGGTCGTCCCGCTGGAGGAGCTGTTCGGCGATGAAAGGTACGGCCTGGGCGGCAGCGAAGTGAAGTACGACTCCCCCGGGAAGGACGAAATCATACCCCAATACCTGGAGGAGTGCGCGTTCGGCGGCCATTATTACGCCATCCCCTACATGCGTTCCACTGAAAGCTGCTATATCAACAAGACTTATGTGGAAAAGCTGGGCTTTCAGATGCCGGATGCCCTGACATGGGATTTCGTTTGGGAGGTGTCCGAGGCCGCAATGGCCATGGACGGGGAGGGCAACTTCCTGGTGAACGGCCAGAAAGTGCTGATTCCCTTCATCTATAAGTCTACGGACAACATGATGATACAGCAGATCAGGCAGAAGGGCATCGGATACTCCACCGAGGAAGGGGAGATTCTGCTTTTCTCCGATGCCACCAAAGAGCTGCTGGAGACCATAGCGGAGCATACCCGGACCGGGGCCTTCTCCACCTTCAAGGTTTCCAGCTACCCGGCCAACTTCCTGAACGCGGGACAGTGCATCTTCGCCATCGACTCCACCGCTGGCGCCACCTGGATGGGATGCGACGCCCCCCTGATAGACATCAGCCCCGACAAGCTGGTGGAATTCGAGACGGAGGTCCTGCCCATCCCCCAGTTCGACCCAGCGAACCCCCAGATGATATCCCAAGGCCCCTCGGTGTGCGTCTTTAATAAGGAGGATCCTCAGGAGGTGCTGGCTTCCTGGCTGTTCGCCCAGTATCTGCTGACCGACGAAGTGCAGATTGCCTATGCCCAGACGGAAGGGTACGTGCCCGTGACCACCAAGGCCAGGCAGTCGCAGGCGTATCAGGACTATCTCTCCAGAAGCGGCGAGGACAATGCCCTCCACTACGATGTCAAGATCAAGGCCACGAAGCTCCTGCTGGAGAACGTGGATCACACCTTCGTCACGCCGGTGTTCAACGGCTCCGCCTCCCTGCGGGACGCCGCGGGCCAGCTGATTGAGGAGACGGTGAAATCCATCCGCCGCTCCCAGACAGTGGACGATGCGTACTACGGGAAGCTTTACGAGGATTTGAACGCGCGCTACCATCTGGATCAACTGTCTCGACAGGACGGCTCCGCCCAGAAGGAGAAAGCCGACCTGGGGCCGCTTCCCAGGCCTGCCATACTGCTTCTGGCCGGACTGGCCGTAGCCTGGGCGCTGATGCTTTTCTATGTACTTTTTGAAAAAACAAAGCAAAGGAAATGACATGCCGATAATACGCCATGGCCATGTCCCCGGTTAAAATCCCGGCGGATGTCCATGCTATTACTATAAATTCATTAAAGGAGGAAATCGATTATGATTACCTGGAAAAATCTGGACACTGCGTCCGCATATCAGGAGCTGCTGAACGTGGCACCTGTAGACCTGAAAGAGGCAATGACAGGAGAGGGCGGTGCGGAGCGCGTGAAGAAGTACAGCGTTCCCATGGCGGCCGGGCTGGCATTCAACTATGCGGCGAAGCAGGTGGACGACAAGGCTCTGGAGGCTTTCACGAAGCTGGCGGCGGAGATGCAGCTGGCGGAGAAGTTCGAAGCTCTCTATAATGGCGAAGTGATCAATACCGGCGAGAAGCGCATGGTGCTCCACCATCTGACGAGAGGGCAGCTGGGGGAGGCTGTTGTGGCTGACGGCGTGGACAAGCGCGGCTTCTATGTGGAGCAGCAGAAAAAGATAGCGGAGCTGGCGAACAAAGTCCACAGCGGCGAGATCACCAATGCCGCAGGGGAGAAATTCACCACGGTAGTCCAGATCGGCATCGGCGGCAGCGACCTGGGCCCCCGGGCCATGTACCTGGCCCTGGAGAACTGGGCCAAGGTGAACGATACCTTCAAGATGGAAGCCCGGTTCATCAGCAACGTGGATCCCGACGACGCGGCGGCGGTGCTGAACACCATCGACGTGGCCCATTCCATTTTCGTGCTGGTATCCAAATCCGGCACCACCCTGGAGACCTTGACTAACGAGTCCTTCGTGAAGAATTCGCTGAAGAACGCGGGGCTGGATCCCTCCAGGCATATGATCGCCGTCACCAGCGAAACCTCCCCCCTGGCCAAGAGCGACGACTATCTGGCGGCGTTCTTCATGGACGACTACATCGGCGGCCGGTTCTCCTCCACCTCCGGCGTAGGCGGAGCGGTTCTGTCCCTGGCTTTCGGCCCGGAGGTATTCGCCCGGTTCCTGGAGGGCGCGGCAGAAGAAGACAAACTTGCCTGCAATAGGGACATCCTGAAGAACCCTGCCATGCTGGATGCCCTGATCGGCGTCTACGAGCGCAATGCATTGGGCTATCAGAATACGGCGGTGCTGCCTTATTCCCAGGCCCTGAGCCGCTTCCCGGCCCATCTGCAGCAGCTCGACATGGAGTCCAACGGAAAATCCGTGAACCGCTTCGGCGAGCCCGTGAGCTACCCCACAGGCCCCGTCATCTTCGGCGAGCCCGGCACCAACGGCCAGCATTCCTTCTACCAGCTCCTGCACCAGGGCACGGACATCATCCCCCTGCAGTTCGTGGGCTTTCGGAAGAACCAGATGGAGCGGGACGTGGTGATCCAGGACAGCACCAGCCAGCAGAAGCTCTGTGCCAACGTGGCGGCCCAGATTGTGGCCTTCGCCTGCGGCAAGGCTGACGAGAACCGCAACAAGAACTTTGAAGGCGGACGCCCCTCCAGTATCATCGTGGGCGACCGGCTCACCCCTGAGGCCCTGGGTGCGTTGTTGTCCCATTTCGAGAACAAGGTCATGTACCAGGGCTTCGTCTGGAACATCAACAGCTTCGACCAGGAGGGTGTGCAGCTGGGCAAGGTCCTGGCCAAGAAGGTGCTGGCCCACGACACGGAAGGCGCGCTGAAGGCATACAGCGACCTGCTGGATATCTGACCGTATTGACAGGAAACTGCCGCTTTTGTATGCGATAACTATCACTTTTTACTATTGATTTATTGGAAAATTCTTGTATAATAATCTTCGATGTATTGAGAATGGAAGAAGGACAGAGCCTTTTTCCGTCAATAATACGCAGGAGGGACGTTCCGGAAAACGGATACCCCCGGGGAAGCCGGGCATGCGCCTTCCGAAAGAGGAGGATAACATGAAAAAAATCACATCGTTACTATTGGCGGCAGTTTTGGCAGTTGCCTGTGCAGGCTGCGGCTCCAAAGGGGGCGACACGGATGCCAAGTCCGAGGGCGTCATGACCTACGCGGAGTATGACAGCGCGGCGCTGGAATCCGAGGTGGTCATCGAGGCCTATGTCCAGGCGAAGCAGTCCTGGTGGGATAACAAGGCCACCGTCTACGCCCAGGACAAGGAGGGCGGCTACTTCATCTACAACATGGCCTGCTCTGAGGAGGACTACGCGAAGCTCACCACCGGAACCAAAATCAAGGTCACAGGCTACAAGACAGAGTGGTCCGGCGAGGTGGAGATTGCCGAGGGCGCTACCTTTGAAATCGGAGAGGGGAATTACGTAGCTTCCGCGGAGGATGTCACCTCCCTGCTGGGAAGCGATGACCTGATCAAGCACCAGAACAAGTTCGTGGCATTCAAGGGCATGACCGTGGAGGCCAGCAAGGATGCGGACGGCAATGACGCGGCATTCCTTTACAACTGGGACGGTTCCGGCCAGGAGGGCGACGACCTGTACTTCAATGTCTCCCTGAACGGCAATACATATACCTTCACCGTGGAGTCCTATCTGTGCGACAGCAGCACCGAGGTCTACAAGGCGGTGCAGGCCCTGAACATCGGGGACAAAATCGACATGGAGGGCTTCCTGTACTGGTACGAGGGCGTGAATCCCCACATCACTTCTGTGAAGGCGGCAAAATAGCCGGACAAGACAGCAGAATATTCCTAAAAACAGCCGGTCAGCGGATTTCGTTGAACCGGCTGTCTTTTTTTACGAATTTTGGAAAAAAGGTGTTGACATTCCCCGCAGATGTGCTTATACTAGACAATAGTCTGAAAACAAATTTATGGAAAGGAGGCAGTCGTGATGACGTTCAGAGTTGGAAATTTGCAGACAGCATTACAGGAAAACAGAATCAGGAAATTGTCTCCCGGGAATATAGTAGATTGAGTTTATCAATGCATTATGTTTTGTGACCAGAACAAAACGCGTGGAATAGACCATGGCTGCCTGCTATCTGCCTGCAGGTATCATGGTTTTTTTGCGTCCGGGGCTGGTCTGTACGGGAGCGGAGACGGGAGGAGAGTGGAATGAAGTTACCGAAAAGTTTTGTCAGCATAGCCGGGAAGTATGGCGTAAAGCAGGAGGATGTCATCTTTGCGGCCATGGCTGACTTTGATATGGAATACCGGTTCGCGGATACCATCGTGGCCCTCACGAAGGAGAAGCTGCTGGTGGCCGCCTACCCTTACCAGGAAAGAACGGAGAAGGGGAGGGCCGTGGAATACCACTTCGGCGGGTACGGCGGATGGCAGTTGAACGAGGAGGCCGCCCTGACGGAGGAGCCCGCGCTGCAGATTTACGAACTGGACAAGGTGGAGAAGATGGAGGTGCTGCGCCAGGTGGCCACAGGCGTGCTGATGGCGGAAATCGACGGCGTGGAGCGGAACCTATGCCATTTCTCCAATACCAGGATGGGAACCTTCCTGAAGGTATGCAGCATCTTCGGGAAGCTGAAGAAGGCGGAGGAAATCACCGGGGAGGATCTGAACGTGGAGAAAGGAAAGGAGTGCTGCCCCAAGTGCGGCATGATCTATCCTGACCAGGAGCGGAAGGTCTGCCCCAAGTGCATGGACAAGAAGTCCATCCTGTTCCGGGTGCTGTCCTATTTTAAGCCTTATATGAAATATCTGGTCATCATGGTCCTGTGCTATATCGGCTCGGCGGTGCTGAACCTGGTGTGGCCGTACCTAAGCGGAACCATCCTGTACGATCAGGTGCTGGCCCGCAACGAGGAGTTCCTGGCGCTGCTGCATCTGCCGGCCGGACGCTTCGTGACCGCATTGACCGTGTTGGTCATCTCCATGATCGTCACAAAGGTGATTCTCCAGGGGCTGGCCGTGCTCCAGGGCGTGCTGGCCGCGCGGATTGCACCGTCGGTGGTGGCTACGCTGAAGAGCCAGGTGTTCTCCTCCATGGGGCGGCTGTCCATCAGCTTCTATTCCAAGAGGCAGACCGGCGGCCTGATGACCCGGGTGTCCGACGACGCGGAGGAGATTTCCGGCTTCCTGATAGACGGCATCCCGAATTTCTTCGTCAATGTGGGGACCATACTGGCTACGATTGTCATCATGTTCCTGCTGGATCCCCTGCTTGCGCTGATGTCCGTCATCCTGATGCCGGTGCTGGTGGTGATCAGCTACCGGATGATGCCCCATCTGTGGCATTATTACGGGAAGCGGCACCGGGCCAACCGCCGCCTGAAGGGGCAGATGAACGAGAACTTCACGGGAGCCCGGGTGGTGAAGGCCTTTGGCCAGCAGGAGCAGGAGATGACCCGCTTCAAGAAGAACAACGGCAAGGTGCGCACGGCAGAGATGGACCTTGCCCGGTATGACAACAAATTCTATGCGCTGTACCGCTCCGTGGAGGATACCATCAGCTTCCTGGTGTGGGCCGTGGGCGGCGCTATGATCATCGGCGGCGCGGACATCGAGCTGGGGCTGCTGATCACGTTTTCCGGCTATGTGGGACAGCTCCAGTGGCCCCTGGACTTTTTCTCCCGGGCCATCCGCTGGTACACCCAGTGCATGAACTCCGCCCAGCGCATGTTCGAGATCATCGACGCGGTGCCGGAGGTGAAGGAGGTGCCGGATCCCCTGCGGCCCGGGGAGCTGCGGGGCGAGATCGAGCTGCGGAACGTGACCTTCGGCTATGAGGCCCACAAGCCTATCCTGAAGGATATCAGCTTCCATGTGGAGGCGGGGGAGGTGTTCGGCATCGTGGGGCGCTCCGGCGCCGGCAAGTCCACGCTGGTGAACCTGATCTCCAGGCTCTATGATACCCAGGAAGGGGAGGTGCTGGTGGACGGGGTCAACGTGAAGCGCTACGGCTTCCAGGAGCTGCGCAGGAATGTGGCCATGGTATCCCAGGAGACCTACATCTTCATGGGCACGGTGGCGGAGAACATCGCCTACGCCAGGCCGGACGCTACCAGGGAGGAGATTATCCACGCGGCGGTACAGGCCAATGCCCATGACTTCATCTGCAAGATGCCGGAGGGGTACGATACCCTGCTGGGTTCCTCCAGCCGCTCGCTTTCGGGAGGTGAAAAGCAGCGGATCTCCATCGCCAGGGCCATCCTGGCGGATCCGAAGATACTGATTCTGGACGAGGCCACCTCCGCGGTGGATACGGAGACGGAGCTGGCCATCCAGAAATCCCTGGAGAAGCTGGAGAAGGGCAGGACGGTGCTGTCCATCGCCCACAGGCTCTCCACCCTGCGAAACGCCACCCATCTGATCGTGCTAGACGACGGGAGGCTTACGGAGTCGGGCACCCATGAGGAGCTGCTGGCGAAGAAGGGAACATTCTATAAGCTGAGCGAGCTGCAGACCAAAGCGCTGGCCATGCGGGGGATTGAAGTGTGAGAAGAAGTTCTAGGGTGTCAAAGTACGCCACCCAAGAACTTCTAGGCTCGGCTTGCGAACAAGTTCGCTTTGCTCGCCGGTTCTCACAGGTCAGAATGCCCAAAGTGCGGGCATTCTTCCAGGATTGCACCAGCTTGCTGAAACTGAAATATAGGCGCTCTAAGCTTTGGGGTGCAGAAAGGGACGGATATTTATGGAAGGACAGGAAAATAACAGACAAGACCTATTAGATCTCCAGGAATTTGACGAGGAGGCTCTGAAGAAGGAATCGGAGGAGCTTCTGGAGATGCATTTCCTCACGGGGGAGAACGCCAGGTTCCGCAGGACGGAGGGCGGATTTGTGGCGTTGACGGTAAAGGAAGCAGGGGAAGAGAAGCATTCCGAAACCGAAGCAGGCACCAGGGAATACGACCGTGTGGGCGTGTATCTGACATTCCCGCTGACAAACCCGGAGGAATTCATCTCCATCCGGGAGGCGGACGAGAAGGCGAAGGAGATCGGCATCATCGAGAAACTCTCCCAGCTTGAGAAAGACCAGCAGGAGATGCTGCGGGAGCAGATCAAGCTCCGCTATTTCAGGCCCGTCATCACCAAGGTGCTGGACGTGAAGGACGAGTACGGATACGCCTACTGGAATGTAGTCACCACCTTTGGGGCCTGCCGCTTTACCACCCAGATGAGTGGTGATGCCGTGATTCATCTGAGCGACTCCAGGTTGTTGGTGACGGACATCGACGGAAACCGGTATGAGATTCCCGATTTCTACCAGTTGGGCGTCATGGAGCGCAAGAAGCTGGATCTCTTCATATAAGTATCAGGAACTGTTGAGTAAGGTTTCTTGCGCATCCAGGACATGAAACGGCCAGCTGCGCTGGCTATGGGAAAATTTACGGATGGCCCGGCTGATTTCGGGCCATGGAAAGGCATGTAGGATTTTATGAAACTTTTGTATACATTGACGGGATCCCAACGGGAGGCCCTGGGGCTGGAAGCCGGGGAAGAGGTGCTGTACTGTGTGCCTGTAGACCTGGAATTCGACAGCCGGAGGATGCAGGCCAGGGAGGCTTACGCCGGGACGATTTTCCTGGTGGTGACAGGGACGCGTTTCCTGGTGCTGCAGGGGGATGAGCTCTCCGCACAGTTTCCGCTGGCGGAATGCGAGAAGATTAAGTGCGAGCATCAGGTACACAGCGGCATTGTCATCGTGACGAAAAAGGACGGCCAGGTCATCTGCGCGGCGCGCTTTTCCATGCGGCACATCGTCCGCGTGGCCTATCTGGCAAGAGGGGCACAGTCCGTCATCGAGTCCCTTGGGACAGGGGAGAAGCCGGAGCAGGTGGTGAGCCTGGAATATGAGAAATACTGCGAGAAATGCGGCCGGGCCCTCCCCGGCACCAGCAAATGCCCCTACTGCGAGGGCAAGGCGGACATTTTGAAGAAATTCATGGCCCTCTGCGGGGAATATGTGGGGAAGCTGCTGCTGATCTCCCTGCTGATGGCCCTGATCTCCGCCATGAACATGGCCATACCTCTGGTACAGCGTGAATTCATTGACGGCACGCTGTCTACCGGGGACGGCGGCTGGCGGGAGCTGTGGATCTTCATCGGCATCACCTTTGCCATGCTCATCGGCCGCATCCTGCTGGATGTGTACCGCTACTGGCAGTGCGTGTCCCTGGGGAGCGCCCTGAGCATGAGCCTGCGGCGCAAGCTCTACTATAAGATACAGTCCCTCTCCCTGTCCTTCATCAACAACAGGAAGCCGGGAGAGCTGCTCAACCGCGTCTCCCGGGACACCAACCAGATCCGCGGCTTCATGGAAGAGGTGTTCGGAGACATGTTCTCCACGCTGCTGACCATGGTGGTGTCCCTGATTGTGATGTTCATGATCAGCTGGAAGATGACGCTGCTGTCCACCCTTTTCATCATTATCGTGTTCGTGGTGACCAAGGCTTTCTGGCACCATATCCACAGCATCTACCACAAGCAGTGGCTGAAGTCGGACGATTTGGCCAGCAGCCTGCAGGACATCATCTCCGGCATGCGGGTGGTGAAGTCCTTTGGAAAAGAGGAGAGGGAGGCAGCCCGCTTTCAGAAGAAGACGGAGGAGTATGCTGACATCAGCAGGCGCAACGAGACCTTCTGGGCCATCTTTTTCCCCATACTGACCTTCCTGCTGGGGGCGGGGTCATACATCGCCGTGTATTTCGGCGGCATTGATGTGCTGAACGGAGACATGAGCCTGGGTGAGCTGGTGCAGTTCGTCACCTACTGCGGGTATCTCTTCGGGCCGCTGAGCTGGATGACCCACCTTCCCAGGATGGTCATGCAGATGATCACCAGCCTGAACCGCATCTACGACGTGCTGGACGAGGAGCCTGTCATCAAGGACAAAGAGGACAGCAAGGAATTCCTGATCGAGGGCGCCTTCGACTTCCAGCGGGTGTCCTTCGGCTACCACACCTATGAGCCGGTGCTGGAGAACATCAGCTTCCAGGTGAAACCCGGGGAGATGATCGGGCTGGTGGGCGCTTCCGGCACGGGGAAATCCACTTTAATCAACCTGATCATGCGGCTGTATGATGTGGATCAGGGAAAGATTACGCTGGACGGCGTGGACCTGCGGGACGTGAAGGCCGAGAGCCTGCATTCCCAGATCGGCGTGGTGCTCCAGGAGACCTTCCTGTTCTCCGGCAGCATCCTAGCCAACATCCGCTTCGCCAGACAGGACGCCACCATGGCGGAGGTCATCCAAGCGGCCAAGGCGGCCAATGCCCATGACTTCATCTGCAAGACGCCGGACGGCTACAACACCTACGTGGGAGAGCACGGCTACAACCTCTCCGGCGGAGAGCGGCAGAGAATCGCCATCGCCAGGGCCATCCTGAACAACCCAAGGCTGTTGATTCTGGACGAGGCCACCTCGGCCCTGGACACGGAGAGCGAGTTCCTGATCCAGCAGGCCCTTGACCGGCTGGTGAAGGGGAGGACGACCTTTGCCATCGCCCACAGATTGTCCACTCTGCGGAATGCCGACAGGCTCGTGGTAATCGATAAGCACGGCATCGCGGAGATTGGGACGCACAATGAGCTGCTGGAGAAGAAAGGGATTTACTACGGGCTGGTGACGGCCCAGCTGAAGATGGCGGAAGGGAAGTAGGATAAATTTCGGGCAGATTTGGGGGCATTCTTTCGAGACGGGAGGATATGTCCCCATATTTCGTTGTGATAAAGCGCCGTTTCATTCCATTTTGCTATAGGACATAGCTGCCATGCCGATAATACAAAGAGAACTTTCCAATGGGAAAAGAACAGGCTGTACGCCAGCCACGCTTACCAACATAAATCAAGCCTTTTTGCCCGGAAATGATTGCAATCGGTCCCGGGATATTATATACTTACACTATCATTTCCCGCATGACGGGATTACCGATGGAAAGGAGATTTCAGATGTTCGACTTATCCACACTGTGTCAGGTGGTTGACATTAAATCACGCTCCATCAGCCCGGAGAATTATACCGGAGAGCCGGGGAAGGGCGGCATGTGCCCGCCGGAGCAGGGAATCGCCAGCCATGCGTGCAGGGATCTGGGCATGGGCTGGAAGGTGAATCCCTGCGTCCGCATCGAAGGCGGGAGCATCTTTGAGATGGCCGATATCCAGGGCCCGGGTATGATCCGTCATATCTGGCTGACGCCTCAGGGGCGCTGGAGGGATTTGATCCTGCGCATCTATTGGGACGATCAGGCCCATCCTTCCGTGGAATGCCCGGTGGGCGACTTCTTCTGCATGGGATGGAACGAGTATTCCCAGATCAGTTCCATGGCTGTCTGCGTGAATCCGGGCAGCGCCTTCAACTGCTACTGGCAGATGCCCTTTCTGACCAGGTGCCGCATCACCCTGGAGAACCTTGCGGACAAGGAGACCATCGTGTATTACCAGGTTGACTATACCCTCCAGACGCTGCCGGACACCATCGCCTATTTCCATGCCCAGTTCCACCGGACAAACCCCCTGCCCTACAAGGAGGTCTATACCATCGTGGACGGAATCCGGGGCAAGGGCCAATACGTCGGCACCTACATGGCCTGGGGCGTGAACAACAGCAACTGGTGGGGCGAGGGAGAAATCAAGTTCTATATGGATGGCGACAGGGACTATCCCACCATCTGCGGCACGGGCACCGAGGATTATTTCTGCGGCTCCTACAATTTCGAAGACCCTCTGACCCATGACAGATACGCGGCATTCTCCACGCCTTATACAGGGCTGCAGGTGCTGGCGCCCGATAAGCTGTACCGCAGCCAGTTCCGCTTCGGCATGTACCGCTGGCATATTCCGGATCCCATCTATTTCGACAGCAGCCTAAAGGTGACTATACAGGCCCTGGGATGGAGGAGCGAAGGGCGCTATCTGCCTCTACAGGACGATATCGCCTCCGTGGCCTACTGGTATCAGACCCTGCCCACGGTGGAATTCCCGCCTCTTCCGGACAGGGATTATCTGGAAATCATCTGAACGCGCATGACTATGTTGGAAAGACATGTATGGAAAGGCATCCGGTTTCAGTAAAGCCGGCTGCCTTTCCTGTCAGCAGATTTGGTCCGGTTACAGGACTGATAGGCCCGGAAGCGCCGCATGGCTCTGGCGCGGAAAAAGGCTGACCGGAAACGGTATCTCCAGTCAGCCCTTTTTCGGCGTTTATGCCAGTTTTTGAAGTCTTTCGCTATGTTCCATGATAATCGCCTTCATGATTTCGTTGTCAGCCTGTAGGGCCTCGTACCCTTCCGTTGAATCTTTATACCTCTCATAGGTTGAGAGATAGCAGGATTCAATCGTGTTCAGGCGCAGCATTATCACATTTTCCTGGAACAATTTTATCTTGTGTATTTCGGCTTCCAAGCTTGCTTTTACGGCTTGAAGTTCAGCCCAAAGAGCCTGCATTTCAGCTTGCAGCTCAGCCCTGAGAGCCTGCATTTCAGCCAACAGCTCGGCTTTAAGGGCCTGCATTTCAGCCAGCAGCTCGGCTTTAAGGGCCTGCATTTCAGCCAGCAGCTCTGTCTTAACGGACTGTACATCGCTTTTCAAGGATTGTATTTCATTTTTTATCGGTTGTATCTCTGCTTTCAGCTTCACATCCAATAACTGTGAAATTGCCAGCAAATCGTCCTGTGTCAACGCCATAATCAGAAACCTCCTTTCAAAGACTACCTCCAGCATATCACATGAAAGGTAGATTGTCACGGTTTATTTTCAGGTTTTCTAAAATTCCGACTTTATTCGACAAACGATAAACCAGCCCTCAGATGCCATCACTTTCACAAACCCCTTTCATTTTCCCCGGCGGAATGGTATAATGTCTTTGCCAATCCCTTAAATATAAGAAAGGAAACGAAGAATATGAAGGTAAAAGCAAGCAAATATCTGCACGATATAAAGCCGATCCTGCTCCGCCTGCGGGACAGGCTGCTGGAGGAGTTCCCATACGCCTCCATACTGGCCACCGACTCCCAGGCAAAGCAGTATTCCGTATCCAGGACCGCCACGAACATCGGCATGGTGGGCCTGTGGTCCGGCAGGGGATTTGTAGTGAAGGTCTACGACGGCTCCGGCTACGGAGAGTATTCCTTCAATGAGATTTCCGAGGACCAGGTGGAGGAAATCGTTGCGAAGGTAAAGGGCGACCTCATCCCCATGTCCGGGCATCTCCCAGAGGGCGTGGAGCGCAGCGTCTATGCCATGCTGGAGGATGAGCCTCTGGTGTTCGCTGACAGCACGGAATACGAAATCGACCCGGCGGAATACGGCGACGAGAAAATCATCAGGGAGCTGACGCGGATCAGCGAGACGGGCAGAGCGCACGACGAGAGGATCCTGGACTGTGGGGCGTTCCTGAATTATCAGAAATACAGCAAGCTCTTCCTGTCCAGGAACCGGGACATGGAGCAGAACGTGCTCTGGACGGCAGGTGGCTTCAGCGTCATGGCATCCAGGGGACAGGAGATTAAGAGAAGCTATAAGGGCTTCTCCAATCTGGGCGGAGCGGAGCTTCTGGAACGGATGCGGGACGGCGTGCGGGACGCGGCGAAGGTGACGCTGGAGCTTCTGGAGAGCGAGACCATCACGCCCGGCGAGTACGACTGTATCTGCACGCCGGAGGCCACTGGCATGATCGTGCACGAGGCCTTCGGCCACGGCGTGGAGATGGACATGTTCGTGAAGAAGCGGGCGCTGGCGGAGCAGTTCGTGGGCAAGCAGGTGGCCTCGGAGCTGGTCACCATGCATGACGGGGCCAGCGCGGCGAAAGAAGTGGCCACCTATTTCTTCGACGATGAGGGCGTTCTGGCGAAAGACACGGTCGTCATCGACAGGGGCATCTTAAAGGCCGGCATCAGCGATGCCCAGTCCGCCATGCACCTGGGCACGGTTCCCACAGGCAACGGCAGGCGGGAGAGCTATCAGCGCAAGGCCTACACCAGGATGACCAACACCTTCTTCCAGGGCGGGACGGACAAGCTGGATGACATGATTGCCTCCATCTCCTACGGCTTCCTGCTGGAAGAGCCCTCCAGCGGCATGGAGGACCCCAAGAACTGGGGCATCCAGTGCATGGTCAGCATCGCCAGGGAAATCCGGGACGGGAAGCTCACCGGGAAGATCTTCTCCCCCGTGGTGCTCACAGGCTATGTGCCGGATCTCCTGAAATCCATCAGCATGGTATCGGAGAAGGTGGAGCTGGGCGGCGGAGGCATGTGCGGCAAGGGCTACAAGGAGTGGGTGAAGGTGTCCGACGGTGGCCCCTACATTAAGGCAAGGATACGGCTGGGCTGAATGCAGTGTACAGCGATTTTCTGAGCGGTCAAAAAACGCCCACCAGGAAAATCTATGCTCACGAGCGATGATATTTGCCGCAAGGTCCCCATTGACTTTCGCTCGCGAGTCGGGCTGCTTGGCAGATTTTGATGATTGTCGGGCGGCATGTTGGATAGTATTGGAGGAGGTAACAATGACAGAAAAAGTGCATTTTATAGAAAAAATATTGTCGGCTCTGGAAAAGAGCGGCGTGGCGCTGTATCAGATTACGGAGACCAGGGAGGAGTCCGCGGAGTTGTTCTTCATCCGCAGGGCCCTGGACATGCAGCGCCAGAAGGAAATCCGCCAGGCGGCGGTGACGGTGTACAGGGAGTTTTCCGAGGGTGAGGACCGTTACCTGGGCTCTGCGGCGGTACAGGTACAGGACAGCTTCACGGAGGAGCAGCTGGAGCAGATGTTCCGGGACGCCCTGTATGCCGCGGGATTCGTAAAGAATCCTTACTATGAGCTGTACCATGGGACAGGGGAGCCTTCCCCGCAGGTTCTGGAGAAGGCGAAACATCTTTCGGACAGATCCCTGGCGGAGGTGGCGGGCTGCTTTGCGGACGCCCTGTTCGCGGAGGATACGGAGAAGGATGTGTTCCTGAACTCCGCAGAAATCTTCGCTACCAGGACCACATGCCATATCGTGAACGCAAAGGGCGTGGACGTATCCTACTGCAAGGGCAGGGTAACGGGCGAGTTCGTGGCCCAGTGCACCGCGGGACAGGATGTGGAGACCTATGAGGATTTCGCCTATGATGACATGGACACCCAGGCCCTGCGCAGGAAGGTGCGGGATACCCTTGAGATGACCCGTGCCAGGGCACAGGCAGTGACGGCTCCACCCGCCGGGGAATACCGCGTGATTCTCTCCGGATCCTATGTGAAGGAGATCTTCAGCTATTATGTAATGCGCTCCGACATGTCCATGGTCTACCCCAAATATTCCACCTTCCGGCCCGGCTGCGACGTACAGGACGGGGAAGTGGAAAAAGACCGGATCAACCTGACCCTGAAAGCCACCGTGCCTTACAGCCCGGAGGGCATTCCCATGCGGGACAGGGAGCTGGTGAAGGAGGGGGAGCTCAAGCTGCTCCACGGCGGCAACCGCTTCGCGTATTATCTGGAGCAGGAGCCCACGGGAAACTACAGCAGCTACCAGGCTCCCGCGGGGCAGGTGTCCCTGGAGGAGATGCGGCAGGCCCCCTGCCTGGAAATCGTGAATTTCTCCGACTTCCAGATGGATTCCTACAGCGGGCATTTCGGCGGCGAGATAAGGCTGGCTTTCCTGTATGACGGGGAGAAGAGGATTCCGGTCACAGGCGGCTCCATCAACGGCAGCATCCTGGAGGCTCAGAAGAACCTGATTTTTTCCAGGGAGACCCAGGTGGACAAAGAATTTGAAGGCCCGGCTGCCGTCTGCCTGACAGGGGTGAAAGTGGCTGGCAGCACAGAGGAATAGGCCCTGTGGGCAACAGGCTGGGATCATTACGCCACATAGTTTCAGGGGAGGAAAGCCATTTTCCTCCCCTGAACGCCGGAGAGCAGGAGGGTGAAGAGCAGAGGGAGGATGGCAGCTTTATGGAGCGCTTGCTGATCATAGAAGACGATGCGGACAACAATCAGATGATAAAGGAATACCTGGAGGCCCAGGGCTATGCCTGTACCCAGGCCTACTCCGGCAGCGAGGGGAGGCTCCTGTTCTCCATGGAGAGATTCGACCTGGTGTTATTGGACTTGATGCTGCCCGGGGTGACGGGGGAGGAACTGGTGAAGCAGTTCGCCGGGAAGGCACCTGTCATCGTGCTGTCGGCCAAGAGCGGGCTGGACAGCAAGGTGAAGGTATTGTCCGATGGGGCGGAGGACTATATCTGCAAGCCCTTCGAGCTGCGGGAGCTCCTGGTGCGGATCCAGGTGCAGCTGCGCAGACGGGAGCGGGGAGCGGATTCCGGGGACAGGCCTCCGGAGGGGCGGGTCTACACCTACCGGGAATGGACGCTGCACCCGGACAGGCAGGAGATGACTGCCGCAGGGATGCCGATCCTGCTGACGCGGCATGAGTTCCTGATATTAGAGCTGCTGATCCGGAATCCCAAGAGGGTATTCTCCAAGCAGATGATTTATGAGTACGCCTGGGGGGAGGAATACCTGGCTGAGGACAAGACCATCAATGTCCACATCAGCAATATCCGCGCGAAGCTGAAGGAGAGCGGTACGGACAGCTATATCCAGACCGTCTGGGGGATGGGCTTCAAGCTGAGCTGAAACTTTACCCTTTCTTAACTCTTTCTGAGCGCTTTTTGAAATCTTATGGTTCAGAATAGAGGGCAGATCAGGAAAGGAGAGTTTCAGGAATGGCAAAAGAAAAGGAAAAGCTGGCCGTAGAGACCCTGTCGCTGACCAAGTCCTACAACGGGAAAGCGGTAGTGAAACACCTGAGCATGCAGGTGAGGCAGGGAGCCATCTACGGATTCATCGGAAGGAACGGAGCCGGGAAGTCCACCACGCTGAAGATGCTCTGCGGGCTGGCGAAGCCCACGGAGGGGGAAATCAGGCTCTTCGGGAAGCCGGCGGAGGATTCTTACATGGCCAGGCGGCTGGGGTGCCTGATAGAGTCCACGGGCCTCTACCCTAACATGACCGCCAGTCAGAACATGATGATGAAAGCCAAATGCATGGGGCTGACAGACGAAAAGAGCGTGGACAGGGCGCTGGCCTCCACAGGGCTTGCGGACACGGGGAGCAAGAAGGCGCGCTATTTTTCCATGGGCATGAAGCAGCGGCTGGGAATCGGCCTTGCGCTGCTGGGGAATCCGGATCTGTTGATTCTGGATGAGCCGATCAACGGCCTGGACCCGGAGGGCACCAGGGAGGTCCGCGAGCTTCTGCTTGCGCTTTCACAGGAGGGAAAGACTCTCATTATCAGCTCCCACATCCTGGGAGAGCTGAGCAAGATAGCCACCCATTACGGCATCATCAAGGAGGGGAACCTGGTAGAGCAGATTGACAGGGAGACATTGGAGGGCAACTGCAGGGATTATTTCCAGATAGAGGTGGATGACAGCAAACGCGCGCTGCCGCTGATTCTGGAGCATGCCCCGCAGATGCAGGCAGAGGTCATGGACGATAGGATAATACGCCTCTATGACCTGAAGGACGGCGCATGGCTGAACCACCTTCTCATCGAAAACCGGGTACAGGTCTATTCCTCCGGATTCCATCACATGGATCTGGAAGAGTATTTTCTGAACCGAATGGACAATCTGGCGGAAGGCAGGAAGGGAGGCGAGGAGCATGTTTAATCTGCTGTGCATGGACTTATATCGTATCAAAAGGAGCAAGTTTGCTTATGTATGCTTTGGGTGCCTCCTGGGGGTCATTTTCTTAAGCTACCTGATGGTCTGGCTGATGGCTACGCCCAAGGGGCAGGAGACCGCGCTGAAGCTGGGGATGCTGCCGCTCAACGAGCTGGAGGAGGGCAGGGCCCTGCTGGCGGAGGCGGATGTCCTGGCGATGTTCCGGGAAAGCGGCATGGACGGCGGGATGTACAGCCTCATCTTCGGCGTTGCGGTGGCATTGCTGGTATGCGGGGATTATCAGGGAGGCTTCATGAAGAACATCATGAGCCTGCACAGGCAGCGCCAGGTCTATATCGGCAGCAAGCTGATGGCGGCGGGCATCCTGAATTTCCTGTATCTGGCGCTCGGCTTCGCGTTCAATATGCTGATGAATCAGCTATTCCAGCATATGGTCCCCGCATCCGACTGGAGGGCCACCCTGTTCTATCTGGGATGGGCCTGGGTGCTGACCACGGGCTTCGCCGCTTTGATCATCCTGCTCTGCGTGCTGAGCCGGAGCACTACCATAGGTGTACTGGGGGCCGTGTTTGGCGGCAGCGGCCTGATTGTGATGCTGCTCCACAGTATCACCAGCCAGTTCCATCTGGGCGGCTGGGTGGAGTATACCATCTATTATAATCTGACCTATGGACCCTCCTCCTATGCGTCTGTGAGAGACCTGAGAGGGGCGGCTGTGGGGCTTGCGTTCCTGGCGCTTTACTCTGCCGCGTCAGTGGTGGCCGTCAGGAAGCGCGATATCTGAGGCTGAGAAGGAAAGAAAGCCGAGGACAGAGAAAGAAGGCTGAGGCCGAGGAAGGAAAGGGCAAGGGGTGACATGGAGATTATTCTGGCGGTTGTCTGCGTGCTGTGTCTCTGTCTGGGGTTCGCATGTATCCGTTACAGGGCTGAGCTGAAATCCCTCTACCGGCAGCTGGAGGAAGTGGCGGCGGGGAGCCATATAGAGCTGACACTGAACAGCCGCTGCAAGCCCCTGCTGGGCCTCTGCCGGATGCTGAACCATGTCCTGCAGGCCAGGGACAGGGACTATCTTCAGTACGACCAGGCCGAGAAGCGGCTCAAACAGGACATCACCAGCCTGGCCCACGATATCCGGACGCCCCTCACTGGGGCGTTCGGGTACGTCCAACTGGCCCAGGAGTGCGCAGACACCGAAAAGCGGCAGCATTACCTGGATGCCGTGGAGAGGCGGCTGCGGGAGCTGGAGGACATGCTGGAGGAATTGTTCCTGTATACAAAGGTCACTGGCGAGGATTTCCGCCTGTCCCCGGAGAGCCTCCAGGTGCTGCCCCTCCTGGGGGAATGCCTGCTTGGCCTGTATGCCAGGTTCCAGGAAGCGGGCACGGCCCCCGCAGTGAGCTTCGAGACGGAAGACTTCAGGGTCATGGCAGACCAGGAGGCCCTGCGGCGGGTGTTCCTGAATCTGATTACAAACGCACTGGTGCACGGCACGGGCGATATTTCCATTCTCCAGACAGGGAACCGGATAGCCTTCGAAAATCCCATACCGGAGGGGAACCCGCCAAATCCGGAACAGCTCTTCGACAGATTCTATAAAAGCGACCCCGCCCGACGGAAGGGCTCCTCCGGCCTGGGGCTGTTCATTGTCCGGGAGCTGATGCGGAAGATGGGCGGAGAGACCGGGGCGCAGCTGGAGGAAGGAAAGCTGCGAATCACGTTGTATTTCCCTGAAGACCTATCCTTGTAATCAAATGGGCCACGCAAAAAAGCATACTATAATGCAATGCCTGCCATGGACAGGAACGCTGTTAAAGGGACGCTTTCGCAATTGAAGACATCCCTCTACAACCAGCTCCTCTCCACATTCTCCTTCAACGAACAGAACATCCCGCAGAATAGCTCCCGCGTCTGCCGTATGATATCCAAAGCAATCGCCTTATTATAGGAATGGGCCACATTGTTCCGCGCCTGCAGCGCTGCCAGCCATACATCCTCGTCTATTATCATGGATGCCTGAAATGCGGTTTTGATAATCAGCTTTGGCGACCCGGTGGAGGCCCCCTCATAGCCATGCAGCTCCAATATCTCCTTCATCATTTTCCATGCCTGCTCAAAACATATCTCATATAATCCGACCAATCCAGTCATTGTCACATTGTCATAGGGCTCATGGTAATGCTCGATATCCATAAGGTTATTCAGAGCCGCACAAAAGTTCTCATATTTTCTCATATAAAACCTTCCCTTCCTTTTCAATCGAGGACATGAGCTCATCATGCACAGGTCGATTGAGATTTACGATATCGAATTTCAGCAATGTCGAAGTTTCTTCTTCCACATCCAGCGCAAACCTTGCTATATCCCCGCCCATGACTGCCAAATCGATGTCGCTAGTCCGTTTGTAGTCGCCCCGCGCTCTGGAGCCGAACAGGATTATTCTCTGTATATGATATTTATGTGCCAAATCAAGGATTTCTGCTATGACCGAGGATCTGATTCCGGTTCCGTCCACAATGATTCCCTTTCTGCTATTCTCGTTTTGCAATAAGCATAGGCTGCTATGGTTACTTTAACATGGAAGCGGTTTTTTCACAACCATAAATTGCAGGAATCGCCTGATTTATAGCTGCACAAAGACGCGCCCCGCCCCACCCGCCGAAAGCCCACAAAATTTTTGTTGAAATTTTATCCTAAAAACTGTAAAAAACAGTTGACGCACAGAAGTTTTATGATATAATAAAACTTGTGTATGGGCTATATGCGATACATAAAAAATAACCCAATCAGTCATGTTGCTTGAGGGACTGAAGGGAGGGTCGGGTGGACATGTCGAACGTAATCGTAAAAGAGAACGAAACATTGGACAGCGCATTGCGCCGTTTCAAGAGAAGTTGTGCGAAAGCTGGAATCCAGCAGGAGATTCGCAAGCGCGAGCATTACGAGAAGCCAAGCGTCAGACGTAAGAAGAAGTCTGAAGCTGCCAGGAAGCGCAAATATAATTAACCAGCTTATCCCCAGCCCCTTAAAGGCTGGGGATTTCGTGTCCGGGGTATCCTGCCCGCCGCTATTTCTGAGCCACAGGCATATATTCGGCTGCATCTTCATATTCTAGTGACAAAGATATGGAATATGGAGTGTGGCATTTTTATGTTAAGAAAGAAGACTTTTGTGGCAGCCGTTCTGTCGCTTATGCTTTTCTTGACCACAGGACGGCCCGTAAGCGCCAATGTGGCGGTCTCTTCCCCATCCGTCATTCTGATAGAGAGCTCTACCGGCGAGGTGATTTACGAGCTGGACGCCACGGAGCGGAGGAGCCCTGCCAGCATTACGAAAATCATGACGCTCCTGCTCACCTTCGAAGCCATCGACAGCGGCAAGATAAGCCTGACAGACCAGGTAATCACCAGCGAGCATGCCAGTTCCATGGGTGGATCCCAGGTGTATCTGGCAGAAGGAGAGACCCAGACCCTGGACACCATGATCAAATGCATCGCTGTCTCCTCCGGAAATGACGCCAGCGTGGCGGTGGCGGAGCATATAGCGGGAAGCGAGGAGGCTTTCGTGGCCCTGATGAACGAGAAGGCCGCGGAACTGGGCATGGCGGACACGCATTTCGAGGACTGCTGCGGCTTAAGCGACTCAGACAACCACTATACCTCCGCAAAGGACGTGGCAATCATGTCCAGGGAGCTGACCGTGAAGTATCCGGACATCTTCCACTATACCACCATCTGGATGGAGGACATCACCCATGAGACCAGGCAGGGCACGTCGTACTTTACCTTGAGCAGCACCAACAAGCTGCTGAAGCAGTACCAGTGGACCACCGGGTTGAAGACAGGATCCACCTCAAAGGCGAAGTACTGCATCTCCGCCACGGCATCCAAGGACGGCATCGACCTGATTGCGGTGGTGATGGGCGCGCCGGATTACAAGGCGCGCTTTGGGGACGCGCAGGCCCTACTCACCTACGGCTTCAGTGTGTGCAAGCTGTACATAGACGAAAACCAGGAGCCCCTTTCTCCTCTGCCCGTGGAGGGCGGCGTATCGGAGGAGGCGGGAATCGCTTATCAGGGAGAATTCCGTTTCCTGGATACAGCAGGCAGCGACCTGGAGGCGGTGGAGAAGGTACTGGAACTGCCGGAAGCGGTGCAGGCTCCCGTGGAAAAGGGGACGGAGGCCGGCAGGGCGCGCTATATGCTGAATGGCACGGAAATCGGCAGCACTCCCATCCTGTATGCGGAGGATGTGGAAAAGGCCAGCTATCCAGATTATCTGAGAAAAATATTTGGCTTTTTCCTTTTGTGATATGCTATAATGTTCTAGACTCCGGTCTTTGGAGACTAAGGCCGGAGGGATGGAGAAAGGGCGGAAGGGCAATTCTTCATCCCTCCGGCGGATTCAGGAAAGGGAATACATGACGGACATCTTGTTCACCATCATCGTGGCAGCGGCACTGGTGCTGTTCTGGGTGATGCTATATGACACGAACCGCTTTGTGGTCAGGAACCATGTGGTGACAGACCTCCGAATCAGGCGCGGATGCAGGGCAGTGCTCCTGACGGATCTGCACAATAAATGTTACGGAAAAGGGAACGAAAGGCTTCTTGCGGCGATTCGCGGCCAGAAGCCGGATTTCATATTGATTGCCGGCGATCTTCTGACTGCCAATGCCAAGACGCCGCTTGATCCTGTGCTGCAGCTCCTGGAAAAGCTGGTCGAAATGTGCCCCGTCTACTACGCCAATGGGAACCATGAGCAGCGACTGCGGGAACACACCGAATACTATGGGAACATGGCGGAGCAGTATAGGGTGGCCCTGAAGAGAATCGGCATAGAGCCCATGGTGAACAGCCATGTGAATCTGCCGGAGCTTGGCCTCGCCGTTTATGGGGCCGAACTTGATATGGAATATTATAAGCGCTTCCACATTGGGCATATGCCGCCGGACTATCTGCCGCGTATTCTGGGACAGGCCTCCAAGGATATGTACACCGTGCTGCTGGCCCACAATCCGGATTATTTTCCACAGTACGCCGCATGGGGGGCCGATTTGACGCTCTCCGGCCATGTGCATGGGGGCGTGGCCCGGGTGCCGTTTTGGGGCAAGGGGGTGCTTGCGCCCTCCTGGCATGTTTTCCCGAAATATGACGGCGGCGTCTTCAAAGAAGGAGATGCGTTCATGGTTCTGAGCAGAGGGCTGGGGAGCCATACCATTCCCGTAAGGGTCTTCAACCCCGGAGAACTGTGGGTAGTAGACTTCCGGCCTGGGGAAACGGATGTTCTTTCTTGAAAAGCCGCGGTAAAAGCGTTAAAATGATGTCCTGGGCCGTGTGTAGAGAAAGGGCCCTGAGTGAGGAGACAATGGCGATACCGATAAAGCTGGAAGCTTTCGAAGGCCCGCTTGACCTTCTGCTTCATCTGATAGAAAAGAATAAGATTGACATCTATGATATCCCCATCGTGGAAATCACGGCGCAGTATCTGGACTACATCAGGCAGATGGAGACCAACGACATGAACGTGATGAGCGAGTTCCTGGTGATGGCGGCTACCCTGATTGACATCAAGTGCAGGATGCTGCTGCCCAAGGAAGTGGACGAGGAGGGCGAGGAGGAAGACCCCAGGGCCGAGCTGGTGCAGAAGCTATTGGAGTACAAGCTCTATAAATATATGTCCCTGGAGCTGCGGGACCGCCAGGTGGACGCGGCCAAGAACCTGTACCGGGAGCAGAAGCTTCCGCCGGAGGTGGCATTGTACAAGCCTCCGCTGGACTACGACCAGCTTATAGGAGATATGACGCTGAGCCGTCTGCATGAGATCTTCAAGACGATTATCCGCCGTCAGGAGGAGAAAATCGACCCCATCCGGAGCCGCTACGGCAATATCGAAAAGGAGGAGATCGATATGGACGTGAAGCTCCTCTATGTGGAGGCCTACGCCCGGGAACACAGACATTTCAGCTTCCGGAGGCTCCTGGAGAAGCAGGCCAGCAAGATGGAGATCATCGTCACCTTCCTGATCGTCCTGGAGCTGATGAAGACGGGACGGATTTCCATCAATCAGGAAAATCTTTTTGACGATATCATGATAACGTGGATGCCGGTTCCGGCCTAGCCGGGGCGGAGGATTTCGCCCGTGTGGCGCAGGTCCCTGCAGGGCATCCGGCAATGTCCGGGACAGGAAGGAGCGGCGGGAATGAAGAGGAAGAGAGCGGAAGCGGTCATCGAGGCGGTGCTGTTCACCATGGGGGAATCCGTGGAGATCGGCCGCCTGGCCGATGTGATAGAAGAGGACGTGAAGACGTTGACGGATATCCTGAAAGGCATGGAGGAGCGCTATGCCAGGGAAGACAGGGGCATCACGCTGGTGCGGTTCGAGGATTCCGTCCAGCTGTGCACCAAGGAGGACATGTACGAATATCTGGTGAAGATCGCCAAGGTGCCGAAGAAGATGAGCCTCACCGATACGGTGCTGGAGACCCTCTCCATCATCGCCTACAAGCAGCCCGTGACCAGGGCGGAGATAGAGCGGGTGCGGGGCGTAAACTGCGATCATGCCATCAACAAGCTGCTGGAATACGACCTGATCGCGGAGCTGGGAAGGCTGGACGCGCCGGGCAGGCCCCTGCTCTTCGGCACCACGGAACAGTTCCTGCGCTGCTTCGGCGTGGGGAAGCTGGAGGAGCTGCCGGAGCTGAACCCTGTCCAGATAGAGGAGTTCAAGCAGCAGGCCGAGGCCGAGGTGCAGCTCCAGCTGGATGTCTGAGATTGGGCCATGCCTACAAACATAAAACGGAAACAAAGCCTCATATATTATTAAAAATCCCATTGGAAGTAAGACCATGAAAATGCGGATGAAGAAAATAATAGGGGGCTTTTTCTGCGCCTGCTGCCTGCTGCTCTCAGACATGGGCCTTCGGGCGGACGCGGCGGAGGGCGCCCCCGGGGAGCTGTACGCCACCGCCGCGGTCCTGATGGACGCCGATTCCGGGCGGGTGCTCTACGGCAAGAACGAGGAGGCCGTCATGGCCATGGCCAGCACGACGAAGATCATGACCTGCATCCTGGTCCTGGAGAACGCCTCCCCCGATGACACCCTCACCGTGTCCGCCTATGCCGCCAGCATGCCCAAGGTCAAGTTGTACATACAAAAGGGGGAGCAGTATACCGTCCACGACCTGCTGCACTCCCTGATGCTGGAGTCCCATAACGACACGGCGGTGGCCCTGGCCGAATACATAGGCAAGCAGCATCTGCCGGAGCAGCTTCGGGAAAAGGACACCGCCGAATATACGGCGGAGGAGAGCAAGGCGGCCGTGGCGGCCTTCGCTGCCCTGATGAACAGGAAGGCGGCAGAGCTGGGCTGTGAGGACACCTGGTTCATCACGCCCAACGGCCTGGACGCCACCGAGACGCTTAGACTTGCGGACGGCAGCACGGTGCAGAAGGAGCACTGCACCACGGCCAGGGAGCTGGCCAGGATTCTGGCATACTGCATCAGGCAGTCGCCCAAGAGGCAGGAGTTCCTGGACATCACAAGGGCCCCGAGCTACGGCTTTTCCGCCAATGGGCGCAGCTTCTCCTGCACCAACCACAATGCCTTCCTCACCATGATGGACGGGGCCCTCACCGGGAAGACCGGCTTCACCAACAAGGCCGGATACTGCTACGTGGGCGCGCTGGAGCGGGACGGCAGGACCTTCGTGGTGGCGCTACTGGCCTGCGGCTGGCCGAACAACAAGGGATATAAATGGACGGATACTCGCAAGCTCATGCAGTACGGCATCGACAATTATTTTTACAGGAGCTTTTCCGACCAGGGAGTGGCCTTTGACGAAAGCAGGCTGAAGCCCATTCCCGTGCAGAACGGTCGGACGGATCTCCTGAACGCCATAGCCTACACGGACGTAGTGATTTCCGGAAGGACAGAGGGCCAGAATGGCGGCCCCGGCCAGGGCGAAGCGGCTGCAGAAGAGGGCGGCGGGGGCCTGGACGGGCTGCTCCTGCGCCCGAACGAGAAGATTCAGGTAAGGTACAGCATGAAGGACTCCCTGACAGCCCCTGTGGAGGCGGGGAGCGTAGTGGGGAAGGTGGAATATATGGTGGACGGCATCCTGTATAAGCAGGAGAGCATCGTCACCGAGGACGCGGTGGAGGCCATCGACCTTAGATGGTGCGCCGAGCAGATCTGGCGGCGTTTTCTGTGCACAGGATAATCTCCGTAATGCTCCGTGAGTTATCTCCTGGCCCGCTCCGTCGCGGGCAGGAGAGTCTGCGATGCTGAAGGCCCATGCTAATCCGAACAGCACTTCCGACCTAGTGGTGCGGGTGACAGGATATTCCGCTTTCTTCTCTTCTCTGTTGCCGAATACAGGTAACAGACCATGGACAGGAGCCGGCCCTGACAAGTCCCAGGGCCTCGAACTTACGTCCGTCTGGCTTGACGACGATTCTATCGTCTATATGGATGCCAGGGTCATGCGAGGCCTGCCTGCGGACAAAGGACGATAGGATTTCAGGGCCTTTTGGGGAAAGCCTTTTTTCAGGTGTCTGGTGAGGCGCTCTACGTAATTGACTTTTTGGGGCTTTTCATGGAGCTGGTCCAGAAAGGATTCCTTATATTTTTTTGGTTTTTGGTTAATCAGTACCTCTAATCCGTATTCATGTGGATAAAGCTGCGGAAACTCAAGGAAATTCATGCTTGCCTGTCACCTCATTATGATATATAATCAAAAAAATCGAGGCTGTAAAGATTGTGGCGTTAGCTTCTGAAGGTGGGACGTTCTATAATTACCAGAAAGGACTCGCGGAGGCACTGACTATAGCTATGTGGGAATCCGGGAAGCACAAGGCCGGTGTGGGGGTGCGGACAGGAATAGGTGGGGACAATTATGGCATGTGCAGGTAAAATGAAGGAACTGGCAAATTCCGTTGTCACGAAAATCACCCTGCTCATCATAGGGATTGTGTTCCCCATGAATATTTTGCTGATAGTGGTTACGAAAAATTCCATAGACACCATTACAAGCCAGACCATTACTGCAAATGAGAATATGCTGAACAACTACCAGATGCAGATTGATAAGGACATGGAGGCCATAGACAGGTTCCTCTACAGCATGACCAAAGACGGAACCCATTTCCTGCGCCTGACGCAGGCCAAGGGGGAGGATGAGAAGAAGCTGACCAGGTACAACCTAAACAATGAATTCGGGAATCTGCTCTATCTGTATGACAGGGCAGGAGGGGTATTCTGTGTGAAAGAGGAGGAGATTCTGCTCCATGTGAGAAGCTCTCTTTTGATGGAGGAAGAAGTACTGCAATCTTATCTTGCTGCGGCAGAGCATCTGGAAACGGCACGGCAGTGGACCATTCTGCAGATCGGGGACAGGCAGTATCTGGTTCATGTCTTCAAACAGAACAATGCCTATGTAGGCGCTCTGATATTTGTGGAGTATGTGGTGGGGGAACTGGAGGCCTTGATAGAGTACAGGGATAAGCAGGTATATCTGATGCCAGAGCAGGCAGCCTGCCAGAAGGATACAGAACTTGGCATTTATTCCAGCTCCAGACTGAACCAGACGGGAATCTGTTTTTCCGTGATTCTAAAGCGGAGTGAAATACTGGAAAATCTGCCTATGTTGCAAAAGCTGAATTATTACCTCGCCATTGTATTGCTTTTTTCCGTGCCCCTGCTCTTGGTCATGCTGTACAAGATTTTGATTCAGCCGCTTCAGAGAATTAACCGTGCCTTGGACAGCATCCAGGATGAATCTATGGACTACCGGATTCGGGCCTGTAAGACTTCGGCGGAATTCGACCATATTAACCAGGCATTCAACCTGATGATGAACAGAATCGTCTACCTAAAGATACAGAACTATGAGCAGATGATGGAGAAGCACCAGGTGGAGACCACAAATATGCTGTTGCAGGTGAGGCCTCATTTCTTGCTGAATGCCTTCCATCTAATCTATAACTTGGCGCAGATGGAAGATTACGTGGGAGTACAGAAGATGGCTGCATGTCTGACTACGTATTACCGGGAAGGGGTGCGGGAGAAGGTGGACTTCAGGACGGTGGGGGCCGAGATGGCCTTTGTGGAAAATTACCTGGAGATTGCGCGGATGCGGTATCCGGACTGTTTCGAAGTGGAGGAACAGATAGAGGACAGCGTCAGGGAAAAAAATATTCCTGTCATGCTGATTTATACCTTTGTGGAGAATGCCATATCCCACCTGGTGAGTTTCGGCAGCTTCCTTACCATCCGTATACAAGTTATCTGGCGGAACGGAAAAATATGGATTGAGGTGTGTGATGACGGGGAGGGAATCCCGGAGGACATCCTGGAGCAGATCAACCGTGGAGATGTCATTGTAAAGAACGGGGAACAACATATCGGATATTGGAATTGTAGGAAACGCCTTGCCATGCTCTATGGCAAGGAGGCCGTGCTGGCGGTGGAATCTGTCCGGTCGCAGGGGACCAGGGTCCGGATTGAGCTTCCGAATCAGACGGAGTATGCAGATACAGGAGGACATGTATGAAGCTGCTGCTGGTAGATGATGAACCCATATCCATGAACCAGATAATCCAGGGGGTGGACTGGGCTTCCTGCAATGTCAATGCGGTCTACATTGCGTACAATGCCAGGGAGGCCAGGGAAATCTGCGCCAGAGAGCAGATACACATCCTGTTGTGTGACATTGAGATGCCAGGGGAAAACGGGATAGAGCTGGTGCGCCATGTCAGGGAACAGTACCCAGAGATTGTCTGTCTCTTTCTCACCTGCCATGCGGATTTTGCATATGCCAGGGAGGCCGTCCGCTTAGGCTGCAGCGAGTATTTTGTAAAGCCGGCTCCCTATGAGGAGATTGCCCGGACCCTTCTTCGGATATCCAGGGAAATCCGGGATGCGGAGGAATACAGACAGCTGGTCATCTATGGCAGACAATGGGTGGCCAGCAAAAAAGAGGAAATTGTTGCTGGGACTACCAGAAAGATGGAACCGGCTGAAATCGTGGAGAAGGTAGAGCGCATGGTGTTGGAGCATCTGTCTGGAGAAATCTATGTGGAGAAAATCGCAGGAGAGATTTTCCTGTCTCCAGACCATCTGAACCGCATCTTCAAAAAGGAGAAGGGCATCTCCATTAATAAATTCATCATCGGGGAGCGGATGAAGATGGCGGCCCGTATGCTCCGGGAGACGGATGTGACGGCCTACATGATTGCAGAGGCTGTCGGTTATGCAAATTACCCGAATTTTGTGAATATGTTTAAGAAATTTTACGGGATTTCCCCTATGGGATATAAAGAACAGATGGAAAAAGGAAAAAATGTCGGAAATGAATAAGCAGATAACGGATAGGGATATGGTAAAATTGCCATGTCCCTTTTATGATGGAGGTGTAACAGTAAAACTCCATATGCACGGGTATACTAGATGACGGCAAATCTTCATGCATCTTGTATATGGATTGGAAAAACGGAGGATGAACAATGAGAAAACGGTGGTTTGCAATGTGTCTGGCCGGGATGATGACCGTGATGACGGCGCTCACTGGCTGTGGGACGGATGGGGGAAAGGAGGAATCTGATTCCGCGCAGCAAAGCAGTGCGGAAACCGGACAGAGCAGCGAAGAAAGCCAGGAAGACGTATCGGATACCGATGCCGGAGAGGAACCTTTTGAGATGGTAATGTCATATATCCATCCGGGTACCATCCCAAAAGATCTGCAGATGGTGGAAGATGCTTTGAACGAGATTACCATACCTGAGATCAATGTAAAGGTCACATTATATCCCATCTCTATCGGGGAACACCAGTCTAAGTACAACATGATGATCTCTTCCGGGGAAAAACTGGATTTGATTTGCGTCCTGTTTGACGGAGGCCCGGGCATCTATGTGAACAAGGGACAACTTCTGGAACTGGATGAATTGTTTGAAAAGTACGGTGCGGATGTGGAGGCTGCCGAGGGCGTTGCCATGGCGGGAGGATATTTCAATGGCAAACTGTATGCCATTCCTGATGAGGAATTTATGGGAAGACGCTATGGATTTGTAGGAAGGCAGGATATCCTGGACAAGTATGAATTTGACGAATATGAGGATGCCACATATGAAGATCTGGATGCTTTCTTTGCCAGAGTGAAGGCGGGGGAAGGGGAGGATTTCTATATCTTCAACAATGTGGGCGGTGTCAGTACCATTGGCAATTTCATGCTGACAGATAAGCTTGGGGCCTCCACTGCCTCGGGAGTATTGATGAATGGCGGCAGGGATGACACCCAGATTACAAACCTGTATGCCACAGAGGAATATAAGGAACATCTGAAATGGATGCGGAAATGGTACGAGGCAGGATATTTCCCAAAGGACTGCATCACCATGACAGACAGCCAGGTGGATCTGATGCGGTCGGGGCATTACCTAGGATGCTTTAACTCTGTGAGCCCCATTATGGATTCCCTCTGTACCCAGGACTATGGGTACTTAATGAAGTCAATCTATATCACGGATATCTATGCGGCGACAGAGCTTTACCAGATTTCCCAGTGGGGTCTGCCAATTACCTGCGAGAATCCAGAGAAGACCATGGAATTTGTGAATCTCATGTTCAAGGATGTGAATGTGGCAAATCTTCTGCGGTATGGCATTGAGGATGTCCACTGGGTGAAGACGGACAAGGAAGGAATCATCACTTTCCCGGAAGGGCTGGATGCCAATACCTGCGGGTATGTGAATACTCTGGGACTGTATGGAGACAAGAGCCGGATTTATCAGTGGGAACCTGCTGAGCCAGAAATTTTCGAAGACCTGAGGGAATATAATGCCCAGATTCTGAACAGTGCAGATAAGCAGTCCAAAGCTCTGGGATATTGTTTCAATACAGAGCCGGTACAGGCAGAATATGCGGCAGTTTCCACAGTAGTGGGCCAGTACGTGCCTGCCTTAGAAACAGGGAGCGTGAATCCGGATGTAGTGCTTCCGGAATTCCTGGAGGCTCTGGAGGCAGCGGGAATCCAGGAATGTATCGCGGAGAATCAGAAGCAGCTGAATCAGTGGCTGGAGGCAAGATAAGGAATCATCCAGAGAGTAGCGTCTGACGGTGCCTAAAAAAGAAGTTCAGGGGTGTTGCAGGCTGTACCTGTAATCCCCCTGGCCCGGGAGGGAGGAATCATTGAAGAGAATCAGGAAATACATACCTTTGTACATTATGGCAATTCCAGGGCTGGCCTATCTGGTAGTCAACAATTATCTGCCCATGTTCGGCCTGGTGATTGCCTTTAAAAAGCTGGATTTCAGGCTGGGAATCTGGGACAGCCCCTGGGCCGGACTCCAGAATTTCAGCTTTCTGTTTCGGACAAAAGATGCCTTTATCATCACACGGAACACCATCCTTTATAATGCTGCGTTTATAGTGGTGGGTACAGTGCTGGCAATAGCCATTGCCATATTGCTCAATGAAATCAGAAGCAGACTGGCTTCCAGGCTCTATCAAAGCATTCTTCTGATACCATATCTGATGAGCTGGGTTGTGGTAGGATACCTGGCGTTTGCGTTCCTGTCCTCTGATACAGGTTATCTGAACAAGGCCCTTTTAAGGCCCCTAGGCCTTCAGGAAGTCTCATGGTATATGGAGAAGAAATACTGGCCATTTATCCTCATCCTTGTGAATCAGTGGAAAAATATCGGTTTTACTATGGTAGTATACCTGGCCAGTATTGTAGGAATCAATAAGGAATATTTTGAGGCAGCCCGGATTGATGGGGCGGGCAAGTGGAAGCAGGTGCGGTATATTACACTGCCGCTTCTGAAACCCACAGTAATCACTCTGACCCTGCTCAATATCGGTCGTATTTTCTATTCGGATTTCGGGCTGTTCTATCAGGTTCCCCGTAATTCGGGGATGCTCTATGATGTCACCAGGACCATAGACGTGTATGTCTACAATGCCCTGATGAAGAATACGGATTATGCCATGGCCTCCGCCGCCAGCTTCTATCAGTCGGTGGTGGGATTTGTACTGATTATAGGGGCGAATCTGGTAATCCGGAAAGTAAACAGAGAGAACGCTCTGTTCTAGGAAGGGAGGTATCGCGGGAATGTATACACGACAAGACAAGATAGCAGAAAGAATAGCCCATGTGGTCCTGGCGCTGGCATCCGCCTTGGCATTGCTGCCTTTTCTGCTGCTGGTGATGGCTTCTTTTACGGACAATAGCGTGGCAGTGGTGGAGGGCTACCGCTTTTTCCCGAAAAAATACAGCCTGGAGGCCTACGCCTACATTCTCCAGGAGTGGACAACCATAGGACGTGCCTATGGGGTAACAATCTTCGTGACGGTAGCGGGAACTGCCGTGAGCCTGTGTATCTCCTCCATGCTGGCCTATGTGCTGTCCCGGCGGGATCTGCCCGGTGGGAGGATATTGAATTTCCTAGTGGTATTTACCATGCTGTTTAACGGTGGAATCGTATCCAGCTATTTCCTGTATACCAATGTGTTCCATATCAAGAATACCATTTTTGCACTGCTGGTACCAGGGCTGCTGATGGGAGCTTTTAACCTGGTCCTCATGAGGAATTACTTTACCACCAATATCCCGGAGGCCTTGACGGAAGCGGCCAGGATAGACGGGGCCTCAGAGTGGACTGCATTTGCCAGGGTAGTCATGCCGCTTTCCATGCCCATCCTAGCCACCATAGGGCTGATGACAGCCATCGGATACTGGAATGACTGGACCAATGGGTTATATTATCTGGATGATCGGAATGGCAGCCACTTATATAGCATACAGAATGTACTGAATCGGATGAATGAGAATATCAGTTTCCTGGCCAATAATTCTTCCCAGATGGGAGGGGTGATGCAGACGGGCAACCTGCCCACCACGACCATGCGCATGGCTATCGCGGTGGTGGGAATTCTCCCTATCCTGGCGGCATATCCCTTTTTCCAGAAGTATTTTGTGAAGGGGATTATCATAGGATCTGTGAAGGGATGAAAAAGGGCAGGTAGGGATGCCTTTTGGGGACATGTGCGGAGGTATGATATGGAATATGGCAGTAGAAGGAACCGGCTTCTGGAGGTGCTATCGGGAAAGGCAGAGAATTATCTGTATCCGCTGTTCTGGCAGCATGGGGACCAGAAGGAGGTTCTGGAAGAATATGTGGAGAAAATCAAGGAAAGCGGTTGTGGGGCTTTCTGTGTGGAGTCCAGGCCCCATCCGGACTTCCTGGGGGAAGGCTGGTGGCGTGACCTGGGGATTCTCCTTGGGAAGGCAGAGGAGCTTGGCATGAAGGTGTGGATTCTGGATGATTCCCATTTTCCCACAGGATATGCAGGTGGCAGAGTAAAAGAAGCGCCGGAGAACCTGCGGCAGTGGTTCCTGAGACACCGGGAGATGGACATTCCCGGGCCAGTGGACGGGAAAATTGCCATAGGGCCGTTCTCGGGCGAGCGGCAGGGGATAGTAGGAGACGGCGAGCAGCTAGTATCTGCTGTATTGGTAAAGCGGTGCGGCGGGAAGGATTTCGCCTCTGATGGGAGATTCTGGAATCTGACCGGACAGGTGAGGGACGGATGGCTTCTTTTGAAACTGCCCAAAGGACAGTACAGGCTTTATGTAATTGTCCGGTGCAGAGGGGAGGAGGGGCCTTTTGCGGACTATATAGACATGACAAATCCGGAATCAGTCAAGATACTGCTTGCGGAGACTTATGAAAAGCACTATCAGCATTTCGGCCATGAATTTGGCAGGACAATCACCGGATTTTTCTCGGATGAGCCGGGTTTCTACAATTCGGACCACTGGAGCGGGTATTCCTTCCGCTGCCAGATTGGCGCCGATATGCGCATCCCTTGGAACCCCTATATCAGCCAGGCTTTCCAGGAGAAGCTGAAAAAAGAAAAGATACTCAAAAAGGCCCTGGTCTATCTGCCGAAAGGGGATGTCCCCGGGAGCATTGGAAGTAAAGAAGAATCCAGGATGCAGGCGCTTCTGCCCTGCCTGTGGTTTCCCTGCGGAGGGTATACCGAGGAAATCCGGGCAGCCTATATGGATGTCCTGACTACTCTTTACCAGGAAAATTTTACCGGGCAGCTGGCGGCATGGTGCAGACAGCATGGCGTGGAATATGTGGGGCATGTGATTGAGGACAATAACGCGCATTGCAGGCTGGGATCTGGACCAGGACACTATTTCCGTGCTGTGGGTGGCCAGGATATAGCAGGAATTGATGTGGTGTTACAGCAGGTACTTCCCGGGCAGGACTACCTGCAATTCGGCATGTCTTCCAGAGGCGTACAGGATGGAGCTTTCCAGCACTACGGACTGGGAAAGCTGGGCGCTTCCCTGGCGCACCAGGCACTTCACACCAGGGGACGGGCAATGTGCGAGATTTATGGGGCCTATGGGTGGGCGGAGGGGATTGGACGGATGAAATGGCTGGCAGACCATATGCTGGTGCGGGGAATCAACCTGTTTGTACCCCATGCCTTTTCGGAGAAAGCTTTTCCGGATCCGGATTGTCCCCCTCATTTTTATGCACATGGCCACAATCCCCAATACCCATACATAAAGGAACTGTTTCCTTATATGAACAGGATGTGCCATCTGCTAAGCGGCGGGAAGCCGATGATTCGTGTAGGCGTCCTGTACCATGGGGAGTCGGAATGGCTTGGCAGGAGCGTATATTTCCATACCATCGGGCAGGTTCTGATGCAGCATCAGATTGACTATGACGTGGTCTGGATGGATCAGCTGGAGCATGCGGTGGCTGAAAACGGGGTAATCAAATCCGGTCTGCTGGAGATTACTTGTCTGTTGATTCCCCTGGCGGACCGGTATCCGGACAAAGTTAAAGTTTATGTGGCAGACTGTGCTCAAAAAGGCGTACAGGTGTATCAGGTGCTGGATGAACTGCCCGGGAACAGCAGGGAGGGAGAGTTGTGGGACTTCTCTGACGACAGGGAGGGGGAGCGGCTGATAAACTGTATCCAGATAGGCCTGGATCAGTTGGCGGATACCTTATACGCAAAAGCAGGGGAACTGCACTTGGAGGCAGAAGGACAGGAGGATGCCGCAAAATGGCTCAGGTATTACCACTATATCATGGAGGACGGAAGGCATTGTTACATGCTGTTCCAGGAGTCCATGACAGAGGGCATATGCGGTTGGGCGAGACTGCCGGTGATGGAGTGCCTGAAACGCTACGACGGCATGGCAAACAGGCTGTACCAGGTCTCCTGCCATGGGGAGAGATTCTTCTTAAAGCTGTTTCCAGGGGAGGCGGCGGTATACCTGGCTGGTCGTCCGGATTCCGTTTCCGCACAGGAGGAACACGAAAGTACCTACAGGAATATGGACGCAGCCATACAGGCAGACTTGGGGACATGGCAGACCCCTGACTGTATAGTCAGGATTTCCCTGGCAGAGTACAGGAATCCAGAGACATTTTATATGGTGGAGGATGTGGAGAATGCGCTTCTCTCACAGACACACAGTATCCCTCTCGATTTCTCCGGGATGATTCGCTATGAGACAGAGTGGGATATGACAGGGGAGGAACTGGGAATCCTCCATCTGGGGCAGTGCAGGGAGGCCGCCAGGGTATGGGTCAACGGCAGGGACGTGGGAGTGCGTATGGGATACCCCTACTATTATGAGATGGCAGATGCCTGGGTACCTGGCAGGAACCGGATTCGGGTAGAGGTGCCCACCACTCTGGCCCATGCCCTGTGTGACTGCTTTTCCAGGAATATGGTGGTAGTTTCCGAAGGGCTGGACGGTCCTATGCAATTCAAATAGAACATATACCAGCCCAAGGGGAGATACAGCTATTTTCGCTATTCTGGCTTTTCCCCTTTCCGAAAGTAAATTGGCACTGCCACCCGAAATTAATGCTTGCCTGTCACCCCATTATGATATATAATATGGATGGACAAAAGGGAAACATATTTTCACAAAAGGGGTGGGGGCATGGCTTCGTCTTCCAAGACAGATACAGAGGTAATCATCGGCGGCAAGGTATTCACTCTGAGCGGTTACGAAAGTGAAGAGTATTTACAAAAGGTAGCGTCCTATATCAACAACAAGATAAACGAGTACAGCAAGCTGGACGGGTTCAAGAGGCAGCCTGCGGATACCCAGGGGGTGCTGCTCCAGCTGAACATCGCCGATGACTATTTCAAGGCGAAGAAGCAGATATCCGCCCTGGAGGAGGACCTGGCGGCCAAGGACAAGGAGCTGTACGACCTGCGGCATGAGCTGATATCCACCCAGATTAAGCTGGAGGGCGTGGAGGAGCAGGTAAAGGCGCTCCAGAAGGCCCAGAACGAGGGCGAGAAAGAAATCGTGCGGCTGGAAACAGAGTTAAAGAAAAAGTAATAGGGGGCTGTCCGAATCCCGGACAGCTTCTTTCATTATAGGTTGCCATAGGCTGCTGATGCAGGGGAGTTTTTTATGGAAAAGAATGACAGAGTCGAACTGCTTTCGCCCGCCGGGAACGCGGCCGGGTTCTACGGGGCTGTCCATGCGGGCGCGGATGCCGTCTATCTGGCTGGAAACCAGTTCGGGGCCAGGGCCTACGCCGAGAATTTTGCCACAGAGGAGCTTCTGGAGTGCATCCGCTACGGACATCTCCTCGGGCGGAAAATCTATCTCACTGTGAACACGCTGCTGAAGAATCAGGAGATGAAGCAACTCCATGATTACCTGGCCCCCTTTTACGAAGCCGGGCTGGATGCGGTGATTGTTCAGGACTTAGGGGTCTTGCGCTTTATCCGGGAACATTTCCCCGGGCTGAAGCTCCATGTGAGCACGCAGATGACCATCTGCTCCCGCTGGGGAGCCTCTCTGCTGAAAGACATGGGCGCAATCCGCATCGTCCCCGCCAGGGAGTTGGGCCTGGAGGAGCTTATAACCATGAGGAAGGATTCCGGCATCCAGGTGGAGGCATTCGTCCATGGCGCCATGTGCTACTGCTATTCGGGACAATGCCTGTTCAGCAGCATCCTGGGGGGACGCAGCGGCAACAGAGGCCGCTGCGCCCAGCCCTGCCGTCTGCCCTATACGATAAGCGATGGGACAGGCTGCAAGGAATGTTATCCGCTGAGCCTGAAGGATATGTGCACTGTCGGGCATATCCCCCGGCTGATAGAGGCGGGCATCGATTCCTTCAAGATAGAAGGACGCATGAAGCGGCCGGAGTATACCGCCGGTGTGACGTATATCTATAGACGCTGCATCGACAATTATTATGCGCTGAGGAGCAGGATGGGGCCTCGGGAGGCCGCGGAAGCCTACGGCGTCAGCGAGGAAGACAGGAGGGCGCTGGCTTCCCTTTATGTGCGGGACGGCCTTCAGGACGGCTACTATTTCAGGCGTAACGGCCGGGATATGGTCAGCATCGACAGCCCCGCCTACCGCGAGAGCGATGAGCAGGCGCTGTCCCGGATACGGGAGAGATACCTGAATGCCCATTTGAAGCTGCCTGTGACGGTCAGGGCCTTTTTCCATGTGGGCAGGCCTGCGAAGGTAATTCTGGAAACGGAATGCCCCTCTTCCATGGGACGTCTGTCTGCCGGGGCGGAGGGCGAGCCTGTGACACAGGCCATGAAGCAGCCCATCACAGAGGAAAATGTCCGAAAGCAGCTCTGCCGGCTGGGGGACAGCGCCTTTTACGCGGCCGGGGTCGAGGTTTCCATGGATCAGGACAGCTTCTACCCGCTGAAGCAGATCAATGAGCTGCGCAGGATGGCCGTGGCGCAGCTGGAGCGGGAAATCCTCCGGGCAAGAGGTTATCGGGAGAACGGACAGGGGGAAAGGACGGAGGAGGGCATGGCGGAAAAAATTGCCATGGCGGAAAAAATTGCCACGGCGGAAGAATGCACCACGGAATCGTCTTCGGATGCCGAACCGTCGAGCAGCAAGTCCGGAGACCCCTCTCCCCACAGCTATGCTTTCTATATCCGCACTGTGGGGCAGCTGAAGGCGCTGGGAGAATGGATTGGCGCAAATCCTCTGAATCGTCCCTGGCGAATCTATGTGGACGGCGACCTGCTCGCAGAGAGATGGACCGAGACAGCGGACCTTTGCCAGGGGCTTTCCGGCAGCGGGGCGCTGTTCGCGGCGCTTCCCTATATCCTGCGGGAGACGGACGGGGGATATCTGGAGGAATTGTATGAAAAAGTGAAGGAAAGCTGTCTTTTCCAAGGCTTCCTGGTCCGCTCCATGGATGGGCTGGGCTTTCTGCGGGAGAAGAAGAGCATTCCCAGGGAGAGGCTGCGTCCCACGGAAGGAGCCGCCCTGTCTGTCAGGACGGACGCAGGTGTCTACGTGTGGAACGATTCCGCCCTGGAGGAGCTGTCCGGCCTGGCGGAGGGCTTTTGTCTGCCTTATGAGCTGAACGCCTCCGCCCAGAGGCATCTCTGCCAGGAGCTTCGTCAAAAGGGCTTGACGAAAAGGCTCTCCTGCGAGAAAATCGTATACAGCCGGATCCCAATGATGATTACGGCCAACTGCCTGCGCAGGACTGCGGGAGAGTGCGGAAAAGGGCGGGAAAACAGGGAAATCGTAGGCCTCAGGGACAGATACCGCAAGGAGTTTCCGGTTTTGATCGACTGTCGGCACTGCATGAACATCATCTACAACAGCGTCCCCTTTTCGTTGTATAAAGAGGGGCGTGCCGGGGAGTCCGCCGGGTGGAAGGAGCGCGTGGATCCGCGGATGGACTTCACCCTGGAATCCCCGGAGGAGGTGAAGCGGCTCCTGGACGCTTTTTTCAGAGGAATGCCCTTTCCGCTGAAAGACTACACCACCGCCCACGAGAAGCGTAATGTAATGTGAAAAGATTGATTTGCATTTGTATAAAGAAAGGAAAAAGATGCGGGAATATATCACAGAGCTTTCCAGATATATCATACCGGCGCTGATGGCGGTCTATACCCTGTGCAGCTTTGCCTGTCTGGCACAGAGCGTGGCACAGAAGCAGGGCAGCCCCCGGAGCACAGGCATCTACACGGTGCAGAACGTCATCATGTTCTTCCTTCAGCTGCTCATGTTCACGGACCTGGCCCTGGTGAGCGGAGACATGGAGTATGTGTTCTTCTATGTGTTCGTACAGGTGTTCCTCCTGGCTGCCGTGGCCATAGTGCCCGCCATATATGAAAAGGCCAACCGGCTGCTGCTGAACAATATGTGTATGCTCATGGGAACCGGACTGTGCGTCATCTCCCGGATTTCCTTCAACCAGGCAGTGAGGCAGTATGTCATCATATTGTTGTCCCTGGCGGTGTCCCTGTTCATCCCCTGGATTCTGTCCCAGATACGCTTCCTGAAGAAGCTGACCTGGGTATACGGGATCGCGGGCATCGTGATGCTTGGCATGGTCCTGCTCTACAGCGAGGTCACCTACGGCGCGGAGATTTCCTTTACCATAGGGGGCCTGACCTTCCAGCCTTCGGAGTTCGTGAAGATTATCTTCGTCTTCTTCCTGGCCGCCGCCCTCTGGGAGGATGTCTCTATCGTCAGGGTGGGCCTGACGGCTGTAGTCGCCGGGGCCCATGTGGTGATTCTGGTGTTGTCGAAGGATCTTGGGAGCGCGCTGATTTTCTTTGTTAGCTACGTGTTCGTAGTATTTTCCGCCACCAGGAATTATCTCTATCTGCTGGCCGGGGCAGTGGGAGGGAGCGGCGCGGCCTGGGGAGCCGTGAAGCTATTCGGCCATGTGAGGGACAGAGTCCTGACATGGCGCGATCCCTGGAGCTATATCGATAAGGAGGGCTATTCCATCACCCAATCGCTTTTCGCCATCGGCAGCGGCAACTGGTTCGGCATGGGGCTGCTGAAGGGAAATCCCACGGCTATACCCTTTGTGGAGAAGGACTTCATCTTTTCCTCCGTATGCGAGGAGTTGGGGGTGGCCTTCGGCATCTGCGTCATCCTGCTCTCCGTGGCCTGCTTTCTGGAAATGATGCGGATGTCTGCCCTGATCAGGGACAGGTTCTACCAGCTGATTGTATACGGAATCGGCATCATGTATATCTTCCAGATATTCCTGACCATCGGGGGCGGCATCAAGCTGATTCCCCTGACCGGTGTCACGCTGCCCTTCATCAGCTATGGGGGCAGCTCCGTGATGACGACGATGATCATGTTTTTCCTGATCCAGGGCATCTATATCAGGCTACAGCAGGAGGGAGGCAGGCATAATGCCAGAAAAGGAAAAGAAACGCCGTCCGGCAGCGGCCGGGAAAAAGACCGATAACAAAAAGAGCCGTAGCGCCCGCTACAGCGCCAACAGGCCTGAAATCATCGCCACATGCTGCTTCTTCGGGCTCCTGTTCGCGGCGCTGATCGGATACCTGAGCTATTTTACGGCCACCAGCGAGCAGGAGATGATCAACAACAGCTACAATTCCAGGCAGGAGATTCTGCTGTCCAGGAACTACCGCGGCACGATCTACTCCAGGGACGGGGATGTCCTGGCCGAGACCCGGCTGAATGAAGGCGTGGGGGAAGAGGATTCCCAGGAAGAGACCAGGATATATCCCTACGGCAAGCTGTTCGCCCATGCCGTGGGCTATTCCACCAAAGGCCGCACAGGCGTGGAGGCCCTGGCCAACTACTACCTGATCAACACCAGTACTTCCCTGGCCAACAAGGCGGCCAACGATTTGGCCGGCATCAAGAATCCCGGCGACAGCGTCTATACCACCCTGGACGTGGAGCTGCAGCAGGTGGCGGACGACCAGCTCAATATCTACAAGGGAGCCATCGTGGTGACGGAAGTCGCTACGGGGAAGATACTGGCCATGGTGTCCCATCCGGGCTTCGACCCCAATGAAATCGGAGCGATCTGGGATTCCATCATGGAGGATGAAGACAGCTCCGTATTATTGAACCGTGTGACCCAGGGGCAGTACCCTCCCGGCTCCACCTTCAAGATCGTGACGGCGCTGGAGTACATCCGGGAAAATTCCGGTACCTACAACGATTATTCCTATCAGTGCAATGGGTATTTCAGTTCCGGCACCGGGCGCATCAACTGTTACCATGGGACGAACCATGGGCAGGTGGGCTTCGAGAGCTCCTTCGCGAAATCCTGCAATTCCTCCTTTGCCAATATCGGGGTCAATCTGGAGCAGGAAAGCTTCGAGGAGACCCTGGAGGAGCTGCTGTTCAACAGGCCGCTGCCTGTCGATTTCCCCTATTCGGAGAGCAAAGCCAATGTGGTGGACAGGGTTTCCATGAACGAGCTGATGCAGACTTCCATCGGCCAGGGCAGGACCCAGATCTCGCCCCTCCACCTGAACATGATAACCAGCGCCATCGCAAACGGCGGAATCCTCATGAAGCCCTATGCGGTAGACCGGGTGGAGAATGACGAGGGGCGGATCGTGAAGGTTTTCGAGCCCTCCGCCTACGGGAGCCTGATGACCGGGGAGGAGGCTGGAATCCTGAAGGGCCTGATGGAATCCGTGGTGGAGGAGGGCACCGGCAGGAAGCTCTCCGGCTTAAGCTACACCGCCGCCGGAAAGACAGGCTCCGCGGAATACAATGACGACAAAGAGGACAGCCATGCATGGTTTACCGGCTTCGCGCCGGTGGAGAATCCTGAAATCTGCGTCACGATTATCGTGGAGGGAGCCGGCAGCGGCGGGGATTACGCGGTTCCCATCGCCAAGCGGATCTTCGATGCCTATTTTAACGATGGGAGATAGCCCTCCGGCAGAATGCCGCGCGAAAAATAAGTATTGCACTTCCGGGGAGATTGGACTATACTATTCCTAGTCAAGCAAGTGGCACACCAATCAGGAGGAATTGCAATGATGGAAGCAACAAGCTGTGGTGGTGTGGTAATTTTTCGTGGAAAAATCCTGCTTTTGTACAAGAACTACAAGAACAAGTACGAGGGCTGGGTTCTGCCGAAAGGCACTGTGGAGCAGGGGGAGGACTACAAGGACACGGCCCTGCGGGAGGTGCTGGAGGAAACAGGAGCGAAGGCTACCATCATAAAGTATATCGGGAAGAGCGAGTATACGTTCAACGTGCCCGAGGATATCGTGGAGAAGGAAGTGCACTGGTATCTGATGATGGCCGACAGTTATTACAGCAAACCACAAAAGGAAGAATTTTTTTCGGATTCAGGCTATTACAAGTACCACGAGGCATATCATCTGCTGAAGTTCGCGAATGAGAAGCAGATATTGGAAAAGGCATACGAGGAGTATCTGGAGCTGAAGAAGAGCAATCTATGGGGCAGCAAGAAGTATTATTAGAATATCATCCGAATTTGTACCTGGGTGAGGGCATTAAGAAGAAAAAACTGGATAAAATAAAGAAAAAGCTGGAAAACAAGCCCCTTTTTTCCAGTGTATTTCTGATTTCCCTTTCCCGCAACCCGTTCGATCAGCTGGAAGTCTATGAGGCGAGACAATTGTGCCAGCCCTATTACCGCAAATGCCCGCCCTATGTGGTAGGCATAGCGAAGAACAGGGAGGAAGCCATTGCCCTGGTGGAGGAAATCGTAACCGAATGCCTGGCGGTCAGGGGCGACTGCGCGTTGAAGGAGTATCTGCGATGTTAGCAATCGTTTTAAAGGTTCTGTCCATACTCGGCATAGTCCTTCTGGCAGTGCTGGCGGTGATGCTCCTGGGGCTTGCGCTGGTTCTGTTCTTTCCTTTCACCTACCGGCTCTCCGGCAGCAAAGACGCGGAAGGCCTGCGGCTTTCCGTGAAGGTGAACTGGCTCTGCGGGATGTTTCGGGTGCGGTTCCGATACCCGCGACCCGGACGGCTTACGGCCAAGGCGCTGTGGTTTTCCCTGCTCGATATGAAAATCCCCCCGGAGAAGACGGTTCAGGAGGAGACGGACAGCGGTTCGGCGGATACAGGCTCCCCCTCAGGGAAAAAGGCTTTGCGGAAAGCGGACTCCTCAAAGCCTTCGGAGCCGGAAGCAGCGGAATCGAAAGCAATTGATTCGGAAGTCGCCCACGCAGAAGCCGTCCTCAATGCTGCAAAAGCCACAAACGGCCCAAAAACGGAAGGTTTCCCGGAAGCAGGGTCAGAAGCCGACCCTGCCGTCGGAGAGGGCGAGGGGCAGACCGCTCAGGAGGGCGGCCCCTTTGGAAAAATTTCTCAAAAAGTTCAGGGGATAAAGTACACAATCTATAATATATATGATAAAATAAAAGGAATCTGGAAGAATATATCCTATTATATGGAGCTTTTGCAGGAGGAAAACACAAAGCAGCTGGCCGCCCACGCCTTTTCCCGGGCAGGCCGGATTCTCAAGGACATCCGGCCAAAGCATGTCAAAGTAAGGCTGCTCTTCGGCACAGGCTCTCCGGATACCACAGGCTACCTCTACGGCGCCTACTGCATCCTGTCCGCCCCGCTGGGGGCGGGAGTGTGCGTGACGCCCGACTTCGAGGAGAAAAGGCTGGAGGGAGAGTTCGACATAGCCGGACACGTACTGGTATGGACGTTCGTGATAAACGGCCTGAGGCTCGTCCTGGACAAAAAGCTGCGCATATTCCTGCGAAGGCTGAAAGCAGGGCGGAAGAAACCCGCTGCCGCATAGCGGTGCGGACAGGAACATCTAAGAAGACACCGAGTTTGTACAGGTAAGCACGGCAAAGAAAGTCGGGCATGAACTGGCATGAGAATGGAGGAGAAGATGGCAGAGAAGGAAAGAGAAAATCAGTTTCAGGGAGTCGTAGAGTCATTGCTCAGAGGCATGGATACGGTGCTGTCCACCAAGACAGTGGTGGGAGAGGCCACAAAAATCGGCGATACCATCATCCTGCCTTTGGTGGACGTGAGCTTCGGCGTAGGCGCCGGGGCAGGCAGCAACGGTCAGAAGAGCTCCTCGTCCGGCGCGGGCGGCCTGGGCGGCAAGATGACCCCCAGCGCGGTGCTGGTCATAAAGGACAATGCCGTCAAGCTGGTGAACATCAAGAACCAGGACGCTGTCACCAAGGTGCTGGACATGATTCCCGACCTGGTGGACAAGTTCACCAAGTCCAAGAAAAAGGACGGCAAGGCCGGGACGGAAGAAATCTCCGACGCAGAGGTGGTGGACATCGCGTTCCCGGAGGGGGAAACAGAAGAGGGGCATTCCACGGAAGAGCCCGGGGATTGACATTTTCCGCGCCCGGGATGCATATGATAGAGTGATACCACGAAGCCTGAGGCATCATGAAGAAAATCATAGGACTCGTTGCTCTTCTCATAGCAATCGGCATGCTGATCATGCTGATTGCCCACAACCGGCTGGTGGGCCTGATTATCATCGCTCTGTTGCTGTTCCTGGGATATAATTGCTTCTGCGGGGATTGAAGTGTGCCAAGCGCGCTAAAAAGAGGCTGCCGCAGCGACAGCCTCTTTTTGTTGACGTCAATCTCTAGCTTGTTCCATTCTTGCCAAATGTACGGAATGCCTACGCTCTCTCCACATTGCCTGACCTTAAGCAACGGGTGCAGACATGCATCCTCTTAGAAGCGCCGTTCACCTTGCACCTTACCCGCTTGACATTCGCTTTCCACATTGCATTGGTCTTTCTATTCGAATGGCTTACATTATGACCGAACTGAACGCCTTTCCCACAAATATCACACTTCGCCATTTTGCCACCTCCTCAACACCCGCGCGTGCAACGCTTGTATTTTTATTGTACACAACATTAGTATCTTAACAGAAATATATGGAAAAAGCAAGTAAAAAAAATCTTTTTTTAATTTTAATATTTATTATTCCCTTTTTCTGGGAAAGCTGTTAAAATAGTATCTATATGTCTGCTTTTTATTGTTGGACAAGGAAAGGAAGGGTTACTATGAAAGGTTCTTCTATGAATACCCATATGGGAAAGATTGTCGTTCATAATGAAGTGATTGCCCAGTATGCGGGAGGCGTCGCCGTGGAATGCTTTGGTATCGTAGGCATGGCAGGCGTCAGCGTAAAGGACGGTCTGGTAAAGCTTCTGAAAATGGACAGCATCACCAGGGGCATCACCGTGACGCTCAACAAGAACAATAAACTGATTCTGGATTTCCATGTCATCGTGGCCTATGGCGTCAGCATATTGGCCGTGGCAGACAACCTGATCAGCAACGTGAAATACAAAGTGGAAGAATTTACCGGTATCGAAATCGAGAAGATCAATATCTATGTAGACGGTGTCAGAGTGATTGATTAAGGAGGAGCGTGTCGTGAGTTTACAACAAATCGATGCCGGGATGCTTTCCAGGATGTTCCTGGCCGGCGCAAAGAATTTGGAGAGCAAGAAGGAGTGGATCAATGAGCTGAACGTTTTCCCCGTCCCTGACGGCGACACGGGCACCAATATGACCATGACCATCATGTCCGCGGCCAGGGAAGTCCTGGAACTGGGCAACGCAGTTGACATGCAGGGGCTGTGCAAGGCCATTTCCGGCGGCTCCCTGCGGGGCGCAAGGGGAAATTCCGGCGTCATCCTGTCACAGCTCTTCCGCGGCTTCACCAGGCGTATCAAGGAGGAGGAGAGCCTGACAATCCCCATCCTTGCGGAAGCCTTGGACAAGGCCGTGGAGACTGCCTACAAGGCTGTCATGAAGCCCAAGGAGGGCACGATCCTCACCGTTGCCAGAGGAGCGGCGGAGAAGGCCCAGACGCTTGTGGAGGACGGCTGTTCGGATATGGAGACCTTCCTCTCCACCATCATCGCCCATGCGGAATATGTGCTGAGCCAGACTCCGGAGATGCTTCCAGTGCTGAAGCAGGCCGGCGTGGTGGATTCCGGCGGGCAGGGGCTCATCACGGTGCTCTCCGGCGCATTCGACGCGTTCCTGGGCAAGGAGCTGGATCTGTCCATCGAGCCCTCCGGCAGGGGCAAGGCTTCCGGCCAGCGGCAGGCGGAGGCGCAGATGGAGATCAAGTTCGGCTACTGCACGGAATTCATCATCATGCTGAACAAGACATTCAACATCAAGACAGAGATGGATTTCAAGGCTTATCTGGAGTCCATCGGCGATTCCATTGTATGTGTGGCAGACGACGGTGTCGTGAAGGTGCACGTACATACCAATGACCCTGGCCTGGCGATCCAGAAGGCATTGAAGTATGGCGCGCTTTCCAACATGAAGATCGACAACATGCGCCTGGAGCATCAGGAGAAGCTCTTCAAGATGGCGGAGAAGGAGGAGGGGAAGGCTGCGGGGCAGGAATCCGGCAAGGCAGCGCAGGCGGCCGAGGCAGCGGCAGACGCACCGCCCAAGGACTTCGGCTTCATCGCCGTCTCCGTGGGAGAGGGCATCAACGAGATCTTCCGCAGCCTGGGCGTGGACCACATCATCGAAGGCGGACAGACCATGAACCCCAGCACGGCAGACATCCTGGACGCGGTGGATAAGGTCAATGCAAAGACCATATTCATCCTGCCCAACAATAAAAACATCATCCTGGCGGCGAACCAGGCCGCGGAGCTCACCGCGGAGAAGGATCTCTTCGTGATCCCCACCAAGACCATACCCCAGGGAATCACCGCCGTCATCAATTTCGTGCCGGAGCTGTCCGTGGAGGAGAACGAGGCGAACATGCTGGCTGAAATCGAGCATGTCTGCACCGGGCAGGTGACCTACGCAGTGCGCGATACGGTCATCGACGACAAGGAAATCAAAAAGGGCGACTTCATGGGAATCGGCGATGGGGGCATCCTTGCCGTGGGCGGGGACATGACCGCGGTGGCGGGGGATACCGTGTCGAAGATGATGACCCAGGAGAGCGAGCTGATCAGCATTTACTATGGGAGCGATGTGAAGGAGGAGGCTGCGGAGGCGTTCCGGGCCCAGATTGCGGACCGCTATCCCGACTGCGACATCGAGCTGCAGTACGGCGGCCAGCCCATCTACTATTATGTCATGTCTGTGGAATAGATCTGAACTGTTGCGGGGAGTGCAGGAGGGAGGCAGATTGACGCTGTCTCCTTCCTTTGTGATAGACACGCCGTAGAGGAGGCTTATGGACAGGGATACGCCTATAACGGAGCTGAAAGGGGTGGGCGAGAAGACCGGCAGGCTGTTCGGCAAGCTGGACATCCGGACGGTGGGGGAGCTGCTGGCGGCCTATCCGAGGGACTACGAGGTATTCGGAGAGCCTGTGAAAATCGGCCGGGCAGTTTCCGGGGAGGTCTGCGCCGTCCAGGGGGCCGTAAGCGGCATCCCCAATGAGCGGAGAATCCGGAATCTGAGCATCCTGAACGTGGTGATAGCGGATGAGTCCGGCCGCCTGCAGTTGACTTTCTACAACATGCCCTTCCTGAAAAAGACGCTGCGCCAGGGCGGATTCTATATCTTCCGCGGCCTGGTCCGGGCAAAGGGCGCCGTCCTGGCCATGGAGCAGCCCAAAATCTTCTCCCCTGCGGATTACGACAGGCTCATGAACCGTCTGGTGCCCCGGTATGCCCTGACGAAGGGCCTGACCAACCAGGCGGTGCAGAAATATGTGCGGCAGGCGCTGGCGGGCTACGCCTTCGAGCCGGAATACCATGCCCCGGCCCTGCTGGAGGAGAATCAACTGGTTTCCTGGAGGGAGGCCGTGGAGACGGTGCATTTCCCGGATGACCGGGATTCCCTGATAAGAGCCAGGCGGCGGCTGGTGTTCGACGAATTCTTTTCGTTCCTGTATCTGATGCGCAGGGGCCAGCAGTTGGACAGGCAGCTGGAAAACCGCCACCGGATGCAGGAGACCGCGGACACCCTGCGGTTTCTGGAGCAGCTCCCCTTCCCCCTGACGAAGGCACAGGCGAAGGTCTGGCGGGAGATCCGGGAGGATCTGGCAGGGGAGAGCTGCATGAACCGCCTGGTACAGGGGGATGTGGGCTCCGGCAAGACGATCGTGGCCGTGCTGGCGCTGCTGATGACCGCCGCCAACGGGTATCAGGGCGCGCTGATGGCTCCCACGGAGGTGCTGGCCGTACAGCATTTCGAGACCATACAGGGCTATGCGGAAAAGTATGGCCTGATTTTCCGCCCCGTCCTGCTGGTGGGCTCCATGGCGGCCAGGGAGAAGCGGGAGGCCTACCAGGCTATTGCCTCCGGTGACGCCAACCTGGTCATCGGCACCCACGCCCTGATTCAGGAGAAGGTGCAGTACCGCTCCCTGGGGCTGGTGGTGACGGACGAGCAGCACCGGTTCGGGGTCAGGCAGCGGGAGCTCCTGGCACAGAAGGGGGAGGATCCCCATATCCTGGTCATGAGCGCCACGCCCATTCCCAGGACGTTGGCCATCATTCTATACGGGGACCTCCATCTGTCGGTCATCGACGAGCTGCCCGCGGACAGGCTGCCCATCAAGAACTGCGTAGTGAATACCGGCTACAGGCCCAAAGCCTACCGGTTCATCGCCGGGCAGGTGGCCCAGGGGCGGCAGGTCTATGTCATCTGTCCCCAGGTGGAGGGGGACGCGGATGACGCCGAGGGCGGGATTCCCATGGAGAATGTGGTGGACTACGCGGAGACGCTTAAAAGTGCGCTGCCCGCCGATATCCGGGTGTCCTATCTCCACGGCAGGATGCGCCCCGGGGACAAGAACCGCATCATGAACCAGTTCGCGGAGCATTCCATCGATGTACTGGTGTCCACCACGGTCATAGAGGTGGGGATCAATGTGCCCAACGCCACTGTGATGATGGTGGAGAACGCGGAGCGCTTCGGCCTTGCCCAGCTCCATCAGCTCCGGGGGCGGGTGGGCCGCGGGGAGCACCAGAGCTACTGCATCTTCGTCAGCGCGGACGAGAAGGCGGAATCCATGGAAAGGCTGGAAATTCTGAACAAGTCCAATGACGGCTTCCATATCGCCTCGGAGGATCTGAAGCTCCGAGGGCCGGGGGAGCTGTTCGGCATCCGGCAGAGCGGGGAATTCTCTTTTCGGGTGGGGGATATCTACGCGGACGCCGGGCTGCTGAAGCAGGCCTCCGAGGCGGTGGACAGGCTGATGGCCGCGGATCCGGAGCTGAGCCTGCCGGAGCATGGCCGCCTGAAAGCGCATCTGGAGAAAACGGCGGATGCGGGCGTGGACTTTCGGTCCATATGATATGCTCACGAGCGATGAAATTTGCCGCAAGGTCCCCATTGGCTTTCGCTCGTGAGTCGGTCTGCTTGGCAGATTTTGGTGAGTGTCGGTATAAATACAGGAAATTAAAATATACGGTTAGAGACTGATATAGATTTTGAAATAAAACATGCGGCGTATCGGGAAAACGTATGCACGGAAACGAGGGAATGTTATGTCAAATGTGGCAATTGTAACGGACAGCAACAGTGGGATCACACAGGCGGCGGGGAAGGAGCTGGGCATCTATGTGCTGCCCATGCCTTTTATGATCGATGAGGAGACTTATTTCGAGGATATCGACCTGACCCAGGAGCAGTTTTATGAAAAGCTTGCCTCCGGCGCCAATATCGCTACCAGCCAGCCGTCTCCGGAATCTGTGATGAATCTGTGGGACAAGGTTCTGGAGGAGCATGACGAGCTGGTCCACATCCCCATGAGCAGCGGGCTGTCGGGCTCCTGTCAAAGCGCCATGATTCTGGCTCAGGAGTACGACGGGCGGGTGCAGGTGGTGAACAATCAGCGGATTTCGGTGACCCAGCGGCAGTCCTGTCTGGACGCGAAGCTCTTGGCGGCCAAGGGGAAGAGCGCCGGGGAAATCAGGGAGTTCCTGGAAGAGGATAAGTTCAACAGCAGTATCTATATTATGCTGGATACGCTGTATTATCTGAAAAAGGGCGGGAGGATCACGCCTGCCGCAGCGGCGATTGGGACGATGCTGCGGCTGAAGCCGGTGCTGCAGATTCAGGGGGAGAAGCTGGACGCTTTTGCCAAGGCCAGGACCACGAATCAGGGGAAGGCCATCATGATGACGGCTATCAGGAACGATATCGAGAACCGGTTCGGGGGGATGACGGAGGATAAGCATATCTGGCTGCAGGTTGCGCATACGGCGAACCGTGAGGAGGCGGAGCTCTATAAGAAGGAGATACTGGAACGGTTTCCGGGGTATGATGTACATGTGGACGCGCTGTCGTTGAGCGTGGCGTGTCATATCGGTCCTGGGGCGCTGGCGTTTGCCTGCTGCAGGAAGATTCAGGTTTAGCGAAAAAACTACTTGCATTTTGCAGGAAGTTCGAGTATCATGGAATCAGAACGTATGTTCTTCCGCTCCCGGGAAAGCGGTGCGGGACATGACAGTCATGGGACAGAAGGCTTTTGGAATGAGAGGTTTATAGATGGCAAGTGGTGTGGGTGTTGGGAATTATGATGCCTCCAGCATTACGGTGCTGGAGGGGCTGGAGGCTGTGCGGAAGAGGCCGGGGATGTATATCGGCAGCGTGTCCACGAAGGGGCTGAACCATCTGATTTATGAAATCGTGGACAATGCGGTGGATGAGCATCTGGCGGGGGTCTGCGATACGATCCGGGTGGTGCTGGAGGCGGACGGATCCGCTACGGTGATAGATAACGGGCGCGGCATCCCGGTGGGGATGCATGAGAAGGGGATCAGTGCGGAACGGCTGGTCTTCACCACGCTTCATGCGGGGGGGAAGTTCGACAATTCGGCGTATAAGACCAGCGGAGGGCTGCACGGGGTGGGGTCTTCGGTAGTGAACGCACTTTCCACCAGGTTGACCGTGACGGTCAAGACCGGCGGCTTTATCTATGAAGACAGATATGAGCGGGGGAATCCGGTGGTGGAGCTCCAGGACGGGCTGCTTCCGGTGTTGGGGAAGACGAAGGAGTCGGGGACTACCATCAATTTCCTGCCGGACGATACGATTTTCGAGAAGACCCGGTTCAAGGAGGAGGATGTGAAGAGCCGTCTGCATGAGACGGCTTATCTGAATCCGAATCTGACGATCGTATTCGAGGACAGGCGGGGGGAAACGCCGGAGACGGTGACGTTCCATGAGCCGGACGGGATCACGGGCTTTGTGAAGGACATGAACAAGTCCCAGGAGGCGGTGCATGACATCGTCTATTTCAGCGGGGAGAGCGAGGGGATTTCCGTTGAGGTGGCTTTTCAGTACATCAATGAGTTCCATGAGAATGTGCTGGGGTTCTGCAACAATATCTACAATTCCGAGGGCGGCACGCATCTGACGGGCTTTAAGACCATGTTCACGAACGTCATCAATACATATGCACGGAATCTTGGAATCCTGAAGGAGAAGGACGCCAATTTCACGGGGGCGGACGTGCGCAACGGCATGACGGCGGTGGTGTCGATCAAGCACCCGGATCCCCGCTTCGAGGGGCAGACCAAGACGAAGCTGGACAATCAGGACGCGGCCAAGGTGGTGTCCAAGGTGACGGGGGAGGAAATCGTGCATTTCTTCGACCGGAACCTGGAGACTTTGAAGAATGTCATCTCCTGCGCGGAGAAGGCGGCCAAGATCCGCAAGTCCGAGGAGCGGGCGAAGACGAACATGCTGACGAAGCAGAAGTTTTCTTTCGACTCCAACGGGAAGCTGGCCAACTGCGAGTCCAAGACGCCCTCCCAGTGCGAAATCTTCATCGTGGAGGGGGATTCCGCCGGGGGCAGCGCGAAAATGGCCAGGAACCGCATGTTCCAGGCGATCCTGCCGATTCGGGGCAAGATATTGAACGTGGAGAAGGCCAGCATAGACAAGGTGCTGGCAAACGCGGAGATCAAGACCATGATCAACGCTTTCGGCTGCGGGTTTTCCGAGGGGTACGGGAATGATTTCGATATCTCCAAGCTGCGCTATGACAAGATCATCATCATGGCGGATGCGGACGTGGACGGGGCCCATATCTCCAATCTGCTGCTGACCCTGTTCTACCGGTTCATGCCGGAACTGATCTTCGAAGGGCATGTGTACATCGCCATGCCGCCCCTGTACAAGGCCATGCCGGCCAAGGGGGAGGAGCAGTATCTCTATGACGACAAGGCGCTGGAACGGTATCGGAAGACCCACAAGGGCTCCTTCACCCTGCAGCGTTACAAGGGACTGGGCGAGATGGACGCGGAGCAGCTCTGGGAGACCACGCTGAATCCGGAGACCAGACGGATGAAGCTGGTGGAGATTGAGGACGCCAGGATGGCCTCGGAGGTGACGGAGCTTCTCATGGGCACGGAGGTGCCGCCCCGGAAGACCTTCATCTATGAGCATGCGGTGGACGCGGAGCTGGATATCTGAGGGCCCTGTGTATGCCACATTTTCTTTTACAAATCATGGATTGTATGGTAGAATGATTATACTCGCGTAAAGGGTTGGAAATAAATGGAAGACAGCAGAATCATAAAAACAGAATATTCCGAGGAGATGCAGAAGTCCTTCATCGATTACGCCATGAGCGTCATCATCGCCAGGGCGCTGCCGGATGTGCGGGACGGTTTGAAGCCTGTGCAGCGGCGGACGCTTTACGATATGTACGAGCTGGGCATCCGCTATGACAGGCCTTATCGAAAGTGCGCCCGTATCGTGGGCGATACCATGGGTAAATACCATCCCCATGGAGACAGCTCCATATACGAGGCCCTTGTAGTCATGACCCAGGATTTCAAGCGTGGGCTGCCTCTTGTGGACGGCCACGGCAACTTCGGCAATATCGAGGGGGACGGGGCCGCGGCCATGCGTTACACCGAGGCCCGGCTGCAGAAGGTGACCCAGGAGGCCTATCTGGCGGATCTGGACAAGGACGTGGTGGATTTCGTCCCGAATTTCGATGAGACGGAGAAGGAGCCTGCCGTCCTGCCGGTGAAGCTCCCCAATTTTCTCATAAACGGCTCCGAGGGCATCGCGGTGGGCATGGCCACCAGCACGCCGCCCCACAACCTGGGGGAGGTGGTGGACGCCATGAAGGCCTACATGCGCGACGAAAACGTCACCACCAGAGAGCTGATGCGTTACCTGAAGGGCCCTGATTTCCCCACCGGCGGCATCGTCACCAACAAGGACGACCTGCTGCAGATCTACGAGACCGGCACGGGCAAGATCAAGGTTCGGGGCAAGGTGGAATTCGAGAAGCTGAAGGGCGGCAAGGTCAATGTGGTCATCACGGAAATTCCCTACCCCATGATCGGCATGAACATCTCCAAGTTCCTGTCGGATGTGGCGGGCCTGGTGGAGTCCAAGAAGACCCTGGACGTGGTGGACATCTCCAACCAGTCCTCCAAGGAGGGCATCCGGATTGTGATAGAGCTCAGGAAGGACGCGGACGCGGATAATTTCGTAAACCTCCTCTACAAGAAGACCAGGCTGGAAGACACCTTTGGAGTCAATATGCTGGCCATCTGCGACGGCAGACCGGAGACCATGGGGCTGAAAGCCATCCTGAAGGCCAATGTGGACTTCCAGTTCCAGATTGCCACCAGGAAGTACAATAACCTGCTGGCCAGGGAGCTGGAGCGCAAGGAGGTGCAGGAGGGCCTGATCAAGGCCTGCAATGTCATCGACCTGATTATCGAGATCCTGCGGGGCTCCAAGGACAGGAATATGGCTAAGGTCTGCCTTGTGGAGGGCAAAACCGCCGGCATCAAGTTCAAGAGCAAGGAATCCAAGATCATGGCGGCACAGCTTTCTTTCACGGAGCGCCAGGCAAATGCCATCCTGGAGATGCGCCTGTACAAGCTGATCGGCCTGGAAATCGAGGCCCTGATCAAGGAGCACGAGGACACCATGGCCAACATCTACCGCTATGAGGACATCCTGGACCGCAGGGATTCCATGGCCCAGGTCATCATAAATGAACTGGACGAATTCAGGAAAGCGTACAGCCGCAAGCGCAGGACCGTCATTGACAATGTGGAGGAGGCAGTCTACAAGGAGAAGGAGATCGAGGAGACGGAGGTGGTCTTCCTCATGGACCGCTTCGGCTATGTCAAGGTCATCGACACTGCCGCCTATGAGCGCAACAAGGAGGCGGCGGAGGCGGAGAGCAGGTTCCTCTTCCCCTGCAAGAACACGGGGAAGGTATGCCTGTTCACCTCCGCGGGGCAGCTCCACAGCATCAAGGTCATGGATCTCCCCTTCGGGAAGTTCCGGGATAAGGGCGTCCCCATCGACAATGTGAGCAACTACAATTCCGAGAAGGAACAGATTGTCTGCATCACCAGCCAGACCCAGCTGAACCTCAGGCAGGTGGTCTTCGTAACGGCCCAGTCCATGATAAAGCTGGTGAGCGGCGGGGAGTTCGATGTGTCCAAGCGCACGGTGGCAGCCACCAAGCTGGCGGAGGGGGATCAGGTCCTGAGCGTCATGCCGCTGGAGGAACAGAGCCAGGTCATCCTGCAGACGAAGGAGGGCTTCTTCTTAAAATTCGCCATAGAGGAGATTCCGGAGCAGAAGAAAGCCGCTCTGGGCGCCAGGGGCATGAAGCTGGGGCCCAAGGACTGTGTGGAAAATGTCTACTATACCTCCAACGCCGTGGAATGCTCCATAGAATATAAGGGCAAGGCCATCGACCTGAACAGGATGAAGACCGCCAGGCGGGACGGCAAGGGGACGAAGATAAGGGTATGATTCGGGCATGAATCGAGAAAGGGCATGGGATTGATATGAGAGTGATAGCGGGAACGGCCAGGAGCCTGCCCCTGAAGACGCCGGAGGGGCTGGACATCCGGCCCACCACGGACCGGATCAAGGAGACCCTGTTCAACATGCTGCAGTGGGACATCCCCGGGGGCGTGTTCGTGGACTTGTTCAGCGGCAGCGGCGGCATAGGCATCGAGGCCCTGAGCCGGGGCGCAAGGAAGGCATATTTCGTGGACAACGCCCAGAAAGCGGTGTCCTGCATCCAGGAGAACCTCCGCTTTACGAAGTTGGAAGACAGAGCCGTGGTCCTGAGGCAGGATGCGTGCAGCGCCCTGGGCAGCATCCGGGAAAACGCCGTGGACATCATATTCATGGATCCTCCCTACGAAAACGGAGAGGAGAAGTCCGTGCTGTCGCACCTTGCCAGGATGCCCTACGTGACGGAGGATACCATACTGGTGGCGGAAGCTGCCCGGGATACGGACTTTTCCTGGGTTTCGGAGCTGGGCTTCTGTATCACGAAGGACAAGCAGTATCGAACCAACAAACACATTTTTATGAAGAAGAGCATTCAATGAAGAAGAGCATTCATTAAAAAAGGAGCAATCATGAAACGTGCCGTCTATCCCGGAAGCTTCGATCCTGTCACGTTCGGCCATCTGGATGTGATCAGGCGTGCTTCGGAAATGTTTGATGTGCTGGTGGTCAGCGTTCTGGACAACAAAGCAAAGACACCATTGTTTTCTGTGGAAGAACGTGTTAAGATATTGAAAGAGGCTACGAAGGACATCTCCAATGTGCAGGTGAACAGCTTTTCAGGCCTGCTGATCAATTATGCGGCGGAGAACGGCATCCATGTGGCAGTGCGGGGCCTGCGCGCCATCACGGATTTCGAGTACGAGCTGCAGATTGCCCAGACCAACCGGAAGCTTTCCGACGGGAAGCTGGACACTGTGTTCCTGACTACAAGCCTGGAATACGCATACCTCAGCTCCTCCAGCGTCAAGGAGATTGCCAGCTTCGGCGGGGATATCAGCCAGTGCGTTCCGGAATTCGTGGCAAAGCTGATTTATGGGAAGTACCACATTCTATAGATAGATAGGAGTGACGCATATGAGCAGCAGAATAGAACAGTTGATTGATGAATTAGAGGAATATATCGAGAGCTGCAAGCCGAAATTCATGTCAAATTCCGAGATCATCGTGAATAAGGAAGAGATTGACGAATTGCTTCGTGAGCTGCGCATGCGCACCCCTGAGGAAATCAAGCGTTATCAGAAAATCATCAGCAACAAGGAGGCCATCCTGAACGACGCCAGGGCCAAGGCCCAGGCGCTGATAGACGAGGCCACGGTGCACACCAATGAGCTGATCAGCGAGCATGAAATCATGCAGCAGGCCTACGCCCAGGCCAACGGGATTGTGGCCACCGCCGCCAATCAGGCCAGGGAGATCCTGGACAAGGCCACCATGGAGGCCAATGAACTGAGGACCCAGGCCTCCCAATATATGGAAAGCCGGCTGGTAGAGCTGGATTCCATCACGTCCTCCGCCATCCAGTCCACCAATGCGGACTATGAACGGCTTCTGGGCTCTCTGGGCCAGTACCGGGATTTGATCCAGTCCAACCTCCGCTCCCTCCATCCCGTGGAGGATTTGGATTTGCACCTGGACGACCAGGAGGATGACGACAAGCTGGACGTGATGTGAGATTGTTCCAGAACCAGTTCCGCGCGGAAGAAGGACATTCCAAGGGAACTGGTTCTTTCCTGTATGGGGCTTTCATGGGGCCATCCCGCATCCGGACGCGTAGGTTCAGCGCAGGAAAGACCCGGGCAGGAGCAGGAACCAGCCCAGATAGAACAATCCGCACAGCAAGGTCAGCACCACCTTGTGCAGGATATAATCGCTGATGGACAGATCCGAATCGCCGATGCAGCTATAGGTCTGGGCAATGCAGGACAGTCCGCCGAAGGAGAGCGCCAACAGGCTGTAAAGAGGGAAGGCGTCCCCCAAAAGCTTCAGGCCCCCTGTGATTTCGAGCAATGGGGACAGAGGGGCTACGGGACGGCCGAAGAGCAGGTGGGGGATCAGGTTCAACAGGTTGAACAGGATCATGTATCCCCCCAGGGAGAGCATGCTCCGCACCGAGGCCTGGACGGAGCCGTCCACAGCTTCCAGAAGCTTTTCCCAGAAGCGGGCGGCGGAACGGCTTTCGGCTAAGCCGCTCTTGTCCTCACAGGCCACAAGGGCGGCAGGGCGGCCTCCCTCCTCCCCCGACAGGGGGAGATTCTTCCCGGGCAGAGGGATGTCGCGGAAACGTGTATACCGCAGCGCCATGCCGTACAGCAGAGGAATCCCGTACATGCCGAAGAGGTAGGGCCATACCAGCCTCCTGCCCAGAAGGGGCAGCACGAAGCTGCAGAAATACACAGGGCCGATGTTGTTGCAGAAGGCCAGGAGATATTCCGCCTCCCTTCTGTCGATCATCTGCCGCTGATACAGATCGTCCACCACTCTCGCCCCCATGGGAAAGCCGCACAGGAACCCCATGAGCATGGCGTAGCAAACGTTCTTCCGAACTTTTGCCAGCGGTTTAACGACCGGATAGATCAGCATGGCAGCCCTGTCCGTCAGCTTCATGCGCACCATGATGCCGGAGAGCATCATGAAGGGCAGGAGGGACGGAATCATTTTCTCGAACCACAGATTCAGCCCCATGGCGGCATAGGAGAGGCCGAGCTGGGAATTGGTCAGGATACAGCCCAGCAGCAGAAGGAATATTACGGTGAGCAGTCTCATAGGGGGAGGCTCCTTATTCTATCAAGATACTATATGTGCAAAGAAAGCGGGACATTCCAGGGTCCCCATATAATCATATCAGGGGAGGGCATGGATTTGCGCCTTGACAGATTTCTGTGCGAATTGAACATAGGCACCCGGAGCCAGGTGAAGGCCTTCATCCGGCAGGGAATCGTGGCCGTGGGCGGCATCCCGGCCAAGGATCCGAATCAGAGGATAGACGAGCTCTCGGACAGGGTCACCTTTCGGGGAATGCCTCTGGAATACCGCAGATATGTCTACTATATGATGAATAAGCCGGAGGGCGTGGTATCCGCCACCAGGGATAATGTCTCCAGGACCGTGGTGTCCCTTCTGGGGAAGGACGCCCGGGAGGACATCTTTCCGGTGGGCAGGCTGGACAAGGATGTGACGGGATTCCTGCTCCTGACCAATGACGGGGATCTGGCCCACAGGCTGCTGGCTCCCAGGAGGCATGTGGACAAGACCTACCTTGCGGTCCTGGCCCACAGCCTGGGGCAGCCGGAGATTCGGAGGCTGGAGGCAGGGGTGGACATCGGCGAGGAGCGGCCCACATTGCCGGCCAGGGTGGAGCTGCTGACAGAGGACGATGGGCGCAAGGAGGACAAAACTATCCGGGAGAACAAAGTTCTCCTTACCCTGCATGAGGGGAAGTTCCATCAGGTGAAGCGGATGCTGCAGGCAGTGGGCAATGAGGTAGTCGGCCTGCAGCGTGTGGCGTTCGGCGGCCTTCGGCTGGATCCGGAGCTGGAGCCGGGAGAATACAGGGAGTTGACAGAGGAGGAGCTTGCGATCCTGCGGGAGAGCTGTATGGAGGTTTGACAGATGTTGCACGAAATGATGCATGATATCGATGCGGTGATATTCGACATGGACGGTTCCCTGGTGGACTCCATGTGGATGTGGCGGGCCATCGACATCGAATATCTGGGGCGGTACGGCATCGCCCTGCCGGAGGACCTGCAGACGAAGATAGAGGGCATGAGCTTCGGCGAGACCGCCCGCTATTTCAAGGAGCATTTCCCCATACCGGAATCCCAGGAGGAGATCATGGAGGAGTGGAACCGGATGGCCTGGGATAAGTACATGTATGAGGTGCCCCTGAAAAAGGGCATACCGGAATTCCTGGCCGGGTGCAGGGACTCAGGGATCAAGCTGGGCATCGCCACCAGCAATTCCAGGGTGCTGGTGGAGAACGTGGCCGGGGTACATAATCTCCGGGACTATTTCTCCTGTATCATGACCGGCACCGATGTGGAGCGCGGAAAGCCCAGCCCGGATATCTATCTGACCGTGGCGGAGGGGCTTGGGGTATCCCCGGAGCGCTGCCTGGTGTTCGAGGACATCACGGCGGGAATCCTGGCCGGAAAGAATGCGGGCATGCGGGTCTGTGCCGTGGAGGACGACTATTCCGCCCAGTTCAGGGAGCTGAAAAAAGAGCTGGCCGATTATTATATCGAAGATTATACAGGCCTTTTCGTATGAAGGATCCCTCTTTCGTATACAATGGCCTATAGGATATGATAGGAAGGAATCGCGTATGAACATCATCATCATTACAGGGGCATCCTCCGGCATCGGCCGGGAATTCGCGCGTCAGATGGACGGGTATTTCGACAGGACAGACGAATTCTGGCTGGTGGCCAGAAACCGCCACAGGCTGGAGGAGCTTGCAGGAACCATGCGGCACAATACAAGGATATTCGCCATGGACATCACCCGGGAGGAATCCCTGGAGGCCCTGGAGGAAGCCGCTTTCCGGCACAATGCCGTAGTACGGATGCTCATCAATTGTGCGGGCTATGGCATCATGGGGAGCTTCTGCGAGCAGGACTGCGGCCTGGAGACAGGGATGATCCGCCTGAACTGCGAGGCCCTGACAGAGTTGACCCATCGCCTGATTCCTTACATGAGGTGGGGCAGCCGCATCATCCAGCTCTCCTCCAGCGCAGCATTTCTGCCCCAGCCGGGCTTCGCAGTATACGCGGCCACAAAGGCCTATGTGCTGAACTTCTCCAGGGCGCTGGGAGAGGAGCTGAAGAATGCCGGCATCTATGTGACCAGCGTCTGCCCGGGGCCTGTGGACACGCCCTTTTTCGACATCGCGGAGGCCACGGGCTCCACGCTTGCAGTGAAAAAATATACCATGGTGGACGCGGAGAGGGTGGTGGCCCTTGCCCTGCGGGATTCCTACCGCAGACGCCCTGTATCCGTGTGCAGCCTGCCGATCCGGGCGTTCCGGACGCTGACAAAGCTTGCGCCCCACGGCATCCTCCTGCGGGCCATGGAACAAATGAAGAAGAAAGGACTGTGAGACCCATGGAACTGAGACGATTCTTCACCACGGACAGCGTGAAGGGAACCAGAAATTACCTGAACACCCAGAAAAAATATGAGATCGTCCGCACGATTCTCTATTTCGCCATCTCGCTTTCCCTGTTCGCGGCGGGTTATATCCAGACAGGGCGGCGGGCCAACCTGCTCAGCATCGTGGCCGTATTGGGCTGCCTTCCCGCCAGCAAAAGCGCGGTAGGGGCCATCATGTTCCTGCGGTTCCGAAGCTGCGCCGAGGAGACTTCCGCGGAAATAGAGCGGCATACCCAAGGCCTGGTCTGCCTGTACGACATGGTGTTCACCTCCTATAAGAAGAATTATGTAGTAAGCCATATGGCGGTCTGCGGCAACACCGTGTGCGGCTACGCGGAGGGGGAGGGGGCTTTCGGGGAAGCTGATTTCTACAGGCATATCGGCGATATCCTGAAAGCGGACGGACATAAGAACGTCACTGTGAAGATATTTACGAACCTGACGAAATACACAGAGCGGCTGGATCAGATGAAAAGGCCGGAACCAGAGGACGGACTGACCCGGTCAGTCGTTGCGACTTTGAAGAGCGTGGCGCTATAGAGGGACAACAGGAATACCAGAACAGGAGAATACGGCTATGGCAGATTTCGGCTTTCAGGAAATGCAGGAGATACAGCGGCAGCTTCAGGAGAAGTACAAGGACAAATGGAATCCCCTGTCGCCGGAGCAGGGGAAGGATCAGTTGATGTGGATGATGATAGAGGTGGGGGAAGCCGCCGACATCATGAAAAAGGAGGGCGTCCGCAAAATCATGGAGGATGCCGGCACCCGGGCGCATTTCATCGAGGAAATGGTGGATATCATGATGTACTACAACGATGTCCTGCTCAGCTACGGCATCTCCGTGGAGGAATTCAGGAGCATCTATCTGGAAAAGCACCGGCGGAACATGAAGCGCTGGTAAGGAAAACCAATATATTTCCGGGAGGATATATGCAGTCAGTGACAATCGGAGCGAACCAGGCCGGACAGCGGCTGGACAAATTTCTACATAAATACCTGCCCCTTGCCGGAAGCGGATTCTTGTACAAGATGCTGCGCAAGAAGAACATCACCCTGAACGGAAAGAAGGCGGAAGGGCGGGAGATTCTCTCTGTGGGGGATCAGGTGTGCACCTTTTTTTCGGATGAGACCTTCGGGAAGTTCTCCGGCAGAGCCCCGGCGGGGGATTCGGATTCCGCCCCGGGGGGAAGCTCCGGCGGCAGAAATTCCGGCGGCAAGGCCCCTCTGCCCGCAGAGGAGAAGCGCCTGGGGGAATACTGGGCCGCTTATCGCAGGCTGCAGGGAATCACGGTGCTGTATGAGGACGGCGACTTCCTGATCATGAACAAGCCAATCGGCATCCTGACCCAGAAAGCGGCTCCCGGAGACGTAAGCCTGAACGAATGGATGATAGGCCGTCTGCTGTCCGGGGATCCCGCTTTTGCCGGGGAGCTTTCCACCTTCCGCCCCTCTGTCTGCAACCGGCTGGACAGGAACACCAGCGGCATCGTGCTGGGGGGGAAGAGCCTGGCCGGGCTGCAATACCTGAACAGGTGCATCAGGGAGCGCTCCCTGGGGAAATTCTACCGGACAATCTGTATAGGGGCGCTGGGGGAGGCGGCATCTGTCCGGGGGTATCTCTCCAAGGATTCCATGAGGAACCAGGTGACGGTAGCCCGGACGGCGGAGGGCGGAGGCTCTGCCGAAAAGCCTGTCCCCGTCCACACGGCCTATGCCCCCATCGCCGTCACGGACCGCTATACCCTGCTGGAGGTAGAGCTGATAACCGGGAAAAGCCACCAGATACGCGCCCATCTGGCCAGCATCGGCCATCCTCTGATAGGGGATGCCAAATACGGCCTGGAGGGGGTGAACCGTGAGCTGCGCAGGCGCTACGGCCTGTCCCACCAGCTGCTGCATGCCTGCCGGGTCACGTTCCCGGAGGTTCTGTCCGGCATGGGCAGCGCTCTCAGCGGCCGGACCTTTACTGCCCCCTGCCCGGAGCTGTTCGCCAGGCTGGAGCGGGAGCTGTTCCCCCAAAAAACCGAAAGCGATTAGGAAGAGCATATGGCTACATGGAATTCCCGGGGGCTGCGGGGCTCCACACTGGAGGATATGATCAACCGCACAAACGAAAAGTATGCGGACGCGGGCCTTGCCCTGATCCAGAAGGTGCCCACCCCCATCACTCCCATCCGGATAGACAAGGAGAGCCGGCAGATCACGCTGGCCTATTTCGAACAGAAGAGCACGGTTGACTACATCGGGGCGATACAAGGGCTTCCCGTCTGCTTCGACGCAAAGGAATGCGCGGCGGACACCTTTGCCCTGCAGAACATCCATGCGCATCAGGTAAGCTTCATGGAGAAATTCGAGAAGCAGGGCGGGATTTCCTTTTTCCTGATCTATTATACCCACAAGGACATCTTCTATTATCTGCCCCTGCAGATGCTCCTGTTCTTCTGGAACCGGGCAAAGGAGGGCGGCAGGAAGAGCTTCCGGTACGAGGAGCTGAATCCGGAATATGTCCTGCCCCGCAAGCATGGAATCCTGGTCCCCTATCTGGACATCCTTCAGAAAGACCTGGAGGACAGGGCTTGACAGCGGCGGTGCCATCCGATATACTAAGAGAGTTCGATGCATCGTCATGGTAACGGGGCAGTGCGTTAATACATTAAAGCGCGCCTGTCATAAAAGGCAGGCGCTTATTGACCGGGCCACATTGACCGAAATGGTCTTTCCGACCGGATTGGTCGGTAGGCCGGTATGACTCGAATTTCGGATGGGTATTTCAAATAGATTTCAATATAGATATGACAGAAAGGTACGGAAATCTCATGAGCCAGCGATTGTTGCATACGCCGGAGGGCGTCCGGGACATCTACGGAAAGGAATACGAAGAAAAGCTGTACGTGGAGAGTCGGCTGAGGGACTGTATCCGTCTCTACGGCTACAGGGACATCCAGACGCCCACCTTTGAGTTCTTTGACGTATTCTCCAGAGAAATCGGCACTACGCCCAGCAGGGAATTGTACAAATTCTTCGACAAGGAGGGGAATACCCTGGTGCTCCGCCCGGACTTCACGCCCTCCATCGCCCGCTGCGCCGCGAAATATTTCGGCGAGGAGAGGCACCCCCTGCGCTTCAGCTACATAGGCAATACCTTCATCAACACTTCCAATCTCCAGGGGAAGCTGAAGGAGGTGACCCAACTGGGAGCGGAGCTGATAGGCGATTCTTCCGTGGAGGCGGACGCGGAGATCATATGCATTGTCATCCGGGCCCTTCTGCAGGCCGGGCTGAAGCGCTTTCAGGTAGCAATCGGCGATGCGGAATATTTCAAGGGCCTCTGCGAGGAAGCCGGGCTGGACGAGGACACGGAGCTGGATCTGCGCACCTTTATCTCGGGGAAGAACTATTTCGCGGCCCAGGAGCTTCTGGCGGAGAGGGCCGTGGCTGAGCCATATCGCGACAGGCTCTTAAAGGTGGCGGACATGTTCGGCGACATGGGTTCCCTGTCCCAGGCCGGGGCCATGGCGGAGAACGCCCGTTCCCTGGCTGCCATACGCCGCCTGGAGAAGCTTTATTCCCTGCTGCAGCTCTATGGCGTGGAGTCCTATGTGTCCTTCGACCTGGGTATGCTCAGCAAGTACCAGTATTACACAGGGATGGTCTTCAAGGCCTACACCTACGGCGTAGGGGAGGCCGTGGTGAAGGGCGGCAGATACGACAGGCTGCTGCTGCAGTTCGGCAAGGATGCCCCTGCGGTAGGGTTCGTCATCGTGGTGGACACCATCATGGAGGCCCTTTCCAGACAGGAGGCCCGGCTTCCCGCCGGGGATGGAATCCGGCGGATATCCTACGGCCAGGGAGACTTTGCGGAAAGGCTGGCGGAGGCGCAGAAGCTGCGGGCGGAGGGAATCCCGGTGGAGCTGCTTCCCTTGGAAGGGGCGTGTTCCGGGGAGGAAGTAGATTCCGGGGAGGGCGCGCATGGAAGGGAGGCATTGCGATGAAAATGGAAGAGAGGCATTCCATGGAAGAAACGCATTCCGTGGAAGAGAGGCAATATCTGACCTTCGCCCTTGCCAAAGGCCGGCTTGCAAACCAGACGCTGGCGCTTTTCGAGGAGATGGGCATCTCCTGCGAAGAGATGAAGGATAAGAATACACGGAAACTGATATTCGTGAACGAGGAATGGAAGCTGAAATTCTTCCTGGCCAAGGGCCCTGACGTGCCCACCTATGTGGAGTACGGTGCCGCGGACATCGGTGTGGCGGGCCGGGATACGGTCCTGGAGGAGAATAGGAACGTGTACGAGGTGCTGGATCTGGGCTTCGGCAGGTGCCGGATGTGCGTCTGCGGGCCGGAATCCGCGAAAGACCTGCTCCTGCACCATGAGCGCATCCGTGTGGCCAGCAAATACCCTAATATCGCAAAGGACTATTTCTACAATAAAAAGCATCAGACCGTGGACATCATCAAGCTGAGCGGCTCCGTGGAGCTGGGGCCTCTGGTGGGCCTGTCGGATGTCATCGTGGACATCGTGGAGACCGGCTCCACCCTGCGTGAGAACGGCCTGGAGGTACTGGAGGAGGTCTGCGGCCTGTCAGCCAGAATGATTGTGAACCCGGTCAGCATGCAGATGGAGCAGGCCAGGATCCAAGAGCTGGTGCTGGGACTGCGGAAAAGATTAAACGGAATCGAAGCCGGGAGGGCGGAGGGAAATTCATGAGAACCATAAAACTGACAGCAGAGACCAGGGCCAATCTATTGGGCAATCTGCTCAAAAGGAGCCCCAACAATTATTCCGAATATGAGAGCACGGTGAACGGCATCCTGGAGGATGTCCGAAAGGACGGGGACAGGGCCCTGTTCGACTATACCCTGAAATTCGACAGATTTCCCCTGAGCGCGGACAACATCAAGGTGACGAGGGAGGAGATCGATGCGGCCTACGGCCTTATGGATGACGGCCTGACAGATGTCATCAGACGCTCTGCCGACAACATCCGCGCCTTTCATGAAAAGCAGCTTCGCAATAGCTGGTTCGAGCCAAAGGGGGACGGCACGATTCTGGGGATGAAGCTCACCCCCATCGGAAGGGTGGGGGTCTATGTCCCCGGCGGAAAGGCCGCCTATCCCTCCAGCGTCCTGATGAACGTGATCCCCGCCAAGGTAGCGGGAGTGGGGGAGATTATCATGACCACGCCGCCTGATGCCCAGGGACGGATCAATCCCGGCACGCTGGTGGCGGCGGACATCGCAGGGGTGGACACGATCTACAGGGCGGGAGGCGCCCAGGCAGTGGCGGCCATGGCTTTCGGCACCCAGTCCGTCCCCAAGGTGGACAAGCTCACGGGCCCCGGCAATATCTTCGTGGCCCTGGCCAAAAAGGCCGTGTACGGCTACGTGGGGATCGACTCCATCGCGGGTCCCAGCGAAATCCTGGTGCTGGCGGACGGCACGGCCAATCCCAGATACGTGGCGGCGGACCTGCTCTCCCAGGCAGAGCATGACGAGCTGGCCAGCGCCATCCTGATTACCACCTCGAAAGAGCTGGCGGAACAGGTCAGCGCCCAGGTGGACGCCTTGACGGAGAAGCTGTCCAGGAAGGGAATCATCCAAAAGTCCCTGGACAACTACGGCTATATCCTGCTGGCCGAAAGCATGGAGGATGCCATCGATGCCGCCAACGAAATCGCCTCGGAGCATCTGGAAATCCTCACCGCCGACCCTTACCAGGTGATGACCAAAATCCGCAACGCCGGGGCAATCTTCCTGGGAGAGTATTCCTCTGAACCCCTGGGGGATTATTTCGCCGGGCCCAACCATATCCTGCCCACAAACGGTACGGCGAAGTTCTTTTCACCGCTGAACGTGGATGACTTTATGAAGAAGACCAGCATCATTTCATATTCCAGGGAAGCGCTGGAAAGGGTACATAAGGACATCGAGGCCTTTGCGGAGAGCGAGGGGCTGACCGCCCACGCAAACAGCATCAAGGTGCGCTTCGAATAGGCATGCTTCCGGCCCGCACCCGATCCGCCATTGGAAGAAGGAGGGAATATGACAAGGACAGCGACCATAGAGCGAAAGACAAAGGAGACGGACATCCATGTTGCCCTGACCCTGGACGGCACAGGGGAATCTGAGGTTTCCACAGGCATCGGCTTCTTCGACCATATGCTGGAGGGCTTTGCCAGGCATGGCTTCTTCGACCTGAGCTGCCATGTGGCGGGAGACCTCCATGTGGACGGGCACCATACCGTGGAGGACACCGGCATCGTGCTGGGCCAGGCCATCCGGGAAGCGGTGGGAGACAAGAAGGGCATCCGCAGGTACGGCTATTTCGTCCTGCCCATGGACGATGCCCTGGCGCTGTGCGCGGTGGATCTCTGCGGCAGGCCCTATCTGAATTTCGACGCCTCTTTCCCCACGGAGCGGGTGGGCGGCCTGGACACGGAGCTGGTGCGGGAATTCTTCTACGCGGTGTCCTACAGCGCGGGGATGAACCTGCATCTGAAGGTGATGGACGGGACAAATGCCCACCATATGATAGAGGCTATGTTCAAGGCCTTTGCCAAGGCGCTGGACGGGGCCACAGGCATGGAGCCCCGGGTCAGCGACGTGCTCAGCACAAAGGGAACGCTTTCATAAGGAACTGTCCGGAAACAACCATTCAACAAATGAGGGCACAGATATGCTAGTAAAAAAATTCGTACCATGTATCTATCTTTATAACGGCCATGCGGTAAGGCGGCTTACGGACCTCTCCGTGGTGGAGACGGATCCCCTGCGCCTGGTGAACCTGTACAATGAGAACGGCGCGGACGGCCTTGTGGTGTTCGATATGTCCCAGGAGGACAGAGAGCACGAGGAGGCGCTGGACATCATCAAGGAAATCTGCGCCACAGCGGAGATGGAGGTCACAGGGGCCGGCAACATAAAGCGGCTGGAGGACGTGAAGAAGCTGCTCTACGCAGGCTGCAGGAGGGCCGTCCTGGACTGCGCCAAAGAATCCAACATCGCCCTCGCCAGAGAAGCCTCCCAGAGATTCGGCAGGGACAAGCTCCTGGCATCCTGCGACAATGTGGACATCATCGCCAGGAACCGCGGGCTGCTGGAGGACTGCGTGTCCGGTCTGCTCCTGCAGAATCCCCACCAGATCAGGGAGACCCAGGCCGCGGTGCAGCTGCCGTTTCTGGTGGAGGTGAACCAGATTGCCCTGAACAAGCTGATGGAAATCTTTGCCTACGAAAATGTCTGCGGCGTCACCGGCAATACGATCAACGACAATTACCGCGACATTCTGGCCCTGAAAGGGTTATGTAAGGAGAACGGGATTTTGGTGGAAACCTTTGAAGCGGCTTTGCAATGGGACGACTTCCAGAAGAATCCGGAGGGCCTGCTCCCTGTGATCGTGCAGGACTACCGGACCGGGGAGGTGCTGATGATGGCCTATATGAATGAGGAGGCCTACGGCCAGACCATCCGCACGGGCCGGATGACCTATTATAGCCGCAACCGCAGGCAGCTCTGGCTCAAGGGGGAGACCAGCGGCCATTTCCAGTATCTGAAGAGCCTCGCCGCGGACTGCGACAAGGACACGCTCTTAGCAAGGGTGTCCCAGGTGGGGGCCGCCTGCCACACCGGCTCCAGGAGCTGCTTCTTTAACGAGATCGTGAAAAAGCAGGGGGAGGAGACCGCCAATCCGCTGCAGGTCTTTGAAGAGGTCTTCGATGTAATCAAGGACAGGAAGCTCCATCCCAAGGAGGGCTCCTACACCAACTACCTCTTCGACAAGGGCATCGACAAGATTCTCAAGAAGCTGGGGGAGGAGGCTACGGAAATCGTCATCGCGGCCAAGAACCCGGGGGCAAATGAGGTAAAATACGAGATAAGCGATTTTCTATACCACATGATGGTGCTGATGGCAGAGAAGGACATCAGCTGGGAAGAGATTACGACAGAGCTGGCCAACCGCTAGGAGGCCAGCTCTTCCTTTGTCCGCCCCGTCCACCGCCCATGCCCGGCTCCGGCCATGTCATGGCTTATGGCAGTGGCTCTGTCACGGCTCTGTCAGGGCCGTCTGCGTTTTCAGATACGTCTGTCATGCCTGCCCACACGTTCGGCCGCAGCTCTGCCTTGCTGTCACGCCTGGGCCTTCTGCCCGCCGGCCCCTCTGTCCAGAATTCCGTTCAGCCTGGTAAAGAGCATGGTGGCCGTGACGGTGGCTGCCAGGATATCGCTGACCGGTTCCGCCAGGAACACGCCGAAGACCTGATCCGGCAGAATCCGGGGCAGGATGAAGATCAAAGGAATCAGCAGCACCAGCTTGCGCAGACAGGCCATCAGCAGGCTGATCTTCGCCTGGCCCAGGGCCATGAAGGTCTGCTGGCAGCCGATCTGTATCCCTGTGGAGAAGATGCCCGCCATATAGATGCGCATGGCCCACACCGTGTACTCCACCAGCGTCCCGTCGCTGCTGAAGATGCCCGCGAACATCTGCGGAAAGAGCAGCATCAGCAGCCACATCAGGGACGCATAGGCCGTGCAGGCCGTGAACTGGCAGCGGAAGGCCTGCTTCACACGCTCCTTCTTGCCCGCGCCGAAATTGTAGCTCATGATGGGCTGGCCGCCCTGGCAGATTCCCTGCAGGGGCAAGGTGATCAGCTGGCTGCAGGAGGATATGATCGTCATGGCCCCCACCGCCACATCCCCGCCGAAGCGGGAGAGGCTGCTGTTGAAGCTGATGTTCAGGATGCTCTCCGTGCTGAGCATCACGAAGGTGGAGATGCCCAAGGCCAGGCAGGGCAGGATGACGGGAGCCTCCAGCTTCATGTCGCGCAGCGACAGCTTCAATATCGTCCTGGAGCCTCGCAGGAAGCACAGCACCCACACGGCGCTGACCGCCTGGCTGATTACCGTGGCGATGGCCGCTCCCCGCACGCCCATCCCCAGGCCGAAGATCAGGATGGGATCCAGGATGATATTGCACACAGCGCCCACCACCGTGGTGAGCATGCTGAACTTGGCGAAGCCCTGTGTGGTGATGAAAGGATTCAGCCCCATCACGATCATCACGAAGACGATTCCCAAGATATAGATTCGGGCGTAGGACAGAGCGTAGGGCAGCGTCACGTCGCTGGCTCCGAAAAGCCGGAGCAGCTGCGGCGCAAAGAGATAGAACAATACCGTCAGCATGACGGAGAAGATCATCAGCAGTGAAAAACAGTTTCCCAGAATCTTCCGGGCGCTTTCCAGATCTTTCTTCCCCATGGCGATGGCCGCTCTGGGCGCGCCGCCTGACCCCGCCAGCATGGCGAAGGCGTTGATCATCATCAGGATAGGGAGAAACAGCCCCACGCCGGTCAGCGCCGATGCCCCCGCGTCCGGGATGTGCCCGATGTAGATTCTGTCCACGATATTGTAGAGCATGTTGATCAGCTGCGCCACCACCGCCGGAATCGCCAGATTCAGCATCAGCTTCGGGATGCTGCCGCTTCCCATGTCCTGTTTCGTCCCCTGTGCTGCCATATAAATACCTCCGCTTTTCTTTCTTATCTAAGAATTGTAGCAGAATTCCTCTCTTCCTGCAACTCTTACAAGTCTGTTTTTATATAAACCTATTGACATAGTAGGCAAATAGGTGTATTCTGGAAAACGAATTACAGAAGCATGTAAAAGCGCATTCCAAAGGAGGAGACTACAATGAGCCAATACAAATTTGAGACCCTGCAGCTACACGTAGGACAGGAGCGCCCCGATCCGGCCACAGACGCCAGGGCCGTGCCCATCTACCAGACCACATCCTATGTATTCCGGGATTCCGCCCATGCGGCCGCCCGGTTCGGCCTGGCGGATGCGGGCAATATCTATGGCCGCCTGACCAATTCCACCCAGGACGTGCTGGAGAAGAGGATTGCGGCCCTGGAGGGCGGCGCGGCGGCGCTGGTCCTGGCTTCCGGCGCGGCGGCCATTACATACGCCATCCAGGCCCTGGCCCAGGACGGCGGGCACATCGTGGCCCAGAAGACCATCTACGGAGGCAGCTACAACCTGCTGGAGCATACCCTGCCCCATTACGGCATCAGCACCACCTTTGTGGACGCCCACGACCTGGCGCAGCTGGAGGCAGCCATCCGTCCTGAGACCAGAGCGGTGTACCTGGAAACCCTGGGGAACCCCAACAGCGACATCCCGGACATCGACCGCATCGCGGAGATTGCCCATGCCCACGGCCTGCCCCTGGTCATCGACAATACCTTCGGCACCCCCTATCTGATCAGGCCGATTGAGCACGGTGCTGACATCGTGGTGCATTCCGCCACCAAATTCATCGGCGGCCACGGAACCACCCTGGGCGGCATCATCGTGGACTCCGGGAGATTCGACTGGAAGGCCGGCGGGAACTATCCCGCGATTGCCGACCCCAATCCCAGCTACCACGGAATCTCCTTCGTGGACGCAGCGGGGCCTGCCGCTTTCGTGACCTATATCAGGGCCATCCTTCTGCGGGATACCGGCGCTGCCATCTCCCCCTTCAATGCCTTCCTGCTCCTGCAGGGCGTGGAGACCCTATCCCTGCGCCTGGAGCGCCATGCGGAGAACACGAAGAAGGTGGTGGAGTACCTGGCGAAGCACCCCCAGGTGGAGCGGGTGAACCATCCCTCTCTGCCAGACCATCCTGACCACGCTTTGTATGAGGAATATTTCCCCAACGGCGGCGCTTCGATTTTTACCTTTGAAATCAAAGGCGGGCAGGAGGAGGCCTACAGGTTCATCGACCATCTGGAGATTTTCTCCCTGCTGGCCAATGTGGCGGACGTGAAGAGCCTGGTCATCCATCCGGCTACCACCACCCATTCCCAGTTGACGGCGGAGGAGCTGGCCGATCAGGGCATCAAGCCTGGCACCATCCGGCTCTCCATCGGCACGGAGCATATCGATGACATCATCGCCGATTTGGAGAAAGGGTTTGCCGCTGTGTGATTCTTGTCCGACCGAAATGCCCTGCACGGGAAACCGTACAGGGCATTTCCAGCATAAAAAACAATTTTCTGTCTGAAATTTATCCGTCTGAAATCTTGTAAATTTCAAGATGGTAATTTATAATGAGTAAGGATTCATGAAGCGAAAATGACTGGAGGAGCATATGAGATGACAGAAGAAAAGAAGACAGGCCTGCCGGAAGAGAAAAATACAGGTGCCCTGAAGGGGTTTCGGATTCAGAGCCTCAGCCTGTGGCTGGTGGCCTTCACCCTCATCATATCCGTCCTGATTGGAATCGGCATCGTTCAGGTCATGAAGGACTATTATGAGCTGGCCCAGCGGACCAGGGAATATGTCTTCGCCCAGGAAGACGCCAGGGATCTCCTGTTCGGCTCCAACTACCTTACAGACCAGGCACGCCTCTATGCCGTGACGAAAGACCATGACTACGCGGAGGCATATTTTACGGAGGTGCATGAGTCCAGGAGAAGGGATTTGGCGCTGGAGGCTCTGGAGGTCCATCTGCGTGGAAGGAATGAGGATGCATTGAACACATCCAAAGAGGCCATGGAGCTGTCCAACGCGCTCATGGTTCTGGAAATCCATTCCATGAAGCTGGCGGCCCTGTCGGCCGGTGAGGATATGGGCAGCCTTGCCCGGGAGATACAGGACTATCAGCTGACAGGGGAAGAGCTGTCCTGGACGGCGCAGCAGCAGGCGGACGCTTCCATAGAGCTGGTCTTCGGGGAAGAATACCGGGCCATGAAAGGCCAGATAGAGGCAAAAATGTCCGATGTCACCCGGAGCGTAATAGAAATCTGCGAGAGGGATCAGGCGGAGAGCGAGGGCACCATGAAAAACGCCTTGCTCCGCCAGAGCATCTACACGGTTTTGGTGGTGATTCTGGTCATATTTTCCTATATCATGATAGCGGTTCTGATTCTGCGGCCCATCCGAATCTATGTGAACTGCATCAAGAACAACAACTTCCTGGAAATCACTGGCGCCTATGAATTCAAATACCTGGCTGCTACATACAACAATGTCTATGAAATGACCATGGAGCAGCAGAACATGCTCCGCAAAAAGGCAGAGCGAGATGCCCTCACCGGCCTTTTGAACCGCCAGGCCTTTGAACAATTGAAGTCCCAGCTGCGCATATCCTCCGAACCTCTCGCGTTCCTGATCATCGACGTGGACGTATTCAAGTCCATCAACGACAATTACGGACATGACGTGGGGGACCAGGCCCTGATTAAAGTCGCCAGGCTGCTGGACGAGAATTTCAGAAAGGTGGATTATGTCCTCCGGATAGGCGGGGATGAGTTCGCTGTCATCATGGAAAAGACAGGCCCGGACAAAAAGCCAATCATCCGCAGCAAGATAGAAGCAATCAACGAGATCCTGCAGCACCCGGAAGACGAGGCGGTTTTCCCGAAATATTCTGTCAGTGTGGGAATCGCTTTTTCGGAAAAGGGATTCTATGACGACCTGTTCCAGCAGACGGATCAGGCATTGTACCACACGAAGGAGAACGGAAGGTGCGGCTATACGTTTTATGATGAGCTGTAGGCTGCGGGGCTCCTCAAGGATATATGAAATAACGTCAAAAAGCTGCTGTTCAACAGCAGCTTTTTTCAGGCACGATTCTATATAACACTTTACCAAATTATGAAAGAAAAGTCTAGTATTTTTTTCTTTTTTTCCTATAATTATTACTACACGCTGAATCTACAGGCGAACGCGACTGACCCACGCAGGAAACTGACAAAATCTTGACAAAAGGAAGGAGCGACTGATGAAGCAAGAGGAACGAATACAAGGCACTACCCGGCAGGCCGAGGAGAGCTTTCTGGAGCAGACCCTTTCCGTCATCCGTGACAATCTGGAAAGCTACGGCAGGCAGGTGGATGACATGAGCACGGAAATCGACGTCATGCTGGATCATTTCCATGACGACAACCCGGAGCTGATCAACGCCCTGGAGAACCTTACCACCATGCACCTGCACATGAAGCGGGCCCTGGAGCGCAATGAGAAGGCCCAGGGAAAGCCCTATTTCGGGCGGATCGTCTTCCGGGACGAGGCGTTGGACAAAGTGGAATCCCTCTATATCGGCCGGGGCGGCATCGCGAAGGACGCCACCCACCAGATCGTCATAGACTGGCGTGCTCCCGTGGCCAATGCCTATTACGAGAACGGACTGGGAAAATGCAGCTACACTGCCCCCGGCGACAGGAGGATAGACATCGAGCTGATGCTGAAGCGCACCTATGAGATCGAAGCCGGCAAGCTCCTGGACTATTTCGACAGCGAAGTCGTGGCCAATGACGACCTGCTGACCAAGTATCTGGCCAAGAACAAGCAGGCCGTGCTCAGCGAGATTGTGGCCACCATCCAGAAAGAACAGAATGAGATCATCCGCAAGTCCCCCCACCACAACATCATCGTCCAGGGCGTGGCGGGCTCCGGCAAGACCACCGTGGCCATGCACCGGATCTCCTTTATCCTGTACAATTACCCGGACCGCTTCAAGCCGGACGACTTCTACATCGTGGGGAGCAACCGTATCCTGCTGAACTACATCACGGGCGTGCTGCCGGACCTGGACGTGTACGGTATACGGCAGATGACCATGGAGGAACTCTTCGTCAGACTCCTGTACGAGGACTGGGACGAGAAGAGATACCGCATCCTGAGAGGCGGCCAGAGCGGGGACCGGGGCAGCATAAAGGGCGGCCTGGGCTGGTTCCGGAATCTCCAGGCCTACTGCGACAAGCTGGAATGGGAGGGCATCCTGCGGGAATCCATCTACCTGAATCCCCGGCAGTTCGTGGAGGGCCTTCGGGACGGCAAAAGCGGCGTCTATGACGAGACCGTGGGGAAAAAGGTCAATCCCCACGACCTGATTCTGCTGGTGGACGGCGAAGCCGTGGAGCGATACATCCTCCAGAACCCGAAGGTCTCCATGCAGAACAAGATCAACATGCTGAACGACCGGCTGATCATCAAGATAAAGGAAGAGTTCCTGGGCAAGGGAGTGAAGTACACGGAGCCCGAGCGCAAGGCCATCCTGAAGGCTTATCGGGGCCGATACGGCGGAAAAGTCTGGAAAGGCTCCATCTACGACCTGTACCGGAAATTCCTGGAGCTCCAGGCCCTGAAGGGAAAAGCGGTGGACATCCCGGCGGATGAGTTCGACGTGTACGACCTGGCGGCCCTGGCCTACCTCTACAAGAGGATCAAGGAGACGGAGGTCATCAGCGAGGCCCACCACATCGTCATCGACGAGGCCCAGGATTTCGGCATGATGGCCTACTCCGTCCTGCACTTCTGCATCAAGGACTGCACCTACACCGTCATGGGGGACGTGTCCCAGAACATCCACTTCGGCTTCGGCCTCAACGACTGGGAAGAGTTGCGGGAGCTGCTTCTGCCGGACCAGATGGACAGCTTCGGCATTTTGAAGAAAAGCTATCGCAACACCGTGGAAATCTCCGACTTCGCCACCGGCATCCTGCACCACGGAAGCTTTTCCAGCTATCCCGTGGAGCCCATCATCCGCCACGGCTGCCCGGTGGCCGTGCTCCAGAGGAGCGAGAACGACATCATCCGGGAGGCGGCGGATATCTGCAGGGCATGGCAGGAGAAGGGGTATGATACTATCGCAGTAGTCTGCCGGAACCGGCATGGGGCCAACTGGGCCGCAAAGGAGCTGGGGCAGTACCTGGAAGTCATGGAGAGCGATCTGGAAAAGGCGGTCTTCGGAAACGGCGTCATGGTGCTGCCGGTGGAGTATACCAAGGGGCTGGAGTTCGACACCGTGCTGATCCTGGACCCCACAAGGGCGGAGTACCCCGTGGACGACGGGCATGCCAAGCTCCTCTACGTGGCGGCCACCAGGGCCCTCCATGAGCTGTGCGTGCTCCACACGAAGGATCTGACGGGGCTGATCGCGGATCCGGTTCCCGAGCGGAAGGAAGCGCCGCCGGAGCCTGTGGGCAAAAATATGACGGATATGTCTTCTTCCAGAGATATGCGCACGGCCCCGGGAACGGCAGGGAGAATTGGCGGAAGGGACGATGCTGCCTCTGCGGGCAGGCTGTCCGGCGGAGAAAAAGAAGGCACCGATGGCATTGGCGGCGGTTCTGCCGCAAAATCGGCAGCAGCCAGGCCAGATGCGGAAAGGCCAGGCCGGATGCCGACCGCAGGGGCAGCATCTGACAGGCGGGCAGCCGTCAGCGCTTCGCCCATCAGGAGCAGGGTCTCCATCGTGCGGAACACTGTGCCGACCGGCGGCCCGGAGCCCTCTGGCAGACCCGGAAAGGCCGCGCCAGCCAGCGGAGCCTCCCAGACAGCTTCCCCGGCGCCCGCATTCTCCCAGGACAGCTGCACAAAACCGCCCCGACCGGCCACTGGCAGCCGGACAGCTTCCCCGGCATCTGCATTTTCCCAGGACAGCCGCCCGAAGCCGCCCCAACCGGCCACTGGCAGCCATACAGCCCCGGGAACCTCCGCGCCCCGGAAAGCTCCGGAAAGAACCGCCGTCCGCTCCGGCCCGGTGCTCCCGGCCTTCGGCGACATCCCGCCCACCGAGAAGCTGCGCCCCCTGGGCCATGCCAAAATCGACCTTTCCGTCCGCTGGGTCACGAAGCAGCCCGACGGCCTGTACCTCCAGAGCCGTTACGGAACCCTGCGGCTGAGCCCGGTGGGAAGCGCCATCGTAAGAGTCTCCTTCCTCCGGGGCGGCCAGCCTGACGGCACTGTACATCCCGCCATCGCGGTGGACCGGACGGAGAAATTCTGGATGTACAAGGACACGGGAAAGCTGATCGAGCTCACCACCGATGAACTGCTGCTCCAGGTGGACAAGGCGACCGGCGCGGTCCGCTACCTGGCCCTGGCAGAAGAGGAGGACTCCGCGGAGAGGGCGAAGCCCAGGCTGCTGCTGGCGGAGCGCCCCAGGGAGTGCCGCCAGCTGGAGACCGCCGCGGACAGAAAGCTGCGCACATGGCTCTACCTGGACTGGGCCAGGGATGAACGCCTCTACGGCTTCGGTATGAAAGGCCAGCCCTCCTTGAGCCTGCGGGGCGGTGCCAGATATATCTCCCAGCAGGGGGGAGAGGGGCTGCCCTTTTTTCTCTCCGACAGAGGATACGGCATCCTGGCGGCCACAGAACATCCCGCCTTTGTCTGCGACATCCCGGCCTACGGCTCCTATCTCTATACGGAGAACCACAGGCAGATGGATTTCTACTTCATCGCCGGGAAGCGCCAGGAAACCATCCTGAAGGCCTACGCCTACCTTTGCGGCACATTATAGGCGCAGAGCCCTCCTGACCGGCCAGCTCACTTCCGGACATTGGAGGAGATCGCTTCCACCCAGGTTTCCAGCACCTCCTCATAGTCGGCCGAAATCACCTCGTAGATTTTCTCCGTGGTGATTCCGGCCACTGCTATGCCGTTCACGTCCATGACGATTACCAGCATCACCAGGAACATGGCGAGGAAGAGCCGCAGCCGGAAGGACGACGCCCCTTCCCCGGGCAAGGCCCCCTCCGGGTAGTAATCATCATAATAAGAGCCGTATCCGGCGGCCCTTTCCGGACTGATACTGGTCCTCCCGTACAATATCCGCTCCCTGTTGGACAGGTCATACTGATCCTCCTGATACCGGGAGCGCACCTGCTGCACCAGCCGCAGCTTCTGTTCCATAGTCGCATCGCTCATATTGAGATTCCTTCAAAAGAGTAAGAAAGCTTATTTAAAAATATGGCATTTTGGACGGCATTATGATAGAATGGAAAAAAAGCATTCAAAGCATTCCAGTGGAAGAGAGGGAAACGAAAAATGGGAAGCAACGGAAAAGAATTGGGGGATAAGATCCTGTCCAACATCGCCAAGGTCATCGTAGGAAAAGAACAGACCGCCAGGCTGCTCCTGACGGCGCTTCTGGCGGACGGACACGTGCTGCTGGAGGACGTGCCAGGCACAGGCAAGACCAAGCTGGCCAAGACCCTGGCCAGGAGCATCAGCGCGGATTTTGCAAGGATACAGTTCACGCCGGACCTTCTGCCCAGCGACATCACGGGACTGAACGTCTTCGACAGGCAGAAGAACGAATTCATCCTGCGCAAGGGGCCTGTATTCACCAATATCCTTCTGGCGGATGAGATCAACCGCGCCACCCCCAGAACCCAGGCCGGCCTGCTGGAGTGCATGGAGGAGCGCCAGGTCACCATCGACGGGGAATCCTATGTACCCGGGAAGCCCTTCTTCGTCATCGCCACCCAGAACCCGGTGGAGACCACGGGAACCTTCCCCCTGCCCGAGGCCCAGATGGACCGCTTCATGATGCGGCTTTCCATGGGTCTGCCGGACAGGGCAGAGGAGCTGGCCATCCTGGAGAAATACATGGATAAGGAGCCCCTGGCAGAACTGGAAAGCGTCCTGACCCTGGAGGAGCTGGCCGCGGCCAGAGAGGAGGCCGGACGGATTTTCGTACATAAATGCGTACAGGAATACATGGTGGACATCGTGGAGGCCACCAGGACGGGAGAGCAGGTCGTCATGGGCGTCAGCCCCCGGGGGAACCTGGCGCTGCTGCGCTGCGCAAAGGCCTATGCCTATCTGGACGGCAGGGACTATGTGGCCCCGGACGACATCAAGGCGCTGGCGGTTCCCGTGCTGGCACACAGGCTCGTGCTGGGCTATGGCTCCGGCGGCACAGAGAATACCGTGAAATGGATGGAGCAGATACTTGGAAACATCCCTGTGCCCACCGAGGAGTTTCGTGCGTAAAGACGAGGTATTGAAATGATCAAACTACTGGGAATCGGCCTTATCGCCTACCTCCTTTTCATCGCCCAGAGGCGTCTTTACGAAAAGCTTTGGCAGAAGCACCTGGGGATTTCCCTCAGCTTCGGGACGAACCATATCTTTGAGGGAGAGCAGGGAGAGCTGAGGGAAATCATCGAAAACAGAAAAAGGCTCCCCCTGTCCATGCTGAAGGTGAAGTTCAAGACAGACAGGCATCTGATATTCGGCAACGAAAAAGGCTCCCGCACCACGGATCAGTATTACCGCAATGACGTATTCCGCATCAGCGGCGGCGAGAGAGTGACCCGCACCCTGCGGTTTACCGGGGGAAAAAGAGGGTATTATACCATAGACGAAATCAGCCTGGTGGCATCCGACCTGTTCTTCCTCGGGCAGATGGTAGCGGACCAGCCTGTCAGGGCGGAGCTCTACGTATATCCGAAGCCCTATGACAGCAGGAGGCTGCGCCAGTCCTTCGTCCAGCTGAACGGGGAGATGCTCACCAGACGCCATCTGCTGGAGGATCCCTTTGAATACCGGGGCATTAGGGAGTACCAGCCCTACGACGACATGCGCAGCATCAACTGGAAGGCCACCGCCAAGACAGGGGATTTCAAAGTGAACCAGATGGGTTATACCTCCCTGAAGAGCGTCCGCATCTTCTTCAACATTCAGGACGACAATATCCTGAAAAAAGAGGAGGCCGTGGAAATGTCCCTGCGGATCGTGGTATCGCTGTGCCTCCATTTCCTGCAGCAGGGGATGCAGATTTCCTGCTACGGGAACGGCGTGGACATCCTGACCCACCAGCCCCTGAGCGTGGACGGCAAGGCCAGCGAAGGGCAGATGGACTTCATCTACCGCGCCCTGGCCAGAATCGACACCGCCCAGCCGACCGCAGGCTTTGTGGAGACCTTCGAGGAGAAGCTGTTCCAGGAGTCCAAAGGGGCCTACACCTGCTTCGTGGCTCCCAACCGGTACGATGACTTCGTGGCGCTCCTGGACCGGTATGAGGAGACCGGCAATCCCTTCACATGGTTCTACCCTGTGCTGGGCAATAAGGAGCCGGAGCTCCCGCCGGAGCTTCAGAAACGGATTGAAGTCATTTATTTTGAGGCATGAAAGGGTACTATAATGGAAGAAAGAGCATTCCATGGAAGAAAGGATTCCAATGAATATAAAGCGGATTGAAATCGTTAATGAATTCCTGACAGAGCAGATGAACCATTGGATGCTGTTCCCCCTGCTTCTGATGGTCATGGGAGTGATGAAGAAGCTTCTCGGAACAGGAGACCCCAGCCTGGCCCTGTGGGCCCTGTGCAGCCTGATTCCCCTGGCCTTCTTCGTGTTCCGCTGCAAGGTGAGGAATCTCCTCCTGTTCCTGCTGGTCCATCTGGGCACGGCTGTTCTGGTTTTCGCCCTATCCGGCCAGTCGGTTCTGACCAGGGTCGCCTGTATGGCCTGTGTCATCGGCTATATCATCCATTCCCTTCTGCTGCGCCTGAAGCACAGCACCGTATATTCCGAGGGCATGCCCCTGGCGGTGGGAGTGGTGCTGTCGGCCGTCACTGCGCTGTTCCAGTATTATCAGGGCACAAGGGGCTGGGAGAATTACTACAACATTACTCTGATCGGAGTCATCGCGCTCTATTTCATCATTTACTTCATGGATCATTATCTGGACTTTCTGTCCATGAACAAAAGCAGCGCCGGCTTCCTTCCTGCGGCTGAAATGTTCCATTCCGGCATGGGCCTGGTTCTGGGATATACCCTGGCGGGGATAGGCATCCTGGTGCTCAGCACACAGTTCGAATGGCTGGCCGGAATCCTCAGGCCCATAGGGGATCTGTTGCTGAAATTCCTGCGCTTCCTGTTCTCCCGGGGCTCCCATTCGGAGGAGGAGGCGGAGATTGCGCCGGCGGAAATGCCCTCCGGGGATATGGGGGGCATGGGGCTGCCGCCCGGGGAGGAGCCCTTCTGGCTCTGGGAGGTTCTGGAGTTCATCGCAATCGTCCTCTTCGGGGCCGCCGCCCTGATCGGCGCAGGGGTGCTGCTCTGGAAGCTGTTTAAATTAGTCCAGAAATACATGGTATTCCGTTATCAGAGCCAGGAGATCCAGACAGGAGAGGCCTACGACTTCCGGGAGAAATGCGAGATAGTGAAAGACAAGGACAAAAAAATATCCGGGCTGTTCACCGCGCTTTCCCCCAGGGAGCGGATTCGGAAGCTTTATAAAAAGAAGCTGACCGCCGCCACCGCCAGGATGGATGCCGGGGACAAGTCAGGCCTTGGGCTTTACACCGCCAGAGAGTGGGAGCGGAAGCTGGAGGTAAACGGTATGGCGGAGCTGTATGAGCGGGCCCGCTACTCTGACCGGGAGATTACCGGCGCGGATGTGAAACGGATGAAAGAGATATGGAAATAGCTTTTAGGCTGATCCAAAAGGAGAGAAATGTATGACGGCTATTGCACGGGAACATTCTACAGAATGCGGGAAGGGCGCTCCCCGGAAGCTGGCGCTGAGCGATGACATCCTGATGAGCATAGAGAAGCCCGTCAGGTATATTGGCGGCGAGTACAATTCGGTCATGAAGGATCCGGAGGAAGTGAAAGTCCGGTTCGCCATGTGTTTTCCGGATGTGTACGAAATCGGCATGTCCCATCTGGGGATACAGATTCTGTATGACATGTTCAATTCCATGGAGGATGTATGGTGCGAGCGGGTCTATTCCCCCTGGGTGGATCTGGACGCCGTCATGCGCCGCCGGCACATCCCTCTGTTCGCGCTGGAATCCCAGGATCCCGTAAAGGAGTTCGACTTTCTGGGCATTACGCTGCAGTATGAGATGTGCTACACCAATGTGCTCCAGGTGCTGGATTTGGCCCAGATTCCCTTAAAAGCGACTGACCGGGGAGAAGACTGCCCCATCGTCATCGGCGGCGGGCCCTGTACCTACAATCCGGAGCCCCTGGCGGATTTCTTTGATATATTTTACATCGGAGAAGGAGAGACGAGATACCGTGAATTGATTACCTTATATGAGGACTGCCGGGACCGGAACCTGGGGCGGGTGGAATTCCTGCGCAGGGCGGCAAAGCTTCCCGGCCTGTATGTGCCGCGCTTCTACGACGTCACCTACAGGGAGGACGGCACCATAGAGCGGTTCTTCCCCCTGGAAGAAGGCATCCCGGATACCATTGTGAAGGAAATCGTCATGGACTTGACGGATGCCTGTTACCCCACTAAGCCCGTCATCCCCTTCATCAAGGTCACCCAGGACCGCCTGGTGCTGGAAATCCAGCGCGGCTGCATCCGGGGCTGCCGCTTCTGCCAGGCAGGCCAGTTGTACCGCCCTGTCAGAGAGAGGGACGTGGAGACCCTGAAGAAATATGCCCTGGAGATGCTGGACGGCACTGGATATGAGGAGATTTCCTTAAGCTCCCTAAGTTCCAGCGATTACTCCAGGCTGCCGGAGCTGGTGGATTTCCTGATAGAGGAGTGCAGCAAGAGGCATGTGAACATCTCCCTGCCGTCCCTGCGCATCGACGCTTTCTCCCTGGATGTCATGAGCAAGGTCCAGGACGTGAAGAAATCCAGTCTGACCTTCGCACCCGAGGCGGGGAGCCAGCGCCTTCGGAACGTCATCAACAAGGGCCTCACAGAGGAAGCCATCTTAAAGGGGGCCGCGCTGGCCTTCGAGGGGGGCTGGACCAGGGTAAAGCTCTACTTCATGCTGGGGCTGCCCACGGAGACCCAGGAGGATATCCGGGGAATCGCGGAGCTGTCCAACAAGATTGCGGCCACCTATTTTGATACCGTCCCCAAGGAGCGCAGGACGGGCGGGAGAGTGCAGATTGTAGCCAGCACCTCCTTTTTCGTGCCAAAGCCCTTTACCCCCTTCCAGTGGGCGGCCCAGTGCACCAAAGAGGACTTCCTGGACAAGGCCTATCTGACCAGGACTGCCATCTCCGAACAGTTGAACCAGAAGAGCATCAAATACAACTGGCATGAGGCCGATGCCAGCGTCATGGAGGGAGTCCTGGCCAGAGGCGACAGGCGGCTGTGTGACGTCATCCGCAGGGTCTATGAAAAGGGCGGCTTCTATGACGCCTGGGGAGAATATTACGACAATGACAGATGGCTGGAGGCCATGGAGGAATGCGGCCTCACTGTCCATTTCTATGCCCACAGGGAAAGGCATCTGGACGAGATCCTTCCCTGGGACTTCATCGACTGCGGTGTCACGAAGGAATTTCTGAAGCGGGAGTGGGAAAAGGCGAAGCGGGAAGAGACCTCCGAGAACTGCAAGCAGAAATGCCAGGGCTGCGGCGCTGCCAGGTTCGGAGGAGGCATCTGCCTCGAGCCCAGATAAGCCAGGGCTGTCCCGGATATACGGCGGGATGCGGCACAGCCATTTTCCGCAGCGCCGCATTCAGGCGGCAAGACAGCCAGCAACAGGGAGAAAAACTCCCGGGAAGGACGCATTCTTATGAGACTCCGTATTAAGTTCAGAAAATATGGCCCCGTCCGCTATACCGGACATCTGGATGTCATGCGCTTCTTTCAAAAGGCCATACGCAGGGCACAGATCGATGTGGTATATTCCAGGGGCTTCAGCCCTCACCAGGTCATGGCCTTCGCCGCTCCTCTCGGCGTAGGGCTGACCAGCAATGGGGAATATATGGATATCGAGGTCCATTCCATCACCTCCTGCGCAGACGTCCTGGAGCGGCTGAATGCCGTCAGCGCGCCCGGAATAGAGGTCACATCCGTAAAGATACTGCCGGATGCCGCAGGAAACGCCATGGCCAGCGTGGCAGCGGCGGCTTACACAGTGCGCTTCCGCGAAGGCAGGGAGCCTGGGGCGGATTTGGCCGCGGCCCTGCCTGCCTTTCTGTCCAGGGAGCAGATATTGGTCACCAAGGAGACGAAGAAAGGAAAACGGGAGGTGGACATCAGGCCCGGCATCTTTCAGCTTGCCGTCTGTATGGAGGACTTCTATATGGAAGAGGGGCAGACCGGCGGGCGCATGGTCATCCGTATGCTGGTAGATGCCTCCAGCAGCGGAAATATCAAGCCTGTCCAGGTGATAGAGGCAATGCTTGCGGAACAGGGGGAAAGCCTGCAGGAAAATGCGCTTATGATTACCAGGGAAGAGGTGTACGCCGAAATGCCCTCCTCCCATGATACCGCTGCATCGGAGCGGATACTTGTTACATCAGAGCGTGTGCTTGTCCCCCTGGACGCGGTCGGAACAGGGCATTCCGTGGAAGAAGGGCATTCCATGGAAAAAGGGCATTCCGTGGAAGAAAGTCATTCCCCGGAAGAAGAATATTCCCTGTATGGCAAAGGAGATTGATGACATGAGCAGAAGCATTGCGCCAAAATCCTCTGTAACCCTTACGGAAGAAGAGACGACGCTGCGTAAGACCACAGACCAGGGGAAGCTGCTTTTCACATCCTATCGCGGACAGCGCTGCGCTCTGGCCATACAGAACAACCGCCTGGTGGAGGCATCCTTTTTCCCCCAGATTCCCAGCAAGATAGGCTCCGTCTACATCGGCAAAGTCAAGAACATAGTCAAGAACATCAATGCCTGCTTTGTGGAAATCGAAAAAGGGGAGCTGTGTTTCCTCTCCCTGAAGGAAATCAATGCGATGCCGTCCTGGAACGCCCCTTTGAACCGTATCGCCGACGGGCGGCTCCTGGAGGGAGACGAAATCCTTGTCCAGGTCACCCGGGATGCCCAGAAGTCGAAACGGGCCTCCGTGACCACCCAGATTTCCCTGTCCAATGAGTATTTTGTGCTGACAATGGGCTCAAAGAGAGTATGCTACTCCACAAAACTCGGCAAAAAACGAAGGGAGCTCCTGCACAGGATATTGCGGGATGCAGGGATCCTGGGCACAGGCCAAGGCGACTGCCTGGTACAGGAATGCCGGGCGCTTTTGTCGGATGCCTGGCTGAGCCGCCTGAAATCCGAAAGCCTCGAACTCATGTCCTTTGTCCTGCCTTCCACCGGAATGATCGTCCGTACAAAGGCTGCGGAACAGGAGAGTGCGGAAGAGCTGCTGGAACATTTCTACGACCTGGCCGCACAGTATATCAGGCTGCTTTATTTTGCCAGATACCGGAACTGCTTTTCCTGTCTGAGAAAGGCGAATACAGAGGTGGAAGCCACGCTGATGCAGTTTTCGTTCAATGGCGCGGCATCCGAAGAGGCCCCATCATGGGAAATCATCACGGATCAGAGGCCGCTTTATGAGCAGATCATGCACTATGAGAAGGAGAATGCCCTGGATGTCCCGGTGCGTCTGTACCAGGACAGCATGCTTTCCCTTTCCGCGCTGTATGGCATCGAGGGGAAGCTGAAACCGGCGCTGGAGACCAGGATATGGCTGAAATCAGGCGGCTATCTGGTCATAGAGCCCACGGAGGCCCTGACGGTCATAGACGTGAATTCCGGGAAGTGCGAGGATGGGAAGAATCCTGAGGACACATACCGCAGCATCAATCTGGAGGCGGCGGAAGAAGTGGCGTTCCAGCTTCGGCTGCGGAACCTTTCAGGCATTATCATCGTGGATTTCATAAACATGCAGTCGCCCGGCGACAATGCACAGCTACTCTGTGTGCTGAAGTCCCTTGTAAAGCGGGACAAAGTAAAGACTACAGTTGTAGACATGACGCCGCTGGGTCTGGTGGAGATTACCCGAAAAAAAATCAGCAAGCCGCTGCGGGAACAGCTTCATTTTTCGGATGTATTGTAAAGCTGTCTCGTAAATGAAGAAAAGGGTTGTCAATAGCTTTTTGAAAAAGTGGGGGAATTTATAAAAAGGAGTCTGGAAAAGTCATGGAATTGACAAAATTTGAAAAGGTCAGGGACGGAAAATATCTGAAGAACTATGAACTTACTTATCGGAATAAGGCTGGCAGGGAAAAGAAGTACGAAATGGTCAGCCGCCGGGAACTCGCCGGCATAGAGGATGTTGGCGGCAAGCCAAGCGGTGTGTCCATTGTAGCCACCTATGGGGACAGGATGCTCCTTCTCCATGAATTCCGAATGGGCGTCAACCGCACGATATACAACCTGTGCGCCGGAATGCTGGAGCCCGGCGAATCCATTGAGGAATGCGTCGCAAGGGAACTCTATGAGGAAACCGGATTGAAAGTCAAAAAAATCAAAAAGATTCTGCCCCCGTCCTTTGCAGCCGTCGCCATTTCCGATACAACCACCTACATCGCCTTTGTGGAGGCCGAAGGCGATTTTGAGGACCACACTTCGGAAAACGAACAGATTGAAGCCAGGTTCTATACCAAGGAAGAAATCAAACGGCTGCTGGAAACGGAAAGCTTCAGCTCGCGGGCACAGATGGCGGCTTATTTCTTTGCGGAGGGGTAAGTGGGGTGCTGTATCCAACTATTCGCAAAAGGATAGTTTAACGAATAGTTCTGGATAACGGAAAGATTTTGCCGGTGTCTTCGTCTACGGGAAATTAATTTATTAATTTTCCCTGGGAATATTGCAATCGGGATGTGCATATGCTATAATGCCGATAGGCAAAGAGGTAATTGCTTAGGTCCATGTGACAAAGAACGAACCCCCTGACCGTGTGCTAGCACAGTCAGGGGGTTCTTCCCTTCTTTTATAGTGGCAGGTCACCCACTAGGCCCATTAGTTGTCCTTGTGGCCGCCGTCGAGCCATTTGACGATGTAGTGTACAATCACACCGCCCAGGACGGTCGCCAGTAAAGAGGTAATTATGTCCATGTGCCCACCTCCTTCCTGTTGTCAGGATTTCGGCTAGGACAACGAGGACATTATACCACATGCTCCAGCATTGTTCCACTCTTTTTTCTGTTGGCGGCCTCCATGCTGCAGCAAATTGATTTATTGATTTTCTGCGGAATATTAATTTACTAATTTTCCCTGGGAATATTGAAATCCGGGGATGCATATGCTATAATGTCCATGACAGACAAAAAGAGATTGCGAGTCCATCCGGACAAAGGACGAGCCCCCCTTGGTGCTTCCGACACTTTGGGGGCTCTTCTTTTCTTTTTATGCTGGCAAAGCACCCAGCAGGCTACCTGTTGCCCTTATCGTGCCTGTCCAGCCATTTGATGATGTAATGACAGACCACACCACCCATGACAGTCGCGAGAAAAGAGATCACGGCGTCCCTGCTGGCGAGCTTCATAAGCTTCATCGTCATTTTCTTATTTAGGACCTGCTCCCGGCGGCCTATGTCGTGCAGCAGGAAGGTTAATTCATTTGAAGGTTTAATTCATTAGAGTCTAGGATTACTGTGAAGGGGCCGTCATTGACCAGGGAGACATTCATGTGTGCGCCAAAGCTTCCGCTTTCCACTGTCGGTATCTCCTGTCTGCATTTTTTCAGGATATATTCGTAGATTCTGTTTGCGGCGTCAGGTGGCGCAGCGTTCACGAAGGACGGTCTGTTGCCTTTCCGGCAATCCGCATAGAGGGTAAACTGGGAAATGATAAGAAGCTGTCCCCCTACGGATTTCAGGTCCAGATTGGTCTTGCCGTTCTCATCGCTGAAAATCCGCAGCCCCAGCAGCTTCTTTACCATCTTATCCGCTATTTTCTCAGGGGAAGGCCCTTCCACGTCAGCGGCGCTGATGCCTGCGAACACCAAAAAGCCCTGCCCGATTCTTCCGATGACCTGATTGTCTACGGTCACATCGGCTTCTTTCACTCTCTGTACTAGAAATCTCATTTGTCTTTATCGTCACCTTTCGTCTTTTTGTCCCGGGAACGCACTTCTCCCCTGTTGATGTGGAATCCATTGACCTGCCTGGCCGATTTTCCTTCCGGAACCATGGGATGTATCCCCTTCTCGTCTATGTATTCCACAGATTCGTACTGGTTTGTATCTTTCGGCAGATGCTTCTTATCCAGCTTCGTATTGACGAAGGCCCTTACGGCCGCATAGATGACTGCAAAGATCGGCACTCCTACAATCATCCCGAATACGCCCAACAGGCCTCCGAAGAAGGTGATTGCAAAAATGACCCAAAATCCGGTCAGGCCGGTGGAATTGCCCAGTATCTTGGGGCCAAGGATATTGCCGTCAAACTGTTGGAGCGCCAGGGCGAACAATGCGAAATAGACGCAGTTCAGCGGATGCATGGGGTCTACTACGAAAATCAGGACAGTGCTGGGAATCGCGCCCAGAAACGGCCCGAAAAAAGGAATGATATTCGTACATCCGATAATCACGCTTATCAGCATGGCATAGGGCGTGCCCATGAGAGACGTACCAACGAAGCACAGGATGCCGATTATTATGGAATCCAGAACCTTCCCGCTCAGGAAACCGATAAACGTCCTGTGGGTAAAGCGGAAATTCCTTATCACAATATTGGCCGTATCCTGTTCAAATAAAGCGTATGCCGATTTCTTTGCCTGGGCTGCGAAGCGCTCCTTGTTCGCAAGCACATAAATCGATATGATGAAGCCGATGATGAAATCCCACAGGACGTCGATTACGCTGATTACGCTGAGGGATACTGTCTTGATCAGCGAGGCGGTATTCGGGAGGATATTTTTAATCAAATCGTTAATCTGGTCTTCCATCTGGTCGAAAGTCTTCGTCACATAGCTGCCAATCTCTGGATTGTCCTCCAGGGTCTGCTCAATCCACGCCGTGACATTGGAGCTGTAGGAATCAAAGTTATCGATGATGCCCTGCACGCTGGGGATGATTTGGGAAATCAGCATGGAAACCAGCATATAGATTAACGCCACGAACAAGAAGGCCGTAATCAATATGCCGGTTCCCCTGACGAATACCCTGCGTCTTCTGCTTCTCTTTATACTGCATTTATCCAGAAGCGGTGTCAGAACCTTGTTCTCTACGAAATTCAATACAGGAGTCAACAGATATGCCGTGGCCAGCCCAAACAGAACTGGTTTCAGGATATCCAGTATCCTGCCGACGCCCAGCTTGATGTTCGTGCTGTGGAAAATGAAATAATAAAAAGTGATTCCTCCTGCTATGACGGCAAAGGCCGTCAATCCCCATCGAATATATTTACTGTCTTTATTGAATTTCATACAGATGCCCTTTCTTGCATGCTTCCCCAGAATGCTCTTCTTCCATTATAATACACTTAATTTCCCTGCATAACAAGTGGGCTTTCCAAAGATTTCCAAAAAATTTCATCTTTCTCCCAAAAATCTTCTTTCCCGACAAATTTCCCGGCAAGTCCTAGCAGATTCTTCCCTCAAAAGGCGACAGTTCAAAACGGATGAAATACCCCTGGTCATGGCGGCATACCGGACAGACTTTAGGCGCCTTTGTACCCTTGAACACAAAACCGCAGTTCAGGCACATCCACTCCTCTTCCACATCCGACACAAAGAGTTTTCCCTCCTTGAGCAGTTGGGCATATCTTCCGAAGCGGTCTCCATGAACCTTTTCAACCTGCGCAATCTGCAGAAAAGAGGACGCTATCTGGTCAAAGCCTTCCTTCTTCGCGGTTTCCCCGAAAGACCTGTAGATGGGGTCATGCTCCTCATACTCATTGTGCTGCGCCTTATCCAAAAGATGCCATACATCATCCGAGATGTCCACAGGATAGCCGCCGTCCACGGTAATGGTGCTTCCTGCCAAATCCTTTAAATGATTGTAGAAAATTTCCGCATGCTCCTTTTCCTGAGAAGCCGTATAGCCAAAAATCGCGCTGATGACATACAAGCCGTTTTTCTTCGCCTGTGAGGCGGCGAAGGTATATCTGTTCCTCGCCTGGCTCTCCCCGGCGAAGGCCCTCATCAGATTGTCCTTTGTAACACTTTCCGCAAATTTTACCATATTGATTCCTCCTTAAATTGTACCATGGAATGCTCTTCTTCCATGGAATGCTCTGATAAAAGTATATCCAATCGGAAATAAAATATAATGGGTACTCTCTAAATTACCTATTGTCTTTATTTCTTAAACATACTAAAATAATATGGAACATAAAAACATATCAGGAAAGAGCAGGGAACATATGAAACTACAGCAGGTATTAAGCTATGTCCGCAAGGCAGTGGACGACTATCAGATGATAGAGGAGGGGGATAAGATTGCCATCGGCATCTCCGGCGGCAAGGACAGCCTTACGCTTTTGTATGCGCTCCACAGCCTGAGACGATTCTATCCGAAACATTTCGACATCCATGCCGTCACGGTAGACCTGGGCTTCCAGAACCTAAATCTGGATAAAATCAAGGATCTGTGCCGGGAGCTGGACGTGGAATACACCATTGTACAGACGGACATCGCCCAGATAATTTTTGAACAGCGTAAGGAGGACAACCCCTGCTCTCTCTGTGCCAAGATGCGCAAGGGCGCCCTGAATCAGGCAATCAAAGAGGCGGGGTGCCAAAAAATCGCCTATGCCCACCACAAGGACGATGTGGTGGAGACTATGCTGATGTCCCTTATCTTCGAGGGAAGGTTCCATACCTTTTCCCCGGTCACATACCTGGACAGGACGCAGCTCACAGTCATCCGCCCTCTGCTGTACATGAATGAATCGGATGTCATCGGCTTCGTCCATAAGTACGGCGTACCTGTAGTAAAGAGCCCCTGTCCCGCAGACGGATATACCAAACGTGAGTATGTAAAGAATCTGCTCCGTCAGTTGAACCAGGAAAATCCCGGGGTAAAGGAGCGGATGTTCACGGCAATTCGAAACAGCAATGAAGGCATTTCTTCATTAATGAAAGGTTGGGGAATCGATGGCAGTTTTAAATGAACATAATTACCATGACGAACAGAACAAACAAAATATCCTGAAGATGAGGGCCGTGCTGGAGACCCTTCCCCCTTTCTGCAAGACCTTCTTCCGGGGAATCGAGGAATACACCTCCGCCCGCACCAGATTGGCCTACGCCTACGATATCAGGCTGTTCTTTGAATATCTCCATGAACAGAACGCCCTGTGCAGGAAAATCGAGATCAGGGACTTCCCCTTTTCGATTCTGGACGAGCTGACACATCTCGATATCGAGGAATATCTGGAATATATGTCCCTGTACCAGAAGGACGGCAAGGACATCACAAACGCGGAGCGGGGAAAATCCAGAAAGCTGGCCGCGCTGCGCAGCTTCTACAATTATTTCTACAAGGCTGAGATGCTCAAGAACAATCCGGCCTCCCTTGTGTCCCTGCCAAAGCTCCACGACAAGGAAATCATACGCCTGGAGCCCAATGAGGTGGCAATCCTGCTGGACCAGGTGGAAGACGGCACCAAGCTTACCAAAAAGGAACTGGAATATCATAAAAAGACAAAAATAAGGGACGTGGCCCTGCTGACCCTGCTCCTGGGAACCGGCATCCGTGTATCGGAATGCGTAGGGCTGGATCTCCAGGATGTCAACTTTGACGTATGCGGCATCAAGATACGCCGAAAGGGCGGGTATGAAGCCGTGGTCTATTTCGGCGAGGAGGTAGAGACCGCGCTCTTGGACTATCTGGAGGAGCGCGAACAGATCATTCCTCTGGATGGCCATGAAAACGCACTGTTCCTTTCCCTGCAGAACCGCAGGATGACAGTCCGGGCCGTGGAGAACCTGGTCAAGAAATATGCCTCCAGGGTGACCACCCTCAAAAAGATTACGCCGCACAAGCTGCGGAGCACCTACGGCACGAACCTCTATCAGGAGACAGGCGACATCTACCTGGTAGCGGACGTCCTCGGCCATAAGGATGTCAACACCACGCGAAAGCATTACGCCGCCCAGCAGGATGCCAACCGCCGCAGGGCTGCCCAGTACGTAAGGCTCCGGGAAAAGCCGTCGGAGAAATAGCTGCTACCTTCCGCTGTTCGTCATTCTACATATTCATCGGAATAATAGGGGACGATCAATGTCTGTCCGGCCATGAGCGTACCGGCGCCGTCCAGGTGGTTGATGCTCTGGACTTCGGCGATATACCTGTTCTTGTCCTTATAATGGTCATAATTAATGTATTCGTCGGCGAGGCTCCAGAGGGTCTCGCCCGTCTCAACGGTGATGCTGGTATAATATTTAAAGCCGCTTCCGGCATGGCTCTTTATAGAAGAACAATATATGCTGCCTGTTATGATGACACAGGTGATCGCCAGCATGGCGAACATGGAAATCAACAAGCGGCGGCGGCGCTCTCTGCGCAGCCTCAGCATACATCTGTAAAACCTCAGTTCCCCGTTGTTCATCCTGCTGACGCTCTTCTGCCCTCTCATAATCCTGCTCTCCTCCCTGTCCCTGAAACGCTCATATGTTCCGGAACATCTGTTCTGTTTTGGATTATAATACAAGAACATCTGTTTGTCAACAAAAAGCGAACATATTTTTGGAATATATGTTTGCTTTTTTTTCTCATTTGTGATAAGCTTGAGATAGCAAATGAACAGGATAATGAAACGGCTTTGACAGGAGGTAAATATATGGCATCTGGAAAGATATCAGCCAAGCAGCAGGAAATACTCGATTACATCAAGGATGAGATACTGAAGAAAGGCTATCCGCCTACAGTCCGTGAAATCTGTGAGACCGTGAGCCTGAAGTCCACCTCTTCCGTCCATTCCCATCTGGAGACTCTGGAGAAGAACGGTTATATCCGCAGAGACCCTACCAAGCCAAGGGCCATCGAAATCTGTGACGACAGCTTCCAGATGATACGCACGGAGATGGTGAACCTTCCCATCATCGGCAATGTGGCCGCAGGGCAGCCTATCCTTGCGGAGGAGAATATCGAGGATTATTTCCCTGTGCCGGCGAACCTGGTGCCAAGCGGCGAGTCCTTCGTGCTCAATGTCCGGGGAGATTCCATGGTCAACGCGGGAATCTTCAATGGCGACAGGGTCTTTGTCAACGCCTGCAGCACGGCCAGCAACGGGGAGATTGTGGTGGCCCTGATTGACGATTCCGCCACGGTGAAGACATTTTATAAAGAGGATGGGCATATCCGCCTGCAGCCCGAGAACGACTCCATGGCGCCCATCATCGTGGACGACTGCCAGATTCTAGGCAAGGTATTCGGTATATTCCGTTTTTATCGCTGATTTTTCATGATTTGTCTCGTTTCTGCCAGAAATTTCAGCTCTGCCGAATCTCCAGGCAATGCATAAATCAGCCTTTATTGCAGATATTAGTATAGCCGGGACTTTAAATGCCGCGCAGAAAAGAGGGAGACAAATGGGAAATAAATTTTTGGACGGTACTGCCCTTACCATTGCCATCATCGGTGCAATCAACTGGGCTTTGATTGGCATATTCCGCTTCGATTTGGTAGCCTTTATCTTTGGCGATATGTCGTGGCTTTCCAGAATCGTCTACGCAATCGTAGGCCTCTGCGGACTCTATCTGATCAGCTTTTATATGCACCTTGGCAACAGAGAGGAATCAGTATAACGAAAAAAGGAGCCCCTGGCCGGATTGTCCGAACCAAGGGCTTCCTTTTTGCTGTGATTTGGCTGCTGTAATCAACTGTAATGTTCTGTCACGCTCTCTCAGGCATCCAGATCCTGTAGCTCCATCTGTCTGCCGTCTCTCCAGATGCGCTCCAGATCATACAGGCGCCTGTTCTCCCTGTCGAAAATGTGGACGATCAGATCGCCGAAATCCAATAGAATCCAGTTCGCCGTCTGATATCCTTCCGTCTGTCTCTCCGGATATCCGGCCCGGCCCAGGGTCTCCTGCACATTGTCGCACAGGGTCTGGACCTGGTTCCTGTTGGAGCCGCTGGCGATGATGAAGTAATCCGCAATGACAGAAACCTCGCTGATGTCGATGATGCGAATGTCTTCCGCCTTCTTGTCCTCCAGCGCATGGATGGCCATCCGGGCCATTTCCTTTGCGTTCTTATTCTCCATAAAATCCTCCCGTCATTTTTTATAATATTTCCATGTCTCTTCCGTCTTAGGGTCGATTTCGTTGCCGGTATCCTTCAGATAGTCCAGTGTATCCGACAGGATTCGGACAAAGGCCTTGTCCAGGTCCACAAAAGCGATCCTTCTAATCTCCGCCAGATTTGCCGCGTGCGTCCTGCCCGGCTCGATATAGTCGGCGATGAAGACGATTTTTTCCAGAGTGCTCATATTCTGCCTGCCCGTGGTATGGCTGCGGATAGCGTTCAGGATATCCGGATTGCTGACGCCATATTTCTGATAGGCAAGATAGGCCCCCACCTTTGCATGGAGCAGGAAAGGGTTTTTCTTCTCAACCGCCGTGACGGGAATCTTATTCTTTTTACAGATGGAAAGGCGTTTCTCGTCCGTAAGGCATTTCGCGCAGTCGTGGAGCAGGCCGGCAATCTGCGCGTCCCTGATGTCGCAGCCGTAGCGCATGGCCAGCGCCGCCGCAGTGTATTCCACCCCTAAGGTATGCTCGAAGCGCTTGCTGTCCTGCACCTTTTCCATGGCTCTTCGAAGCTTCTTCAAACTAATCGCTTTTTTCACGGTAAAATCCCTTTTCTCTGATATATGCTAATACATCGTCGGGCACCAGATACCTGACGCTCTGTCCTCTGCGGATGCGCTCCCGGATTTCCGTGGAGGAAATGGACATATGAAGGAAGGGGAGCAGCGCAATCTCCCGCCCCTCACAGAACCGCTCCTCCAGTTCGCGCTTCTTCGCCTCCATCTCCGGCAGGGTATTCTCTCCCCGAACCGCAGCCACCAAAGTACAATTGGCGAAAATCCGCTCCGGTGCTTTCCATTTCTCGATGGAGAACAGGCTGTCGGCCCCGGCGATGAAGAAGAACGAATCCTTCGGATATTTCCCGCGCAGCTCCTCCAGGGTCTCGCAGGTATAGGTATACCCCTGCCGCTTTACCTCCAGGTCAAGGCATCTGAAACGGCCGTTGCCTCTGACGGCAAGCTGTGCCATCCGGAGCCGCTCCGCGCCCGGCAGGATATTCTGCGCGGCCTTCATATAGGGCATCCCTGCGGGAAGCATCCAGACCTCGTCCAGCTTCAGCGCATCCAGAGCCCATTCCGCCAGCATCAAATGTCCCACATGGATGGGATTGAATGTCCCTCCCATAAGGCCTATCCGTCTCGTTCCCATGGGAGGCGTTTCTTCCATGGAATGCTCTTCAACCATATGGATCCTCTTCTTCATTTTCCTCTGCCTGCCCCCCTTTTATCCGAAAATCATCTGGGAAGCACGATTTTGGGCTTGTCCCTGTCCGGCTTATATAACACGATCCGCTTGCCGATGACCTGCACCACCTGGGAATGGGTGCGTCCCGCCACCATCTCCGCTATCTCATTGGGGTCGTCCGCACAGTTCTTCAGCACCGCGATCTTTACCAGCTCGTTTTTGTTGAACGTCTCCTCTATAGCCGCTGTCAGCTCCGGGGTAAGGCTGGCCTTCCCCACCTGGAAGACAGGCTTCAGATTGCTGGCCAGACTTTTCAGATACGCTCTCTGCTTGCTCGTCATAGTCATGATTATCCACCTTCGTTATTTATAGTAGTCAAAGGAATGCCCGTATATGCGGACGGTATCGCCGTCCTGGATTCCAAGCGCCTCCAACTGCTCCAGGATGCCGTTGGTCTTCAGGAAATTCTGGAAGAAGGCGAAGCCTTTCTCGCTTTCCAGATTGGTGTATCCCAGCATCTTCTCCACCCGGGGGCCCTCCACCACGTACTCGTCTTTGGCGGCATCGTACTCCACAGTATAAGGGTCATTCTGATTGGCGGCTGCCTGCTCCGGGAAGAACTCCTGTTCGAATACAGTGACCTCGTTTCCGAGCTCCTCCAGCATCCCGTTCACATGGTACAGCAGCTCTCTCACGCCCTCTCCGCTGACTGCGGAGATAGGGTATACCGGAATCCCCTTTGGCTCGAATTCCGCCTTGATGGCATTCACAGGGCTGTCGTCCCGGTCGTAGATTACGTCGATTTTGTTGGCGGCAATGACCTGGGGCCGCCTGGCGATATCCGGATTGTAGGCGTCCAGCTCCTTATTGATGGCGTAGATATCTTCAATGGGGTCGCGCCCTTCCGTACCGGCCGCGTCCACGATATGGATAATCACCTTAGTGCGCTCGATATGGCGCAGGAACTCATGCCCCAGCCCGATACCCTCCGAGGCTCCCTCAATCAGCCCCGGGATGTCCGCGATGACGAATCCGTTGGTGCCGTCCAAATCCACCACGCCCAGGTTGGGGTTCAGGGTGGTAAAGTGGTAGTTTGCGATTTTCGGCTTCGCGTTGGTGACCCTGGCGAGAAATGTGGATTTGCCCACGTTGGGCAGCCCTACCAGACCTACATCCGCAATGACCTTCAGCTCCAGCAGGATTTCCAGCTCCTTTGCCGGACGTCCCGGCTGGGCGTAGGTGGGGGCCTGCATGGTGCTGGTGGCATAGTGCTGGTTCCCGCTGCCGCCGCGCCCGCCCTTTAAGAGGGTGACCTGGCGGTTGTCGCCGGACATGTCCACGATGACCTGGCCGCTGGCCGCTTCCTTGATGACCGTCCCGGGAGGTACCTTCAGCACAATGTCACTGCCGTCCTTGCCCCGGCAGTTGCGTTTGCCGCCGGGCTCTCCGTCCTGCGCCTTGTACTTCCGGACATTACGGAAGTCGATCAGCGTGTTCAGGCCCTGGTCCACCACGAAAATCACGTCTCCGCCCTTGCCGCCGTCCCCACCGTCAGGCCCTCCTGCCGGCACATACTTTTCACGGCGGAAGGACACATGGCCGTCCCCGCCCTTGCCGCTCCTCACATATATCTTGGCTCTGTCTGCAAACATAAACGATACCTTTCATAAAACGAGGACTCCAAACGGATTGTTTGGAGTCCCTGCCGATTGAACTATTCCTCTACAGGATAGACAGAAGCACACTTTCTGTCTCTTCCCTTTCTCTCGAAACGAAGGATACCATCCACCTTTGCGAACAGAGTATCATCTCCGCCTCTCCCTACATTCACGCCGGGATGAATCTTGGTTCCGCGCTGTCTGTAAAGGATATTTCCAGCCTTCACGAACTGTCCGTCAGCCCTCTTCGCGCCTAATCTCTTAGATTCGGAGTCTCTTCCGTTCTTTGTGGAACCAACTCCCTTTTTATGAGCGAAAAATTGAAGGTTCATACGAAACATGGTCTACACCTCCTCGAATTTTACTTGTAAATACTTATCGCCGTATTCCCTGCTCAGGTTTTCCAGGGAAAAAACCATGGAATCCATCAGGAAACCCGACTTTTCCTGCAGGACGCTTTCAAAATCGCACTTCAAAAATCCTGTCTGCTCATTCTCCGTGACCGTCAGCCTTTCCCGGGCCAGTTCCTCCAGGGAATTGATGGTGCCGATGGTAAGGGCCGATATGGCCGCACAGAGGATATCAGGTCTGCCGCGCTTTGCGTATCCCGCATGCCCCATACAGTAGAAGCCTCTGTAGGAGCCATCTTTGTCTCTGCAGATCACTACAGTCGTCATAGCTGATTATGCATTGATTTTGTCAATCTTGACCTTTGTGTAGAGCTGTCTGTGGCCGTTCTTCTTGTGATAGCCGGTCTTTCTCTTAAACTTGTATACAATGATTTTCCGACCCTTGCCCTGCTCTACCACAGTCCCGGATACAGTAGCGTTGGCAACATCCTGGCCTACCTTCAGTCCCTCGTCGCTCACAGCGATGACACGGTCAAAGGTAATGGCGCTGCCGGCTTCCCCTTCGAGCTTCTCGACACTGATGACATCGCCCTCGGAAACCTTGTACTGCTTTCCGCCCGTTACAATAATTGCGTACATAATTAGGCACCTCCTATTCATGAACCGACAGGTTCATTTTACTCGCTGGCTTTGGTGGCATCCGCGCTCTGCGGACACGCTTCTACCGAACCATGCGGCATTTGTGCGCATACACCTTACATAAATGCAACCATATCATGCACACTAGGACATCATAGCACAAGGCGCCTCATTCTGTCAATAGCTTCAACCGTTTTTCTTCTCAAAATCTTCCACATACTGGACAATCAGGTTCACAGTGCCGTCCTCCCCCAGGACGCTGCTGTTGATGCACAGGTCGTAGCTGTCCGCCCGGCCCCATTTCTTGGAAGAATAGTAATTGTAATAGCTCTGGCGCTGCTTATCCTTCTTGACGATCATGTCCTTGGCCTTGCTCTCGCTTAAGTTGTACCGCTCCATGACATGCTTCGTCTTGGCCTCGTCATTGCCGTAGATGAACAGGTTCACCACATTCGTGCGGCCGGCCAGCGCATAGTCCGCGCAGCGCCCTACGATGACGCAGGGCCCCTCGTCCGCAATCTTCTTGATGGTGTCGAACTGGGCCAGGAAGACCTTATGGCTGATTGGCATATCCACGAAAGAAGAATTGTTATAGCCAAAAGAGTAGGTATCCATGACCAGGTTATACAGAAAAGAGTTGGTAGGCCTCTCGTCATGGTTCTGGATCATCTCCTCGCAGAACCCGCTCTCCTTGGCGGCCCTGGTCAGGAGATCCTTGTCATAACATTTGATTCCGAAGTAATCCGCTACCTTTTCGCCGATTTCACGCCCTGCCGAACCGAATTGCCGTCCAATCGTAATCACTGTATTCATATTGATACCTCGCTTTCTTTAAATATAGAAGTTTTTTTACAAATACCATAATTCTATAATAGAATCCAAAACAGGATTCTATTATCATAATTCTATTATATATCATTTGGAAGATTTAGACAATAGGAAATAAATTTAAAGTATTTTTAACAACTGATGAAAATACTCCGGCAAAGGCGCGTCCACCTCCACATACTCCCCCGTGGAGGGATGGCGGAAGCCCAGCACCTTCGCGTGGAGCGTCTGCCCCCGGAGCTGGAGGGCGGGGATGCTCTTCTTCCACGGAATGTTCCTCCAATCGCCCCCGTACAGCTCGTCCCCCAGCAGCGGGTGGCCCAAAGAGGCCATATGCACCCTGATCTGATGCGTCCTCCCGGTCTCCAGGACACATTCTATATAGGTATGGCTCCTGAACCTCTCCAGCACACGGTAATGGGTGACCGCGGCCTTTCCGCCGCGTTCTGTCACAGCCATCTTCTTCCGGTCGGAGGGATGACGGCCAACGGGCCTGTCGACGATCCCCTCATCCTCCTTCAGTACGCCATGACAGATTGCCTGATAGCGCCTTGTCAGCGTGTGCTCCTTCAATTGGGCCGCAATGCAGGCATGTGCCCTGTCGTTCTTGCAGGCGATGATGGAGCCCGTGGTATCCATGTCGATCCGGTGGACGATGCCGGGCCGAAGGATCCCGTTGATTCCAGAGAGCTCCTTCCCGCAGTGATACAGCAGCGCGTTCACCAGCGTCCCGCTGTAATGGCCCGCCGCCGGATGCACCACCATGCCCTTGGGCTTGTCCACGACAATGACATCTCCGTCTTCATACAGGATGTCCAGCGGGATGTCCTCCGGCAGGATATCCGGCTCCACAGCCTTCGGCAGAAGGAAGGCAAGCTGCTCCTCCGCCTTCACCCGATAGCTCCCCTTTACGGGGACGCCGTCCACCGTGACGGCCTCTTCCTTTATCAGCTTCTGGATAAAGGAGCGCGACAAAGAATCGATAAGCATGGCAAGACACTTATCGATTCGCTCCCCTTCCCATTCTTCAGTTATCTCATAGCGGAATTCATCCGCATAACGGAATTCGTCCATGGAATCTCCCCTATTCTGCCTGTCCCTTTTTCCGGAAGCTCAGGAATTCCAGATCCGCCTCCTTATAGACGAACATGAACAGGAGGAACAGCAGGATAGCGGATACCACAATGTAGCAGTCGGCCACATTGAAGATAGGATAGTGAATCAGCACAAAGGAAATGAAATCCACCACATAATCGAACCGGAGCCTGTCCACGATATTGCCCAGGGCCCCGGCAATCAGCACGGACATCAGCACATGCACCACCCGGAACCGCCCCTCCCTGGGCACCCTGAACAGGAAGAACAGGACCGCTGCCAGCACCAGGAACCCGGTGATCAGGATAAAGGCCTTCCGCTCCTGGAACAGGCTGAACGCGATTCCCGTGTTCTCAAAATACTGCAGCTCTAAAACTCCCTCTATCAGCACCAGGGCCGGCCGGCCTTTCAGATTGACGGTCACCAGGTATTTCGTGAACTGATCGAAGGCCAGCAGTGCCGCCGCAATCAGCATATCTATCCATAAAAAACCATAATTCTTGTCTTTACGCATGGGCATCCTCTTCGCTGAAATTAATCTCGTTGATGGCCGCGATGATTTCCTCATCGGTCACTGTCCTGTCAATGACAGCCTTTCCAATCTTTTTCAGCAGCACGAACTTGATTTGGCCGGATTCCATCTTCTTGTCGGATTTCGTCAGGCGCAGAATCTCCTGCGCATCCAGATCGTCCACGGAGATGGGAAGGTAGAAGGGAACGAACATGTCCCGTATCTCGTAATACTCTTCCATGGCAAGGAGCTCCCGCTTCCAGGAAATATAAGCGGCGGCCACTGCCCCCAGGGCCACGCACTCTCCGTGGTACAGCCCGAATCCCTTGGCCTTCTCGATGGCATGACCTATGGTATGGCCGAAATTCAGCAACGCCCGGTCTCCCTGCTCCGTGGGATCCTTCTCCACCACCACCCGCTTCACGTTGCAGCTGCGGACCATCATTTCCTGGAGCACCGTCAAATCGCGCTCGCAAATCTCGTACATATTCTCTATCAGCCACTCATAAAAGGGGGCATCCTTGATCAGCCCGTGCTTCATGACCTCGGCAAAGCCTGCAAAATACTGCCTGTCCTCCAGCGTCTGGAGGGCCGCCAGATTCATATAGACCAGCCTGGGCATCTTGAACGCGCCTACCATATTCTTGTAGCCGTCGAAATCCACGCCTGTCTTACCGCCGATGCTGCTGTCCGCCTGGGCCAGCAATGTGGTGGGAATCTGGACATAATCGATTCCCCGCAGATAGGTGGCCGCCGCATACCCTGTGATATCGCCCGTGACGCCTCCGCCCAGAGCCAGGAGCATGTCCTTGCGGTCAAAGCCCTCCTCAATCAGGAAACGATAGATGTCCTTCACGGTATCCAGGGTCTTGCTCGCCTCCCCCTGGGGAAAGACATACTTCACCGCTTTCACGCACTTTCCTTCCAGCAGCCGCAGCACCTCTTCCCCATAGAGCTCATCCACCTTGGAATCCGTAATGACACAGAGTTTTTTGGTTCCGCATTCCAGAGCGGCAAGCTCCTCCGCCAGCTCGCCGAAGTCCTTCGTGAACACGATATCGTAGCAGGGTTTTTTATTATACAGAACAGACATTCTCTCAGACATTTCTCCACCGTACCTCTCTGTCAGCAATACGCTTCCGCACAAATCAAGTCCGCAGATGTATTATGTATTCAGCGGCATCTCAAAGGAATCGTTGAAGATATCCTGGAAGTCGCCGGATATGTCCACGCTGGACGGAGTGATGATAAAAATATAATGGGATATCTTCTGAAGATTCCCGGATATGGCAAAACAGGATCCGCTGGTGAAATCTATGATTCGCTGGGCTACCTCCACGTCCAGCCCCTCCAGGTTCAGCACCACTGTGCGGTTGGCCAGGAGCGTCTCCGTAATCTCCCTGGCATCCTCCACGGATGTAGGCTTGATTACACAGACTTCCATGCTGCTGCCGCCACCAACCCTTCGGGATGTAGATTGCTTAATCGGCGTTATTTTGCTCGAGGATGCGGACTGTCTTTTCACGGGGGCCGCAGACATGCGCTCGTCCTCGTAATCCTCCATATCCCTTACCTTTGAGGAAGACCTTCTGGGAGGGGGCGCCGGTTCATCGTCCTCCTCGTCCAGATAGTCGTCATCATAGTACTCTTCATCCTCTTCGCCATTTAATTTCATATAGTTCAGAAACTTATCCATTACACCCATTCTTTCACACCATGCCTTTCGCTGTCAGGTTCAATGCCAAGGCCCTCTCTCGCCGAATATCCCAGTGCCCACTCTGACACAGGTGGCTCCTTCTTCTATCGCTACAGAATAATCTCCTGTCATACCCATGGACAGGGCAGTCATATTAACATTATCAATGTTTTTCCTCTCTATGTCAACAGACAATTGCTTCAATTTACGGAAATATTGGCGATTCTCTTCTGCATTTTCCACAAAAGGGGCTATGGTCATCAAACCGCGCACATGCACGGCAGGCATCCTGGAAATTTCCTCCGCCAACCGAGGGGCCTCCTCCACAGAGACACCGAACTTGCTCTCCTCCCCGGCCACATTGACCTCTATCAGGATGTCGGTGTCCACCTGGTGCTTCACGGACTCCCTGCTGATTTCCTCCGCCAGCCGCAGGGAATCCACGCTGTGTATCATTGCCACCTTACCTATGATATACTTTACCTTGTTCCTCTGCAGATGCCCTATCATATGCCAGCGGATGTCCGAGGGCAGCGCATCAATCCTGTCCAGGAGATCCTGCACCTTGTTTTCGCCGAAATCCCTGGCCCCGGCCTCATAGGCTTCACGCACGAACTCCAGAGGCTTCGTCTTGCTGACCGCTATCAGCGTCACGTCGCTCTGCGGGCGGCCCGCTCTCCCACAGGCCACCCTTATTCTTTCCTTTACATCCTCCATATTTTCCCGTACCACTTTTTCATCCTCCTTGGAATACCCATCTTCCTGGGTTCCTCTTCTTCCATATGCATATGGTTCTTATATATTCATTGCTTGATGAGCTGATCGTCCTTCACGGATTCCGCATTCAGAACGATATAGTCGTACACGCTCAGGCCGTATTTCATATTCGGCTCTACGATAGCATATTCGTCATTCTGGTCCAATATGGTAATCTGCTTGAAATCCGCGTACCCTTTGTTGATATTATATACGCCAATCAGCGTCGCCCGCTTGCTTACCGTAAATGTTTCCTGGCTGTCCGTCTTGTAGAGATTATCCCCGGCATTCAGGATAGAGCTGTCCAGATAGTATTCCTTTGTATCATCATCAAAATAGTACACATCAATCTCCAGCACCTCGCTGGAGAGCGTGCCGTCCTCTAAAAAGGTCTGCCGCAGGATGCTGTCCCCGCCATTGTTGCCGCCGGGTACCACATACTCCTCCGGTATCAGGAAGAACTCTTTCTCCACAATGGACGACACCGGTATCTTCAGTCCCGTCTCGTCCTCTACAATCAGCTCCACGTCCAGGAACCTGTCCATGGCAAAGGTGACCATGGAATTGGTGAAGGATAGCTGCAAATAGGTGTTGCCGTCACCATTGGTGAGGAGCTTGGTCTCCCCCCAGGATTCGTACTGATTCTTCAGGAAGCGGACCTTCACGAAGCCCTCCTCCTGGAGCTGTGCGCCCCTGACAGGATCCACCGGGATGACGATGGACCAGTCCTCGCTGGTCGACAGCTTATAGACCGCATCTCCCGCGGCCACAAGGGAATTTCCCATCATCAGCTTCTTCTCATATGCCGCATCGTCCCAGATGGCTTCCGTCACCTCCTGTGCCGTCAGGCCCTCATATCCGTCTGTCCAATAGGTCACTATCCCCGTGTCGGGCGCATTGAAATAGTTGACGATGTTCCCGCCTGTGTCGCCTCCCAAGTCGCTGACGCTCTGGAGCATATTGGTATTGGCCAGCTTCAGCACCGTATTCTTCATGGAATATTTGAAATCATATGTACTGCCATACTCCTCGGGCCGAAATCCATGGACGAAATTCACGATTTCATTCCTGAAATCCATCAGCTCCCTGTCGGAGAGGGAATTTTCCCCAAGGCTCAGATTCTCCAGTTCTTCGTTCAGGCGGCCTGTCTCGTCCACGATATAGACCAGATTGTTCTTCGCCACCCGCTCTCCCTCTCTTGCATAATAGTTCACGTAGCCTGCCGTCTCGGCACAGACCACCGTCTCATCCCGCAGAGCTACACCTGTATATACCGTGTCCGTAGCAAGAGAGCCCTCCTTCACTTCATATCGGACGATATGGCTGGTCTGGAAATAGAGGATGACGCAGACCACCACATAAAAGAAAATGACACCGAAGATCAGCATCCCGATATTCAGGTTCAGAGGCTTTCGGTATTTCCTTATCTTGGTTACCTTCTTTGGGGCGCTCCTCCCCTTCCTGTGGGCACTGCCGTTCCGTTCCCTGTCGCGGGAGACGTTCCCGTCCCGGGGAACATTCCGGTTCCTTTGAGAGCCTCTGCTTGATTTCCTGCCTTTCCTGCCCTTTGCCAATCCAACGCCTCCAAACAAAAGCCCCGGGATAGAACTTTCCGAGGCTTTCGTGTGTAATCAATCCAATCATCTATGACATTGTAGCCTATATTTCATCACAGGGACACAATGACTTTGTCCTTCAAATCTTCCGGGAGCTGAGACTCATCCATGGATATGCTCAAGATGAAATCCACTCCATAACTATTGCTGAGTTTTTCCAATTTTTTCATAACGGATCCGATTTCCTGACCCTCAAGGCATGCTATCTTTAAGAAGTTGTCGAAATACATCTGCTGCAGGTCGTGATCCTGGGAGACGATGCCGCTGACGAAGCCCACGAACTCGTCGCTGTTCTCAATCATGTACTGGGAGACGTCAATCAGACGCACCTTATTGTTCAGCTCGTACATATGTTTGGCATTCTTATCAAGATATACGATATTGCCTGCAATCTCCTTGATTTCGCTATTCACCTTCTCCAATAGCTGCGTTGTCTTACCTTTACCCTTATTGCCTACAATTAACTGGACCATTGGAAACCCTCCTATAGTATTAATATTTGCAATGCCCTAACTCCATTATAAGTGAAACCTGTCCAAAAAACAACCTCTAAGTCACCAACCCCCACTTCAAGTGGGGGTTTGCAAGAGGCCCCCCAAGGGG